>NZ_JBJDNG010000005.1:116383-385231 GCF_044900155.1 Pseudomonas sp. NPDC088890 | reverse complement strand
TTTATTTCGAAGTATTTTGCGAGAAACTCGTTCAACTTCAAACACTTGACTCGCTTGCGATCTCTCGTAGCGGGAGGCGAATTCTACAGCGTTACAAGCTGCTGTCAACTACCTTTTTCACCGCTGCCGATCAGAAGATCGAAGCACCTCCAGTACTGCCTGAAACATCTAACTCGTTGATAATCAAGGAGTTTTCCGTTCCAACTACGCTGGAAGTGGGGCGCATTATAAGGGGATCTGAGAGGCCGTCAACCCTTAATTTCAATAAACCGTAATATTGTTGAAATTAGGGTCAGAATCGCGGGGCGAGCCCGCTTCCACAGGTGCAGCAGGGCTCAACAGAGAGCGGCAATGCAGTTAAAGCGCTAAAAGCAAAGCGGGGAGGCCTTTCGGCCTCCCCGCGTTCTATCTATATAGCAGCGAACATCCTTCTATATAGAAGCAGCCCTTACTCCGCCTTCAGCGAGATCCGCGCGAAGGCCTTCTTACCCGCCTGGCAGATATGGCTGGCACCAATGGCAAACACGAAGCTCCGATCAACCACCTCACCATCGACCTTCACGCTACCTGCATTGAGCAGGTCACGGGCTGCAGCCGAGTTCTTCACCAGACCAGCCTTGTTCAGAATGGCAGCAATCGGCATGTCTTCAGCCGCGCCGATTTCGATCTCGGGAATGTCTTCCGGCAGCTCACCATCCTTCATGCGATTACCCGCAGCACGGTGAGCATTGGCCGCTGCCTCTTCACCATGGAAGCGCGCAACGATCTCTTCAGCCAGCTTGATCTTAATGTCTCGCGGGTTAGCCCCCTTCTCGACATCGGCACGCAGCTGCTCGATCTCTTCCATGGAACGGAAGCTCAGGAGTTCGAAGTAACGCCACATCAAGGTATCGGGGATCGACACCAGCTTGCTGTACATCACCCCTGGTGCTTCCTGGATGCCGACGTAGTTGCCCAGCGACTTGGACATCTTCTTCACACCGTCCAAACCTTCGAGCAACGGCATAGTGACGATGTTCTGCGCCTCCTGGCCGTAGGCGCGCTGCAATTCGCGGCCCATCAGCAGGTTGAACTTCTGGTCGGTACCGCCCAGCTCGACGTCCGCCTTCAGCGCGACCGAGTCGTACCCCTGCACCAGCGGGTAGAGGAACTCATGGATCGCGATCGGCTGATTGGTGGTGTAACGCTTGTCGAAGTCGTCACGCTCAAGCATTCGCGCCACGGTGTACTGCGAAGCCAGGCGAATGAAGTCGGCTGGGGTGAGCTTGTCCATCCAAGTGGAGTTGAAAGCGACTTCGGTCTTGGCCGGGTCGAGGATCTTGAACACCTGCTGCTTATAGGTCTCGGCATTGTCCAGGACCTGCTCACGGGTCAGCGGCGGACGCGTGGCGCTCTTGCCGCTCGGATCACCGATCATGCCGGTGAAATCACCGATCAAGAAGATCACCTGGTGACCCAGATCCTGGAACTGGCGCAGCTTGTTGATCAACACCGTATGGCCCAAGTGCAGATCGGGCGCCGTCGGGTCAAAGCCCGCTTTGATACGCAGCGGCTGACCGCGCTTGAGCTTTTCGACCAGCTCCGACTCGACCAACACCTCTTCCGCACCGCGCTTGATAAGCGCCAGCTGCTCTTCAACCGACTTCATAGAAAGACCCGCAAGGCTCAGATTCAAAGGGAGCCAACCATACAAGATCGGCCGTCAAATACAAGTTTGGCAATGGAATGTGACCTACCTGGCGCCTTGCGGCGTCTACGCGCCCTTGCGCGAAACCGGATTTGGTTATATTTTATACAGTTATTTCATCTTCATCATGTCATTCATCTTTTCCATTTCACCTTTTTCAAAGTCACCTTCCTATGACCAACGAAACGCCTAAAGCGCCTCCGCTTTATCCGAAAAGCCATCTGTTGGCCGCGAGCGGCATTGCCGCCCTCCTCAGCCTGGCCTTGCTGGTGTTCCCTTCGAGCGAAGTGGAAGCCAAGAAAACCACCCTCAGCCTTGAGCTGGAAACCCCAGCCGAGCAGCTCACAGACGAATCCAACGCTGCACCGCTGGTGCAGACTCAAGGCGAACAAGGCTCCCCCTTCGCCCAGATTGAAAACGCTGATGCCCCGGCCGCGAAAACCGCTGAAGCTCCAAGTGCTGAAAGCAAGCCCGAAGCCGAGGCCAAGGCGCCAGGTCATCGTGAGGTGGTGGTTGCCCGCGGCGATACCCTTTCGACCCTGTTCGCCAAGGTTGGCCTGCCAGCCAATGTCGTGCATGACGTGCTGGCCAGCGGCAAGCAAGCCAAGCAGTTCAGCCAGCTCAAGCATGGCCAGGTGCTGCAGTTCGAACTCGACAAAGACGGCCAGTTGACCAACCTGCACAGCAAAGTCAGCAGCCTTGAAACCATCCGCCTGAGCAAAACCGACAAGGGCTATACCTTCGCCCGCGAAGTCAGCAAGCCTGTGGTGCGCACCGCCTACGCCCACGGCGTGATCAAGAGCTCACTGTCGGCTTCGGCCCAACGCGCCGGCTTGTCGCACAGCATGACCATGGATATGGCGCGGGTGCTCGGCTACGACATCGACTTCGCCCAAGACATCCGCCCAGGCGACGAATTCGATGTGGTCTACGAGCAGAAGGTCATGGATGGCAAGGTGGTCGGCACCGGCAACATTCTCTCTGCACGCTTCACCAACCGCGGCAAGACCTACACCGCCGTGCGCTACACCAACAAACAGGGCAACACCAACTACTACACGGCCGATGGCAACAGCCTGCGCAAGGCATTCATCCGCACCCCCGTAGACTTTGCCCGGATCAGCTCGCGCTTCTCGAATGGGCGTAAGCACCCGATCCTGAACAAGATCCGCGCGCACAAGGGCGTCGATTATGCAGCCCCTCGCGGCACGCCAATCAAGGCTGCTGGCGATGGCCGGATCGAACTGGCTGGCCGTCGCGGCGGTTACGGCAACACCGTGATCATCGCCCATGGCAACCGCTACAAGACGCTCTACGGCCATATGCAAGGCTTCGCTAAAGGCATCAAGACCGGCAGCTCGGTCAAGCAAGGGCAGATCATCGGCTACATCGGCACCACTGGCTTGTCCACCGGACCGCATTTGCACTACGAGTTCCAAGTCAATGGCGTGCACGTCGACCCACTGAGCCAGAAAGTGCCTATGGCCGATCCAATCGCCAAAGCCGAGCGCCAACGTTTCATGCAGCAGAGCCAACCGCTGATCGCTCGCATGGATCAGGAAAAGGCCACCCTGCTCGCCGCGAACAAGCGCTGAGCTTATGGCGCTCTACCTGGGGGTGATGTCCGGAACCAGCCTCGATGGCCTGGACATCGCCTTGATCGAACACCACGAGCAGCCGCGGCTGCTCGCCACCCACTATCTACCCATGCCTGCCGATTTGCGTCAGGAGTTGCTCGGCCTGTGCGCCAGCGGCCCTGACGAGATAGCCCGCGCTGCCCTGGCAGAAAACCGCTGGGCGAGCCTCGCAGCAGAAGGCATCAAACACCTGCTTGCGGCACAGGGCTTGGAGCCCGAGGCCATTCGCGCGATCGGCAGCCATGGCCAGACCATCCGTCACGAACCTGCCCGCGGCTTTACCGTGCAGATTGGCAACCCAGCCCTGCTGGCCGAGCTCACGGGTATCTGTGTGGTGGGGGATTTCCGCCGCCGCGATGTCGCCGCCGGCGGGCAAGGTGCTCCCCTGGTACCGGCCTTCCACGAGGCGCTGTTCAGCCACATCGGCCAGCGGCTGGCGGTGCTCAATGTCGGTGGCTTCAGTAACCTCAGCCTGATTGACCAGGCCACGCCAGTGCATGGCTTTGACTGTGGCCCTGGCAATGTTCTGCTGGACGCCTGGATCGAACGCAAACACGCCCAGCCCTACGACGCCGACGGCGCATGGGCTGCCAGCGGCACAGTGATCGAAAGCCTGCTCGGTCGTTTACTGGCCGATCCGTTCTTTGCCGGCAGCGGCCCAAAAAGCACCGGCCGCGAAGTGTTCAACTTGCCTTGGCTGGACAGCCATCTGGCCGAGCTGACGACGTATCGCGACGAAGATGTGCAGGCCACACTGCTCGAGCTGACCGCACGCAGCATCGTTGACTCACTACGTAACGCCCAGACAGGCACCGAAGCCATGCTGGTGTGCGGCGGCGGTGCCCGCAACGGCGCACTGATGCGGCGCTTGGCCGCCCTGCTGCCCGGCGTACAGGTTGCCAGTACCGCAGCGCATGGCATCGATCCGGACTGGGTCGAGGCCATGGCGTTCGCCTGGCTTGCCCACTGCTGCCTGGAAGGCATCCCCGCCAATCGCCCGAGCGTGACAGCGGCCAAGGGTTTGCGCGTTCTCGGCGCCATCTATCCAGCTTGAAGCAACAGCACAAAGCAAAACGCCGCGCAATTGCGCGGCGTTTTGCATAGCGATGATTAGATCGAGAACGAAGATCCGCAGCCGCAGGTCGTAGCAGCGTTAGGGTTCTTGATCACGAAGCGCGAGCCCTCCAGACCTTCCTGGTAATCCACTTCCGCGCCCGCCAGGTACTGGTAACTCATCGGATCGACCACCAGCGAAACACCTTCGCGTTCGACGATGGTGTCGTCTTCAGCGACTTCTTCATCGAAGGTGAAGCCATACTGGAAGCCCGAGCAACCGCCACCTGTCACGAATACACGCAACTTCAGACGATCATTGCCCTCTTCGCTAACCAGAGTCTTCACCTTGTGTGCAGCACCTTGGGTGAATTCCAAAGCCGTGGGGGTGAAGGATTCGACGCTCATGTTGACTCTCCCGGCGCAGTGCCGCCATAAAACTCGATGACGCGCATTATCCGCTTCTCCGAGAAAATCGGTCAACAATTGTGCGGCTTTAGTCGCCCCCAATGAAAAGCCCCGCACTCGGCGGGGCTTTTCATCAATACAGTGCTTTACGGCAACAGGCCCGCGTGGGACAGGCCCATACGCTCATCCAGGCCGAACAGGATGTTGAGGTTCTGCACAGCCTGGCCAGACGCGCCCTTGACCAGATTGTCGATCACCGACAGCACCACCACCAGATCACCACCCTGCGGGCGATGCACAGCGATTCGACAGACGTTGGCACCACGCACGCTACGGGTTTCCGGGTGGCTACCGGCCGGCATTACATCGACGAACGGTTCGTTGGCATAACGTTTCTCGAACAACGCCTGCAGGTCGACCGAGGTATCGACCACAGTCGCGTACAACGTGGCATGGATACCGCGGATCATCGGCGTCAGGTGCGGCACGAAGGTCAGGCCGATGTCCTGGCCGGCAGCCTGGCGCAGGCCCTGACTGATTTCCGGCAGGTGCCGGTGGCCCTTGACCGCGTAGGCCTTCATGCTCTCGCCCGACTCACAAAATAGCGAGCCCACCGCCGCACCACGGCCAGCACCACTGACCCCCGACTTGCAGTCGGCAATCAGTCGCGAAGGGTCAGCCAGGCCCGCTTCGAGCAATGGCAGGAAACCCAGCTGGGTGGCGGTTGGATAGCAACCCGGCACGGCGATCAGGCGCGCCTGGCGGATCTTCTCGCGGTTCACTTCAGGCAGCCCGTAGACCGCGTCCTTGAGTAGCTCCGGTGCGCCATGCGGCTGGCCGTACCATTTGCCCCACTCAACCGCGTCTTGCAGACGGAAATCCGCGGACAGGTCGATCACCTTGGTGCCAGCGGCCAGTAGTTCGCCGGCCAGGGCGTGGGCCACACCGTGCGGCGTGGCGAAGAACACCACGTCGCAGGCAGCCAGGGTCTTGCTGTCCGGCACGCTGAAAGCCAGGCCGTCATAGTGACCGCGCAGGTTCGGATACATGTCGGCAACCGCCACACCGGCCTCGGAGCGCGAGGTGATGACCGCAACCTCGGCCTGAGGGTGCTGCGCCAGCAGACGCAACAGTTCGACGCCGGTGTAACCCGTGCCGCCGACGATACCGACCTTGATCATAACGCTTGCCCCTTATCAACGATCCGACTGGAAAGCGCACGATAATAGGGGCGCTAGCCGCCTGTAACAACTCTTGGGATGCACCTGGAGGCGCTTCACCACTACTATCTGACGACCGTGAAAACCTGAAGGAACACCCTCCATGCTTTATCTATGGATCAAGGCGCTGCATATCGTCAGCGTGGTCTGCTGGTTCGCCGGCCTGTTCTACTTGCCGCGCCTGTTCGTCTACCACGCCCAGAGCCAGGACAGCATCAGTCAAGAACGCTTCACCGTGATGGAGCGCAAGCTGTACCGCGGCATCATGAACCCCGCGATGATCGCCACATTCGTCTTCGGCATCTGGATGCTCTACCTCACCCCCGGCTGGCTGAGCCAAGGCTGGCTGCATGCCAAGCTCACTTTGGTGATCCTGCTGACCGGCTACCATCACATGTGCGGCGCGCAGCGCAAACGCTTCGCCGCTGGCACCAACACCCGCAGTCACGTGTTTTACCGCTGGTTCAATGAAGTGCCCGTGGTGATTCTGCTAGGTATCGTAATTCTGGTGGTGGTCAAACCGTTCTGAGCTAATCAGCCGTCCGCATAGGAATCCTGCCATGTCATTGCCAGCCCTGCTCGAACAACGCCTGCGCCTACCGGTAGTCGCAGCGCCGATGTTCCTGATCTCCAACCCACAGTTGGTCCTGGCGTGCTGCGCCAATGGCGTGGTGGGCAGCTTCCCAGCCCTCAACCAACGCGACAGCGCTGGCTTCAAGGCTTGGCTGGAGGAAATCGAGGCAGGCCTGGGGAATTTGTCGGCGCCAGCGCCCTATGCGGTCAACCTGATCGTCCACCCGAGCAACCCGCGTTTGCAGGCGGATCTGGCCTTGTGCGTCGAACACCGCGTGCCAATTGTCATCACCAGCCTTGGCGCGGTGAAGGAAGTGGTCGACGCAGTGCACAGTTATGGCGGCCTGGTGTTTCATGATGTCACCACTCGCCGCCATGCGCAGAAAGCTGCCGAAGCCGGAGTCGATGGCCTGATTGCGGTGGCGGCAGGCGCCGGTGGGCATGCAGGCACCTGGAGCCCATTCGCCCTGGCCGCTGAAATCCGCCAGTTCTTCGACAAGACCCTGCTGCTGGCCGGCTGCATCAACCACGGCGAGCAAGTACTCGCCGCACAACTACTGGGCGCAGACCTGGCCTACATGGGGACGCGCTTCATCGCCACTCAAGAAAGCCAGGCCCCGAGTGTCTACAAAAACATGCTGATCGAAGCCCAGGCGGCCGACATCATTCATACCCCTGCTGTCTCCGGTGTCCCGGCAAGCTTCCTGCGGCAAAGTCTGGAGCAGGCCGGCTACGACCTGGCGAGCCTGAAGAGCAGTCATGAACAGGCCCGCCTCAAGCCCCTGGACGAAGAAGCCAAGGCCTGGAAAACAGTCTGGTCCGCCGGCCAGGGTGTCGGTGAAATCCACGATCTACCGACCACTCAGGCACTGATCGAACGCCTGCATGGCGAGTACCGTCAAGCCGTTGCGCGCACTCGCCAACTGCCGCTTTGAGCCCACTCGCAAAAGGCAACAACTTGCCCGGACAGGCTGTACACTAGGCGCCCTCTTCAGCCGCCCCAGGAGCCCTGCATGACCCGTTACGCCATGATCACCGGAGCTTCCAGCGGCTTGGGCCTAGCCCTGGCGGAAGCCCTGGCACGGCGCGGGCGCAACCTGATCCTGGTGGCACGCCATCGAGAAACCCTGGAACCGCTGGCCATCGAGCTGACCCAGCGCTTTGGCGTCGAGGTGCTGCTGCGCGCCTGCGACCTCAGCCAGCCCCTGCGCCTGTCTGGCTTCGTCCTGGAGCTTGAAGAAGGCGAACGGCGCATCGACCTGCTGGTGAACTGCGCAGGCCAACGTACCTACGGCCCGTTCCTCGCCCATGAATGGGCCGACGAGCAGGACCTGCTGGAGGTCAACATCCTGGCCCTGACCCGGCTGTGCCATGCCATCGGCAACCTGATGGCGGTACAGGGCGGCGGGCAGATCCTCAACGTTGCCTCATTGGCCAGTGCCGCTCCCGGCCCGTGGATGGCCTGCTATGCCGCCAGCAAGGCGTATGTGCTGAGCTTTTCCGAAGCGCTGCGCGAAGAGCTGGGGCGTACCGGGATCAAAGTCTCGGTCCTCTGCCCAGGTCCGGTCCGCTCGGCCAGGCGGCACATTCCTCGCCTGGAAACTGGCAAGCGCTGCCTGAGCGCCGAAGAAGTCGCGCTCTACACCGTGCGTGCGCTGGATAAAAACCGCGCGCTGATCATGCCCGGTCGGCGCAATCGCTGGCTGGCAAGGCTGCCACGGGTGCTGCCGCGCTGGTTGGCGCGCAAGCTGGCCGGCATCATCAATCGCCGCTACAGCCCGCTCGAAGCGCAATAGCACTGGGCGAGCGACGCCGCGCTGAGTACACTCGGCCCGGACCCTCACCATGGAGCAAGTGCTGTGGAGACTCTCTTCACCAAGATCATCAACCGGGAAATCCCGGCCAAGATCATCTACGAGGACGACCAGGTTCTGGCCTTCCACGATATCGCCCCACAGGCGCCGGTGCATTTTCTGGTCATCCCGAAAAAGCCCATTCGTACCCTCAACGACCTGACCGAAGAAGACAAAGGCCTGGCCGGCCACATCCTCTTCACCGCCCAGCGCCTGGCTAAGGAATTGGGCTGCGAGGATGGTTTCCGGGTGGTCATGAACTGCAACGAACTGGGCGGCCAGACGGTCTACCATATTCACATGCACGTGCTCGGCCAACGCCAGATGCACTGGCCACCGGGCTGATCCAAGGCAAGCCCCGGTCAGGGGATTGCGGTAAACTGTCGGGCATCACTCTTGCGGAGGTGCCCGATGGCTACCGAACGTCACTATTCGCCGCTCGACCGCTTGTTGCTGCAGGCCGATACCGCCATGCGCACCTTGCTGCCCTTCAGCGGCCAACCTTCCCGCCCTTCCCCGGCCATCGTCCAACCGGACGCCGAGCTGGACGAAACCCAAACCCGGCACATCGCCGGCCTGATGCGCATCAACCATACCGGTGAAGTGTGCGCCCAGGCGCTCTACCAAGGCCAAGCCCTGACCGCCAAGCTGCCGCAAGTGCGCAAGGCCATGGAGCACGCCGCCGAGGAAGAGATCGACCATTTGGCCTGGTGCGAACAACGCATTCGCCAATTGGGCAGCCATCCCAGTGTGCTCAACCCGCTGTTCTATGGCATGTCGTTCGGCATCGGCGCGCTAGCCGGCCTGGTCAGTGACAAAGTCAGCCTGGGCTTTGTTGCCGCCACCGAGCATCAGGTGTGCAAGCACCTGGACGAACATCTCGAGCAACTGCCGAGCGAGGACGAAAAATCCCGCGCGATTCTTGAACAGATGCGTGTCGATGAAGAGCACCATGCCGAATCGGCGCTCGAAGCGGGCGGTTATCGCTTCCCCGCACCGGTACGCTTTGGCATGAGCCTGATGGCTAAAGTGATGACCAAGAGCACTTACCGCATCTAGGGACACGGCCATGACGGAACGTTTCGATGCCAAGGATCTGGCACAGGCCGAACACGCAGGCATTCTCCAGCCGGGCCAGGCTCAAGCACTGCTGAACTTTTTGCAGCAACAGCCGCAAAGCCGTGGCAGTTTCCAGCTGGCCCACGTCGCATTCTATTTTGGCGCCCTGCTGATCATGGGCGCGATGGGCTGGCTGCTGACCGAAGCGTGGATGCGGGTTGGCGACTGGGCCCTGCTGGTGATCGCACTTCTCTATATCACCCTGTTGACCCTCTTCGCCGTTGGCCTGCAGCGCCGTGACCAGCCGATCGCCGGCGGAGTGCTCGGCGCGGTTGCGGTCAGCATCGTGCCACTTGCGGTGTTCGCCATCGAGCGCCTGCTCGGTTGGTGGCCACTGGACGATGCGCAAGCCGATTACCACCAGTACTACACCTACGTGCAGGGCGGCTGGCTGTTGATGGAAGCGGCCACCGTGCTCGCCGGCCTGCTGATGCTGCGCCTGATCCCCTTCCCTTTCATCGTCATGCCGATTGCCCTGGCGCTGTGGTTCATGTCGATGGACCTGAGCGAGTGGTTCTATGGCTCGCCGTTCAGTTGGGAGCAACGCCGGATTGTCTCGCTATGGTTCGGCCTGGCCCTGCTGCTGGTCTTTCTTGTGGTCGATGGACGCACTCGCAGAGATTACGCCTTCTGGGGTTACCTGGCAGGGCTGGCGGCATTCTGGGGAGGCTTGACCCTAATGGACAGCGGCAGTGAGTTGGGCAAAGCGCTGTATTGCCTGATCAACTTTGGCCTGATGGCAGTGGCGGTGCTGCTGCGCCGCCCCGTGTTCATGGTATTTGGCGCGATGGGCGTAGCGGCGTATCTGGGCTATCTGTCGTATGAGGTGTTTGCTGAGTCGCTGCTGTTCCCGCTGGTGCTCACCTTGATTGGCCTGGGCGTGATCGGATTGGGCGTACTCTACCAGCAGCATCGCGAAGCTTTGAGTAAGCGCCTGCGCGCCCAACTGCCCAGTAGCTTGCTGCAGTTGCTTCCAGGGCTTCGCCGTTGAAGTTGCGCAGGCTCGGCGTGCGCTTGCTGCAAAGCCTAGGGTTGGTGCTGGTGGCGTACCTGTTCGTCTGCCTGATGACGGCCAGTGTCAGGCAATCGGCATTCGCCTTCGAACTGCCCGGCCTGATCGAACCTGACAGCAACAGTGGGCGCGAGCTGTTGCTGTTCTGCGTCCCCGGGCAATTGCTATTCGTCCTGCTTGGCTGTTTTTTCCGCAGGCCCGGATTGCTTATCGGCGCCTACCTGCTAGCTGCGACGACGACCGCGCTGCTGCAGTGCCAGCTGTTTGCCGAAGCCTTCGGCAGTACCTGGAGCAACGCGGAAATCTTCGGGCTATTGGCCGTGAACCTACCCAGCCTGTTGTTGGCACTGGCGCCCGGACTGGCCCTGTTGTGGGGCCTTGAACGAATCAGCCGAGTTCGACGATCTCATAGCTGTGGGTGATTTCCACCCCGGCCCGACCGAGCATGATCGAGGCCGAGCAGTATTTCTCTGCGGACAACTCCACCGCCCGCTTGACCTGCGCTTCCTTCAGCGCACGGCCTTTGACCACGAAGTTCAGGTGGATCTTGGTGAACACCTTGGGGTCTTCACTGGCACGCTCAGCCTCCAGGAAGGCTTCGCAGCTTTCCACGGCCTGGCGCGACTTCTTCAGGATGCTGACCACGTCAAAGTTGCTGCAGCCACCCAGGCCCAGCAGGAGCATTTCCATGGGGCGCACGCCCAGGTTGCGGCCACCGGCCTCGGGCGGACCATCCATGACCACCACATGGCCGCTGCCCGACTCGCCGAGGAACATCGCTTCGCCGGCCCATTGGATGCGTGCCTTCATGTTGCTGGACTCCCTAGATTCTGAAAAGGGTGTCAGCTTAAGCCCTGTAGCGCTGTCGGAAAAGCTCAACACGCAGCGCATTTGTACCAATGCCTGGCGCAGTGTCTGATAAGCTGGCGCCAAATGACTGGCGCATAGTGCCAGGCACCCTTTATAAAAAGCCTCTGCGTTACATCGAACAGGATTTCGTGATGGTCGTCTCCGCCCTTTCCGCCAAGATCAAGAACATCGACAAGCTGCTGGTGCACTGCCAGCGCCGCCGTTTCACCGCCAAGAGCAACATCATCTGTGCCGGTGACCGGGCTGAAACACTGTCGTTCATCATCAAGGGCTCGGTCACCATCCTGATCGAAGACGACAACGGCCACGAGATGATCATCGCCTACCTCAACGACGGCGATTTCTTCGGTGAGCTGGGCCTGTTCGAGCCAACCGGCAAAGAGCAGCAGCGCAGCGCCTGGGTTCGGGCCAAGACCGAATGCGAAGTCGCCGAAATCAGCTACGACAAGTTCCGCGAAGTGGCCCGTCAGGACCCGGACATTCTCTATGCCCTGGGCAGCCAGATGGCCCAGCGCCTGCGCAATACCACGCGCAAGGTCGGCGACCTGGCGTTCTTCGATGTCACTGGCCGGGTTGCCCGCTGCCTACTCGACCTGTGCAAGCAGCCCGACGCCATGACCCACCCTGATGGCATGCAGATCAAGATCACTCGCCAGGAAATCGGCCGGATTGTCGGTTGTTCGCGGGAGATGGTCGGCCGCGTCCTCAAGGATCTCGAAGAACGCAGCCTGGTTCAGGTCAAGGGCAAGACCATGGTGGTCTACGGCACCCGTTAATCTTTGGGCAGCTGCGCGATCACCTGCGCATAGGCCTGGGACAGGCGCTCGAACCATGGCACGGCCGGCGCCACTTCGTGCAGGGCGATGTGGCTATCGGCCCGGCAACGCTGGTCGATATCACAGCATTCATTGAAGCGGTTGACCGCCGCCACCATTGACTCGCGCTCGTTGTCCAGCAGCAGCGCCCCGTGCACCAGCACCACCGGGCGCTTGCCGCCCAAGCCCTGGCGCCAGCGCTGGGCCGTGCCGACCAGCTTGCGACCATTGAGATTGACGTTGTAGCGCCCATCGCAGAAGGCGCCGTCGATCTCGCCGACCGAAGCCACTCCACCCCACTCGCGCAGCACATCGCACAATGGCAGGCATAGACGCTCGTAGGCATTCTCGATACGGCCATGATCGCCTTCGCTGCGCGGCGCCACGTAGACCAACGCAACGTTGACCGTCGAGTGCGACTGCGGCACTGGCTCGCCGCCCGTTTCACGCAACAGCACCGGCCAACCGGCAATTGCCAGCTCGGCGCAGGCCGCCTCGAAGTTTTCCAATCGGCTCATGCGCCGCGGCATAACCAGCGCGTGGTCGGTCGGTCGCCAGAACAGCACGCCAGCATCACGCTCTCCACGGCACACCGCTGTCAGCAACTCCTGCTCGGCGTGCAATCCTTGTTCGACGGTCAACGCCAGAGGTTGGTCGGTCATCAATTCACCTGTGCTGAAGAGGCCATAGCAGTCAAAACAAACAAGCCGGCGTTAGCCGGCTTGCGATGCGATCAGTCCAGCGCCTGAACCGTGTTCTGTACCGGCCGCTGCGGGAAGAACAACCGCTGCAGCTCATGCCCGGGATGCTCGGCGCGCATGAACGCTTCACCGACCAGGAACGAATACACCTCGTTGATTTCCATCAGCTCGACATCAGCGCGATTGAAGATACCGCTCTCGGTGATCGCCAGGCGATCGCGTGGGATGCGCGGCAGCAGGTCGAGCGTGGTTTCCAGGCTGACTTCGAAGGTGTGCAGGTTGCGGTTGTTGACCCCCACCAAAGGCGTGTCGAGGGTGTTCAGCGCCCGCTCGAGCTCGTCACCATCATGCACTTCGACCAGTACATCAAGGCCGACATCCTTGGCCACTGCGGCCAATTCAGCCATGCGCACGTCATCCAGCGCGGAGACGATCAGCAATACACAGTCAGCGCCCAAGGCCCGAGCTTCGACCACCTGGTAGGGATCGATGAGGAAGTCCTTGCGAATCACCGGCAGGCGGCAAGCAGCACGCGCCTGCTGCAGGTAAGCGTCGGCCCCCTGGAAGTAATCGACGTCAGTCAGCACCGACAGGCAGGTCGCCCCACCCTTCTCGTAGCTGACGGCGATTTCTGCAGGTACGAAGTTTTCGCGGATCACACCCTTGCTCGGCGACGCTTTCTTGATCTCGGCAATTACCGCTGGTTGCTTGCGCTTGGCCTGCTCGATCAACGCATTGGCAAAGCCACGCGGGGCATCGGCCGCTTTGGCCAGGTGCTCGAGCTCTGCCAGGCTGACCCGGGCGCTGCGCTCGGCGACTTCCTCGACTTTGCGGGCGAGGATCTTTTCCAGCACGGTCGGCACGCTCATGCTTCGTTCTCCTGCTTGAATACGGCGGTGAAGGCGCCCAGCTCCTGGAGTTTTTCCCAGGCAAGGCCGGTGTGCAGCACGTCATGGGCCAGCTCTACGCCCTGGGCCAAGGTCATTGCGTGATCGGCAGCGTACAGCGCAGCGCCGGCATTGAGCACAATCATCTCAGCGGCTTTCTGGCCGTTCTCGGTCTTGCGCCGACCCAAGGCATCTTTGATCAACTCGTAAGAAGCCTGCGGGTCTTCGACGGCCAAGCCATGCAAGCTCTGGCTCTTCATGCCGAGGTCTTCGGGCTCGACCCAATATTCGCTGATCTGGTCATTCTTCAGTTCGGCAACAAAAGTAGGTGCCGCCAGGCTGAATTCGTCCAGGCCATCCTTGGAGTGCACCACCAGGACATGCTTGCTGCCCATCCGCTGCAGCACTTCGGCCAGCGGTCGGCACAGGGCCTGGGTGAACACGCCGACCACCTGGTGCTTCACACCGGCCGGATTCGTAAGCGGGCCGAGCATGTTGAACAGGGTGCGCAGCCCCAGCTCGCGACGCGGGCCTGCGGCATACTTCATTGCCTTGTGGTGGCTCTGGGCAAACATGAAGCCTATGCCTAGGCTGTCGATGCAACGGCCGACCTGCACCGGGGTGAGGTTCAGGTAGATGCCGGCCGCTTCCAGCAGGTCGGCGCTGCCGCTCTTGCCAGAAACCGCGCGGTTGCCGTGCTTGGCCACTTTGCAGCCGGCTGCGGCAAGCACGAACGACGAAGCCGTGGATACGTTGAAGATGTTGGCGCCATCGCCACCGGTGCCGACGATATCGACCACCTGATCGAGGCTTTGCAGCTCGACCTTCTCGGCCAGCTCCCGCATTACCGACACTGCACCGACGATCTCATCGATGCTCTCGCTTTTCATGCGCATGCCCATCAGGAACGCGCCGATCTGCGCCTCGCTGCATTGGCCGGTCATGATCTGGCGCATGACGTCGCTCATTTCCTCAGTGGAAAGATCCAGATGACCGACGATGCGGCTCAGCGCGCTTTTGATATCCATGTTCGGTCCTTAGCGGCGGCCGCCGGTCTGCTTGAGGAAGTTGGCGAACAGCTCGTGGCCCTGCTCGGTCAGAATCGACTCGGGGTGGAACTGCACCCCTTCGATGTTCAAGGTCTTGTGGCGCAGGCCCATGATCTCATCCACCGAACCATCCTCAAGGGCAGTCCAGGCGGTGACTTCCAGGCACTCAGGCAGGGTTTCACGCTTGACCACCAACGAGTGGTAGCGGGTCACGGTCAGCGGATTGTTCAGCCCAGCGAACACACCCAGGTCGCGGTGATGCACCGGGCTGGTCTTGCCGTGCATGACCTGGCGAGCACGCACCACATCACCGCCGAACGCCTGGCCAATCGACTGATGGCCCAGGCACACGCCAAGGATCGGCAGTTTGCCGGCAAAGTGCAGGATGGCTTCGATGGACACGCCGGCCTGGCTCGGCGTGCATGGGCCTGGCGAGACGACGATGCGCTCAGGCTTGAGCGCTTCAATTTGGCCGATGGTCATCTCGTCATTGCGGATGACCTTGACCTCGGCACCCAACTCGCCGAGGTACTGAACGACGTTGTAGGTGAAAGAGTCATAGTTGTCGATCATCAGTAACATCTGGGGCAAACCTCTTGAATACTGACTTTTGATTCGAGCCTTCCACTGCCGCCCGCAGGCGCGGGCAATCGCGCACAGGGCGCTGGATCAAGCAAAAGGAAGGCAGACAGGAGCGAGCCGGGCGGGCCGGCAGGAGATAAAGTCAGGCGCGCCAACGCCAACGGGCGTGAGCCTTGATAACGCGCATCAAGAGTTTGCTGACGATCAACACGGGGTAGGTCTCGTTCATACGTTCCGGCACAGTAGCTTACCGGGGCGATGGGCGCAATATGCCGGTAAATATGGGGAAACGAATGGACTAGCCCTGCATGCCCTTGGTTTTGCTAAGGTCATTCACTCGTGTCGATAAAAACAATGAAAAGGACATCTACCATGCGCACTTCTCGCTTGTTGCGGTACTCCCTCTGCTCGCTCGCCCTGGCCTGCAGCCAGGCAATCGCCGCACCTTCGCCCTACTCCACGCTGAGCGTGTTTGGCGACAGTCTCAGTGACGCCGGGCAGTTCCCAGATCTCACCGGTGGCACCAACGGCATGCGCTTCACCAACCGCGATGCCAACGGCAACTACGCACCGGTATCGCCGATGCTCCTTGGCGGGCGGCTGGGGATCGCACCCGACGACCTCAACCCTTCGACTTCGCTGGGCATTCGCCCCGATGGCAACAACTGGGCGGTGGGCGGTTACACCACTGAACAGATCCTCGACTCGATCACAGACACCTCGAAGACGGTGATCCCGCCGGGCAACCCGGGTGCCGGGCTCGTGCTGCGCGAACGGGATGGCTATCTGGCCAACGGTCTGCGCGCCGATCCAAATGCCTTGTATTACCTGACCGGCGGCGGCAATGACTTCCTCCAAGGGCTGGTCACCAGCCCAATCGAGGCCGCCGCAGCCGGTACCCGCCTGGCCGCCAGTGCCCAGGCCCTGCAACAGGGAGGCGCACGCTACATCATGGTCTGGCTGTTGCCCGATCTCGGCCAAACCCCAAACTTCAGCGGCACGCCCCAGCAAGGCCCGCTGTCGCAGCTGTCGAGCGTGTTCAATCAGGCACTGGTCAATCAGCTGAGCCAGATCGATGCCGAAATCATCCCGCTGAACATTCCCGTACTGCTCAGCGAGGCGCTGGCCAACCCAGCGCAATTCGGCCTGGCTACAGATCAGAACCTGGTGGCCAGCTGCTATAGCGGCAGCAGTTGCCAGAACCCGGTCTATGGCGAAAACGGCGCCAGCCCGGATCCGACCAAGCTGCTGTTCAACGATGCCGTACACCCGACCATCGCCGGCCAGCAACTGATTGCCGACTACGCCTATTCGATCATCTCTGCGCCGTGGGAACTGACCCTGCTACCCGAAATGGCCCACGCCAGCCTGCGTGCCCATCAAGACGAGTTGCGTAATCAGTGGCAGACGCCCTGGCAAGCGGTCGGTCAGTGGCAGGCGATCGTTGCCACCGGCGCTCAGGATCTGGACTTCGATGACCAGCGCAGCAGCGCCAGTGGCGATGGCCGTGGCTATAACCTGACCGTGGGTGGCAGCTACCGGCTCGACGAGGCTTGGCGCCTGGGCTTAGCCGCTGGGGTCTATCGGCAGAAGCTGGAGGCCGGCGAACAGGATTCGGACTACAAGCTCGACAGTTACCTGGCCTCGGTGTTCGCCCAGTACCGGGCCAATCGTTGGTGGGCGGATGCAGCGCTGAGCGCCGGGCATCTGGACTACCGCGACCTCAAGCGCACGTTTGCCCTGGGGGTGAATGATCGCAGTGAAAAGGGTGATACCGATGGCGAAGCCTGGGCGGTGACCGGGCGCCTGGGCTACAACCTGGCAGCCGAGGCGAGTGCCTGGCAGCTTGCGCCGTTCATCAGCGCCGACTATGCGCGGGTCAAGGTGGATGGTTATGACGAGAACAGTGGTCGCTCGACTGCGCTGGGCTTCGATGATCAGGAACGTACATCGCGCCGGCTCGGGGCGGGGTTGCAAGGCAGCTACCAGTTCGCGCCTTCGACGCGCGTGTTTGCCGAAGTCGCTCGCGAGCATGAGTTCGAGGATGACCAGCAAGATGTGACGATGCATTTGACCAGTCTGCCGGCGAACGACTTCACCCTGACCGGGTATACGCCGCAGAGCAATCTGACGCGGGCCAGCTTAGGACTGTCGCATGAGCTGACCGCGGGGGTGCATGTGCGTGGGAACTACAACTGGCGCAAGAGTGATGAGTTGACTCAGCAGGGGGTGAGCCTGGCTGTGAGTCTGGACTTTTGAGATGTTGGGGCTGCTGTGCAGCCCTTCGCGGGCAAGCCCGCTCCTACAGGGATAGCGCCGCTCTGAAGGGCGGCGCCGAACCGACGCGAAGGGCTGCTGTGCAGCCCCAAAAATAATCAGCCTTGCGGCGTTTGCTCGGCCAAGGCCACCGCGCGGAACATGGCGCGGCGTTTGTTGATGGTCTCTTCCCACTCCAGCGCCGGCACCGAGTCGGCCACGATACCGCCGCCGGCCTGCACGTGCAGCTCGCCATCCTTGATCACCGCGGTGCGGATAGCGATCGCGGTGTCCATGTTCCCGTTCCAGGCAAAGTAGCCGACCGCCCCACCATAGACGCCGCGTTTGACCGGCTCCAGCTCGTCGATGATCTCCATCGCACGAATCTTTGGCGCACCCGACAAGGTCCCGGCTGGCAGAATGGCCCGCAGCGCATCCATCGCCGTCAGGCCTTCTCGCAGCTGGCCGGTCACGTTGGACACGATGTGCATGACGTTGGAATAACGCTCGATCACCATCTTCTCGGTCAGGCGTACGCTGCCTGTCGAAGACACCCGACCGACATCGTTGCGGCCCAGGTCGATCAGCATCAGGTGTTCGGCGATCTCTTTATCATCACTGAGCAGGTCCTCCTCAAGCGCCCGGTCCGCTTCTTCGGTAGCACCACGCGGGCGGGTCCCTGCGATCGGCCGTACCGTGACCAGGTTATCTTCGACCCGCACCAGCACCTCCGGCGAGCTGCCCACCACATGGAAGTCGCCAAAGTTGAAGAAGTACATGTAAGGCGTCGGGTTGAAGCAGCGCAGCGCGCGGTACAGATCGATTGGCGCGGCCTTGAAGTCGATCGACATACGCTGCGACGGCACTACCTGCATGCAGTCACCGGCCAGGATGTATTCCTTGACGGTGTCGACCGCACGCTCGTAGTCAGCTTGGGTAAAGCTTGAGCGGAACGCAGGCTCGGCCGCCATTGGCCCGCTCAGGTCCAGGCCGCGACGTGGAGTGATCGGCTCACGCAGTTTGGCCAAGAGGCCTTGCAGGCGCGCTTGGCCTTGCTCGAAGGCCTGCTCCTCGGAGGGGTCGACCAAGACGATGGCGTGCATCTTGCCAGCCAAATTGTCGAACACCACCACCGCATCCGAGACCATCAGGAGAATGTCTGGCACACCCAGCGGATCCGGGTTGGGGCAGGCGCCCAGGCGCTTTTCCACATAACGCACGCAGTCATAGCCAAAGTAGCCAACCAGGCCGCCGTTGAAGCGTGGCAGGCCCGGGATGTCAGCGACTTTGTAGCGGTCCTTGAAGGTTTCGACGAAGGCCAGTGGATCTTCCACTTCATGGCTTTCTACCTGCTCGCCATCCTGCAGGATGCTCACGTGGTAGCCATGCACGCGCATCACGGTGCGCGATGGCAGGCCAATCATCGAATAACGACCCCACTTCTCGCCGCCCTGAACCGACTCGAGCAGGTAGGAGTTGGCCTGGTCAGCCAGTTTCAGGTAGATCGACAGCGGGGTGTCGAAGTCGGCCAGGGTTTCGCAGGCCAGGGGAATGCGGTTGTAGCCGGCAGCAGCCAGGCGCAGGAATTCTTCGCGGGTCATGAGTAGCCTCGGAGCAAGCAGCAATGGGGTCGGGCAAACGGACGTGCCGGCAGGGGCCGGCGGGCAGAAGTCAGGCGCGCCAACGCCAACGGGCCAGGGCCTTGATGACTTTCATCCAGAATTTGCCAGTAACCGCCACGGTGGACTCTCTGTCTTGTGAGGCTTGAAGGTCCGCCAACGTTATCCCAGTGTCGGTGACTACGCAACCAGGCAACAGGGCACGCAGATCATCGATCACCAGGCTCGGGGTTTCTTCATGGATCGGTCGGCCATGGTTGTAGCCGTAGCTCAGCCCGACACACTTCACCCCGGCAGCCTTGGCCGCCAGGACATCGCTGCGCGAGTCACCGACGAACAGCGCTTGCCCAGGCTCGACCCCAGCCATTTTCATCACGAACAGCAAGGCGGCCGGATCAGGCTTTTTCTGTGGCAGGGTGTCGCCACCGATGATCCAGCGAAAATAACGGCCGATCTTCATCTGGTCGAGCAACGGCGCGACGAAGCGCTCCGGCTTGTTGGTGATCAGCGCCATCTCCACCCCCTGCTTGCGCAGCCAGCGCAGGGTGTCGCGCACACCAGGATAAACCACGGTCAGTTCATGGCTTTGGGCGTAAGCCTCCATGAACAAGGCCAGGCCCTGTTCAGCCAGCTGATCGTCTACCTGTTCATGTTCAAGACCGCCGGCCAGGGCACGGCGGACCAGAACCTGAGCACCATTGCCGACCCAGTGGCGTACCGCCTCAAGGCCAGCGGGCGGGCGACCCAGTTCGAGCAGCATGCGGTCGACGGCTGCGGCCAGGTCGGGGACTGAATCGATCAACGTGCCATCCAGATCGAACATCACCAGCCTGGGCAGCGTCCCCGGGAACAGCTGCTCGAAGCCACTCATGGGCGGGCCAGGGCCATTTCGGCGCGCATCTTGGCGATCACTTCCTGGTAGTCCGGGGCATTGAAGATCGCCGAGCCGGCAACGAAGGTATCAGCGCCAGCGGCGGTGATCTCGCGGATGTTGTTGACGTTGACGCCGCCATCGATCTCCAGGCGGATATCGCGGCCACTGGCGTCGATCAGCGCACGCGCTTCACGCAGCTTGTCGAGGGTGCCGGGGATGAACTTCTGGCCGCCGAAGCCTGGGTTGACGCTCATCAGCAGGACCATGTCGATCTTGTCCATCACGTACTTCAGTGCATCCAGGCCAGTGGCCGGGTTGAACACCAGGCCAGCCTTGCAACCGCCATCGCGGATCAACTGCAGCGAGCGGTCGATGTGCGTGGTGGCTTCTGGGTGGAAGGTGATGTAGGTCGCGCCGGCTTCGATGAAGTCGCCGATGATCCGGTCGACTGGGCTGACCATCAGGTGCACGTCGATTGGCGCGGTCACGCCGTACTTGCGCAAAGCGCTGCAGACCATCGGGCCGATGGTCAGGTTGGGGACGTAATGGTTGTCCATGACATCGAAGTGAACGATGTCGGCCCCGGCGGCCAGCACCTTGTCGACGTCCTCACCCAGACGGGCGAAATCGGCGGAAAGAATGGAGGGGGCAATAGCGTAGGGCTGCATGGCGCACCTGTTGGCAGAATCACGGTGGCGCGCATTGTAACTCAGGGAAATCGATACGGGCTGATTGGTATCAATCCGTGTCGACGAATTGGCGCAAGATCCGACAGCGGAGGCATCACTAGGAGATACGTGGGAGCGGGCTTGCCCCGCGATAGCGATCGAGTATTCGCAATCGCTATCGCGGGGCAAGCCCGCTCCCACGGGATGCACGTTTAGATAGGCTGTTGAGTACGCAGCTTCTCACTACGCCCACGCAACCATTCCAGGGTCAGCAGCAAAATCACCGAGAACGCGATCAGCAACGTCGCCGCTGCGGCAATGGTCGGGCTGAGGTTCTCGCGAATGCCGCTGAACATCTGCCGCGGCAAGGTCGCCTGCTCAGGGCCTGCCAGGAACAGCGTCACCACCACTTCATCGAACGAGGTGGCAAAGGCGAACAACGCGCCGGAGATCACCCCCGGGGCAATCAGCGGCAAGGTCACCCGCCGAAACGCCGTCAGCGGCGACGCCCCCAGGCTGGCCGCGGCCCGCACCAGGTTGTAGTTGAAGCCTTGCAGGGTCGCCGACACGGTGATGATGACGAACGGCACACCCAGCACCGCATGCACCAGAATCAGCGAGATGAAGCTGTTGCCCATCCCCAGCGGGGCAAAGAACAAGTAGCTGGCCACACCGATGATTACCACCGGCACCACCATCGGCGAGATCACCAGCGCCATCACCAACGATTTGCCGGGGAAGTCGCCGCGAGTCAGGCCAATCGCCGCCAGGGTGCCAAACACCATGGCCAGCACGGTCGCCGCCGGGGCGACGATGATGCTGTTCTTCAACGCCCGCATCCACTCGGCCGAGGCGAAGAAGTCGTGGTACCACTGCAGCGAGAAGCCCTGCAGTGGGTAGACCAGGAAACTGCCGCTGTTGAATGACAGCGGGATGATCACCAACACCGGCAGCACCAGGAACAACAGGATCAAGCCGCAGAGAATCCGCAGGCTGTAGAACCAGACCCGCTCCACGGGCGACATGTATGGACTCAGCATGACAAGGCTCCTCAGCTCAAGCGCAGGCGGCTAGCGCCCACCAGCCAGCTATAGATCAGGTACAACAGCACGGTCGCCAGCAGCAACAGCCCGCCCAACGCAGTGGCCATGCCCCAGTTGATGCTGGTGTTGGTATAGAAGGCGACGAAATAGCTGACCATCTGGTCGTTCGGGCTGCCCAGCAACGCCGGGGTGATGTAGTAGCCGATGGCCAGGATGAACACCAACAAGCAGCCAGCGCCCACGCCGGCGTAGGTCTGCGGGAAGTACACCCGCCAGAAACTGGCGAACGGATGGCAACCCAGCGAGATTGCGGCGCGCATATAGCTCGGCGAGATGCCCTTCATCACGCTGTACAGCGGCAGGATCATGAACGGCAGCAGGATGTGCACCATCGAGATGTACACACCTGTGCGGTTGAACACCAACTCCAGCGGCTCATCGATGATGCCCATGGCCATCAGCGCACTGTTGATCAATCCACCCGACTGCAACAGCACGATCCAGGCCGCGACCCGCACCAGGATCGAGGTCCAGAACGGCAACAGCACCAGGATCATCAACAAGTTGCTCTGCCGGGTTGGCAGGTTGGCTAGCAGATAGGCCAGCGGGTAGGCCAACAACAAGCAGATAACAGTGATCACCACACCCATCCACAGGGTGCGGGCGAAAATATCCAGGTAGATCGCCTGGTCTGGCGTGGCCTTGGCCAGCTCACCCAGGTCGTCGATACGATGGTCGACCGAGGCCAGCAAGTAATACGGGGTGACGGTGCTGGTATTGCGGCGGATCGCCTGCCAATAGGCCGGATCGCCCCAACGCTCATCGAGCGTTTGCAGTGCTTCTTTATAAGAGCCAGGTTCAGTCTTCAACGGCAGCGCCCGCGCAGTCTTCGACAGCAGGCTGCGATAACCGGCCAGCTCCATGTTCAAGCGTTTGGACAGATCGCCCAGGGTCTGGTTCTTGCGCGCCTCGGGCAGGTCCAGGCTCAGCGCCTTGTAGACCTCTTCGCCCGGTAGGCTTTTGCCGTCCCACTGCTCGATCGCCTCGACGGTCCGCGGCAGGCCGGCGACCACCTCGGGGTTGCCGACGCTTTTGTACAACAGCGCCGCGATCGGCACCAGGAACACCAGCAGCAGGAACAGCGCCAGCGGCGCGATCAACGCCTGGGCCTTCCAGCGGTTGACCCGCTCGGCATGCTTGAGGCGCTGTTTCAGGTTTGGACCTGCGCCTTCTTTAAGGGGCACTGCAATGGCCATGGCGAACTCCGAAAATCTGGGAAACAGGGAGCGCCGGAAGTGCCCGGCGCTCCGATGGCGCAGTTACTTCTTCGCAGCCCAAGCGTTGAAGCGTTGCTCCAGTTGCTCGCTGTTGTCGGCCCAGAAAGCCACGTCGATCTGCACCTGGTTGGCGATGTTCTCAGGCGTGGTCGGCATGTCTTTCTTCACGGCATCGGCCAGCAGCGGTACGGCCTTGGAGTTGGCCGGGCCGTAGGCGATGTTCTCCGAGTAGGTCTTCTGCTGCTCGGGCTGCACGGTGTAGGCGATGAACTTCTTAGCCTCTTCCACGTCCTTGGCGCCTTTGGGGATGGCCCAGGCGTCGAAGTCGTAGATGCCGCCGTTCCACACCACCTTGAGGTTGCTCTCTTTCTGTACCGCGGCGATCCGGCCGTTATAGGCCGAGCTCATGACCACGTCACCCGAGGCCAGGTACTGTGGCGGCTGGGCGCCGGCTTCCCACCACTGAATGCTCGGCTTGAGCTCGTCGAGTTTCTTGAAGGCGCGGTCTACACCCTCTTTGGTGGCGAGCACCTTGTACACGTCCTTGGGTGCGACGCCGTCAGCCATCAAGGCGAATTCCAGGGTGTACTTGGCGCCTTTGCGCAGGCCACGCTTGCCCGGGAATTGCTTGGTGTCCCAGAAATCGGCCCAACTGGTGGGTGCGGTCTTGAGCTTGTCAGCGTTGTACGCCAGTACCGTGGACCAGACGAAGAAGCCTACGCCGCATGGCTGGATAGCGCCGGGCACGTAGTCGGCCTCGTCACCGAACAGCGCGGGGTCGAGTTCTTCGAACATGCCCTCGTCGCAACCACGAGCCAGCTCCGGCGACTCGACCTCGACCAGGTTCCACGACACGCTTTTGGTGTCGACCATGGCTTTGACCTTGGCCATCTCGCCGTTGTACTCACCCGCGACGATCTTGCCCTTGCCAGCCTTCTCCCACGGCTCGTAGAACGCCTTGACCTGGGCGGCCTTGTTGGCCCCGCCGAACGACACCACGGTCAAGTCCGCGGCCAGGGCTTGGCCTGCGGCGAACAGGCCGAGGGCCAGGGCGGTCAGTTTCAACTGCTTGCGCATTATTATTCTCTCCACAGTACAGGGTTGGTTAAGCGAACCATCAGTGGGCTTCGGCAATCGGGTCGAGCGCGCGAGCGTGCTCGACCTCCCAGCCAAGCGGTACCACATCGCCCACGGCCAGGGCCGGGTCGAGTTCGGCAATCGGCTGCTTCACGAAGAAGTCGCCTTTGCCGCAGACTTCCAGGCGCACCCGCACGTGGTCGCCCAAGTAGATGAACTCGGCCACCCGCCCGGAGAAGCGGTTGACGCAGCTTTCACTGTGGCCATTGAGCCGTACGCGCTCGGGGCGGATCGACAAGGTCACCGGATCGCCCGCCTCGCCAACGTTGACCGCCAGCGCCTCGACCCGCTCGCCACGCGCCAGCTGCACCTGGCAACGCTCGCCATTGCGCGCCAGCAGGGTGCCGTTGAGGCGGTTGTTCTCGCCGATGAAGTTGGCGACGAAGGTGTTGCGCGGCTCTTCATAGAGGGTGCGCGGGTCGGCGATCTGCTGGATTTCACCTTGATGGAACACCGCCACACGGTCGGACATGGTCAAAGCCTCGCCCTGGTCGTGGGTCACGTACACCACGGTTACGCCAAGGCGCTGGTGGATGTGCTTGATCTCCATCTGCATGTGTTCGCGCAGCTGCTTGTCGAGGGCGCCGAGTGGCTCGTCCATCAGAACCAGCTGCGGCTCGAACACCAGCGCACGGGCCAGGGCCACCCGCTGTTGCTGGCCACCGGAGAGCTGGCCTGGGTAGCGCTTGGCGAAGGCATCGAGCTGGACCATGCCGAGCACGCGCTTGACCCGCTCGCTGATGTCGGTCTTGCTCAGGTTGCGCACGCTCAAGGGGAAGGCCAGGTTCTCGGCCACGGTCATATGCGGGAACAGCGCGTAGTTCTGGAACACCATGCCGATGTCGCGCTTGTGCGGCGGCACGTTGTTGATCGAGCGACCCGCCAGCTGGATCTCGCCAGCGGTGGGCGTTTCGAAGCCGGCCAGCATCATCAGGCTGGTGGTCTTGCCCGAACCGGAAGGGCCCAGCAAGGTGAGGAACTCGCCCTTGCGGATGTCCAGGTTGAGGTCTTTGACGATCAGCGATTCGCCGTCGTAGCTCTTCTGCACACCACGGAAACTGACCAGCGTCTCGCTGGTGGCAGCGTTCGAATTCGCCTCGCTCATGCCTGCACCTTCTTGTTGGATGACTGCGTGAGTGAAGGTTAGAGAAGGCGCAAGTGCCCGCAAATCGGGGGTGCTGAGAGAATGCCATCATCCAGTTGGAAGATTGTGTGTAGGGATTGCCCTACAAGGCTGACGCCCTCAGATAAATCAATCGCTACGCGGGAGCGGGCTTGCCTCGCGATAACGCCGGCGCGGCCTCCTCTAATGCCTGGCTTTCAGCCATCGCGGGCAAGCCCGCTCCTACAGGTATGGGGCAAGCCGGGAACCTGGCCATGTCGCAAGCAGAACACTCACACCAACTTGTGCTCCATGGCGTACTTGACCAGCTCCGCCAGCGAGTTAACCTTGAGCTTCTGCATCAGTCGCGCCTTGTGGGTGCTGATGGTCTTGCTCGACAGCGCCAGTTGCTGGGCGATGTCGTTGACGTTGGCGCCTTGGGCGAGGCGCTCGAAGACCGAGAACTCACGTTCCGAAAGCAAGGTATGCAGCGGCCGGGTCTCGGTCAGGCCAACCTCGAAGACCATCCGGTCGGCCAGCGATGGGTCGATATAGCGCCCGCCTCCGGCTACCCGGCGAATAGCGGTGAGCAACAGCGCCGGATCGCTGTCCTTGGTGGCGTAGCCAGCGGCGCCCGCTTTCAAGGCGCGGGCGGCCATCTGCGCTTCATCATGCATCGACAACATCAAGATCGCTGGTGGGTTGTTCAACGCGCGGATCCGCGGGATCGCCTCCAGGCCATTGACCCCAGGCATGGAGATATCCAGCAACACCACTTCACAAGGGGTGTGGCGCAGGGTCTCGAGCAATTGCTCGCCATTGCCGGCCTCCCCCGCCACCTGCATGTCCTTGGCCAGGCCGATCAACTGCTTGATGCCTTCACGAACTATGGTGTGGTCTTCGGCCACCAGCACTCGAATCACGCTTACTCTCCTAATCCAGAGGAATGCTCACACTCAGGCTACTGCCTTCACCTGGCTCACTGTCCAGAGTCATGCTGCCGCCAAGCATCAGGACCCGCTCGCGCACTCCCACCAGGCCAAAGGACGTTGGCCTGGCCTGATCGGTGCAAAATCCTACCCCATCATCGATGATGCTCATGCGCAGTACGTCATGCTCGTGCACCAGTTCGATCTGCACGGTATGAGCCTGAGCGTGGCGCATCACGTTGGTCAATGCCTCCTGGAGGATGCGAAATAGCCCCGTGGCCTTGGCATCACTCAAGGCTGGCAGATGCTCCGGCACTTGCACCAGGCAAGGAATCTGCGTGCGCGCCTCGAAACGCCGCGCCTGCCATTCGATGGCCGAAGCGATGCCCGCATCCAGGATCGGCGGACGCAGGGCGGTGGCCACGTCACGCACCAGTTGGAACAGCTGGGCGATCAGGCGCTTCATGCTGGTCAGGCGTTCGTTGAGCCCAGGGTCGAGTTCGGCATAGGCCAGCTCGCACATCGACACCTCTAGCTTGAGCACGGTGAGCATCTGCCCCAGCTCATCGTGTACCTCTCGGGCGATGCGCGCCTTCTCTTCCTCGCGCACGCTTTCCAGGTGCGCCGACAACTCGCGCAACTGTCCTTGGGATTGCGCCAGGGCCAGCTCGGCCCGCTTGCTCTGGGTGATGTCCCAGACCACACCGTCCCACACCACCCGTCCATCGGCCAGGCGCCGGGTACTGGCCTTGATATCGGCCCAGCGCTGCTCGCCCTGGCGGGTGAGGATGCGCCCCTGCCAGGACCAGTCCTGATTGTTGGCCAGGGCCAGGTCCTGGACGCGGTGATAGTCGGCGCGGTCCTGCGGATGGACCAAGTTACGCAGGCCCATCTCAGGGTGTTGGATCGCTGCCGGCGCGTAGCCCACCAACGCCTCGCTGCCTTCACTGATGTAGGGAAACTCCAGATCGCCCTCGGCCGGATCACGCTCCAGGCGGAACACCAGCCCCGGCACGTTGCCAGCGATGCCCTTGAGCCGCGCCTCGCTTTCGCGCAGGGCGGCCAGGGCACGGCGGCGCTCGGTAACATCGGTGAGGAACACCACCAGGTACTCGGCATCGCGAAAACGCAGAAAGCTCAGCGACAGGTCGACCGGCAGCAGGCTGCCGTCGGCGCGCAGGCACTGGCTTTCGAACTGCTGGGCGCCGCCATCACCGGTGCGGGCACGCTTCCACAGTTCAAGCCAGCGATCCATTTGCAGATTCGGCTCGAAATCGATCAACGGCCGCTCGAGCAGTTCGCCTTCGCCATACCCCAGCATGCGTTCTGCGGCATGGTTGGCGTAGCGCACATGACTGTCCCAATTGACCCAGAGAATGCCCACGGTGCTCTGGTCGATAGAGAACTGGCTCAAACGCAGCGCTTCTTCCCGCGCCTGGCGTTCATGCAGGTTATCCCTGGCCGCCAGCAGGCTGCGCTCCAACTGCCGCTGCTGGCGACGCTGCCAGACCAGCGTGGCGATGGCGCACAGCAGCAGCATGCCGAACAGCAGCGCCAAATTCTGCCAGAAGCCTGTGCTGTCACTCAGGCGCGGATACTTCGGTTGCAGCCAGCGCTGGTGCAACTGCTCCAGCTCTTTGGCTGGCATGGCCTGTAGACCGCGCTCCAGCACATCGGCCAGTAACGGCCAATCACGCCTGGAGCCAACCCGCAGCAACTGTGGCAGGCCGATATCGCCGACCACCGCCAGATCACTGAACTCACTCTCGCGCGACAACCGGCTGAGCTGGGCCTCGTCCAACACGGCATAGCTCGCCTGCCCGCCCAGCAGCAACCGCAGGGCCTGGCGTTCGTTAGGTACACCCTGCAAGTTGAGGTTGGCGTAGTTGCCCCGCAGGTAATCGGCCAGGGTGCTGGGCATGCGCACCGCAACCCGCTCACCCGCGCCAATTTTTTCAAGCTCGACCGCCACCGCGCCGGTACGCGGGCCGACCATCAATTGCGGGACGCGCATGTAGGGGTCGCTGAACAACCACAAGCGCAGACTGGCCGGAGTTTGCGTAAGGCCTGGGGCGAAATCGATCTCACCGGCCTGCAGCGCATGCTCCAGGGCTGCCTGGTCGGCGAAGTTGCGCCAGGTCAGATCCAGGCGCAGCGCCTGGGCCAGCCAGTTGACCAACTCGACATTGGCCCCATACAGCTGCTGCAGGCGCCGGTCGAACTGCGCGTACGGCGCTTGCAGCACCAGGCCAACACGCAGGCTGCGGTGTTCTTCCAGCCATTGCTGCTGGGCCGGTTCCAGCGCCACCGTCGGCGCAGGCGAGGGCCTGGCCAAAGCGATCAAGGGCAGGCACAAGCAGCCGATAACCAACAGGCGACGCATTCGCTTCATCTCTACGCTCGTCTTGGCAAGCGCGGCCATCACTCGTGGCCGTCGCGGATAAATACTATTAGGCTGCCGGTATCATTCTGGTCTTGGGTTGATTCATGTTGACACTTTATCGCACGACGCTGGCAATGTTCTGCCTGGCCTCGATCCTACCGCTGGGCGCACAGGCCGAAGACGCCGAGAAGGCCGCACCGGCCGCTGAAGCTGCCGTCCCCACTCCGCGCGCGGCGCTGCTCGAACGTAGCCAGGAAGATGCCCAGGCGCTCGAACGCCGGGTGGCCAAAGCTGAGCAACAAACGTTGCAGGCCGGTAACGAGAGCTTCCTGGCATTGTGGAAACCGGCCAACGACAGCGACCCTAAAGGTGCACTGATCATCGTGCCGGGCGCTGGAGAAAATGCCGATTGGCCCACCACGGTCGGCCCTCTGCGAAGCAAATTCCCTGATGCGGGCTGGCACACCCTGAGCGTGAGTCTGCCGGACTTACTCGCCGACAGCCCCCAGGCGCGCGTCGAGAGCACGCCTGCACCGCAGCCTGACAAAGGCACTGGCGAAAGCGCTCCAGCCAAGGACACCCCTGCCGATGCCAATGCCAACGTCGCCCAGGCCACCGCGCCCGAGGCCGATACTGCGCAGAGCACCGATGCCGTCGAGGCCAGCGAACACAACGATCAGGCCGACGCCGAGCGGATCTTTGCCCGGCTGGACGCGGCCGTGGCCTATGCCCAGGAGCAGAAAGCCCGCAGCATCGTGCTGTTAGGTAATGGCAGCGGTGCCTATTGGGCGGCGCGCTACCTGAGCGAGAAGCAACCGCCGCAGGTGCAGAAGCTGGTGATGGTCGCGGCGCAGACCCCGGCCCGGGTGGAGCATGACCTGGAGAGCCTGACGCCGACGCTCAAGGTGCCAGCCGCCGATCTCTATTACGCCACCCGTACTGGCGACCGGCACGCAGCCCAATTGCGCTTGCAAGCCAGCAAGCGGCAGAAGGACAGTCAATATCGGCAGTTGTCGCTGATTGCCATGCCAGGCAACAAGGCCGCAGAGCAAGAGCAGCTGTTCCGGCGGGTTCGAGGATGGCTGTCGCCTCAGGAGTAATCTGGCGGATTCAATGGCCTCATCGCTGGGCAAGCCCGCTCCCACGCCGAATTTTCTCTACAGGGGGGGCGTGGGAGCGGGCTTGCCCCGCGATAAGGACAGCAGCGACCACCTCACACCCAGGCCCTACAACCCACGACGCTTGCGAATCAACGCATAGGCCTGATGCAGCTCCCGGGTTTTCTCGGTCGCCTCACGCACCTGCGCCTCACTGGCGCCATTGCCCACCAATTTGTCAGGGTGGTGCCGGCTCAGCAGGCGCCGATAAGCCTGCTTGACCTTGTCCCCCGCGGTATCCGCCTCAACCCCGAGCAGGCGCAACGCCGCCGCATAGGTCAAGGTCGTGCCCTCGGCGGTGGTCTTGCGCGGCTCGTACTCCAGCGACAGCGCTTGCGCCTGGCGCCGGCTCAGCCCCAGCTGTTGCCCCCAAGCCAAGACCAGATCACGCTCCTGGCGCCCGGCCTTGCCATCGGCCCACACCATCCGCCAGCACGCACGCAGCGTGCCTTCTGCGGCATGTGGCTGCTGCTTGATGCGGTGCAGATAGCGGCCGAGACGGTCCTTGCCGGACTTGCCGCGATTGAATGCGGCAATCGCCCGCAAGCGGGCTGGCTCGGCCATGTCCAGCCGCGCCATCTCCTGACGCGCCTGCTGGATATGCCCGTCCGCTACCCGGCCATCGCTCTTGGCCAGCCGCCCGAGCAGCACGAACAACAGCTCTTCATCGCGCAGCGCCGGGCGCCCGCCCAGGCGCTCGCGCACATCCTCCCAACCGCGCAGCCGCAGGCGTCGGTCCATGGCCTGACCTAGCAAGGCGCCCAGCAATGCGCCAGGGATACTGGCCACTGCAAAGCCCGCTCCAGCACCAATCACTGTGCTCGGCCACCACATGTCAGGCGCGCTCGCCAATCAAGCGCTCAACCTCGGCCAAGCGATCCAGGGTGCCGACGTCGACCCAGAGGCCGCCATGGTGTTCACCGGTGACCTTGCCCTGGGTCATCGCTTGACGAAGCAACGGCGCCAGCTTGAAAGCGCCAGGTTGGCACCCTGCGAACAACGCCGGGTCCAACACCGAGATGCCGCTGAAGGTCAGCGTCCCCGGGGCATCGTCGCCATCGACCACCTGCGCGCCCTGCAAACGGAAGTCGCCCCGGCCGTGGTGCCCTGGGTTGTCGACCAGCACCAGATGAGCCAAACCCTCGAGCGGTTTATTCAACTGGCGAAAATCGTAGTCGCTCCAGACATCGCCGTTGACCAACAGAAACGGCGCCTCGCCCAGCATTGGCAGCGCCTTGAAGATTCCGCCACCGGTCTCCAGCGGCTCGCCTTCGGCCGAATAGCGGATGCTCAAGCCAAAGCGGCTGCCATCGCCCAGGTGATCTTCGATCTGCTGCCCCAGCCAGGCGTGGTTGATCACCACTTCGCTGACACCGGCTGCAGCCAGGGCGCGCAGGTGATACTCGATCAGCGGCTGTCCCGCCACCGGCACCAGTGGTTTTGGAGTGTGCAGGGTCAGCGGGCGCATGCGCTCACCCTTGCCCGCCGCCAGGATCATTGCCTTCATGGACGAGCTGCCTTCAGTTCAGCGATCAGTGCACCCAGCTCAGCCAATTCCGGCCGGCGGCCGATCACTTCATCTATATAGGCGAAGAAACGCGGAACGTCGCCGAGGTAACGCGGCTTGCCGTCGCGGTGGCAGATGCGCGCGAAGATACCGATCACCTTGAGGTGACGCTGCACACCCATCAGGTCGCTGGCGCGGTGAAATGCCTCGAAATCGGATTGCACTGGAATGCCAGCGACCCGCGCCTTCTCCCAGTAATCACCCAACCAACCCTCTACCCGCGCCTGCGGCCAGCTGAGGAAAGCATCCTTGAACAGGCAGGTAATGTCGTAGGTGACTGGGCCGTAGACCGCATCCTGGAAGTCCAGCACGCCAGGATTGGGCTCGCTGTGCATGAGGTTGCGCGGCATGTAGTCGCGGTGCACCAGCACCTTGGGCTGAGCCAGAGCGCTGTCGATCAACAGTTGGCTGACGCGCTGCCAGGTTGCTAGCTGCGTTGCAGTCAGGGCGACACCGAGCTCGCGGCCGACGTACCACTCGGGGAACAGTTCCAGCTCACGGCGCAGCAAGGCATCGTCATAGCTGGGCAGCGGCGCGGTCATGGGCAGGCGCTGCAAGGCCAACAGGGCGTCGATGGCATCGGCGAACAGGCCATCGGCATTCTGGGGATTAATAATGTCCAGGTATGTCTGGTGGCCGAGATCGCCGAGCAACAGGAAGCCGCGTTCCAGGTCCTGGGCATGAATCAGCGGCACATGCACATCGGCGCTGGCCAACAAGTGGTCGATCTCGACGAAGGGACGGCAGTTTTCCTGCGGCGGCGGTGCATCCATGACCACAAAGCTGCGATTGGCGCCCTGCCAGCGGAAATAACGACGGAAGCTGGCGTCACTGCTGGCGGCGGTCAGAGTACCTTCGGGCAGCTCGCCCCAGCCGTTTATCTGGAACAGGGCGAGCAGTTGCTGTTTGAGCCAGTCTTTGAGTAGTTCAAGGCGTAGATCATGATCGGGCATTACAAGGGTCTCCGACGGCCCTAGCCGTCAAGCGGGTCATGCTTTATTATCCAGCATCTTTTTCAGACCATCGAGAGGCGTGCGGCCCCACACGCGGGCAGATGGCACGCAGGAAGCCCGGACTAATAAGATGGCATTGAAATCCCCCGCGTTTCGTAGAAAGTTTCCGTTGTTGGTCACTGGCGGTTTGCTGGTACTGCAACCACTGGCCACCTCGTACGTGGTGGCTGCCGAGCAGTTTGACTGCCAAGTGTCCGCCTCCGGTGGTTGGGACTGCAAGCCCAAAACCTCTGTCAGCAACTTGCCGCCGCGCCCTGTGCACGATGGCGCTGCGCTCAGTTCCGGCACCGAAGCCCAGGCCACTGAAGTCGGCGCCGATGGCGAGCCCAAGCCGATGCTGGTCACCGAGGCCAAAGGCCGTGGCCTGAAAACCCGCAGCGAAGACTACAGCCATCTGGACTGGGTCCCGCGCGAGAAGCTCACCGCTGCCCAGCTGGCCGAGACTGGCCCGTACTGCGCTGGCGCCTATGTCGAGCCGATCCGCCCAGGCATGGATGACACCACGCCCAAGGACGAGTCGCCGACCTACATCAATGCCAAGGTCTCCAAGTACCAGCAAGAGCAGCAGATCGCTACTCTGGCCGGTGACGTGGTCATGCGCCAGGGCAGCATGCAGGTCGAAGCCGACGAGGCCAACCTCTACCAGACCGAGAACCGTGGCGAGCTCAAGGGCAACGTCAAGATCCGTGACAACGGCTCGCTGGTGGTTGGTGACGAGGCGCAGATCCAGCTCGACACCGGTGAAGCCCAGGTCGACAACGCCGAATACGTGATGCACAAGTCGCGCATCCGCGGTAACGCGCTGTACGCCAAGCGTGGCGAGAACGCCATCATCCGCCTCAAGGATGGTACCTACACCACCTGTGAGCCTGGCAGCAACGCCTGGCAGCTCAAGGGCAACAACATCACCCTGAACCCGGCTACCGGCTTCGGTACCGCGACCAACGTCACCCTGCGGGTCAAGGATTTCCCGGTGTTCTACACACCGTACATCTACTTCCCGATCGACGACCGTCGCCAGTCCGGCTTCCTGCCACCTTCGTTCAGCACCAGCAGCGACACCGGCTTCATGCTGGTCACGCCGTACTACTTCAACCTGGCGCCGAACTACGACGCTACGTTGTACCCACGCTACATGACTAAGCGCGGCTTGCTGATGGAAGGCGAGTTCCGCTATCTGACCAAATCGAGCGAAGGTCAGTTCGGTGGCGGCTACCTGAACGATAAGAACGACGATCGTAAAGACCAGACCGACTACAAAGATCGGCGCTGGATGATCAACTGGCAGCACAAAGGTGGCCTCGATGAGCGCCTGATGACTGAAGTCGACTACACCGACATCAGTGATCCGTTCTACTTCCAGGATCTGGAGACAGATCAGATCGGCGTGGAAAGCCGTGAGGTGGTCAACCAGCAAGGCGCCCTGACCTATCGTGGCGAAGGTTACACCGCACGCCTGAATGCACACGCCTACGAAATGGCCACCATTTCTCGTATCACGCCATACGACAAGTTGCCTCAGATCACCCTCAACGGCATGCTGCCGTACCACCCGGGCGGTCTGGACTTCAGCTACAAGACCGAAGCCGTGCGCTTCGAACGTGATCTCAAGAGCGGTAGCGTCTTCAACGAAGATGGCGAACTGGATACCAGTATTCGCGCCGACGGTGGTCGTATCGACCAGAACGTCTTCGGCCTGGCCCGCGCCAACGGTACTCGTCTGAATGCTGCGCCAGCGATCAGCCTGCCACTTGAGGCCAGTTACGGCTACATCAAGCCAACGCTGAAGTACGTCTACACCCATTACGACCTCGACCTCGATGGCAAAGGCAAAAATGACCTCGCCAACGCTTCCGATGCCGTACGTGATCTGCAGGGTAACTTCTCGAGTTCGCAAAGCCGTAGCGTGCCGGTCCTCAGCGTCGACAGCGGCCTGTACTTCGACCGCAGCACCCAATGGTTCGGCAAGAACTATCGCCAGACACTTGAGCCGCGCCTGTACTACCTCTACGTCCCATACGAAGATCAGAAGGACATTCCAGTCTTCGATACCGGTGAAACCTACTTCAACTATACCTCGCTGTTCCGCGACAACCGCTTCAGCGGCTCTGACCGGATCGGTGACGAGAACAAGCTGTCGCTGGGTGTAACCAACCGCTGGATCGAGGAAAACGGCTTCGAGCGTCAACGCTTCAGCATCGGCCAGGCGCTGTACTTCAAAGACCGCAAGGTCCAGCTGCCAGGTATCGACTGGCGCGGCCGCGAGGATGCTCAGTCCGACGTATCGCCTATCGCGCTCGAGTACCAGTTCGCCTTCAACCGCGACTGGCGCTTCAACTCCGACTACAACTGGGATCCGGACAGCCGCAGCCCACGTTCGGGTAGCGCGATGTTCCACTACCAGCCAGAAGACGAGCCGAACAAGATCGTCAACCTGGGCTACCGCTACCGCAACGACTTGGTGCGCTACGACTCGGCGACCGGTCAGTGGCAAGTGGGCGGCGGTGACTACGGTACACCTGGCAGCCCGAACTACATCAAGGACTACTACAAGATCCAGCAGCACGACTTCTCGGTCATCTGGCCGATCGTGCCGCAGTGGAGCGTCATCGCACGTTGGCAGCATGACTACAACCGCAACCGCACCCTGGAAGCCATGGGCGGTTTCGAGTACGACAACTGCTGCTGGAAACTGCGCCTGATCAACCGTTACTGGATCGACTACGACGACTTCAGCCAGGCCGTTCCACAGAACGAAAAAGGCGACCACGGTGTCTTCCTGCAGATCGTGCTGAAAGGCCTCGGTGGCGTGGTGGGCAACAAGGTCGAGACCTTCCTCGACAAAGGCATTCAAGGTTACCGTACACGTGAAGACCAAGCTTATTGATCGCCTGCGCCCGCTGATGCTGGGCGCTGTAATGCTGAGTGGCGCGGTGCATGCCGCGGTACAACCTTTGGACAGTGTCGTGGCCATCGTCGATAACGACGTGGTCATGAAGAGCCAGCTGGACCAGCGGGTCCGTGAGGTCGAGCAAACCATCGCCAAGCGCGGCGGCGGCACTCCACCTCCGGGCGCGCTGGATCAACAGGTCCTGGAACGCCTGATCGTCGAAAACCTGCAATTGCAGATTGGCGAACGCTCGGGCATCCGCATCACCGATGAAGAGCTGAACCAGGCCATCGCCACCATTGCCCAGCGCAATGGCATGTCGCTGGATCAGTTCCGCGCCGCCCTGGCCCATGACGGTTTGTCGTTCGATGACGCTCGCGAGCAGGTCAAGCGCGAGATGATCATCAGCCGTGTGCGCCAGCGTCGGGTAGCTGAGCGCATTCAGGTTTCCGAGCAGGAAGTGAAGAACTTCCTCGCCTCGGACCTGGGCAAGATGCAGATGTCGGAAGAGTACCGCCTGGCCAATATCCTCATCCCAACCCCGGACGGCGCCAACTCGCAAGCCATCCAGGCGGCCGCAGGCCGGGTTGGCGATATTTACCAGCAGCTCAAGCAAGGCAAGGACTTTGGCCAGATGGCCATCCAGCATTCGGCCAGCGAGAACGCCCTGGAAGGCGGCGAAATGGGCTGGCGTAAAGCCGCCCAGCTGCCGCCAGAGTTCGCCAAGCTGCTCAGCAGCATGGCCGTTGGCGACATCTCCCAGCCACTGCGCATACCTAGCGGCTTCCTCATCATCAAGCTTGAGGAGAAGCGTGGCGGCAGCGAGAGCGTGCTGCGTGACGAAGTGCACGTGCGTCACATCCTGATCAAGCCGAGCGAAATCCGTAGCGAAGCGGCCACCGAACAACTGGCCGAGAAACTCTACGACCGCATCCAGAACGGTGAAGACTTCGCCACCCTGGCGAAAAGCTTCTCGGAAGATCCCGGTTCGGCGCTCAACGGCGGCGACCTCAACTGGGTCGACCCGAACAGCCTGGTGCCAGAGTTCCGCGAGCAAATGGCCAATGCCCAGCAAGGCCAAGTCACCAAGCCATTCCGTACCCAGTACGGCTGGCACGTGCTGGAAGTGCTGGGCCGTCGCGCCACCGACAGCACTGAACAGGCTCGCGAGCAACAAGCCCTGACCGTCCTGCGTAACCGCAAATACGACGAAGAGCTGCAGACCTGGCTGCGCCAGATCCGCGACGAAGCCTACGTTGAGATCAAGCTGCCTGGCGCTGACCAGGCCGCCCAGTGAAGCCCCTGCGCTTCGCCGTCACGCCCGGCGAGCCCGCTGGCATAGGTCCTGACCTGTGCCTACTGCTCGCCACCGAGGCCCAGCCTCACCCCCTGATTGCCATCACCAGCCGTGACCTGCTCGCCGAGCGGGCCGCGCAGCTGGGGCTGGCGGTCAGCCTGCTGCCGGTAACCCCCGACACATGGCCCGACCAGGCAGCGCCTGCCGGGAGCCTGTACGTCTGGGATACGCCACTGGCCGCAAGGGTGGTGCCAGGGCAGTTGGACAAAGCCAACGCGGCGTTCGTACTGCAGACCCTGACCCGGGCTGGCCAAGGCTGCCTGGACGGACACTTCGCGGGCATGATCACCGCCCCGGTACACAAGGGTGTGATCAATGAAAGCGGGATTGCCTTCTCCGGGCATACCGAGTTTCTCGCCGAGCTGACCCACACCAGCCAAGTGGTGATGATGCTCGCCACCCACGGCCTGCGCGTGGCGCTGGTGACCACTCACCTGCCCCTGCGCGATATCGCCGATGCCATCACTGGCGAGCGCCTGGAGCGGGTCACGCGCATTCTGCACGCTGATCTGCGCGACAAATTCGGCATTGCCACGCCACGCATCCTGGTGTGCGGGCTCAATCCGCACGCCGGTGAAGGCGGCCATCTGGGCCGCGAAGAAATCGACATCATCGAGCCTGCACTGCAACGCCTGCGCAACGAAGGAATGGACCTGCGCGGCCCACTGCCAGCCGATACCCTGTTTACCCCCAAATATCTGGAGCACTGCGACGCGGTGCTGGCGATGTACCACGACCAAGGCCTGCCGGTACTCAAGTACAAAGGTTTCGGCGCGGCCGTCAACGTCACCCTGGGCCTGCCGATCATCCGTACCTCGGTTGACCACGGCACGGCTCTGGACCTTGCCGGCACTGGCAAGGTCGACACCGGCAGCCTGCGCGTCGCGTTGCACACCGCCTACCAGATGGCCGAGAACCGACCATGAACGAGCATTACCAACACCGGGCGCGCAAGCGCTTCGGCCAGAACTTTCTGCACGACGCCGGCATCATCGACCGCATCCTGCGCGCCATTCACGCCAAGCCCGGTGAGCACCTGCTGGAAATCGGCCCGGGCCAGGGCGCACTCACCGAAGGCCTGCTAGGCAGCGGTGCGCAGCTGGACGTGGTCGAGCTGGACAAAGACCTGGTGCCGATTCTTCAGCACAAGTTCGCCGGTCGCGACAACTTCCGCCTGCACCAGGGTGATGCGCTGAAGTTCGACTTCAACCAACTGGGCGTGCCGCAGCGCAGCCTGAAGGTCGTCGGCAACCTGCCCTACAACATCTCCACGCCACTGATCTTCCACCTGCTCAGCCACGCTGGGCTGATTCGCGACATGCACTTCATGCTGCAAAAAGAAGTGGTCGAGCGCATGGCCGCAGGCCCAGGCGGCGGTGATTGGGGCCGCCTGTCGATCATGGTGCAGTACCACTGCCGGGTCGAACACCTGTTCAACGTCGGCCCTGGGGCGTTCAACCCGCCGCCGAAAGTCGACTCGGCCATCGTGCGCCTGGTCCCGCATGAAGTGCTGCCGTTCCCCGCCAAGGATCCGCTGCTGCTTGAGCGGGTGGTGCGCGAAGCCTTCAACCAGCGCCGCAAGACCTTGCGCAACACCCTCAAGGGCCTGCTCGACAGCCAGGCCATCGAAGCCGCTGGGGTAGACGGCAGCCTGCGTCCCGAGCAGCTCGACCTGGCCGCGTTCGTGCGCCTGGCCGACAAGCTGGCTGAGCAACAGCCGAGCAACTGACCGCGACTGATCGCGGGGCAGCCCCTGCCCCGCGATCGACTGCCCAAGGGCAATAGTTCCACAACTGGCTTCCAGCCCCTCCAATGGCCTAGACTGCATCCATTGCCGCAATTGCGTGTTTGCTCAAGGCCCTTGCATGTCCGACCCCCGCTATCAGATCGACGTCAGCGTCGTCACCCGCTATCTCAAAGAACAATCCGATCCCGACAACGAGCGTTTCGCCTTCGCCTACACCATTACCGTACAGAACAACGGCACGGTATCCGCCAAGCTGATGTCCCGGCACTGGCTGATTACCAACGGTGATGGTGAAGTCGAAGAGGTTCGCGGCTCAGGCGTGGTTGGCCAGCAGCCGCTGATCGAGCCGGGCCAGAGCCATACCTACAGCAGTGGCGCTGTGATCAGCACCCGCGTCGGTACCATGCAGGGCAGCTACCAGATGTTCGCCGAAGACGGCAAACGCTTCGACGCCGCCATCGCGCCGTTCCGCCTAGCCGTACCCGGGGCCCTGCACTGATGGCTGTGTACGCCGTCGGTGACTTGCAAGGCTGCCTGCAACCGCTTAAATGCCTGCTCGAACGTGTGCACTTCAACCCCGCCGTCGACCGCCTGTGGTTGGTCGGTGACTTGGTCAATCGCGGCCCTGAGTCGCTGGAAACCCTGCGCTTTTTGTATTCGATCCGCCAATCGCTGGTGTGCGTGCTGGGTAATCACGACCTGCATCTGCTGGCCGCCTGGCACAATATCGAGCGCCTGAAGAAAAGCGATACCCTGCGCGAAATCATCGAAGCACCCGACGCCGACCAACTGCTCGACTGGTTGCGCCAGCAGAAGCTGTTGCATTACGACGAACCCCGCGGCGTTGCCCTGGTGCATGCTGGCATTCCGCCGCAATGGACCCTGGGCAAAGCCTTGGAGCTGGCCGCAGAAGTTGAAGAAGTGCTGCGTGACGATGCACGCCTGAAGCTCTACCTGGATGGCATGTACGGCAATGAGCCGAATAAGTGGAGCAACAAGCTGACCGGCGTCGAGCGCCTGCGGGTAATCACCAATTACTTCACCCGCATGCGCTTTTGTACCGCCGAAGGCAAGCTCGACCTCAAGAGCAAGGAAGGCCTGGACACCGCGCCCAAAGGTTACAAGCCCTGGTTCGCCCACAAGGACCGCCGCTCGCGCCACGTGAAGATCATCTTCGGTCACTGGGCGGCCCTCGAAGGGCGTGTTCATGCGCCCGGCGTGGTAGCCCTGGACACCGGCTGCGTATGGGGCGGTGCCTTGACCTTGTACAACGTCGACAGCGGCGAACTGCACCGCTGTGACTGCGCCGACGACGGCACTCCACGCCAGCCAGCACAACCCACTAGAATGAACGATCAGTCCTGAAGGAAACCGCCCCCATGAGCGAATTCAAGCGCATCCCTCCCGAGCAGGCCCAGACCCTGCGTGAGCAAGGTGCGGTGGTCGTCGACATTCGCGACCCGCAAGCCTTTGCCGCTGGCCATATCAGTGGTGCCACGCACCTGGATAATCACTCGGTCGCCGATTTCATCCGCAATGCCGACCTCGACAAGCCCACCGTGGTGGTCTGCTATCACGGCAATTCCAGCCAGAGCGCAGCCGCCTACCTGGTCGGCCAGGGCTTCTCCGAGGTCTATAGCCTCGATGGCGGCTTTGAGCTGTGGCGTGGCACTTATCCGGCCGAGATCGCCCAGGGCAGCGCCGAATAATTTTTTCATTTCCCTCGCAGCCCGCGTCCCGTGCGGGCTCGCGCCAGACCTGACGAACGGTCGTGGCAAACTTCTGGGCCTTGCGCCCTTGACCTCTCGTAGAACCAACTATCCTTAAGCCCAGGCCATCCAAAAAGGGGAGAGCCGGTACACCGGCGTGCGGGTCATCGGTAGCGTTTCAAGGGTGTTCTGGGGGGTATACAGCAATCGGCGAACCCGGTTGCATGCCAGCATCAGCTGACTGATCCGGCGTCGGCTCCACGTATCGAGCGAGGTGACGTCATGAGTATCTTTAGCCACTTCCAACAACGTTTCGAGTCAACCCGCCAGGAAGAACTCTCGCTGCAGGAGTACCTCGAGCTGTGCAAACAGGATCGCAGCGCCTACGCTTCGGCGGCCGAACGGCTGTTGATGGCCATCGGTGAGCCGGAACTGATCGACACCTCGAACAACTCCCGACTGTCGCGAATCTTCTCCAACAAAGTGATTCGCCGCTATCCAGCGTTTGAAGACTTCCATGGCATGGAAGAATGCATCGACCAGATCGTCTCGTACTTCCGGCATGCCGCGCAGGGCCTGGAAGAGAAGAAACAGATCCTCTATTTGCTGGGCCCGGTGGGCGGCGGTAAATCGTCGCTGGCGGAAAAACTCAAGCAACTGATGGAGAAAGTGCCTTTCTACGCGATCAAGGGCTCGCCGGTCTTCGAGTCGCCACTGGGGCTGTTCAACGCCACCGAAGATGGGGCCATTCTCGAAGAAGATTTCGGCATCCCGCGACGCTACCTCAATACCATCATGTCGCCTTGGGCGACCAAACGACTGGCCGAATTCGGGGGCGATATCAGCCAGTTCAAAGTGGTCAAGCTGTACCCTTCGATCCTCAACCAGATTGCCGTGGCCAAGACCGAGCCGGGCGATGAGAACAACCAGGATATCTCCGCGCTGGTGGGCAAGGTGGATATTCGCAAGCTCGAGGAATTTCCGCAGAACGACGCCGACGCCTACAGCTACTCAGGTGCGCTGTGCCGGGCCAACCAGGGCCTGATGGAATTCGTCGAGATGTTCAAGGCGCCGATCAAGGTGCTCCACCCACTGCTGACCGCCACCCAGGAAGGCAACTACAACAGTACCGAAGGCCTCGGTGCGATCCCCTACTCCGGGATCCTGCTGGCCCACTCCAACGAGTCGGAGTGGCACACCTTCCGCAACAACAAGAACAACGAGGCGTTCATCGACCGGATCTACATCGTCAAGGTCCCGTACTGCCTGCGCGTCAGTGACGAGATCAAGATCTACGACAAGCTGCTGTTCAATAGCTCCCTGGCCAAGGCCCATTGCGCGCCTGACACCCTGAAGATGCTTGCCCAGTTCACTGTGCTGTCGCGCCTCAAGGAGCCGGAAAACTCGAATATCTATTCGAAGATGCGCGTGTATGACGGGGAAAACCTCAAGGACACCGATCCGAAGGCCAAGTCGATCCAGGAATACCGCGACTCAGCCGGCGTCGATGAGGGCATGACCGGCCTGTCGACCCGCTTCGCGTTCAAGATCCTCTCCAAGGTGTTCAACTTCGACCCCCATGAAGTGGCTGCCAACCCGGTGCACCTGCTGTATGTGCTGGAACAGCAGATCGAGCAGGAGCAATTCCCGGCCGAGGTGCGCGAACGCTACCTGCGCTTCCTCAAGGAATACCTGGCACCGCGCTACATCGAGTTCATCGGCAAGGAGATCCAGACCGCTTACCTGGAGTCCTACAGCGAGTACGGCCAGAACATCTTCGACCGCTACGTGCTGTACGCCGACTTCTGGATCCAGGACCAGGAATACCGCGACCCGGAAACCGGCGAGATCCTCAACCGCATCGCCCTCAACGAGGAGCTGGAGAAGATCGAGAAGCCTGCCGGCATCAGCAACCCGAAAGATTTCCGCAACGAGATCGTCAACTTCGTCCTGCGTGCCCGCGCCAACAACAATGGCAAGAACCCGACCTGGCTGAGCTACGAGAAGCTGCGGGTGGTGATCGAGAAGAAAATGTTCTCCAACACCGAAGACCTGCTGCCGGTCATCAGCTTCAACGCCAAGGCCAGCAAAGAGGATCAACAGAAGCACAACGACTTCGTTACCCGGATGGTGGAACGTGGCTATACCGACAAGCAGGTGCGCTTGCTGTCGGAATGGTACCTGCGAGTCAGGAAATCGCAATAAAGCGGCAAGCTGCACGCCGCAAGCCGCGGGCTGTTCAGCGCAACGTTACGACGATGCGCCACAGCTTGCGGTGGTGGGGGCTGCTGTTTCTTGCAGCTTGATGCTTGACGCTTGCAGCTGTTTTTAGCGGAGAGACCATGAGCTACGTTATCGACCGACGCCTGAACGGCAAGAACAAGAGCACGGTCAACCGCCAGCGCTTTTTGCGCCGGTACCGTGACCACATCAAAAAGGCCGTCGAAGAGGCCGTAAGTCGCCGCTCCATCATGGACATGGAGCACGGCGAACAGATCAGCATTCCCGGCCGCGATATCGACGAGCCGGTGTTGCACCATGGCCGCGGCGGCAAACAGACCATCGTTCACCCAGGCAACAAGGAGTTCACCGCCGGCGAACACATCGCCCGCCCGCAAGGTGGCGCGGGTGGCGGAGGTGGCCGCGGCAAGGCCGGTAATTCCGGCGAGGGCATGGACGATTTCGTATTCCAGATCACCCAGGAAGAATTCCTCGAATTCATGTTCGAAGACCTGGAGCTGCCCAACCTGGTCAAGCGTCACCTGGCCGGCACCGACACCTTCAAGACCGTGCGCGCCGGGATTGCCAACGAAGGCAACCCTTCGCGCATCAATATCATCCGCACCCTGCGCTCGGCCCATGCCCGGCGCATCGCGCTGACCGGCAGTAGCCGCGCACTGCTGCGCGAGGCCAAGGCCGAGCTGGCTCGACTGAAAGTCGAAGAGCCTGATAACTTCACCGACATTCAAGCCGTAGAGGCCGAGATCGAGCGCCTCAGCGCCCGCATCAACCGCCTGCCGTTCCTCGACACCTTCGACCTCAAGTACAACCTGTTGGTCAAACAACCCAATCCCAGCTCCAAGGCGGTGATGTTCTGCCTGATGGACGTGTCCGGCTCGATGACCCAGGCCACCAAGGACATCGCCAAGCGCTTCTTCATCCTCTTGTACCTGTTCCTCAAGCGCAATTACGACCGCATCGAAGTGGTGTTCATCCGCCACCACACCAGCGCCCGCGAGGTCGACGAGGAGGAATTCTTCTATTCCCGCGAGACCGGCGGCACCATCGTCTCCAGCGCGCTGAAACTGATGCAGGAGATCATGGCCGAGCGCTACCCGACCAACGATTGGAACATCTACGCGGCGCAAGCATCGGACGGTGACAACTGGAACGACGACTCACCGATCTGCCGCGAGATCCTCTCCAAACAGATCATGCCGCATGTGCAGTACTACACTTACGTGGAGATCACCCCACGCGAACACCAAGCGCTGTGGTACGAGTACGAGCGCATCGGCGAGTCTTTCCCTGACACCTTCGCCCAGCAGCAGTTGGTTTCGGCCGGCGATATCTATCCGGTCTTCCGTGAACTCTTCCAGCGCAGGTTAGCCACATGACCGCCAGAGCACAGAGACGCCAACCCATATCCACCGGGTCCGAGTGGACGTTCGACCTGATCCAGACCTACGACCGGGAAATCAGCCGGCTGGCCGAGCGTTACGCGCTGGACACCTACCCCAACCAAATCGAAGTGATTACCGCCGAGCAGATGATGGATGCCTACGCCTCCGTCGGTATGCCGTTGGGTTATCACCACTGGTCCTACGGCAAGCAGTTCCTCAGTACCGAAAAATCCTACAGCCGCGGCCAGATGGGCCTGGCCTACGAGATCGTGATCAACTCCGATCCGTGCATCGCCTACCTGATGGAAGAGAACACCATGTGCATGCAGGCACTGGTGATTGCCCATGCCTGCTATGGGCACAACAGTTTCTTCAAGGGCAACTACCTGTTCCGCACCTGGACCGACGCCAGCTCGATCATCGACTACCTGGTGTTCGCCAAGCAGTACATCGCCCAGTGCGAAGAGCGCCACGGTATCGATGCCGTGGAAGACCTGATCGACTCTTGCCATGCCCTGATGAATTACGGCGTAGATCGCTACAAGCGGCCTTACCCGATTTCCGCCGAAGAGGAACGGCGCCGGCAGAAAGAGCGTGAAGAACACCTGCAGAAGCAGATCAACGACCTGTGGCGAACCATCCCCAAAGGGGCGGAGAAGGGCAGCGACCGCGACGATGCACGCTTCCCCGCCGAACCGCAGGAGAACATCCTCTACTTCATTGAAAAACACGCTCCGCTGCTCGAACCCTGGCAGCGCGAGGTAGTGCGCATCGTGCGCAAGATCGCCCAATACTTCTATCCACAGCGCCAGACCCAGGTGATGAACGAAGGCTGGGCCACCTTCTGGCACTACACGCTGATGAACGACCTCTACGACGAGGGCCTGGTAACCGAAGGCTTCATGATGGAGTTCCTCCAGTCGCATACCAGCGTGGTGTTCCAACCCGGCTTCGACAGCCCGTACTACAGCGGCATCAACCCCTATGCCCTGGGCTTTGCCATGTACACCGACATTCGCCGCATCTGTGAACATCCAACCGAGGAAGATCGCCGCTGGTTCCCCGACATTGCCGGCAGTGATTGGCTTTCTACCATCAAGTTCGCCATGAGCAGCTTCAAGGACGAGAGCTTCATCCTGCAGTACCTGTCACCCAAGGTGATCCGCGATCTGAAGCTGTTCAGCATCCTCGATGACGATCAACGCGACGACTTGCTGGTGCCAGCGATCCACGACGAATCCGGTTATCGAGTCATCCGCGAGCAATTGGCTGCGCAATACAACCTGGGCAACCGCGAACCCAACGTGCAGATCTGGAGTATCGACCGCCGAGGCGACCGCTCGCTGACCCTGCGCCACCAGCAGCACAACCGCAAACCGCTGGGCGACTCCACCGATGAGGTGCTCAAGCACCTGCACCGTTTGTGGGGCTTCGACATCCATCTGGAAACCGTACAGGGCGACCAGATCATGAAAACCCATCATATGCCGCCACGCGGCGAGCATGGCGAGGCCGGCGACTACGGACGCATGGACCTGGCCGTGGTTCATCACCTCTAGCCAAGCCCCTCCCTTGCTGTCGACAGGTTATCCTGTGGGCAGCAACGGAGATTTCACATGCAGATTTACAAAGTTGGCGGCGCAGTGCGTGACCGCCTGCTCGGGCGTCCTGTCAGCGATGTTGACTGGCTGGTGGTGGGTGCCACTGTTGAACAGATGCAAGCCTTGGGTTATCGCCCGGTCGGAGCCGACTTCCCGGTCTTCATTCATCCCAAAACTGGCGAGGAATATGCGCTGGCGCGCACCGAGCGCAAGAGCGGGCGTGGCTATGGCGGTTTTACCTTCCATGCCAGCCCTGAGGTCACCCTTGAACAAGACCTGATTCGCCGCGACCTGACCATCAATGCCATGGCCGAGGATGAGCACGGCAGCCTGTGCGATCCCTACCACGGCAAGGCCGATCTGGATAAGCGCATACTGCGCCACGTTTCCCCTGCGTTTGCCGAAGATCCCCTCAGGGTTCTGCGTGTCGCCCGCTTCGCCGCTCGCTATGCCACGCTGGGGTTCAAGGTGGCTGAAGAAACCCTTGAGCTGATGCGACAGATCAGCGATTCGGGTGAATTGCAGGCTTTGACTGCCGAGCGTAGCTGGAAAGAGATCGAGCGCGCGTTGATGGAAGATCAGCCGCAGGTGTTCATTCAGGTGCTGCGTGATTGTGCTGCGCTAAAACAGCTGATGCCGGAGCTAGATACCCTGTTAGAAAGCGACCAACAAACCTTGACTGTGCTCGAACAGGCCGCCCTGCATCAGCAGCCCCTGCATGTGCGTTGGGCCTGCTTGACGCATGACCTGGGTGGAGCGATCAAAGCCATCAACCAACGCTTCAAAGCGCCGCGAGAATGCCAGGAGCTGGCCTTGCTCGTGGGCGAATGCCACGGCTATTGCCAACAGGCCTACACGCTCAGCGCATCGAAGCTGCTCGAGTTGCTGCAGAAGTTTGATGTGTATCGAAGGCCGCAGCGCTTCGAAGACTACATCGCGGCGTGCGAGATGATTGCCCGTGGGCGGCAACTGCTACAGGAACAGGGCTATCCACAGGGCGCCTACCTACGTGCAGCAGCGCAGGCAGCCAAGGCGGTGGATGTGAAGGGCTTGGTGGAACGAGGCCTGACCGGGCAGGCATTAGGTGAGGCGCTCAAGGCTGAGCGACTGGCGGCGCTAGAGCGCTTTACCCAGGCTTGAGAATGCTATCGCGGGGCAAGCCCGCTCCCACGCAGTCCCCTCCAACGCCAACTTATCGCTGAAGCACACGCAGGAAGCGCCTGCGCTAGTGTCATCGCTGAAGCATACGCAGGAAGCGGCTGCGCAGGAGCAACTACGTGGGAGCGGGCTTGCCCCGCGATAGCGCCAGTACAAGCCCAGAACAACTCCAGCTCAGCTCACGGACGGGTCAGCTGCAACCCACGCCACTCAAACGGCACTGGCGCCAATACCTGGTCGATGCTCGCCTCCTGCCACAGCTGCGCCATGCGCTTGCCTGCCCCCGGATGCAGCAATGTCGGCGCGATCAGCGACAACGGCCACAGCACGAACGCATTCTTCAGAATCTCCGCCCGCGGCAATACCAAGCCATCGAATGTGCCATGCAGATCGTCATACATCAGCACATCGATATCCAACGGCAAGCCCTTGCGATCCGGCGCATAGCGGCCATTTTCCGCCTCGATGAACTTGAGCCGGCGATCCAGCTCCAGCAGCGGCAGGTCAGTTTGGCCAGTCACCACCAGATTGAAGAACGGGCCGCTCTTGATCCCGACCGCCTGGCTTTCGAATACCGGCGAGCAGCGCATGTCTCGCAGAAAACCCGCCAAGGCATCGAGCCCGGCGCACAGGTGCGTCTCACGCTCGATGTTACTGCCCAGCCCTAGGTAAACCGTGCTCAAAGACATCCGCGCTCGATCTCCACGCCAACACCACCACGGGCTGCCGGGACGGCGCCCGGCTTGGTCAGCTTCAGTCTCACCCAGGGAATGTGGAACTCTGCCATCAGCACCGCGACCAGCCGCTCGGCGAAGGTCTCGACCAACTCGAAGCGCGCCTGCTCGGCAAACGCCTGCACCCGCGCCGACACACTGGCGTAGTCCAGCGCCAGGCTCAGGTCGTCACCGGCCGCCGCTGGGCGGTTATCCCAGGCGAAGCTCAAGTCCAGGCGCAGGCACTGGCGAATATCCCGTTCCCAGTCATAAGCACCGATCACGGTATCGACTTCCAGGCCTTCGATGAACACTCTGTCCAAGCACTTCTCTCCACAGCACGACAAGGGCGACTGGCGCCGTTAGAATCAGGGCGTCCTCGCCCGGAATAGTTAGCATGTTTTGGTTATTGGCGCTGCTCGCCTACCTGCTCGGCTCTCTGTCCTTCGCCATCGTCCTGAGCCGCCTCAGCGGCAGCCCCGACCCTCGCTCAAGCGGTTCGGGCAATGCCGGGGCGACCAACATGCTGCGTTTGGCAGGTCGCAAAATGGCGATCCTGACCCTGCTGGGCGACCTGTGCAAGGGCATGTTGCCAGTGCTGCTGGCCGACCTGGCCGGTTTGGGCTTGCAACAGCAAGCCTGGATTGGCCTATGCGCGGTGATTGGCCATCTGCTTCCGGTGTATTTCCGCTTCAAGGGAGGCAAAGGCGTAGCAACGGCGGCCGGCATGCTCATGGCGCTGTACTTTCCTGCCGCCCTGCTGGCCATCGTCGCCTGGGGCCTGACCTTCTACCTCACCCGCACCAGCTCGCTCGCCGCGTTGATCGCCACCCCGCTGACCCTACCACTGCTGGCCTGGCGCGAGCCGGAAGCACTGCTGCCCATGACCGTACTCACGATACTGATCGTCTGGCGTCATCGCAGCAATCTACGCGACCTGTTCGCCGGACGCGAACGACATTTCTGAGCCATGCGCGTGAGCCGTATTCAGCTTCAAACCGGCGGCAACTGCTCCATCGGCCAGCGTGCCTGAACACTGATGGCCAGATCCTGTTTCTGTCCGGCCAACAGCCGCTGGCAACCTGCGTAGGCGATCATCGCACCGTTATCGGTGCAGAACCTGGGGCGCGCGTAGTAGACGTTGCCTTTGATCCCGGCAAGCATGCTTTCCAGCGATTCGCGCAGCGCCTTGTTGGCACTCACGCCACCAGCGATGACCAGACGCTTGAGGCCAGTCTGCTTGAGCGCGCGCTTGCACTTGATGGTCAGAGTCTCAACCACCGCCTGCTGGAACGCCAGGGACACGTCGCAACGGGTTTGCTCGTTGTCGTCTCCAGCATCGCGGCACTTCTGCCAGGTATTGAGGGCGAAAGTCTTCAGGCCACTGAAGCTGAATTCAAGGCCAGGCCGATCAGTCATCGGCCGTGGGAAGACAAAGCGTCCAGGCACGCCCTGCTCGGCCAGCCGAGCGATTTCCGGGCCGCCTGGATAATTCAGGCCAATCAGCTTGGCGGTCTTGTCGAACGCCTCGCCTGCCGCATCGTCCAGGCTCTCGCCCAGCAGCTGGTACTGGCCGATGCCATCGACCCGCACCAGCTGGGTGTGACCACCGGACACCAACAAAGCGACGAACGGGAACTCCGGTGGCTGCTCTTCGAGCATCGGCGCCAGCAGATGGCCTTCCATATGGTGCACGCCGATCGCCGGGATATCCCAGGCAAACGCCATAGCCTGGGCGCAGGAAGCGCCCACCAGCAAGGCGCCCACCAGCCCAGGGCCTGCGGTGTAGGCAATGGCATCGATCTCGGTGGCGACTGCCCCGGCTTCGTCCAGCACCTGGCGGATCAACGGCAACATACGCTTGACGTGATCACGCGAGGCGAGTTCGGGCACAACGCCGCCATAGGCGCGGTGCAGGTCGATCTGGCTGAACAGCGCGTCGGCCAGCAGGCCGCGTTCACTGTCGTATAATGCGACGCCAGTTTCGTCGCAGGATGTTTCCAATCCCAGTACTAGCATGGGTCCGTGCCTTGTGGAGGCTGAATTCGAAGGCGCGCATGATAGTCCCCGTGCCCAGTGCCGACCAGCGGTTTTCGATCAGAGGCTTTGCATTCCGGCTAGCTAAGCGTTAACATCCGCAACCCTTGAAAACCGACGTTCTCCAGCGCATCTTTGTTTTGTCAGGAGTACGTCTACCCCGGTAACGAATGAAGGTAGCCCTGGATGCCAGCCGTCAAAGTAAAAGAGAACGAACCCTTCGACGTAGCTCTGCGTCGTTTCAAGCGCTCCTGCGAAAAAGCCGGTGTACTGGCTGAAGTGCGTAGCCGCGAGTTTTACGAGAAGCCGACTTCCGAGCGTAAGCGCAAGGCTGCAGCCGCAGTTAAGCGTCACGCTAAGAAAGTCCAGCGCGAACAGCGCCGCGCCGTTCGTCTGTACTAATACAGACGTTCAACGCAAAGCTTCTGCCCTGCCCGGCTAACCGCCGGGCCGATGGCAGCGGTTGTTTCAAACCTTAAGCGTCAGCTTGAGGCGCTCTCTGCGACTTGCAGTAGAGCAAGCAGCTTGAACACGTCAGAGCTGGTCCTAGACCAGTCGTGCCGTCCCTGTCTGGCGAGCCCTTGTGGCTGGCGACGAGCACACCTCCCTCGCTTTTCCCGTACCGCTGCACTCTCTCCCGCATACTTGCGTTAGCGATTAGACTTGCCAGTTGCCAGATGACGAGACTGTTATGGCCGGGCTGATTCCCCAGACTTTCATTGACGACCTTCTCAACCGCACCGACATCGTCGACGTGGTGAGTTCGCGCGTCCAACTGAAAAAGACCGGCAAGAACTACTCCGCCTGCTGCCCGTTCCACAAGGAAAAGACGCCCTCCTTCACCGTCAGCCCCGACAAGCAGTTCTACTACTGCTTCGGCTGCGGCGCCGGCGGCAACGCCTTGGGCTTCGTCATGGACCACGACAACCTGGATTTCCCCCAGGCAGTCGAGGAACTGGCCCGCAGCGCGGGCATGGAAGTGCCGCGCGAAGAAGGCCGACGTGGGCACAAGCCACGCCAGCCCACCGATTCGCCCCTTTATCCGCTGCTGGAAGCGGCTGCCGAGTTCTACCGTCAGGCACTGCGTAGCCATCAGACCCGCAAGGCGGCGGTGGACTACCTCAAAGGCCGCGGCCTGTCGGGTGAGATTGCCCGCGACTTCGGCTTGGGTTTCGCCCCGCCAGGTTGGGATAACCTGATGAAGCACCTGGGCGCCGACAGCTTGCAGCAAAAGGTGATGATCGACGCCGGCCTACTGATCGAGAACGCCGAGAGCGGCAAGCGCTACGACCGCTTCCGCGACCGGGTGATGTTCCCAATCCGCGACAGCCGTGGCCGAGTGATCGCCTTCGGCGGTCGGGTGCTGGGCGACGACAAGCCCAAGTACCTGAACTCGCCGGAAACCCCGGTGTTCCACAAGGGCCAGGAGCTGTACGGCCTGTTCGAGGCACGCAAGCACAACCGCAGCCTCGATGAGATCATCGTCGTCGAAGGCTACATGGATGTCATCGCCCTGGCCCAGCAAGGCTTGCGCAACGCGGTGGCGACGCTGGGCACAGCAACCAGCGAAGAACACCTCAAGCGCCTGTTCCGGGTCGTGCCTAGCGTGCTGTTCTGTTTTGACGGCGACCAGGCTGGGCGCAAGGCGGCCTGGCGCGCCCTGGAGTCGACCCTGTCGAGCCTTCAGGACGGGCGCCGTGCACGCTTCCTGTTCCTGCCCGAGGGGGAAGACCCAGACACCCTGGTACGCGCCGAAGGCACTGACGCCTTCCAGGCCCGCATTAACCAGCATGCGCAACCGCTGGCCGACTACTTCTTCGAGCAATTGAGCAACGAAGCCGACCCGCGCTCGCTCGAAGGCAAGGCGCACATGGCCACTCTGGCTGCGCCGTTGATCGAAAAAATCCCCGGCGCCAACCTGCGCCAGCTAATGCGCAATCGCCTGCGGGAAATCACCGGGCTCGATCCGCAGCAGATGGAGCAATTGGCGCAAAGCGCACCAGCACCCAGCGTGCCGGACTACGACCCTGGCTACGACTACGACGCCATGGCCAGCTACACCCCGGACTACGGCGATCAGCATCAGCCCGACTATGGCCTAGCTCATCAAGGCCATCAGGAACAACGGCCATGGACGCCTAAACAGGGCGGCGGCAAGAAACAGTGGGACAACAAACCCTGGGACAAGAAGGGTGGCAAACCCTGGCAACGCGATGGCCAACGCGATGCGCCGCCGCGAGTGCCGGCACCGGTTGAACCGCCGATGTTGTCGGCCCTGCGCACGCTACTGCACTACCCGCTGCTGGCCGGCAAAGTGGAAGACGCCAGCCATTTCGCCGACGAAGAACATGTTTACAACCAGTTGCTGGTGGCCCTGATCGAAGCCGCGCAGAAGAATCCTAAGCTAAGCTCAATGCAGCTGATTGCACGCTGGCACGGCACTGACCAAGGCCGCCTGCTGCGCGCCTTGGCAGAAAAGGAATGGTTGATCGATGCCGACAACCTTGAACAACAGTTTTTCGACACCATTACTAGTTTATCCGCCCGCCAACGCGAGCGCAGCCTGGAACATCTGATGCGCAAAGCACGTCAAAGTGAGTTGAGCACAGAGGAAAAATCTCAGCTTTTAGCCCTGCTGAGCCGCAATGTTCCCGCACAAAACCCGACCTCATCTGGCGCGTGAGGTCCTAGCTCGGGTATAATCCTCGGCTTGTTTTTTGCCCGCCAAGACCTTCAGTGGATAGGGTGTTATGTCCGGAAAAGCGCAACAGCAATCTCGTATCAAAGAGTTGATCACCCGCGGTCGTGAGCAGGGTTACCTGACTTACGCGGAGGTCAACGACCACCTGCCTGAGGATATTTCAGATCCTGAACAGGTGGAAGACATCATCCGCATGATCAACGACATGGGGATCAACGTATTCGAGACTGCTCCGGATGCGGATGCCCTGTTGTTGGCGGAAGCCGACACTGACGAAGCCGCAGCCGAAGAGGCCGCCGCAGCGTTGGCCGCCGTTGAGACCGATATCGGCCGCACGACCGACCCGGTGCGCATGTACATGCGTGAAATGGGTACTGTCGAGCTGCTGACCCGCGAAGGCGAGATCGAAATCGCCAAGCGTATCGAGGAAGGCATCCGTGAAGTCATGGGCGCTATCGCTCACTTCCCGGGTACTGTCGACTACATCCTTAGCGAATACGACCGCGTCACCACCGAAGGTGGCCGCCTGTCCGACGTTCTCAGTGGTTACATCGACCCTGATGACAATATCGCCGCACCGACCGAAGAAGTGCCGATTCCTGGCGCCAAGGCCGCTGCTGCGAAGGAAGAGGCAGACGACGAGGAAGAGGAAAAGGACGGCGATGACGAAGAGGAAGAGGCCGAAAGCGGTCCCGATCCGGTCATTGCTGCCCAGCGTTTCGGCGCGGTTTCCGACCAGCTCGTCATCACCCTCAAGGCGCTGAAAAAGCACGGCCGTACCCATGCCGAAAGCATCGGTGCCATGCAGGCCCTGGCTGATCTGTTCATGCCGATCAAGCTGGTGCCCAAGCAGTTCGAAGTGCTCGTCGAGCGCGTTCGTGGTGCCCTGGATCGCCTGCGTCAGCAAGAGCGCGCGATCATGCAACTGTGTGTTCGTGACGCTCGCATGCCGCGTGCCGACTTCCTGCGCCTGTTCCCAGGCAACGAAGTCGACCAGACCTGGAGCGGTGACCTGTCCAAGCGCAGCACCAAGTGGGCCGCCGCGCTGGGCGAGAAGAACGACGCGATCGTTGCCTGCCAGCAGAAGCTGGTCGACCTTGAAACCGAGACTGGCCTGACCGTCGCCGAGATCAAGGAAATCAACCGTCGCATGTCGATCGGCGAGGCCAAGGCCCGTCGCGCGAAAAAGGAAATGGTCGAGGCCAACCTGCGTCTGGTGATCTCGATCGCCAAGAAGTACACCAACCGTGGTCTGCAGTTCCTCGATCTGATCCAGGAAGGCAACATCGGCTTGATGAAGGCGGTGGACAAGTTCGAATACCGTCGCGGCTACAAGTTCTCGACCTACGCCACCTGGTGGATTCGCCAGGCGATCACCCGCTCGATCGCCGACCAGGCGCGCACCATCCGTATCCCGGTGCACATGATCGAGACGATCAACAAGCTCAACCGTATTTCCCGCCAGATGTTGCAGGAAATGGGTCGCGAACCGACCCCGGAAGAGCTCGGTGAGCGCATGGAGATGCCTGAGGACAAGATCCGCAAGGTGCTCAAAATCGCCAAAGAGCCAATCTCCATGGAGACGCCGATTGGTGATGATGAAGATTCGCACCTGGGCGACTTCATCGAGGACTCGACCATGCAGTCCCCGATCGATGTAGCCACGGTCGAAAGCCTCAAGGAAGCCACCCGTGACGTGCTCGGCGGCCTGACCGCACGCGAAGCCAAAGTGCTGCGCATGCGTTTCGGTATCGACATGAACACCGACCACACCCTCGAAGAGGTCGGCAAACAGTTCGACGTGACCCGTGAGCGGATCCGTCAGATTGAAGCCAAGGCGCTGCGCAAGCTGCGCCATCCGACCCGAAGCGAGCACCTGCGCTCCTTCCTCGACGAGTGATGACGAACCCCGGCCCAGGCCGGGGTTTTTCTTGGGCGCAACACTGCAAGTGCGATCAAACTTAAATCACCTCCCCCGCCACTGCCCGCACGATGCCCGTCTACACTCGAATTCAGACCATCTGACCGAGAGGCAGCCATGCCGATAATGCCGGCCATTCTGTTGCTGATCCTGTCCATTTGGAGCGCAACGGCCGGCGCCCTTACCCTGACCGACGAAGAGAAAGCCTGGCTCAGCGAACACCCACAGCTGCGGCTGGGTGTCGACGCTTCCTGGCCCCCGTTCGAGTTCCGCGATCAGGAGGGCCGCTACCAGGGATTGGCCGCCGATTACATCGCCCTGATCCAGGAGCGCCTGGGTGTGACGCTCAAGCCGATCGAGCCCACCAATTGGAGTCGGGTCCTGGAACAGGCGCGGCATAACCAGCTCGACCTGCTGCCCGGCATCATGTCGACTCCGGAACGGCAGAATTACCTATCGTTCACCCGCCCGTACCTGGACTTCCCGATTGTCATCCTCGCCCATGAGGGCGGCCCGCAACCGCGCACCCTCAAGGACCTGTACGGCCTGAAAATCGCCGTGGTGCAAGACTACGCCCCCCACGAACTACTGCGCACTCACCATCCCGACCTCAACCTGGTGGCCCTGCCCAATGTCAGCTCGGCTCTGCAAGCGCTAGCCACTGATGAAGTCGACGCGGTGGTCGGTGATCTCGCTTCAAGTATCTGGAGCTTGCGCCAGCTCAAACTCGATGGTCTGTACGTCAGCGGCGAAACGCCCTATCGCTATCAGCTGGCCATGGCTGTGCCACGCGAGAACAAGCAATTGGTCGGCATTCTGGACAAGGTCCTGGCCGACATGAGCAGTGCGGAAATCAGCCACATCCAGCAGCGCTGGGTAGGTAACGTGGTCGACCAGAGAAGCTTCTGGCACGACATGCTCCTGTATGGCCTGCCGGGCGTACTGCTGCTGGTAGCGATCCTCGCTGCGATGATCCGTGTCAACCGCCGCCTGAGCTCGGAAATCTCGCGGCGCATCGCCCTGGAGCAAGAACTGCGCAGCAGCGAGTACCACTACCGCAGCCTGGTGGAGAGCCTGTCGGCGATCGCCTGGGAGGCAGATGCCAACGACTTCACGTACAGCTATGTTTCTCCGCATGCCGAAGACCTACTCGGTTTTGCCACCAATGAGTGGCTCAAGCCTGGCTTCTGGCGCAGCATCCTGCACCCTGAGGACGCGCTATGGGCGCAGGCCTACTGCGAAAGCGAGACCGCAGCGGGACGCGATCACAGCCTCGATTACCGGGTGATCCGCGCCGATGGCCATACCCTGTGGGTGCGCAACATCGTCAGCATGATCGAACACGGCCACCGACCGCTGATGCGCGGCTTGATGATCGACATCAGCGAGGCCAAACACACCGAAGATGCCCTGCGCCTGTCGGAGCAGAAGTTCGCTTCGGTATTCCAGCAATGCCCCGACATCCTACTGATCGCCAGGCACAGCGACGGCTGCCTGCTTGAGGTCAATGAGGCCTTCGAGGAGCAAATCGGCTTGAGCCCCAGCGAAGTCGTCGGCCGCACAGCGACCGAGCTTGGCTTGTGGGGCGTCAGTGGCAGCGGTCCGGCCTTGCTTGAACGCCTGCATCGCGGCGGCATTCGCAACCTGGAAATGAGTTTCCGCCGAAGCAACGGCCAATTGTTCACCGGCCTGACCTCGGCCGAGACCTTTGATTTGGACGGCATTCCCGCCCTGGTGGTGGCGGTGCGCGATATCAGCCAGTTGAAAGAAACCCAGCAACAGCTGCAAACCTCCGAAGAAAAATTTGCCAAAGCCTTCCACGCCTCACCGGACGGTCTTTTGCTGTCGCGCCAGAGCGATGGCCTGCTGATCGAGGTCAACGAAGGCTTCTGCCGCCTGACCGGCTACGACCTCAACCCAACCATTGACCAAACCTCGCTGGACCTGGGCATCTGGGTCGACCTCAACGAGCGCAAGCGCATGGTCGACCAGCTCCAGCGTGATGGCTTCGTACGCGACTTCAGCTGCCATATCCGCCGCAGCGACGGTCAGATCCGCCTGTGCGAGCTGTCTGCGCGGCCCCTGCCGATTGGCGGCATCGACTGCATGCTGACCATCGCCCGCGACATCACCGAACGCCACCTGATGCAGGAGAAACTGCAGTTGGCAGCCACGGTGTTCGAGAACACCGCCGAAGGCGTGTTGATCACCGATACCGACCAGCGCATCAGCGCGGTCAACCGCGCCTTCAGCGAGATTACCGGCTACAGCGAGATCGAAGCCCTGGGCCAGACACCCCGCCTGCTTGCCTCAGGCCAGCACGACAGCGCGTTCTACGCGGCGATGTGGCACCAGCTGACAGCTGAAGGCCACTGGCAAGGCGAGATCCAGAACAAGCGCAAGAACAGCGAGCTCTACCCCAGCTGGCTGACCATCAGCGCGGTACGCAATAGCGACAGGGAAATAACCCATTTCGTTGCCGTCTTTGCCGATATCTCCAGCCTCAAGCACGCTCAAGCCAAGCTCGACTACCAAGCCCACCACGACCCACTGACCGGCCTGCCCAACCGCGCCTTGTTCGAAAACCGCTTGCAGGCCGCCCTCACCTGCGCGCAGATCTCCAACCGCCAGGGGGCGGTGCTGTTCCTCGACCTGGACCGCTTCAAGCACATCAACGACAGCCTCGGTCACCCGGTTGGCGATCTGCTGCTCAAAGGCATTGCCCAGCGCCTCAAGGAACAAGTACGCGATGTCGACACCGTGGCCCGCCTGGGCGGCGACGAGTTCATCATTCTTCTACCTGGCCTGCACAAGCCCAGTGACGCCAGCAGCATTGCCAACAAGTTGCTGGCCTGCTTCCACGCCCCCTTCCAGGCCGGCGAACATGAGTTTTTCACCAGCGCCAGCATCGGCATCAGCCTCTATCCGCAAGATGGCAGCGACGTCGCCAGCCTGATCCGCAATGCCGATGCCGCCATGTACCGCTCCAAAGCCAAAGGCCGCAACCGGGTCGAAGCCTACACCCGCGATCTCACCGCCCAGGCCAGTGAACGCATTGCCCTGGAGCACGAACTGCGCCGGGCCATCGAACGCAACGAGCTCAGCCTGTATTACCAACCCAAGTTCAGCCTCAAGACCCAGAACCTGGTCGGTGCCGAAGCGCTGATCCGCTGGAGCCACCCGACCCTGGGCGAAGTCCCGCCTGAGCACTTCATTCACCTGGCCGAAGAGAATGGCACCATCCTCCAGCTCGGCGATTGGGTGCTGGAACAAGCCTGCCGGCAGATGCACGACTGGAAGACCAGCTACCAGCCCTTCGGCCCCCTGTCGATCAACCTGGCCGGTGCGCAGTTGCGCCAGCCAAACCTGGCCAAGCGCATTGAAAGCCTGCTCAAGACCTATCAGTTGCAAGCGGGAGACTTGCAGCTGGAAATCACCGAAAACTTCATCATGAGCCAGGCCGAAGAAGCCCTGAGCGTGCTGCATCAGCTCAAGCAACTGGGTGTGCAATTGGCAATCGACGACTTTGGTACCGGCTACTCCTCGCTCAGTTACCTCAAGCGCTTGCCCCTGGATATCCTCAAGATCGACCAATCGTTCATCCGCGGCCTGCCGGAAGACCCCCACGACGCCGCAATCGCCCGAGCCATCATCGCCCTGGGACGCAGTATGCAGTTGACCATCATTGCCGAAGGCGTGGAAAACCAAGCCCAGCAGTACTTCCTTGCAGCTGAAGGTTGCGAGCAAATCCAGGGCTACATCGTCAGCCTGCCGCTACCGCCAGAGAAGTTCGCAGAGACCTTTCTTCGTATAGCACTATCGGATCTTTCGGATGGCACCCATTCAAATCCCTCGCTATAATCCCGGCACCTTCTGGGGCCTATAGCTCAGTTGGTTAGAGCAGAGGACTCATAATCCTTTGGTCCACGGTTCGAGTCCGTGTGGGCCCACCAAACAAACGACAAAGCCGCGCAAATGCGCGGCTTTGTCGTTTGTTGCGATCAATCAATCTCCTCACAAGCGCCCATTGATCCTTCACTGATGGACGATGAGCCGAATAACGCACACAATCGGCTCACATAATGAGCCGATTAGCATAGGTAATCGGCTCGCTCACCTAGCAGGAGCTGCCTGATGACCCTACCTTACTGGGTATGGCAACACGCCAACTGGCCACACTTCCACTGGCAAGCCGCGTCTTTGGCTCCGCTCCTGCGCGCCTGCTCCAACGCTCAAGGTCGTTTGGTTGGGATGGCTGGTGTGGTGGATAGCGATACTCAAGCCCAAAACACCCTCGATGCACTCCTGCAGAACATCGTCACCAGTTCGGCGATCGAAGGTGAGCAGCTTAATGTGGAATCTGTTCGCTCGTCCCTGGCGCGGAGGCTGGGGCTGGATGTACAAGGTCGCAGCAGCGTGCGCAGTGATGGCTTGGCTGAACTCATGCTTGACGCCACCCAAGAACATGCCAAACCGCTAACGCTGGAGCGGCTTTTGTATTGGCATCAACTGCTGTTTCCCGCCAATGCACATGGCCTATCGACCCCGATTCAGATTGGTCGTTTGCGCGGCGATGAACCTATGCAAGTTGTGTCCGGTCGCATCGACCGCCCCAAGGTGCACTTCGAGGCGCCCCCTCGCCAGGGACTGGAAGCACAGCTGTTGGCCTTCCTGACCTGGTTTGCAGAAAGCGCACACGACCCTGGCCTCGACCCGCTTATACGTGCAGGTATTGCTCACTTCTGGTTCGTCACGCTTCACCCTTTCGATGACGGCAATGGTCGCCTTACTCGCGCCATTACCGACTTGGCATTGGCCCAGGCGGAGCAGCAGGCTATTCGTTTTTACGCCATGTCAGCGAGCATCCTGGAAGACCGTCGCGGCTACTACGAGGTACTGGAAAACAGCCAAAAAGATGGGCTCGATATTACGCCGTGGCTGACTTGGTTCCTGCAAACATTGCTGCGCAGCCTAGAGCAGGCCCTGGCACGGATAGATCGAGTACTTGGCAAAGCGCGGTTCTGGCAACAGCATCGCCAGCAAGTGCTTTCCAGCGAACAGATCAAAGTGCTCAACCGCATGCTCGATGGCGATCTGTTCAACGAACGAGGTGGCTTCGCGGGAGGTATCAACGCTGGCCAGTACCAAGCTGTCGCCAAAGTCTCAAAGGCCACCGCTACCCGTCATTTAAGCGACCTCCTGGAAAAGGGCTACATCGTCCGCCTGCCCAGTGGCGGACGCAGCACTCGCTATCAAATCAAGTGGCCTGAGGGAGCCTCTCCAAACGGCAAGACTGAATAACCATGGCTGCCATTTGAGTGCCTGATACCCCCTCAAAGATCGCGCAACAACAGCGTCTTGCCAAAGTTACGCAGTGCCTGGCTGTACTGCCGGCGCCAGTTATCCCGCCAATACGCCGCATCGGGGTATTTGCCATCCAGACAGCGCACCGCAATGATGTCGCTGGAGGCGATTTCTTCAGGCTGCTGCTGGCTGAGCATGGGGAAGGCCATATAGGCTTTGAAGCGTTTGGACAGCACGCGGTCGATAGCGACGTTATTGAACGGCGCCTCTTCAAGCAGACGCTCGCAGCCACGGGCAGAGAGGATATAGGCGTGGGTGCCCCTGGCGCGTACGCGGGCGATGCCGCGGGTCCAGGTTAGCCAGACCTTGCCCAGGTTGGCGCCGAGGTAGAACAGCTCAGGGTCGCGGCGCTGGAAAAACTTGTTGATCTGCTCGACCTGGATCGGGTCGAAGTTGAGCAGGGTGGCGTCATCTTCAAGAATCAGGATGCGCCGGTAGCCGCGGTCGAGCGCCGCTCTGGCGCATTTCATGTGAGAGTCGAAACAGCCGCGCTCGGGACTGTATTGGTCGCGATCCACCAGCATGAACTCGATATCCAGCCCACTGGCAGCAAACTCGCGTTGCAATAACTCGCGACGGTCGCTGCGTTCCTTGAGGCTGATGCAGAAAACGCCGTCGATCTGCAGACGGCTCAGGTCCTTGTGTTTGGTCATCCCTTCCATCTCTCGAACAGGTGAATCTTTGCCGACGCTAAAGCGCCTCGGGCCACGATTTGCTCCAGTCGACCTGCTCACTGTATTGCTTAACTTCAGGCCTGCCGGCGTCGTTTCACTCCATCTGTGACGCCTGCAACATTGCGACGACTTCCCTGGCTAAGACCTGTGTGGCAAACAGGCCTACCTTCTGAGCTTAGACCTGAAAGCAACTTTTCTCGTTGGATAGGCCAACTCATGCGGTATAAGCGCGGTTCAACCGCCTTGCTCTAGGTGCGAAGGGCTGACTAGTCTATGGCCTTCTGAACAGAGAGCCGTCATGCCAGACTCCCGCCAAATCGCCCTCGATGAAATCGACCGCCAGCTAATCGCGTTACTGCAAATTAACGCCCGTGAAAGCGTCGCCACCCTCGCTCGCCACCTGGGCATTGCCCGCACCACGGTCAATTCGCGCCTGGCGCGGCTGGAGAAGAGCAAGGTTATAACCGGTTATGGCGTGCGCTTGGGCCAGCGCCTGATAGGCGGTGGTCTGCAGGCCTATGTCGGGATCAAGGTGCAGCCGCGTTCGGGTAAGGATGTGGTGCGGCGCATGAGCGCCATGAGCCAGGTGCAACAGCTGTGCGCGGTGAGTGGTGAGTTCGACTATGTGGCGTGGCTGCACAGCGATTCTCCCGAGCAACTGGACCAACTGCTCGATCAGATCGGCAGCCTTGAGGGCGTGGAGAAAACCACCACCTCGATCATCCTCAGCAGCAAAGTGGACCGCGGGCAGCCGGGCTGACTACTTGCGCCTGGGCTTCAACGCTCCATCGCGTCGAGCACCGCGTCAGTCAGGGCTTTGATCGCCTCGGCTGAATGATGGATCGTCCAGATCAGGCCGCTGTGTGATTCCGAAGCATGGTGTTGGGCGTAATCATCGGCGATCTGGCGGATACCGTTGGCCAACAGACTGGCGTGGACCAAGGCGTCAGCGGCGTCGATACCCGAGCTTACGTGGAACACTGGCGGATGGCTGGATTCGCAGGTGCTGAAAGGTTGTTCGGTGGTCGGGTTGAGTTTGAGGGGTGGATCGGGAACGATCTTTTTCACTATTCAGCTTCCAAGTTGGCTCTGGAAAACTGCCCCTATTTTCTTTCTCACAGGAAAAGGGTGGCAGCCATGGGCGGGGTGAGAAACCGGCCAACTTGGAAATCCGGCCAGGCAAAAGCCTGCCCGCGCACAGCTGCCATGAAACAAGCCTGGTGCGAAGTTGGGGGATGGGTTTCTCACGCCCAGTCACCGAATTTGCGGTGACTGCAGGAAGTTAGCGATGAACCATTTCCCGCACAGCCAGACCGAGGCGATAGCGCGCGTAGGATACGTCCTGAATTTTTTGCAGTCTGTAAGACGCTTCCTAGGTGAGTGCGTTTCACCACTAAGGCACAGCTGGGCAACAGGAAATTTTTCGAGGCCCTTTTGCCGTTACGCCTGCCCCCTCTGCACACGAGGACGTAGCAATGCGAATCGCAAAGAGAAGGTGCAATCCAAAGGTAAACCCTCCCCATCAAGACCCTCATCCACATTCGTCATTAAAACCAATTCCACGTCTAAATGACGATAAATCAATCATATCGACATCATGTTGAGTCTTAATTACGAACTACCTCCCCTCTAAAATCACCTCCAGGCATTTCCTATACTCAGGCTCCGCCCCTCGCGCAGCCCCTGGCAAGGTCATCACATGAACAACAAAAATCGCCACCCCGCCGACGGTAAAAAGCCGATCACCATCTTCGGCCCGGACTTCCCTTTTGCCTTCGATGATTGGCTGGAACACCCGGCTGGCCTGGGTAGCATCCCGGCCGCGCGTCATGGTGAAGAAGTGGCGATCGTGGGCGCCGGCATCGCCGGGCTGGTGGCGGCCTACGAGCTGATGAAGCTGGGCCTCAAACCGGTGGTCTACGAAGCGTCGAAGATGGGCGGGCGGCTGCGCTCGCAGGCCTTCAACGGCACCGACGGGATCATCGCCGAGTTGGGCGGAATGCGCTTTCCGGTGTCATCCACGGCGTTCTACCACTACGTCGACAAGCTGGGCCTGGAAACCAAACCCTTCCCCAACCCGCTCACCCCTGCCTCGCGTAGCACCGTGATCGATCTGGAAGGCCAGACCTACTACGCGGAAAAAGCCGCCGACTTGCCGGCCCTGTTCCAGGAAGTTGCCGATGCCTGGGCCGATGCCCTGGAAAGCGGTGCGCGCTTTGGTGACATCCAGCAGGCTATCCGTGACCGCGACGTGCCTCGCTTGAAAGAACTGTGGAACACCCTGGTGCCGCTGTGGGACGACCGCACTTTCTACGACTTCGTCGCCACCTCCAAAGCCTTCGCCAAACTGAGTTTCCAGCACCGCGAAGTGTTCGGCCAGGTGGGCTTCGGCACCGGTGGTTGGGACTCGGACTTCCCCAATTCGATGCTGGAAATCTTCCGTGTGGTGATGACCAACTGCGACGACCACCAACACCTGGTGGTCGGCGGCGTCGAGCAAGTGCCGCAGGGCATCTGGCGCCATGTGCCGGAGCGTTGTGCGCACTGGCCCGAAGGCACCAGCCTGAGCTCGCTGCACGGCGGTGCTCCGCGCACCGGCGTCAAGCGCATTGCCCGCGCCAGCGACGGCCGCCTGGCAGTCACCGACAACTGGGGCGACTGCCGCCATTACGCGGCGGTGCTGACGACCTGCCAGAGCTGGCTGCTGACCACCCAGATCGACTGTGAAGAGTCGTTGTTCTCGCAGAAGATGTGGATGGCCCTGGACCGCACCCGCTACATGCAGTCGTCGAAAACCTTCGTCATGGTCGACCGGCCGTTCTGGAAAGACAAAGACCCAGAAACCGGTCGCGACCTGATGAGCATGACCCTCACCGACCGGCTGACCCGTGGTACCTACCTGTTCGATAACGGCGACGATAAACCAGGGGTGATCTGCCTATCCTATGCGTGGATGAGCGATGCGCTGAAGATGCTCCCGCACCCGGTGGAAAAACGCGTACAGCTGGCACTCGATGCATTGAAAAAGATCTACCCGAAAACCGATATCGCCGGGCATATCATCGGCGATCCGATCACCATTTCCTGGGAAGCCGACCCGCACTTCCTCGGTGCGTTCAAAGGCGCGCTGCCAGGCCACTACCGCTACAACCAGCGGATGTACGCGCACTTCATGCAGGCGCAGATGCCCGTCGAGCAGCGCGGTATTTTCATTGCCGGCGACGACGTGTCGTGGACCCCGGCCTGGGTGGAAGGCGCGGTGCAGACCTCGCTCAATGCCGTGTGGGGTATCATGAATCACTTTGGTGGCAAGACCCACGCGGACAACCCCGGCCCTGGCGACGTGTTCGATGAAATCGGGCCGATCGCCCTGGCCGACTGAGACAAGGAGGCAGCATGCGCATCGCCCTGTTCCAGGGGCCACCCAGACCACTGGACGTGCCCGGCAACCTGCAGCGCCTGCAACACCAGGCGCAACTGGCAGCAGCTCGCGGCGCGCAGTTGCTGGTGTGCCCGGAGATGTACCTGACCGGCTACAACATCGGCAGCGAGCACGTCGAACGCCTGGCGGAGGCCGATGACGGCCCATCAGCCATGGCCGTGGTCGAGATCGCCCAGGCCCATCGCATCGCCATCGCCTATGGCTACCCAGAGCGCGGCGAAGACGGCGCGGTCTACAACAGCGTGCAGTTGATCAACGCCCATGGCAGCAGCCTGTGCAACTACCGCAAGACTCATCTGTTCGGTGAGCTGGATCGGGCCATGTTCAGCCCCGGTGCGGATCATTTTCCGGTGGTCGAGCTCGACGGCTGGAAGGTCGGCATGCTGATCTGCTACGACATCGAGTTTCCGGAGAATGCCCGGCGCTTGGCGCTCGATGGCGCCGAATTGATCCTGGTGCCGACAGCCAACATGACGCCTTACGATTTCGTCTGCCAGGTGACCGTGCGTTCGCGTGCGCAGGAGAACCAGTGCTATCTGGTCTACGCCAACTACTGCGGTGCCGAGGATGAAATCCACTACTGTGGACAGAGCAGCATCATTGGCCCCGATGGCAGCTTGCTGGCGATGGCCGGGCGCGATGAGTGCCAGCTGCTGGCAGAGCTGGAGCGCGAGCGAGTGGTGCAGGGGCGCGAGGCGTTTCCCTACCTGGCCGATCTGCGTCGGGAGTTGCATCTGCCTCGACAGGGTTGACGGGAAATCACCCTGCCCATCGCAGGCTGCGCCAGCTCCCACAGGGCCTCGCTCCCGGCCCTCTGCTGATCAACGACTTGGATATGCGCTAGCATGATGCTTCGCCACCGGAGCCCGCATGCCTGACGCCACCCGCCACCTGACCCTTACCAACGGCCTGCAGCTGACCCTGCGCCACGCCCCGCGCCTCAAGCGTGCGGCCGCTGCGGTGCGGGTGCATGCGGGCAGCCATGACGCACCTTCACGATGGCCTGGTTTGGCGCACTTTCTCGAACACTTGTTCTTTCTCGGCACCGCCCGCTTTGCGCTGCAAGACGGCCTGATGCGCTACGTCCAGCGTGTCAGCGGCCAGGTCAACGCCAGTACCCGCGAGCGCACCACCGACTTCTTCTTCGAGGTGCCGCCCGCTGCACTGTCTGGCGGCCTGGAGCGTCTGTGCCAGATGCTGGCCGAGCCCGACCTGAGCATCGAGCGCCAGCGCCGTGAGCGCGAAGTGATCCATGCCGAGTTCATTGCCTGGTCACGCAACCCTGAAGCTCAGCAGCAATTCGCCCTGCTCCAGGCAGTGTCTGCGCAGCATCCCCTGAGTGGTTTCCACGCAGGCAACCGGCATAGCCTGGCCTTGCAGGATCCGGCCTTTCAGCAGGCGCTCAGCAATTTTCACGCGACCTTCTATCAGGCTGGCCAGATTGTCTTGAGCCTGAGCGGCCCGCAGCCGCTGGATGAGCTGGAAGCGCTCGGCCGCCAGTTCGGCAGCCTGTTTGCCAGCGGCCAGCGGGTCGCCCAAGCCCTGCCGCCACCCTTGCTCAATGGGCCACTGCGACAGCCGCCTGCCAGCGCCGGTCAAATGGATCTGCTGTTTGCTCACCAGAATCTACCTGCGGGCGCGGAACACGCAGTTGAGCTATTACTCGCCTGCCTGAGCGATAGTCGGGAGGGCGGCTGGCTAGCGCAGCTGCGTAAGCGCGGCTGGTTACAGGCATGCAAAGTCGACACCCTGCACGCCTTCGCCGGTCAATTGCTCTGGCATGTGCGTCTGCACCTAAGCGAGGACGCGGATCAGGATGAGGTGCGAGCCTTACTCAATGGCTGGTTGAAGTTCATCCGCGAAGCAGACACGCAGCCATTGAATGAAGCATTCGCTGACTTGCAACGCAGCCGAGAACAAGCCGCCGGTGCCCTGGAACTGGCACGCCGAGACAGTACCGGCCGCGCTTTCCAGGCACTCGATGGGCAAGGCCTGAAAGCCTTCGCCGCTCTACTGGATAGCCTGCCCCTGCACAGCCACGCAGACTGGCAACTGCCGGGCGCCGATCCACTCCTGCAAGACGAACTTCCTGCCGCCAGCGCGCCTCTGCCTGATGGCCTGAGCGTCAGTGACAGTCTGCCAAGCGATCGCCAATTCGCAGCGCTGTATCTGCGCTGGCAGATCGTCTCGCCGGTGCGAACACGCTTGCATGCAGTACTCGAACACGCCTTGCGGCCTTTGACGGAACGCGCCGAGCGCGCATCTGTGCAGCTGGATTTCAGCGTCAGTCAACGCTACTGGCAACTGCGCTGCGCCGGGCTGCCAGCGGCGGTGATTCGAACCGTTGGCGAGGCGTTGCAGGTGTTGCACCGCCCACCTCAAAGCAGCTGGCAAGCGCCAGCCCCGGATGAACCCGCCTTGATACCGATCAGGGCCCTGCTCAAGCGACTGCCTGATGCCTTGACGCTAGCGCAGCCGGAGCCGATTCCCGCCTGTGCGGCGAATCAGGCCATGCTCGACCAGATTTGGCATTCGGCGCAGTGGCAGGGTTTGGCAGTAGGGTTTGGCGCTGCTGAGCAGGCGGCCTTGGGCGCGGTGTTGCAACACACATCCTGGGGCCGCCCTGCGTCCGCACCTACCGGAGGCGAGCGTGGCCGGCGCTGGGTGCCGGTCGAGGTTGCCGGGAGTGAGCACGCACTGCTGCTGTTCTGCCCGTTGCCCGCTGCCTTGCAAGGTGCTGGCCGACTGCTTGCGCAATTGCTGCAAGGCCCGGTGTACCAGCGCCTGCGCGTCGAACTGCAGCTGGGTTATGCCGTATTCAGTGCCTTTCGTCAGTTCGATGGGGTCGGCGGGCTGCTGTTCGGCGTGCAATCGCCCCACGCCACGCCAACGCAGATACTCGAGCACCTGCTAGCGCTGCTGCATCAAGAGGTGATGCTCGATGGCCCTGCGCAACAGGCCCTGGCCGACAGTTTCGCAGAAACTGCCATGCCCAACGCTGATGTCGCGCACTGGGCATGGCAGACATATCTGGCGACAGAAGCGCCCGACCTTTGTGCAATCCGCAGGTCTATTCTCAGCACCACTCAAGCGCAACTGGATGAGTTGCGCCAAGCGCTGCTTGCGGTCGATCACGGCTGGTTGTGCTTGGCCAACGCTGCGGCGCCAAGCGCACAGTGGGATTAACGACAGGCCGATTGTTACCTAAGCCGCAAGGGCGCTTTTCAAAGAATTAACCTTTCGGTACAAATTTTTCTTGTAAGATAGCGCAATCCCAGCCAATGGAACCTCCTGCGCAAGGCGGCACCAAATAAGTAGCTGACAACCCCCCAGACCCATCCGGAAGGAGTAATCCCATGTGGACCAAACCTGCTTACACTGACCTGCGTATCGGATTCGAAGTGACCATGTACTTCGCCAACCGCTAAGCCCTGCTTGCGGTTCGACGCCTCGGTCCGCCGGGGCGTTCGCGTTTTTTCACTACAGGTTTTTCCGCAAGTTCGGATAGAGAGCAGCCATGTACATCCAGATTCTCGGCTCCGCCGCCGGTGGCGGATTCCCCCAGTGGAACTGCAACTGCGTCAACTGCAAGGGTTTTCGTGACGGCTCGCTGCGTGCCACGGCGCGCACCCAGTCATCGATTGCCCTGTCCGATGACGGCGAGCACTGGATCCTGTGCAACGCCTCGCCGGACATCCGCGCCCAGCTGCAAGCCTTCGCCCCGATGCAACCGGCGCGCGCCCTGCGCGACACCGGGATCAACGCGATCGTCCTGCTCGACAGCCAGATCGACCACACCACTGGCCTGCTCAGCCTGCGCGAAGGTTGCCCGCATCAAGTCTGGTGCACCGACATGGTCCACCAGGACCTGACCACCGGCTTCCCGCTGTTCAACATGCTCAGCCACTGGAACGGCGGCCTGGTGTGGAACCGCATCGAGCTCGAAGGCAGCTTCGTCATCGACGCCTGCCCCAACCTCACGTTCACCCCGTTCCCGCTGCGCAGCGCCGCCCCGCCCTACTCGCCGCATCGCTTCGACCCGCACCCCGGCGACAACCTCGGCCTGCTGGTCGAAGACCGGCGCACCGGCGGCAAGCTGTTCTACGCCCCGGGGCTGGGACAGGTCGACGCCAAGCTGCTGGAGATGATGCACGGCGCCGACTGCCTGCTGGTCGACGGCACGCTGTGGGAGGATGATGAAATGCAGCGCCGCGGTGTCGGCACACGCACCGGTCGCGAGATGGGCCACCTGGCGCAAAACGGCCCCGGCGGCATGCTCGAGGTGCTCGATGGCTTCGCCCGCCAGCGCAAGGTACTTATCCACATCAACAACACCAACCCGATTCTCGATGAAGACTCGCCCGAGCGGGCCGAGGTGGTCCGCCGGGGCGTTGAAGTCGCCTTCGACGGTATGAGCATCGAGCTGTAGGAGGCCCTGATGAGCGACGCAACGCCGATGTCCCCTGCCGAGTTCGAGCAGGCCCTGCGCGCCAAGGGCGCCTACTACCACATTCATCACCCCTACCACGTGGCGATGTATGAAGGCCGCGCCAGCCGCGAGCAGATCCAGGGTTGGGTGGCCAACCGTTTCTACTACCAGGTCAACATCCCGATGAAGGATGCGGCGATCCTGGCCAACTGCCCAGACCGCGAAGTACGCCGCGAGTGGATCCAGCGCCTGCTCGACCACGACGGCGCTCCGGGTGAAGACGGTGGCATCGAGGCCTGGCTGCGACTAGGTCAGGCGGTCGGGCTCGACCCAGATCAGTTGCGCTCCCAGGAGCTGGTGCTGCCGGGCGTGCGCTTCGCGGTCGACGCCTATGTCAACTTTGCCCGCCGCGCCAGCTGGCAGGAAGCGGCCAGCAGTTCGCTGACCGAGCTGTTCGCCCCGCAGATCCACCAGTCACGCCTGGACAGCTGGCCACAGCACTACCCGTGGATCGATCCTGCCGGCTATGAGTACTTCCGCACACGCCTGGGCCAGGCGCGCCGCGATGTCGAGCACGGCTTGGCGATCACCTTGCAGCACTACACCACCCGCGCAGGTCAGGAGCGCATGCTGGAGATCCTGCAGTTCAAGCTGGATATCCTCTGGAGCATGCTCGATGCCATGAGCATGGCCTACGAACTGCACCGTCCGCCTTATCACTCCGTCACCCGCGAGCGGGTCTGGCACAAGGGGATTGCCCTATGAGCTTCAATCGCCAACTGGTTCCCAACTGGCGCCCTGGCTATCGTTATCAGTACGAGCCGGCGCAAAAAGGCCATGTCCTGCTATACCCCGAGGGCATGATCAAGCTCAACGAAAGCGCCGCGCTGATCGGCGGGCTGATCGATGGCCAACGGGATGTGGCGGCGATCATCGCCGAGCTTTCGCAGCAGTTCCCCGACGTGCCCGAAGTCGCCGATGACATCGAGCAGTTCATGGAGGTGGCCCGTGCCGAACACTGGATCGTCCTCGCCTGAGGTGCCGGCGAAACCGCCCGTCGGCCTGCCGCTGTGGCTACTGGCCGAGCTGACCTACCGCTGCCCGCTGCAATGCCCGTACTGCTCCAACCCCCTGGACTTCGCTGCCCAGGGCCAGGAGCTGAGCACCGAACAGTGGTTCAAGGTGATGGCCGAGGCGCGCGAAATGGGCGCCGCTCAGTTGGGCTTTTCCGGCGGTGAGCCGCTGGTGCGCCAGGATCTGGCCGAACTGATCGGCGAGGCGCGGCGCCTGGGCTACTACACCAACCTGATCACCTCTGGTATCGGCCTGACCGAGCAGCGTATCGCTGAATTCAAGCAAGCCGGGCTGGACCATATCCAGATCAGTTTCCAGGCCAGCGACGAACAGGTGAACAACCTGCTGGCCGGCTCGAAGAAGGCCTTCGCGCAAAAGCTGGAGATGGCCCGGGCAGTCAAAGCCCACGGCTACCCGATGGTGCTCAACTTCGTCACCCATCGGCATAACATCGACAAGATCGACCGCATCATCGAACTGTGCATTGCCCTGGAGGCCGACTTCGTCGAGCTCGCTACCTGCCAGTTCTACGGCTGGGCCCACCTCAACCGGGTTGGCCTGCTGCCCACTCGCGCGCAGCTGGAGCGGGCCGAGCGCATCACCAATCAATACCGCGACCAGCTCAAGGCTGCCGGCAACCCGTGCAAGCTGATCTTCGTCACCCCCGATTACTACGAAGAACGCCCCAAGGGCTGCATGAACGGCTGGGGGAGCATCTTCCTCACCGTCACCCCGGACGGCACCGCCCTGCCCTGTCACGGCGCGCGCCAGTTGCCGGTGCAGTTCCCCAACGTGCGCGATCATGACCTCAGGCACATCTGGTACGACTCGTTCGGTTTCAACCGCTTTCGTGGCTACGACTGGATGCCCGAGCCGTGCCGCTCGTGCGATGAAAAGGAAAAGGACTTCGGCGGCTGCCGCTGCCAGGCCTTCATGCTCACAGGTGATGCCAGCAACGCCGACCCGGTGTGTGCCAAGTCAGCTGATCACGGCATCATCCTCAAGGCACGCGAAGACGCCGAGCACGCCCAACTGGCCATTGAAGAGCTGACTTTCCGCAATGAGCGCAACTCACGTGTCATCGTCCGCGGCTGACTTCAGCGCCGCCCAGGCCGTAGCGGCCGGTACCGACTTCGCTGACCTCAAGGTCGGCGCCGCCGGCTTGTTCTGGAACGAGTTTCGCCCCGCAGATGGTGCATGCCGGCTGTGGCACTGGCGCAATCGACAGGCTCACTGCCTGACTCCGGATGGTTTCAGCGTGCGCAGCCGGGTCTACGAGTATGGCGGCGGCAGCTTCTGCCTGGGTGGCGATGGGCTGGTGTTCGTCAACGAGGCCGATCAACAGGTCTACACCCAGGCGCTCGATGGCTCAGCGCCCAGAGCACTCACTCAAGCGGCGGACTGTCGCTATGGTGATGTACTGTGGCGCGATGATCGCCTGCTGGCAGTCGAGGAGTTGCACGCGGCAAGCGTCGAGCATCGCCTGGTTAGCCTCGATGGCGAAGCGCGACACGTGCTGGCAGAGGGCGCCGACTTCTACGCCTCGCCGACCTTGAGCGACGATGGCCAGCGCCTGGCCTGGATTGAATGGGATCGCCCCGCCCAGCCTTGGACCCGCACCCGGCTAATGTGCCGTGAGCGCGATAGCCAGGGTGGCTGGGGTTCGACGCGTTGCGTAGCCGGTGATGGCGACCAAGACCTGTCACTGCAGCAACCGCGCTTCGATGGGCAAGGCCAGCTCTATTGCCTGTGTGATCGTAATGGTTTCTGGCAACCCTGGGCTGAGCTCGACGGCCAATGGCAAGCCTTGCCCGCCAAGGCTGCCGACCACGCTGCCGCGCCCTGGCAGCTGGGCGCCAGCACCTGGATAGCGCTCGGCCCTGAGGCCTACCTGGCCACCTGGTTGGAAGAAGGCTTCGGTCACCTTGGGTTGCGCACAGATGGCCATCAGGTACAGCGCTACGCCAGCGACTACACACGCTTTCGCAGCCTGGCGATGGATGAGAGTTACCTTTATGCCATCGCGGCATCGCCAATCAGTCCGCCTGCGGTCATCGCGATCGAGCGGGCTAGCCAACAGATTCGCGTCCTCGCTGGCGGCGGTTTGCCGCTGCCTGCCGAACGGGTCAGCCGTCCTCAGCCACTCCGCTATCCCAGCGGCGATAGCCAGGCCCATGGCTTTTTCTATCCTGCCATGCGTGGCGAAGGCGCCGCGCCGTTGGTGCTGTTCATCCATGGCGGCCCGACTTCAGCGTGCTACCCCGTGCTGGATGCGCGCATCCAGTACTGGACCCAGCGCGGCTTTGCCGTGGCCGATCTCAACTATCGCGGTAGCAGTGGCTATGGGCGGGTGTATCGCCAGGCCCTGCACCTGCGCTGGGGCGAGATCGATGTGGAGGATGCCTGTGCGGCGGTGGCTCACCTTGCAGGGCTAGGCCTGATCGATCCGCACAAGGCGTTCATTCGTGGCGGCAGCGCCGGCGGCTACACGACCCTGTGCGCCCTGGCCTTCCACGATGTATTCCGCGCCGGTGCCAGCCTGTACGGGGTCAGCGATCCGCTGGCATTGGGGCGGGCGACGCACAAGTTCGAAGGGGATTATCTGGACTGGCTGATTGGTGATCCTCAAATCGATGCCGAGCGCTACCGGCAACGCACGCCTTTGTTGCATGCCGATCAGATCAAGGCGCCGGTGATCTTCTTCCAGGGCGAGCTGGATGCGGTCGTAGTGCCCACCCAGACCCGGGATATGTTGGCGGCGCTCAAGGCCAATGGGGTTGAGGCTGAAGGGCATTTTTATGCTGGGGAGCGACACGGGTTCCGTAAGGCCGAGAACCTGGCGCATGCCTTGGAAGAGGAGTGGAAGTTTTATTGCCGGGTGTTGGGCTTGTAGGTTTTGCAGTGGCTGCACAGCCGCTCGCAGGCAAGCCAGCCCCTCCGGGAACCGCGCTGTGCCTGCGAAGTCACGCGTGCTGACTCAGCGCTTGGCGATGATGTACACCGCGTGCACGATGCCCGGAATGTAACCCAACAGGGTCAGCAAGATATTCAGCCAGAACGCCCCGGCAAACCCAACCTGAAGGAACACCCCCAGCGGCGGCAGAAGAATCGCGATGATGATGCGAATGAAGTCCATGCAGGTCTCTCCGTGAAAGGGTTTAAACAGAGACTAGCCGCGCTGCCCAGAGGTTCCACACACAATCGACAGGCAAAAAAACGCCCCGGGCCAAATGAAGCAGGCCAAGGGCGATGCGCAGGAACGCGAGACGGTTCGTTGAAATTCTGTATGTCCGGGTGGCCGGTCAGGCCGGCACCTCGCGGCGGTTATGCTGCTGCGCATGCAGGCGGGCGAAAGCCCGAGCCAGGCGCAGCAGCATCTCGTCAATATTGCCTTTGCTCACGGTCAGCGCCGGTGAGAAGCGCACCACGTCCGCCTGCGGCGCATTGAGCAACAAGCCTTCGTGCAGCGCCGCCTCGACCAGCTCCTGAGCCAGGTCTTCTTGCAGCTGCAACGCCCACAGCAAGCCTTGCCCGCGTACCTCGCCCTGGCCATAACGGCCGGCCAGGCGGCTCAAGCCCTCGCGCAGGTGCCGGCCACTGTCCTGGACGTGCTCGAAAAACCCCGGTTCGAGCACCGTGCGCAATACCGCCAGGCCCGCGGCGCTCATCAGCGCATTGCCATGGTGGCTGCCTTCCAGCTCGCCAGGTTCGGCGCAGCAGGCAGTACCCCGGGCCAGCAAGGCCGCCAGCGGCACGCCGCCACCCAGGCCTTTGCCGAGGGTGATGATGTCGGCACGCACCTCGTAGGTTTGCTCGGCCAGCAAGGCGCCGCAACGGCCAATGCCGGTCTGCACTTCGTCGAGGATCAGCAGGATGCCCAGCTCGCGGCACAGCTGTTCGACCCCCTTGAGGTACTCACGGGTGGCCGGGATGACCCCAGCCTCGCCCTGGATCGGCTCCAACATGATCGCCACGGTGCGCGAGTCGACGGCCGCATGCAGCGCTGCCAGGTCGTTGAACGGCACCTTGCTAAAGCCCGGCAGACCGGGTTCGCAGCGGTTGCAGGGCAGTGGGTCGGACGCCGACAGCGCGCCCAGACTGCGACCATGACAGCCCTGGCTGGCAGTGATGATGTGGTAGGCGCCGTTACGATGCAGCTGGCCCCACTTACGCGCCAGCTTGATCGCGCCCTCGCAAGCCTCGGCGCCACTGTTGAGCAGGTAGGCTTGATCGCTGCCGGTGCTCTGGCACAGGCGATTGACCAGTTCCAGCAAACCTCGGCTGTGAAAGCCCGCACCGGGATTGATCAACGCTTGGGCCTGGTTGCCCAGTGCCTTGACCAACACGCTAGGGCTATGGCCGAGGCTGTTGACCGCGCAGCCCTGGGTGAAATCCAGATAGGCATGGCCGTCGTCGTCCCACAGCCAGGAACCCTGCCCACGCACGAACACCTGCGGCGCGCGCTCGGCGCTCGGCATCAACCGCTCGCGAGACAGCGTTGCCGCCTGCGGCTCGATTGCCGCTGCACGCTTGGGCTCGGCAACGACAGCGGCCGAGCGGCGCAGGTTGAACAGGTTCATCAGGGCTCCAACTCATCACGCAAGATGGCGGTCAAGGTCCGGTCATTTGCCGGAAAGTATGATCAGGTCAAAAACCGATCTTTTAGCCTTGCCTATCAAAAGTGTTTTTCATCAGCGGTAACAATCGATCAAATGATCGCTGTGTAGCGCTTGAATACGGCGATAGACTAGGGGCTTAGCGGCCAAGCGGCCATTTCGTTTTTCCAGCTTTTTCGATAAGTGTTACTTATGGATTTTCGCCAACTGCGCTATTTCGTCGCGGTGTATGAGGAAGGCCACGTAGGCCGTGCCGCCGAGCGCCTGTCGCTGTCGCAACCCGCCCTGTCGCAACAGATCCGCCAGCTGGAACACAGCCTCGACCTGAGCCTGTTCGAGCGCAGTAACAAGCGCCTGTTGCCGACCCTTGCCGCGCACACCCTGTACAACCATGCGCAGCCGCTGCTCGATGGCTTGCAGCGGGCGCATGAGGCCATGCGCAACTTCAAGGGCCAGTCGCTGCGCACCCTGGCCATCGGCGTGCTGCAGACCGTGCGGCCAAGCCTGGTGCCGCAGTTGCTGGAGCGGGTGCGCAAGGCCCAGCCGCATTTGGTCGTGCAGATCTATGAACTGTCGGGGCTGGAGATCGAACGGCGCTTGCTCAATGGCAACCTGGATATCGGCATCAGCTACCTGCCACCACGGCAGCCAGGCTTGCATGGCTTGATGCTGTACGAAGATGAGCTGCAGCTGGTCATTCCCAATACCCATCCCTTGAAAGACTTCAAGAAGGTCTCGATCAGACAAGCCGCCGAATTGCCCATGCTGATGCTGGGCGAGGAGTTTCAAATCCGGCAGATCTGGAAAGAGCAGTTGGCCAACCAGGGGCGGCGGCCACAGGTGCAGGCCGAGATGAACAACATGGGCGGGATTCTCGACAGCCTGGCGCACACTTCGCTGGCGACCATTCTGCCGGGGCGCGCCAAGGATGCTGCCGAAGACGATCAGGAGCTGCTGTGGAAGCCGTTGAGCGAGCCACGAGTACCGCTCAAGGTTGGCTTGGTGTTTCGCGATGCCCAGCGCCAGCAGGCTTCTGTGGAGCTGCTGCGCACGCTGCTGGAGGAAGAAACCGACGCCCGCGCGCTGGGCGTTTCACCATTGGACGTGCTGGGATAAAAACACGCGCACAAAGAAAACCCCGCCGAAGCGGGGTTTTCCAGACTGTTTCCCTGACATCCCTATCGTCCCGCCATCCTGGCAGGAATTCCTACGTGTCCCTGTTCTGTCCTTTGCGCTTCCTACGCTCCGTCCATGTAAGAAAGATTAACCGTGGATCCAATCTTAAGAAAGAGGCGAAAAGTCACCACGTTGCGTAAGAGAATGCTTACAAATGTAAGTCAGTTGTTGTCAGTCCTGATGTTGGGTCCGCTGCGCGGCCCTTCGCGGGACAAGCCCGCTCCCACAGGGATAGGGCCGCTCTGACGGTCGCCGCTGTACCTGTGGGAGCGGGCTTGTCCCGCGAAGGGCCGCGCAGCGGACCCAGAATTATCAAAACTGCGCAGCATCCAGCAGGTACAGCGACTCACTCCCGGCCTTCACCGAAGCCACCAGCGAATCCACCCGCGGCAGCAATCGGGCAAAGTAGAACCGCGCAGTGCCAAGCTTGGCGCCATAGAACGCTTCATCCCCCTCACCCGCCTTGGCAGCCCGCGCCATCAACGCCCACATGTAGGCGTAAGCGAGATAGCCAAAGGCGTGCAGGTACTCCACCGACGCCGCACCAATCTCGTTTGGATTAGCCTTGGCCTGCTCCAGTACCCACTCAGTCAGCCCATCGAGCTGTTCCAAGGCAGCGCCCAACGGCTGAGTGAACTCGCCCAGATCTGCCCCGGCAGTACCGATGAACTGACGAATCTCGTCAGCGAACAGGCGATAGAACGCGCCGCCGCTGCCCACCACCTTGCGCCCCATCAGGTCGAGCGCCTGAATGCCATTGGTACCTTCGTAGATCTGCGTGATGCGCACATCGCGCACCAGCTGCTCCTGGCCCCATTCACGAATGTAGCCGTGCCCGCCGAACACCTGCTGGCCGTGCACCGTGCACTCCAGGCCCAGGTCGGTGAGGAAGGCCTTGGCCACCGGGGTCAGCAACGCAACCAGCTCCTCGCTGCGTTTGCGGGTAACGGGGTCTTCACTGTATTTGGCGCTGTCCAACTGCATCGCGACATAGGTGGAGAACGCTCGGCCACCTTCGATCTGTGCCTTCATGGTCAGCAGCATGCGCCGCACATCCGGATGGACGATGATCGGATCGGCCACCTTGTCCTTGGCTTGCGGGCCCGTGGGCGAGCGGCTTTGCAGGCGGTCGCGGGCATACTCGACGGCGTTCTGGTAAGAGCGCTCGGCCGAAGCCAGGCCCTGAATGCCAACACCCAGGCGCTCGTAGTTCATCATGGTGAACATCGCCGCCAGGCCTTTGTTGGGCTCACCCACCAGGTAACCGACCGCCTCGTCGAAGTTCATCACGCAGGTAGCCGAGCCCTGGATACCCATCTTGTGTTCGATCGAGCCACAGGTGGCCGGGTTGCGCGCGCCCAGGCTGCCATCCTGATTGACCAGGAACTTCGGCACCAGGAACAGCGAGATGCCCTTGGGCCCGGCCGGGGCGTCTGGCAGCTTGGCCAGCACCAGGTGAATGATGTTCTCGGTCAGGTCGTGCTCGCCGCCGGTGATGAAGATCTTGGTGCCGCTGACCTTGTAGCTGCCGTCGGCCTGGGGCTCGGCTTTGGTGCGGATAATCCCCAGATCGGTGCCCGCGTGGGGCTCGGTCAGGCACATGGAGCCAGCCCAAACGCCGGCATACATGTTGGGCAGGTACTGCTCTTTCAGCGCTTCACTGGCATGAGCATTGATCGACAGGCATGCGCCAGCCGTCAGCATCGGGTACAGGCCGAAGGCCAGGCTGGAGGCGTTGACCATTTCTTCGACCTGGGCCGAGATCGCCTTGGGCATGCCCATGCCGCCAAACTGCGGGTCGCCGCCGACGCCGACCCAACCGCCTTCGGCGTAGGTCTTGTAGGCATCGATGAAACCGGCTGGGGTGCGCACTGCGCCGTTGTCCCAATGGCAGCCCTCTTCATCGCCAGAGCGGCTCAAGGGCGCGATGGACTTGCTGGTGACCTTGCCCGCTTCTTCCAGCACGGCCATGGCCGTGTCTTGATCGACCGCCTCGGCAAGTTCGGGCAGCTGCGACCAGAGCTTGGCCACTTCGAAGACTTCATTGAGAACGAAGCGCATATCGCGCAGGGGCGCTTTATAGTCAGCCATGACAACCTCTCGCTAGTAGGGTCGGGGCGGTCACGCAGGACCGCGGCACTGGGTTGAAAGCAGTGTAACCGAACAACTTTTGCGAGACATAGGGTCATCACATGACCCATAAGTCAGCCGTAGTCACGCCATTCGCACGGCTCCGCGCCGCGATTGCTGACCGAACATCATCACGCAATTGCGCCCCGCCCCCTTGGCGCTGTAGAGCGCTTCATCCGCCGATTTGAGCACCGCTTCTGGGTTGCGGTGATCGACCAGGCGTTCGGCGACACCAATACTGATGGTCACCGACACTGTGCTGTTGGCCCCACCAGCACGGCGCTGGCGCCCTGCCGAATCATCCTGCGGGCGATTGTTCTGGTCACGCAGCTGGATAGCATAGTTGGCGATCATCTCGCGCACCGCTTCCAGATGCGGCATGCACTCCTCAGCAGTCTTGCCAGCGAACACCAAGGCAAACTCCTCGCCCCCGTAGCGATAAGCCCTACCGCCGCCGGTGACTTTCGACAAACGGCTGGCGACCAGGCGCAGCACCTGGTCACCGACATCGTGGCCATGGGTGTCGTTGAATTTCTTGAAGTGGTCGACGTCGGTCATGGCGATCACATAGTTGCGGCCAAGACGTTGCATACGTTCGTTAAGCGCGCGACGACCCGGCAGGCCGGTCAACTCGTCACGGAAGGCCATCTGGTATGCCTCGTGGGAAACCGCCGCAGCGATCATCAGCATCACCTGGCTGCACATGATGTTCAGGGTGAACGCCAGGATGAAGGTCTTGGGCAGCATCCAGAAAATGCCGATCAGGCCAATGATCTGCGCCGCATGCAGTGGCCGCGGCTGGCGCAGGTACTGCACCACCAACAAGATGAACACGCCGAAGAACAGTGGGTAGGCCAGCTGGATCAGACTCATCCACTGACCATGCAGCGAGGGCCAGCGAATCTCTGCCAGCCAGGCCAGCAGGGCGTCCGGAAAGCTCTGCTCAAGCGCCACCGCTACACTGCCGACCGCGAACAGCACGGCAAACCGGGCCAGCATGTCCTGAGCCAGATGGGTGCGCTCTTGCCAGGCAGCAAACAGCCCGAACAATGCGGGCAACAACAAGCAGACCAAGTGGAAGATGACGGCGGCGTCTTCACGTACCCGGCCGTTATCGCGGTAGAAGTCGGTCTGGGTATCGAGCAAGAAGTAAGCGATGTACACCGTGACCATCAGGAACAGTTCCCGCTGGCGGCGGTACACCGCGCAGTAGGCACCGCCCAGCAACAGGACCAAGGTGGGCAGGACATTGAACAGCGACGTGAAAAAGACGCTGAGGTCTCGCACGTAAGCCGCCGCGAGCCCCGACACCAGCAACACCAGCGACGGTAGGAAATGGCTCACGCGTACAGCGGATAGTTGAAACAAGGGTAATCTCCGACCCGGCAGATCAATAATGGCATTGTGCCTTTAGTTCATCGGCAGCGCACATGAATAGATGAATACACCGGGTGTTTAACGGCAGATTGGCCCTACTCCTTGAGGTTTTCTCGTTACCAGATACAACAGCGGCCGCAGGCCTGAAAGCAAAAAACCGCCTGCCGGTGAGGGCAGGCGGTTTTTCGTACAGCCGCTGGGCTTAGATCGACAGGCCGAAATGCTCTTCGTCCATCGCCATCAGGTTGCCAGCGCCGGACAGCATGGCTGCGACGTGGGTGCGGGTACGCGGCAGGATGCGCTGGAAGTAGAAGCGCGCAGTCTGCAGCTTGGCGGTGTAGAACGCCTCTTCGCTGGTACCAGCAGCCAGTTTCTCAGCGGCCAAGCGGGCGATGTCGGCCCAGAAGTACGCAAGGCAGGCATAGCCGGAGTACATCAGGTAGTCGACCGAAGCGGCACCGACTTCTTCACGGTCCTTCATGGCGGCCATGCCGATCTTCATGGTCAGCTCGCCCCATTCCTTGTTGATCGCCGCCAGTGGCTCGACGAACTCCTTGACCGACTCGTTGCCTTCTTGAGCCTGGCAGAACTTGTGGACGATCTTGGTGAAGCCCTTGAGCGCTTCGCCTTGGGTCATCAGAACTTTACGGCCGAGCAGGTCCAGGGCCTGGATGCCGGTGGTGCCTTCGTACAGCATCGAGATACGGCTGTCGCGCACGTTCTGCTCCATGCCCCACTCGGCGATGAAGCCATGGCCACCGTAGATCTGCACACCGTGGTTGGCGGCTTCGAAACCGACTTCGGTCATGAACGCCTTGGCGATCGGAGTCAGGAACGCCAGCAGGGCGTCGGCCTTTTTCTTGGCCTCTTCATCCTGGCTGTACTTGACGATATCGACCTGCTGGGCGGTGAAGTAGACCATCGCCCGGTTGCCTTCGGCGAAGGCCTTCATGGTCAGCAGCATACGCCGCACGTCTGGGTGGACGATGATCGGGTCAGCGGCCTTGTCCGGAGCCTTGGGGCCAGTCAACGAGCGCATTTGCAGGCGGTCACGGGCGTACTTCAGGCCACCCTGGAACGCCACTTCAGCGTGGGCCAGGCCTTGCAGCGCGGTACCCAGGCGAGCGGTGTTCATGAAGGTGAACATGCAATTGAGGCCCTTGTTGGCTGGGCCAATCAGGTAGCCGGTGGCGCTGTCGAAGTTCATTACGCAGGTGGCATTACCGTGGATGCCCATCTTGTGCTCGAGCGAACCACAGCTGACGCCATTGCGCTCGCCCACGCCACCATCGGCGGTCGGCAGGAACTTGGGCACGATGAACAGCGAGATACCTTTGGTGCCCGCTGGGGCATCGGGCAGGCGGGCCAGGACGATGTGGACGATGTTATCGGCCATGTCGTGCTCGCCAGCAGAAATGAAGATCTTGGTGCCGGACACTTTGTAGGAGCCATCAGCCTGTGGCTCGGCTTTAGTCCGCAGCATGCCCAGGTCGGTACCGCAGTGTGGCTCGGTCAGGCACATGGTGCCGGTCCATTCGCCAGTCACCAGCTTGGTCAGGTAGGTCTCTTGTTGCTCGGCGGTGCCGTGCTCGGAAATGGTGTTCATGGCGCCATGCGACAGGCCTGGGTACATGCCCCACGACCAGTTCGACTCACCGACCATCTCGCTCACCGCCAGGCCCAGCGACTCAGGCAAGCCTTGGCCGCCATGGTCGACGTCATGGGCCAGGCTCGGCCAGCCACCTTCGACGAACTGCTTGTAGGCCTCCTTGAAGCCGGTCGGGGTTTTGACGCCCGACTCGCTCCAGGTGCAGCCTTCCAGGTCACCCACGCGGTTCAGCGGGGCCAGCACCTGCTCACAGAATTTCGCGCCTTCCTCAAGAATCGCGTTGACCATATCGGGCGTGGCGTCCTCGCAACCCGGCAGGCTTTGATAGTGCGCTTCATAGCCGAGCAGCTCGTCGCGAACGAAGCGAATATCACGCAAGGGGGCTTTGTATTCAGGCATTGCGATGAACCTCTTGAGGAGTCCGGTGGGGTGACCGCTGATACCGACCAGCTCTTGGTGGCTTTCGGTCAAACAGTTGTTTGAAACTTACGTTTAGGGGCCGGTAATGTCAAGGAGGGACTATGGTGCCATTTGCGTCGCGAAACAGGGCATTTATGCCACGACCAAACAAACATGGGAGCGGGCTTGGCTCGCGATGACATCCGAGCCTTCGACCACGTGATCGGGGCTGGCGCAATCGCGGGACAAGCCCGCTCCCACGAGAACGTTTCCCACGAGAAAGTTGTGGTATCTGCAATCAGGCGTAGGTGTCGATGAACCTACCGAGCATTTCATCGGAAGCCTTGGCGACTTTGACGCCCAGTTCGACTTCGTTTTTGCCCAGCGCCAGTTGCACGGTGCTGGTGGCCAGATCCATTTGCTGACTGCGATCGACAGCGCGCAGGCGCTCGGCTTGATAGTCGCTGGACTGGCTGGTGGCGTTGCGTTCAACGCTTTGGTTGGCGATCTGGCTGGCGGCCTGATCGACGCGGTTCTGCCCGGCCTGGATGGCGCCGAGACCCGCGTAGTAGGCAGAGCTACCGGTGATTTCCATGTCAAAACTCCAATGACGCTGGATAACGAACAGGCTTCATTAAAGCAGCCCTAGGGCGAAAAGGCCCGTTTAAATCCCTAATAGCCTAGTGCCAGCTGATAGACCCGAGGCATATCCGCCAAACTCCGCAGCCTAGCCTTGCCCAAGCTAATCCAGCAAATCCAACTGCAGGTATTCAGCCACCGCAGCACCACTGGCCTGCTTAAGCTTGGGCACCCGCCCCAGACAAGGCGCCGGCAACCGCTCGGCCAGGCTGGCAAGATTCTCTTCCAAGCGTGAAGTCCGCGGCTCGATGATGTTCGCCACCCACCCGGCCAGTTGCAGCCCATCCCGAGCAATCGCCTCGGCACTGAGCAGCGCATGGTTGATGCAGCCCAAACGCACCCCCACCACCAAAATCACTGGCAGCTTCAGGGCAATCGCCAGGTCGGACAGATTGGCGTGATCAGACAATGGCACTCGCCAGCCGCCCGCGCCCTCGATCAGGGTGAAGTCTGCACCCTGCTTGAGCACCGTTTGCATAGGCGCCAGCAGCGCAGGTACGCCAAGCGCGATTCCAGCTTCCCGTGCCGCCAGGTGAGGAGCAATGGCCGGCTCGAAAGCAAACGGGTTGACCAGCTCATAGGCCAGCTTGAACGTGCTTTCGTCGATCAGCGCCTGCGCATCGGCATTGCGCAACCCTTTGGCAGTCACCGCACACCCGGACGCCACCGGCTTGGCACCCAGGGTACTCAGCCCTTGCAACCGGGCCGCATGCAAAAGGCCGGCGGCGATGGTGGTCTTGCCGACGTCGGTGTCGGTTCCGGCAATGAAATAGGCCTTGCTCATGTCACTCCCCAGGCTGCAATGGCTTGCGCAGCACACCATAAACCACTTGATAGGTGGCAGGCAGGCCCTGTGCCTGGCGGAACTGCTCGTAGGCCTGCAACAAACCCTGCATGCGCGCCCGCCCAGTCAATCCCGAGGGGCGGCCAGGGTTGAGGTTGTGCGCGCCGAGGGCTTTGAGCTCATGGGTCAAACTGCGTACATCCGGGTAATGCAGGACATGGGCGCGGCGCTCAAGGCCAAGCAGGTGCAGGCCACTCTCGCCGCACAAGCGCTGGTAGTCCTCAAAATGGCGGAAGCGGTTGACGTGGACCATGCCATCGACGGCCTGCCAGCTGGTGCGCAGCTCCTCCAGGGTGCCCACGCATAAACTGCTGAACGCCAGCACCCCGCCTGGGCGCAATACCCGCTGCGCTTCGCTGAGCACACTGGAGAACTGGCTGCACCACTGCACGGCAAGGCTGGTGAACACCAGGTCGACACTTTCTGCCTGCAAGGGCAGGCGCTCGGCATCGCCGGCCACATGAAACTGAGCACCGCCCTGGCCGCGCGCGTGGCCAAGCATGCCTTCGGCGATGTCCACCGCCACCCCCAGTGCTGCGGCAAAACGCTCGGCCAGGGCGCGACTGAAGTAGCCTGTTCCGCTGCCGAGGTCGAGCCAGCTCGACGGCGTCAGATCAGCGGGCAGCAGTTCCAGCAACGCCTCGCCGACCGCCCGCTGCAACGCCGCGACACTGTCATAGCTGGCTGCCGCCTTGGAAAACGATGCCGCCACCTGGCGCTTGTCGGGCAAGCTGCCGGGCAGGCTTGGCTGGGAAAGATCAGTCATCACCACTCTCATGCAAAAAACTCTTGATGCCCGCCGCAAGCTCCTGCGGGTATTCCAACAGGAAGGCGTGGGAGCTGTCTTCGACCAAACCGACCTCGACATCCGGCAACAACTCGCTCAAGGCTTTGGCCGCCGCTGCCGGCACCAGCGCATCGCTCCCGGCGAACAGGTGCAGCTGTGGGCCGGCGTACTGTTCCAGGGCTGTACGGGTATCGAGCTTGGCCAACACCTCAAGGCCGCTGGCCAGGTACAGCGGGTCGGTGTCCGGCAACCCAACGCCAAGTTGGCGCAACAGGGTGCGCGGCATCTGCGCGCCTTCGCTACACAGGCTGCGAAAGCGTTTAAGGGTCACCTGGTGATGGCTGCGGCAGCCATCGAGAAAGGTGCCGAAAGTGTCTGGCGCCATGCCGTGGGGCCAGTCCGCTCGGCTGATGAAGCTGGGGTTGCTGGCCAGGGTTAGCAACCCGCAGCAGTGGTCGCCACGCTTGTGCGCCAGCTCGCTGGCGAGCATGCCGCCGAGCGACCAGCCGCCCAGCCAGGTGTCAGTGGGCAGCTTGCGGTCCAGGTAGTCGATCCACGCCTGCACATCGCCCTCGGGCAACTCCGGCAGCGGCATCAATTCGACCTGTAGGCGTGAGTCTTGGGCGCGCAGGCTGGCAGCCAGCGGCTCCAGTGCAGCAGTGCCCAGGCCCCAGCCGGGCAAGAGAATCAGTCGGTTACGCATCGGCGGACTCCAGCTGTGGATAACACTCGGCCAATGCATTCAACAATAGCTGCACCTGGGCCTCACTGTGCGCGGCGCTCAAGGTAACGCGCAGACGCGCGCTGCCGGCCGGCACGGTCGGCGGACGAATGGCCGTCACCAGCAGCCCGCGCTCACGCAGCATGCGCGACAGGCGCAAGGCCCGCGCGCTGTCGCCAATCAGGATCGGCTGGATCGGGGTTGGGCTGTCCATCAGCTGCAGGCCGATCTGCTCGGCGCCTTGACGGAACTGGCGGACCAGCGCAGCCAGATGCTCCCGGCGCCAGCTTTCGCGGCGCAGCAACTCCAGGCTCTTGAGCGTGGCACAAGCCAGGGCTGGTGGCTGGCTGGTGGTATAGATGTAGGGCCGGGCGAACTGCACCAGCGCCTCGATCAGTTCTTCACTGCCAGCGACAAAAGCCCCAGCCGTGCCGCAAGCCTTGCCCAGGGTTCCGATCAGCACCGGCACGTCGTCCAGGCCCAAACCGAAGTGCTCGACGATGCCGCCACCGGTGGCGCCCAGCGTGCCCAGGCCATGGGCATCATCGACCATCAACCAGGCGCCGCGCGCCCGAGCGGTCTCGGCCAGTGCAGGCAGGTCGGCGAGGTCGCCATCCATGCTGAACACGCCATCGGTGACCACCAGGGTGTTGCCGGTAGCTTTGTCCAGGCGCTTGGCCAGGCTGTCAGCGTCGTTGTGCAGATAGCGATTGAAGCGCGCCCCACTGAGCAGCCCGCCATCGAGCAGCGAGGCGTGGTTGAGGCGGTCTTGCAAAATGGTATCGCCCTGCCCTACCAGCGCGGTAATCGCACCGAGGTTGGCCATGTAGCCGGTGGAAAACAGCAGCGCGCGCGGGCGCCCGGTGAGTTCGGCCAAGGCTTCTTCGAGCTGGTGGTGCGGGGTACTGTGGCCAATGACCAAGTGCGAAGCACCGCCGCCGACACCCCAGCGCTCGGCACCGGCGCGCCAGGCGGCGATCACCTCCGGGTGATTGGCCAGGCCCAGGTAGTCATTGTTACAGAAGGCCAGCAGCGGTTGGCCATCGACCACCACCTCCGGTCCCTGCGGGCTTTGCAGCAGCGGGCGCTGCCGATACAGGTCGGCTGCGCGCCGTTCGGCCAGGCGCGCCGTCAGGTCGAAGGCCATATTCAGGCAGACGCTGCGTCGTAGAACATCTCGCTGCTGCGCTGCTCGACCAGGGCTTGTTCGATGGCCGCCTGGTGCACTTCGTCGGCGTGCTCTTCGCGCGCTTCGGGCTTGATCCCCAGGCGGGCGAACAGTTGCATGTCTCTGTCGGCCTGCGGGTTGGCAGTGGTCAACAACTTCTCGCCATAGAAAATCGAGTTGGCACCGGCCATGAAGGCCAGGGCCTGCATCTGCTCGTTCATCTGCTCGCGGCCAGCCGACAGACGCACATGGGATTTAGGCATGAGGATGCGCGCCACCGCCAGCATGCGGATGAAGTCGAACGGGTCGACATCTTCTTCTTCGGCCAGCGGGGTCCCGGCGACTTTGACCAGCATGTTGATCGGCACCGACTCCGGGTGCTCCGGCAGGTTGGCCAGCTGGATCAGCAGGCCGGCGCGGTCGTCGAGCGACTCGCCCATGCCGAGGATGCCGCCCGAGCAGATCTTCATCCCGGCGTCACGCACGTAGGCCAAAGTCTGCAAGCGCTCGCTGTAGGTACGGGTGGTGATGATGCTGGTGTAGAACTCCGGCGAGGTGTCGAGGTTGTGGTTGTAGTAGTCCAGGCCCGCCTGGGCCAGCGCTGCGGTCTGCTCCTGATCGAGGCGACCGAGGGTCATGCAGGTTTCCAGGCCCATGGCCTTGACCCCTTTGACCATCTCCAGCACATACGGCATGTCCTTGGCCGACGGGTGCTTCCAGGCCGCGCCCATGCAGAAGCGGGTCGAGCCGATGGCCTTGGCCCGGGCAGCCTCCTCCAGCACCTTCTGCACTTCCATCAGCTTCTGTTTTTCCAGGCCGGTGTTGTAGTGACCGGACTGCGGACAATATTTGCAATCTTCCGGGCAGGCGCCGGTTTTGATCGACAGCAGCGTCGAGACTTGCACGCGGTTCGGGTCGAAGTGCGCGCGGTGTACGGTCTGCGCCTGGAACAGCAGGTCATTGAACGGTTGCTGGAACAGTGCCTTCACTTCGGCCAAGGCCCAGTCGTGACGTGTTGTTGCAGTTGTGCTGGCGCTCATCGGCGTTTCCTTATCTAGGCTCTGACTGGCGCGGGGACAGCAAAGCCGCCAGCGCATCACGGATAGCGGCAATAGTTACGGAAGGCCTATGGACTGTCAACCACTCATAAGACAGCTGGTTTACAAGTGTACAAATATTGATCATAGCTGTTTACTGTGCGATGAACCGGCGCATCAAACCTATCCACTGTGCACCAGCTGCGAGCACGAGCTGCCTTGGTTGGAGGAACAGTGTCTGCGCTGCGCCTTGCCGCTAGCAATGGCGGACTTGACCTGCGCCCAGTGCAGCCGGCACGCGCCCGCCTTTACCCAAGTCGTGGCGCCTTGGCACTTCGGCTTTCCGATCGACACGCTGATCAGCCGATTCAAGCACCGCAGCCAATGGCCACTGGGGCGGCTAATGGCGCAACTGCTGGGGCATGAGCTGCAGCATCGCTTCGCCGAAGGGCTGGCAAAGCCTGACCAATTGTTGCCTGTACCATTGGCCGCACGTCGACTGCGCCAGCGGGGGTTCAATCAGGCGGGGATGTTGGCGCGCTGGCTGTCGAAGCAGTTGGGTATCCCTTGCAATGAACGACTCCTGCAACGAACGCGGGATACCCCAGCGCAACAGCTACTCAGCGCGCGCGTGCGCCGGCGCAATCTGCGCCAGGCGTTCTGCCTGGCAGCGAAGGCAGACGTCGAAGGCCAACACCTGGCGCTGATCGATGATGTGTTGACCACCGGCGCCACCGCCCAAGCGCTGGCCCAGCTATTGCGCCAGGCCGGAGCGCGGCAGGTGGATATCTACTGCTTGGCGCGTACCCCCAAACCTGGCCAGGCTTGACTCGGCAAGGCGTGGCCGGCAACGTCGCAGCAACTTTGTGTACCTCTGGCAGCCCCCATGTCGTTACCCACCGTGCTCACCCAACACATCGCCCGTCGACCGCAACGTATTGCGCTGTTGCAGCATGTCGCCGAACAGGGCTCGATCACCCGCGCTGCCAAGGCCGCCGGGATTAGCTACAAGGCCGCCTGGGATGCCATCGACGAGCTCAATAACCTCGCCAGGCGGCCGCTGGTGGAGCGCAGCACGGGCGGACGCGGCGGTGGCGGCGCTCGGTTGTCCGAGGAAGGCGAGCGGGTGCTGCGCCTGTACCAACGCCTGCAAGGGTTGCAGGCGCAAATCCTGGAAGCGGCCGAACAAACCAGCGACCTCGACTTGCTTGGCCGGCTGATGTTGCGCACCAGTGCGCGCAATCAGTTGCAAGGCGAAGTCAGCGGGTTGCGCCGAGAAGGCCGGCACGATCGCGTCAGCCTGGCCTTGGGTGGCGGGCTGGAGATCGAGGCATTGATTACCCGCGACAGCACTGAGCGGCTGGAGTTGGCCTTGGGCAGCATGGTGGTGGCGTTGCTCAAAGCCGGTTGGGTGCAGCTGCTTGGCGATGAAGAACCGCCTGAGCCAGGGAGTAATTGCCTGCGCGCCAGGATTGAGGAAGTGCTGGTCGACGAGGTCGGCAGCAGTGAGGTCCGCCTGGCATTGGGCAACGGGCAGACGCTGTGTGCGTTTGCTGAGGCTCAATGGCTGCAGCAGCGCAAGGTTGGGCCGGGCAGTGAGCTGCGGGTGCAGTTTCATCCCTCCTTCGTTTTGCTCGGAGTGCCGGTTTAGCCTGGCCGAGCGCTGCGCGCCCGGTTCGCGGGGCAAGCCCGCTCCCACACTCCACACAACAGCGTGGGAGCGGGCTTGCTCCGCGATGGGGCCGGCGCTGATTACCGATGTGTCGCAGGTGAATGCGATACCATGGTCGCCACGACGCCGCCCCTCTGGAGCTCCAATGTCCCACCCTTTCGACACCCTCACCCCCGACCTGGTCCTGGATGCCGTAGAAAGCCTCGGCTTTCTCAGCGACGCGCGGGTATTGGCGCTCAACAGCTACGAGAACCGTGTCTATCAGGTGGGTATCGAAGACCAGCAGCCCCTGATCGCCAAGTTCTACCGCCCAGGCCGTTGGAGCGATGCGCAGATTCATGAGGAGCACAGCTTCACTGCGGAACTGGCTGATTGCGAAGTGCCGGTGGTCGCCCCCATCGAGCACCAAGGGCGTAGCCTGTTCGAGCACGGTGGTTTTCGCTTTGCGCTGTTCCCGCGGCGTGGTGGCCATGCCCCGGAGCCGGGCAATCTCGACCAGCTGTATCGTCTCGGGCAGTTGCTCGGCCGCCTGCACAAGGTTGGCGCCACCCGGCCTTTCGAACACCGCGAAACCCTGGCTGTGGACAACTTCGGCCACGCTTCGCTGAACACCCTGCTCGAAGGCAACTTCGTCCCCAAGGAACTGCTGCCCGCCTTCGAATCGGTCGCCCGCGACCTGCTCAAGCGCGTCGAGGCGATCTACGCGCGTACCCCCCATCAGCTGATCCGCCTACACGGTGACTGCCACCCGGGCAACCTGATGCACCGCGACGAGGCCTACCATGTGGTCGATCTGGACGACTGCCGCATGGGCCCGGCCGTGCAGGATCTGTGGATGATGCTTGCCGGCAGCCGCGAAGAGCGCCTTGGGCAGTTGGCCGAGCTGATCGACGGCTACAACGAGTTCCATGACTTCGACCCCCGCGAACTGCCCCTGATCGAACCGCTGCGCGCCCTGCGCCAGCTGCACTACAGCGCGTGGCTGGCGCGGCGCTGGGACGACCCGGCGTTCCCGCGCAGCTTCCCTTGGTTTGGCCAGCCGCGTTATTGGGGCGACCAGATTCTCGCCTTGCGTGAGCAGATTGCCGCCCTGGATGAACAACCACTGAAATTGTTCTAGAACCCTGTGAGGGTCTGTCTACAATAGGCGTCGCTTTATTTAGCTACCTAAGCAAGGATTCTGCATGCACGCCGCCAACCCGCGCCGCGGGTACATCCTGGGCCTCACCGCCTACATCATCTGGGGGCTGTTCCCCCTGTACTTCAAAGCTATCCAGAGCGTGCCGGCGGTCGAGATCATCGTCCACCGGGTGCTCTGGTCGGCGCTGTTCGGCTCGCTGTTGCTGCTGGTGTGGAAACATCCTGGCTGGTGGCGCGAGCTGCGCGACAACCCCCGCCGACTGGCGATTCTGGCGCTCAGCGGCGCGTTGATCGCCGGTAACTGGCTGACCTATGTCTGGTCGGTGAACAACGGCCGCATGCTCGAAGCCAGCCTGGGTTATTACATCAACCCGCTGGTCAACGTATTGCTCGGCATGCTGCTCCTGGGCGAGCGTCTGCGCCGCCTGCAATGGTTGGCGGTGGGGCTGGCGGCGGTGGGCGTGGCACAGCAGGTGTGGCAGGTCGGCAGCCTGCCGTGGGTGTCGCTGGTTCTGGCGCTGTCGTTTGGTTTCTATGGCCTGATCCGCAAGCAGGCGCCGGTAGCGGCGCTGCCGGGGCTGGTGGTGGAAACCTGGATGCTGGTGCCGTCGGCGATTGGCTGGCTGCTCCTGCACCCGGCTGCGAGCAGTGTGCAAGGCGACTTCTTCAGCACCAGCCAAGCGCTCTGGTTGATTGCCGCAGGCCCGGTGACGCTGGTGCCGCTGGTGTGCTTCAACGCCGCTGCCCGCCATCTGCCGTACACCACCTTGGGCTTCCTGCAGTACCTGGCGCCAACCCTGGTGTTGCTGCAGGCAGTACTGCTGTTCGATGAGCATTTATCGTCGAGCAGCTTGTTGGCGTTCGTGTTCATTTGGGCAGGGTTGGCGCTGTACAGCGTCGATGCCTGGCTGTCGCTGCGCAAACGCAGCTGATCAATTATTGATCGAATCCCTGTAGGCCAGGTTTGGCGTGGCCTACAGCGACATCTCCAGAGGTTATCCACACCCTCGTCCCCGTGGTTTGTGCACAAGCGTCTGATTTTTGGATGTTTTTTGTGCAGATGGCTGGAGGCTGCGACGCTCGTGGGCTGGCGGGGTGAACCCCCAGGTTATCCACAGGGCCGTCCCCTTAAATCAGGGATAACCTCTGAGCGTCGCAGCCGCGAAGCGGCGCTAATGAGCACTAATCCTCCGGCCGCAGCTTGAGCTCGACCATCAAATCATCCGCCAGCGCCTCCAAGCGCCCCTGCAAGTCATCCAGGGACAAGGTCAACGGCAACGCCAGCAACGCATCGGCATGAAACAACGGCTCGCTACTCATCGGCGCTGGTCGTACTTCAGTGGTGAAACGCTCCAGGTTCACCCCAAGCTCGGCCAGCAATCGGGTAATGTCACGCACGATCCCAGGCCGATCATTACCCACCAACTCCATGGCAATCGGCTTCCAGGTGCACGATGGCTCGATGCCGCTCTCGGCAATCAACACGCGGATGTCGTACTTGCCCAGCGCTTGCAGCGACTCGACCAACTCGTCGTAGGATTCTGCCGGCACCGCCACGCGCAGAATGCCGGCGAATTGCCCCGCCATGCGCGACATGCGACTCTCCAACCAGTTGCCATTATGTTCGGCGATGCACTGGGCGATGCGCTCGACCTGCCCAGCCTTGTCGGGGGCGATCACTGTCAATACGAGGTGGTCCACTGCGCGTTCCTCTGCTGAATGCCACGCCGCACGCGGCGTGAAACCTGGGGATCGAATCAGTATAGGCAAGGCGCGGCAACCTGCCGCAGGGCAATCCGCACGACCAATCGTGTACTGTTTCAAGATTTATCTGGAACAATCTACCGATAATTTGCGAACATACAGGCTCCCAGCGTGACCCTATGCGACCAATTGGTCGCGCAGCGACGCTTTTGGTCTGATGTTCACTCGCCTGCTGCTTCATGTAGTATGCCCCGACGCGGACTACAAAACGTCGTTTGGATGTCTGCCATGGCGCCTGTGAAAATACGCAAATTGCCCGCCGGCTGGTCTGGCAGGCCGCACCCAGCCGCCCTCGGGCATGAACTGGTGCGTGTTTAGAGAAGCGCTACAGGCTTAATACGATGAGCGAAATAGCTGAGCAGAGTGAGGCAAGCAATGACTGAACACGTTCAAGTCGGTGGCCTTCAGGTCGCCAAGGTCCTGTACGACTTCGTCAACAACGAAGCCATTCCGGGGACCGGCATCGTCGCCGAGCAGTTCTGGGCCGGTGCAGAGAAGATCATCAACGACCTCGCTCCAAAGAACAAAAACCTGCTCGCCAAGCGCGACGAGTTGCAAGCCAAGATCGACGCCTGGCACCAGGCGCGCCAAGGCCAGGCCCACGACGCCGCAGCCTACAAAGCATTCCTCCAGGAAATCGGTTACCTGCTGCCACAAGCCGACGATTTCCAGGCCACCACGCAGAACGTGGACGAAGAGATCGCCCGCATGGCCGGCCCGCAGCTGGTGGTGCCGGTGATGAACGCCCGCTTCGCCCTGAACGCCGCCAACGCCCGCTGGGGCTCGCTGTATGACGCGCTGTATGGCACCGACGCCATCAGCGAGGAAGGCGGCGCCGAGAAAGGCCAGGGCTACAACAAGGTCCGCGGCGACAAGGTCATTGCCTTCGCCCGTGCCTTCCTCGACGAAGCCGCGCCACTGGCCGCTGGCTCCCACGTCGACTCCACCGCCTACCGCATCGAAGCCGGCAAGCTCGTGGTCGCGCTCAAAGGCGGCAGCAACAGCGGCCTGCGTGACGACTCGCAACTGATCGGCTTCCAGGGCGACGCCAAGGCCCCGACCGCCGTGCTGCTCAAGCACAACGGCCTGCACTTCGAAATCCAGGTCGATGCCAGCACCCCAGTTGGCAGCACCGACGCCGCTGGCGTCAAAGACATCCTGATGGAGTCGGCGCTGACCACCATCATGGACTGTGAAGACTCGGTCGCTGCCGTCGATGCCGACGACAAAGTCGTGGTCTACCGCAACTGGCTGGGCCTGATGAAGGGCGATCTGGCCGAAAGCGTGAGCAAGGGCGGCAAGACCTTCACCCGCACCATGAATCCAGACCGCGAATACGCCGCGCCTAACGGCGGCAGCGTAACCCTGCACGGTCGCTCGTTGCTGTTCGTGCGTAACGTTGGCCACCTGATGACCAACCCGGCGATCCTCGATGCTCAGGGCAACGAAATCCCGGAAGGTATCCAGGACGGCCTGTTCACCGGCCTGATCGCCCTGCACAACCTCAACGGCAACACCAGCCGCAAGAACAGCCGCACCGGCAGCCTGTACATCGTCAAGCCGAAGATGCACGGCCCTGAAGAAGTGGCGTTCGCCGCAGAAATCTTCAGCCGCGTCGAAGACGTGCTGAACATGCCGCGCAATACCATGAAGGTCGGCATCATGGACGAGGAACGCCGCACCACGGTCAACCTCAAGTCCTGCATCAAGGCTGCCGCCGAGCGCGTGGTGTTCATCAACACAGGCTTCCTCGACCGCACCGGCGATGAAATCCACACCTCGATGGAAGCCGGCGCCGTTGTGCGCAAAGGCGCCATGAAGAACGAGAAGTGGATCGGCGCCTACGAGAACAACAACGTCGACGTCGGCCTTGCCACTGGCCTGCAAGGCCGGGCACAGATCGGCAAAGGCATGTGGGCCATGCCCGACCTGATGGCGGCAATGCTCGAACAGAAGATCGCCCACCCACTGGCCGGCGCCAACACCGCCTGGGTGCCGTCGCCGACCGCCGCCGTGCTGCACGCGCTGCATTACCACAAAGTCGACGTGCAAGCGCGTCAGGCAGAACTGGCCAAGCGTACCCCGGCTTCGGTGGACGACATCCTGACCATCCCGCTGGCGGCTGATACCAACTGGTCTGCCGAAGAGATCCGCAACGAGCTGGACAACAACGCCCAGGGCATCCTCGGCTACGTTGTGCGCTGGATCGACCACGGTGTGGGCTGCTCGAAGGTGCCGGACATCAACAACGTCGGTCTGATGGAAGACCGCGCCACCCTGCGTATTTCCGCCCAGTTGCTGGCCAACTGGCTGCGCCATGGCATCGTCAGCCAGGAGCAGGTGGTGGAAAGCCTCAAGCGCATGGCGGCGGTGGTAGACAAGCAGAACGCCAGCGATGCCCAGTACCGCCCAATGGCGCCGAACTTCGACGACAACGTCGCCTTCCAGGCGGCGGTGGAGTTGGTGGTCGAAGGCGCCAAGCAGCCGAACGGCTACACCGAGCCAGTACTGCACCGTCGTCGCCGCGAGTTCAAGGCGCGTAACGGGTTGTAAGCCAAAAGATCGCGGGGCAAGCCCGCTCCCACGCTACCTCTATAGGCCTGCCTATGTAGGCCAGCGTGGGAGCGGGCTTGCCCCGCGATAGCGTTCAAACAGCCCCCCCATCACTCGATCCGCAACTCCTTGCGTACTAGCTCCAGCAAGTGCCCCAAATCCACCGGCTTGAGCAGAACATCCACCACCGAAAGGTGCATAGCCTTCACAGCCTCGTTCACATCGGTGTCGCCGGACACGACGATGATCGATAGCGTTGCCCGATCCGCCCAACCACGAATCTCCTGGATCAACTCCAGACCACCCTTGGGCTCCATGCGCAGATCAGTAATCATCAGGCCGATACGTGGCTCTTTCTTGAGTCCCTCTATCGCCGCCTGCGCGCCATCAGCGATAACGCATTCGATCCCCTTGGTTTTCAGATAAAGCGCCAACGCCTCGCTGTTCAGCGGGTCGTCATCCACTACCAGTACCAGCTGCGGTTCAGCCGGGGGTGCAGTCACCATGGCCAACGCCTCTTTCTCGGCGTCACTCAGGATCTGGTCATGCTCAGCCATGGTCATCTCGTCAAAAAAATCTCGTGCCCCAGTTAGGACCGCAAAACCGCCGCCATGCAGCCTGCCTTTCGTCGGATCCTTGACACGTGTCAACGGCCCAATGCCCTCATAGACTTACGTCCAATGGGCACAACCTGGCCGCCAGCCGACCATGGGGACCGAGAACAACAAAGTCCGATATCACTATATATAGATAGAGATATATAGATCGGCATAGCGATGCGGTCAGTTCATGAGTAAAAAGGACGCCTACAGCCAGGCTGGCAGAACTGCGGTTCTGCAGAATATCCAAGGCACCCTGCAGTTCCTGCAGCGCTTCCCACCGTTCAACCAGATGGAACACAGCCATCTGGCCTACCTGGTGGAGCAGTGTCAGCTGCGCTTCCACGCCAGCGGCGAGAGCATCATCAAGCCCGCCGATGGCCCGGTCGAGCACTTCTACATCGTCAAGCAAGGGCGGGTGGTCGGCGAACGCCAGCACGTCACCAAGCCGGGGGTGGAAACCACTTTCGAGATTACCAGCGGCGAGTGCTTCCCACTGGCTGCCCTGCTCGGAGAGCGGGCGACCCGCACTGAACACGTGGCCGGCGAAGACACCTTCTGCCTGCAACTGAACAAGGCTGCGTTCATCCGCCTGTTCTCGATGTCCGAAGCGTTTCGCGACTTCGCCCTGCGCGGGGTCAGCAGCCTGCTCGATCAGGTCAACCAGCAGGTGCGCCAGCGCGCCGTGGAAACCCTGGGCACCCAGTATTCGCTGAACACGCCCCTCGGTGAGCTGGCCATGCGTCATCCGGTGGTCTGCACTGCGGACACGCCACTGCGTGATGCCGTGCGGCAGATGCACGACCAGCAAGTCGGCAGCATCGTCATCATCGACCCACAGCGCTTTCCGATCGGCATCTTCACCTTGCGCGACCTGCGCCAGGTGGTGGCCGATGCCAGCGCTGAGCTGAGCGCGCCGATCGCGCAGTACATGACCCCTGCGCCGTTCTACCTGGCGCCCGAGGCGAGCGCCTTCGATGCGGCCATGGCCATGACCGAGCGGCACATCGCCCACGTCTGCCTGGTGGACAACCAGCGCTTGTGTGGGGTGGTCTCCGAGCGCGACCTGTTCTCCCTGCAACGGGTCGACCTGGTGCATCTGGCACGGACGATCCGCCACGCGCCGCGCCTGGAAACGCTGGTATCTCTGCGCGGCGAAATCGGCCAACTGGTCGAACGCATGCTCGCCCATGGCGCCTCCTCTACCCAGATCACCCAAATCATCACCCTGCTCAACGACCACACCGTATGCCGGGTGATCGAACTGGCCCTGGCCGAGCGCGGCGATCCGGGGGTGGCGTTCAGCTGGCTGTGCTTTGGCAGCGAGGGCCGCCGCGAACAGACCCTGCACACCGACCAGGACAACGGCATCCTGTTCGAAGCTGCCGACAGCGCAGAAGCCGAGGCGATCCGTCAGAAGCTGCTGCCCCTGGCCCAGTACATCAATCAGTGCCTGGCGCAATGTGGCTTCAGCCTGTGCAAGGGCAACATCATGGCCGGCAACCCTGAGCTGTGCCTGTCGCGCAGTGAATGGGCGCGGCGCTTCGCCGGCTTCGTAAGGGAGGCCAGCCCGGAGAATCTGCTGGGCTCGACCATCTACTTCGACCTGCGCGTGGTCTGGGGCGATGAACAGGCCTGCGAGCAATTGCGCCAGGGCATGCTCGCCCAGGTTCAGGACAACCGCATCTTCCAGCGCATGATGGCCGATAACGCCCTGCGCCAACGCCCGCCCGTGGGCCGCCTGCGCGAGTTCGTCCTGACGCGCCAGGGCAACGACAAGGCTGCCACCCTCGACCTCAAGGTCCAGGGCCTGACGCCCTTCGTCGACGGCGCACGGCTGTTGGCCCTGGCCAATGGCATTGGCGCCTGCAACACCCTCGAGCGTCTGCGTCAGCTGGTGGCCAAGGGCATCATCGATGAACTCGATGGCGCAGCGTTCGAAGAGGCCTACCACTTCATCCAGCAGACCCGTATGCAACAGCACCAGCGCCAGAGCCGAGATAACTTGCCCTACTCCAACCGGGTTGACCCGGACAGCCTCAATCACCTGGACCGACGCATCCTGCGCGAGTCGCTGCGCCAGGCTCAGCGCCTGCAAAGCAGCCTGGCCCTGCGGTATCAACTATGAGCCTGTTCGCCTGGCTACGCCCAGCCCTGCCGGCACTGGACGACGACCTGCGCCTGCGTTTGGCCAACCTGGCCAAACCCAGCGGCCTGAGTGTGCTGTCGCTGCGCGAACAGCGCTGGGTAGTGCTCGACCTGGAAACCAGTGGCCTGAACCTCAACCGCGACCAGGTGTTGTCGATCGGCGCGGTAGCCATTGAAGATGGCGCGATCGATTTCAGCCAGCAGTTCGAACGTACCCTGCACCGGCCTGCGCAGAAGACTACCCCCAGCGTGCTGATCCATGGCCTGGGACCAGACGCACTGGCCGCAGGCTGCGATCCGGCCGGGGCGCTGCTGGACTTGATGGAGTTCATCGGCGACAGCCCGGTGCTGGCCTTCCACGCCCCCTTCGACCAGCGCATGCTGGCCAGGGCGCTGAAAGACAGCCTCGGCTACCGCCTCCAGCATCCGTTCTTCGACGTCGCTGAGCTGGCGCCAATGCTCAACCCCGACACGGTGTTGCGCGAAGCCAGCCTGGACGACTGGGTGGCACGTTTCGGCTTGCAGGTCGATGAGCGCCACAATGCCAGTGCCGACGCTCAGGTCACTGCAGAACTCGCGCTGATCCTGCTCAGCCAGGCCCGCCGCCAGCAGCTCGACAGCCCCTTGCAGCTCAACCTGCGCCTGCAACAGTGGCGCCGGCGCAAGGCCCATAGTCACGGTTTGTAATGGCAATCCGATAAGCGTCGATTGCACCACGCACCCCGCCTCTGCAACAATCGCGAATAATTATCGTTAGTTAACGCATTGTTTTCGGGGAACCTTTCTTGTCGTCTGCGCAGAGCCCACACGCCGAGCTGGTCGGAGCGCTGTATCGCGATCATCGCAGCTGGCTACTGGCCTGGCTGCAACGCAGCACCGCCTGCCGTCAACGCGCCGAAGACCTGAGCCAGGACACCTTCGTGCGCCTGCTCGGCCGCGAGCAGCTGAGTACTCCGCGTGAGCCACGGGCATTTCTGGTGGCAGTGGCCAAGGGCCTGTTGTTCGACCACTTTCGTCGCGCTGCATTGGAGCAGGCCTACCTGGCCGAACTGGCGCTGATGCCCGAGGCCGAACACCCTTCCCCGGAATTCCAACACCTGATTCTTGAAGACCTCAAGGCCATCGACCGATTGCTCAGCAAGCTGTCGAGCAAGGCTCGCGCCGCGTTCCTGCACAACCGCCTGGATGGCATGGGCCATGCCGAGATTGCCGAGCGCCTGGGGGTTTCGGTCTCGCGGGTACGCCAGTACCTGGCCCAAGGCCTGCGCCAGTGCTACATCGCCCTGTATGGGGAACCGACGTGAGCGCCGCTCCGGTTTCGAATCAAGTGCTGGACGCCGCAATCGCTTGGAAGCTGTGCCTGGATGAAGGCAGCGGTTCGCCCGATGAGCGCAGCGAATTCATCCGCTGGCATGCCGCCAGCGAAGAGCACGCCCGCGCCTGGCGCCAGCTAGGCATGCTCGACCAGCGCGTCAGTGCTGCGGCTGGGCCTGCGCGTAAAGCCCTGCTGCAGTCGCGGGTCAGCCTGCGCCGACGGATTGGCAAGCTGGGCGGGGGCTTGGCAGGGATGCTGCTGGTCGGCGCGCTGCTGTTGCAAATCGGCGCGCCGTCACTGTCGCCCGGCTACTGGCTGGCAGACCAGCGCACCGCTACCGGCGAACTGCGCACGCTGCGCCTGGAAGACGGCACCCTGCTGAGCCTCAATACCCACACCGCAGTGGATATCGATTTTGAGGGTGACGAACGGCTGATCGTCTTGCATCAGGGCGAGATTTCCGTGGAAACCGGCCATCAGGACCTGCGGCCACTGCTGGTGCGCACCGACGATGGTCGGCTGCGGCCCCTTGGCACGCGCTTTTTGGTCAAGCGTGAACAACACGGCACGCGCCTTGAGGTGTTGCAGTCGCAAGTGGCGGCGATGCCGTCGAGCAGTGGCGATGAGCAAGTTTTGCGCGAAGGTCAGCAGGTGCTGATGAATGCCAATGGCCTGGGCCAGATCAGCCCCGTGGTCGCTGGGGCCGATGCCTGGACCCGCGGCATGCTGGTGGTGGACAACGTGCGCCTGGGCGACCTGGTCGCCGAGCTTGGCCGCTATCGCAGCGGGCACATGGGCGTAGCCGATGAAGTGGCCAACCTGCGCGTGACCGGCAGCTTCCCCTTGACCGACATCGATCTGGCGCTGGCCTCGTTGCTGCCGGCGCTGCCGGTCAAGGTCGAGCGGCATACGCCCTGGTGGGTGACGGTGGTTGCCAAGTAAGGGTGGCACGCCCCGCAACGGATTTGCCTGGTAGTGGGCGACATGTGCGCGAGCTACGTGGGAGCGGGCTGCATGCACGAACTGCGTGAGCTGGCTGTGTGGGACTGGCTTAGTGGGACTGGCTTAGTGGGACTGGCTTAGTGGGACTGGCTTAGTGGGACTGGCTTAGTGGGACTGGCTGCGTGGGACTGGCTTAGTGGGACTGGCTTAGTGGGACTGGCTTAGTGGGACTGGCTGCGTGGGAGCGGGCTTGCCCCGCGATAGCGTCAGATCGCTATGTGCGGGTGCTCATGCCGACGCTATCGCGGGGCAAGCCCGCTCCCACGCAGCCAGTCCCACGCAGCTCGATCCCCCGCACGCAGTTCCCAAGCACGCAGTTCCCAAGCAGGCAGTTCCCACGCAACCCGTTCCCACGCAGCCAGCGCCTTGCGCGTTTGTACACCTGGCAGATTGACCAAAAAATAATCTCGACAGCCCCCTGTCACTTTTCAAATCTCGTTCGGCAAGGAAGCAGTTAGCACTTATCCGTCGAGGAGCCGCTGCATGTCCCGTGCTGTTGATTGTTACCTGCGCCCCAGCCTGATGGCTCTGGCCATCGCCCTGGCCGCGCCGTTTGCCAGCCCTGCCGTTTACGCCGCCGAGCAGTCCGTACGCGCCTATGATCTGCCTAGCGCGCCACTGGCGACCACGCTGAACCAGATCGCCAGCCAAGCCGGTATCGCCCTGGCCATTGATCCGGCGATCGTCAGCGGCCGTACCTCGGCCCCAGTCAGCGGCCAGTACGACGCCCTCGGCGCCCTGCAAGCGGCCCTGCGTGGCAGCGGCCTGCAACTGCAACAGAGCAGCGTTGGCAGCTATAGCCTGGTTGCCACCCCAGACGGCAGCCTGGCGCTGCCGGAAACCGCGATCAACGCCAACAGCGACTATGAAAGCGCCTGGGGTGCGGTCGAAGGCTATACGGCCACACGTACTGCGGCCGGCAGCAAGACCGATACTGCCATTGCTGAGCTGCCGCGCTCGGTCACCGTCATCACCCGCCAGCAGATGGAAGACCGGCAGGTTCTCAACCTCAACGACGCGCTACGCTACACCGCCGGGGTCCAGAGCAGCGGCTACGGCTCCGACTCACGCAACGACTGGTTGCTGGTGCGCGGTTTCGTGCCGACCCAGTTCCTCGACGGCCTACCGCTGCCCAAGGGCAACTACGCTACACCCAAGATCGAACCATGGAATCTTGAGCGCATCGCAGTGCTGCGCGGCCCAGCTTCGTCCGTTTATGGCCAGACTCCACCCGGTGGTCTGCTGGATATGACCTCGCGCCGCCCCGAAGCGCTGAGCAGCCATGAAGTTGGAGTGCAGGTCGGCAGTAATGAACATAAGCAGATTAACTTCGACAGTACCGGCAAGATCGACGATCAGGGTCAGTTCCTCTACCGTATCAGCGGCACTGTGCGAGACAGCAACTCCCCGGTCGACCACATCCCGGACAAACGCTACAACCTTGCGCCGAGCATCACTTGGAACATCAACGACGATACCAAGCTAACCTTCATCACCCAATTCAACCGCGACGATACAGGGATTACCGGCCAGTTCCTGCCACTGCAAGGAACCAAGCTGGACAGCGCCGCCGGCAAGATTTCTCATCACAAGAACCTGGGCGATCCCGATTGGGAGTCTTATGACCGTACCTACTACCACCTAGGCTACGCGTTCGAGACTCGCTTGAACGATACCTGGCAATTCCGGCAAAACCTGCGTTACGCCCGCAACGAGTTGGATTTCAAGGGCATCACCGCCGGTGGCTCGATCTGGCCAGCAGGCCCAGATCAAGCTGTCAGCGCCGATGGCACGGTGCAGCGCACTGCGGGAATCGTCGAAGAAGACATCAGCCAATTCGCTTTGGACAATAACTTCCAGGCTGACTTCCAGACTGGGGTGATCAACCACACCCTGCTGCTCGGCCTCGATCACCAGCGCTCTGCCAGCAACGCCCGTTGGCGCTGGGGTTCGGCAGGTGTTCCTCCAAGCAATATCCATAATCCGATCTACGGTCAGGACTTCTCCAACGTCCAGTACTTCGACATGTACGACTATGACCAGAAGACCCAACAGACCGGCCTGTACATCCAGGATCAAATGGCAGTTGATAACTGGCGACTGACCCTTGGGGGGCGCGAAGACTGGGTGCATACCGGCACAACCTTCCACAACCAGGGCGACGCTACCAACACCCAGCGAGACAAGAAATTCAGTGGTAACGCGGCCCTGAGCTATGTCTTCGATAACGGCGTCACGCCCTATATCTCCTATGCCGAGTCTTTCCAGGCTGCATCCGGAGCTACCGTTAACAGCACCGATGGTTTCAAACCTACTGAAGGCAAACAGTACGAGCTGGGTATCAAATATCAGCCGCCAGGCAGCAAGACCCTGTTAAGCGCAGCGGTGTTCGATCTGACCCAGGAGAACATGTCAGTAACGGAAAACAACATCACCCGCCAAGTGGGTGAAGTAAGGGTCAAGGGTCTGGAGCTGGAAGCTACTTCCGACTTAACAGAGAACCTCAAGCTGATCGGCTCGTACACTTATAACGACAGCGAGATCATCAAAGGCACGGCTGCGGAGAAAGGCAAGCGCATGGCTCAGGTGCCACGCAATCAGGCCACTGCCTGGGCAGACTACACCTGGCACAGTGGCCCGCTGGATGGCTTCGGCATCGGCGTAGGCATGCGCTATGTGGGCGACACCTACGGCAATACCACCAATACAGATTGGGGGCATGTAGGCTCATACACCATCTATGATGCATCGCTGCACTACGATCTGGGACGTCTGAACGGCACCTTCAAGGGTGTAACCCTGGCGGTGGATGCCAAGAACCTGTTCAACAAGGACTACCTGTCGACCTGTGATGGTTACTACTGCTACTACGGCGACGAGCGCAATGTGGTGGCCAGCGTTAACTACAAGTTCTGAGCCATGCAGGGGCCGCTTTGCGGCCCTTCGCGGGCAAGCCCGCTCCTACAGGGAGAGCGCCGTCGTTGAGATTGGCGCGGTCCCTGTAGGAGCGGGCTTGCCCGCGAAGGGCTGCAAAGCAGCCCCAAAGCAGGCGACACAAGAGCCCCCGTGATGAAAAGCCAAACCATCCGCCGCTGGTCCGCGATCCACACCTGGAGCAGCCTGATCTGTACGCTGTTCTTGCTGTTGCTGGCACTCACCGGCCTGCCACTGATCTTCCACCACGAGCTGGAACACCTGCTCGGCGATGCCCCTGAGCTGCGGCAAATGCCTGCCGACACCCCGCACCTGGATCTACAACAGCTGGTGCTCAAGGCCGAGCAACATCGCCCCGGTGAGGTCATGCAGTATTTCGGCTATGACGAGGACGAGCCCAACGGCGTGATCGCCATCACCGCCGCCAGCGCAGGCAGCGATCCAAACGACTCGCACACCTTCATGCTCGACGCCCGCACCGGCGAGGCAGTTGCCATGCCTGCGGCCAATGGCGGCTTGATGATGACCCTGCTGCGCCTGCACGTGGACATGTTCGCCGGCCTGCCCGGCAAACTCTGGCTAGCGTTCATGGGCGTGCTGTTCGTCTTGGCGATCATCTCCGGCACCGTGCTCTACGCGCCCTTCATGCGTCGCCTGGCGTTCGCCACGGTGCGCCGCGACAAGTCACGCCGGCTGCGTTGGCTCGACCTGCATAACCTGATCGGCGTGGTCACCCTGACCTGGGCGCTGGTGGTCGGCGTCACCGGCGTGATCAGCGCCTGCGCCGACCTGGTGATCGCTGCCTGGCGCAACGAAAGTTTGACGGCCATGGTCGCGCCCTACCGCGATGCGCCAGCGCTGACAGAACGTGCCCCCGCCAGTCGCCTGCTGGACATCGCCGAACACGCAGCGCCTGGCATGCACCCCGACTTCATTGCCTTTCCCGGCACGCGCTTCTCCAGTGAGCACCACTATGCGGTGTTCATGAAAGGTGCCAGCCACCTGACCTCGCACCTGTTCACCCCAGTACTGATCGACGCCAAGACCCTTGAGGTCACCGCAGTCGGCGACCGACCGTGGTACATGGACGCCCTCGGTCTGTCGCAGCCACTGCACTTTGGCGACTATGGCGGACGACCGATGCAAATTCTCTGGGCGCTGCTCGATGTCCTGACCATCATCGTTCTCGGCAGCGGCCTGTACCTGTGGCTCGCCAAACAGCGCAAACCTCGTGAGGCCAAGGCATGAGCCACAAGTCGCAAGCCACCGCGCGGATCTTCGCCTGGCCGGCCTTGATTGGCCTGCTCGGCGCCCTAGGGCTGTTCGCCGCGTTGCTCGGCGACGGTTGGTGGGATGGGCTGTCCTGGCTTGGGCTGGGCATCCCGGCATGGTTGGCCATGCGCGGCCTGCTGCGACGCTGAGGTATCGGGTTAACGCCAAGGCCTGGGCACTTCGCGCCAGCATGGGACATCCTCACCCCTAGGAGATGACTCGTGACGCCGTTGCTGCTGCTCCAGGCACTAGACACTCAATTAAACACCCTGCTGCCGCCATTGCCGGGTGTGGAATACCGCCTCGACCAGTGTCTAGCGAACCTCTTCCCAGGGCAGAACATTCCGCCCGCGCCCTGCACTTTGGCCGTTGGCCACTGCTGGATCTGATCGGTTTACATCTGTTCGATGGCGCAACCTTCACGCTGCCAGTTGCCACTGCCCCCCGCCATGACGCTTATCCGCAGCTCAGCTTACCGGCCGACTTCACCACGCGGATCGGCAGCTTTTGCACAACCCTTCGCCAGACCCTGCATGCCGATCTGGCAAGCTATTGGCTGGAGCGCGACAGCAAGGGACTGAGCCGTGAGGTCCGCCTGGCGTCATTGCGCCGAGAGCAATTGTTCACCGAGATACGTTTACGCCTAAGCGACCAGACCCTGTCGCCAGAACACGCCCAGTTGATCAACACCTGCCTTCAATTGCCGCTGCCCTGGCAACGCCGACACCTGCCCGCCACTGGCCGGCCCCAGCTCTATCGCCCGCTACTTTCCGGCACGGCGCCACACTGGCGCAGTCATCTGCCTGGGGTAATGATCCTCACTGAACACGGCCCTGAGGGTCGCTTGATCGAGGCTCACGAGCCGGTCGGGCGAGTGATCCTATGTAGCGTCGCGCATGGCATCGAGGCATTCGAAAGCCTCGCCGCGCTGCATGTGGAGCTGTGCGAACGCCTTGAGGATCAACAACAGAGCGAACCGCTGAGCAGACTACTGGTCGAGCCGGAGCAGCAGCGACGTGCGTGCCGAGCCGAGCGCCTGCGCTATGACTGGTACAACGAAGACCTCGCGCAGTCGCAGGCACTGGCCATTGGCGATGCCCATGACAAGCGCCTGACGCTCGCCTGGCGAACCGCGTTCGAACGCGGTCTGCAGCGTGACATCGGCCAGCTCGATGCCAGGCTGGCCAGCGCACTGGATCTTCACCACGAACTAAGCAGCCACGGCCCGTTAGCCACCCGCTACGGTCTGCTGCTGGAAAAACACTTGCCCAACTGGTTGCGCACCACCAGCCAGCAAGGCGTCGCGCACATCATGCAAGCGATGCAGGAGCAGGTCGCAGCCATCGAGGCAGCTGCCGCGCCTGGCATTCTCACCCTGGAGCAGTTCAAGCAGCGCCACTCGCTGTTGAATTGGGTGCGCGAGCGTCTGCGCGAGTTCTTGCAGCGCGACCCTGGCATCGATACTGCCCCGCAAGATATCTCGATCAGCGTGACCCTGGCGCGTCAGGTCGGACCGCTGCTCAACCCGCTCGACAGCAGTGCCTACATTCCCGTGGTAAGCAACCCGCAGGCAGGCACAAGCGTGGAACTGGTCAGGCAGACCTATCGGCTAGACGAGCTGGCACTGCTCAACATCGCTTGGTTCGATGTCGATTACTGGCTGACCGCACGCGTGCATCTGGACAACGACCAGGCATTACCGGCGCTTACCCCGCTGAGGGTCAAACAGATCATTCGTCGATTGAACGCTGGCAGTGGTTATCAGGCTTATCTGCGCACCCAACTGCTCGAGTCGCCACATGGCCAGTGGCGCCAACAAGCGCATGAGCACCTCAATCGCACGCGCATGAATGCCGAAGCAGTGAAGGCGCGTTACGCAGGCCATTTTCAGCGTGACACGTTCGAACAAGGCTATGGCTGGGCCAATACCGTGATCCATGCGCCCGATAGCCACAACCGCCCTCATTACAACGAGCAACAGGTGATCGTACGGCAGATGCTGGTCCAAGGGCAGACCTTGCTAGGGGTGCTGTTGCTGGTTTCCCCGGAGAACTCGAACCGCATCGTGGTCTACTGCCCCGACGCCCCAGACCGCCGCCCATGGCGTGAATACACCAATGCCAGGGCGCTGATCCGCGCCGTACGCAACGATGCGCAGCTGCGCCGCTATGCCTTGCAGCGCTTGCCACTGGGCAACGGCAACGCGCTGGAACAGCTGCTACTCAAAGGCCGCCTGGGCTCGCATATCAGCCTGCAGACGATCACCGGCAACCTTTACCAGGCGAGCTACCGGGCCGAAGTGAACCATCTGCTGGCTCAGGCCGATAACGTGACCCGCAGCAACGAAGAGTTGCTAGGTCAATATTCGGTCAATGTTCTGAGGCTACTACTGGATATCGTCACCCTGGTGCTGCCGCAGGCAGGCTCGGTGGCACTGGCGTTCGGGCGTATGGGTATTTCCATCTGGGATGGCTTTGAAGCATTCGAACACGACGATCATAGCGGTGCCCTGCATCACGCTGTCGCCGCACTCGGGCATGCCACTGCGGGGTTAAACGATATGTCGGGTTCAGGGCTGATGCGTCGAGCCATGCGTGGGCTACCAAAACCACCACCAGTACCGCTACCCCCGCATTACGAAGCGACCCCCGAAGTCGCCAGTTTGCGCTACCGCATCGATGCGCCCCACGGTGAGGCCGTCTATGAGAAAAGATCGACCAGCCCAGGTCTGTCTCAATACTTCGTGAAAGACAACCTTGGCCGCTACTTCAACGTCACCTTCGACGGGACGCGCTGGCGCGCCATTGATCCAAACTTGCCCAATGCCTATCTGCAACTGCCCATCCAGCGCTGTCTGGATGGCAGCTGGGTGGTTGATTCACCGCTGCTCTGGCATGACGGGCTACCTGATATCCAGCAACTACTGGACGACAGCCGCCTGACATCTACCCGGCAAGGCGTTGCTGACGCAGACGATGAAAACCTGTTTGAAGAGAATACCCAGCTATATGTGCAGCTGGGATCGAATCAGTTTCCCGTACGCCGCCACTTGCTCAAAAGCCACTACCACCTGGTGATGCCTGAAACCCAGCGAGGCAGCGTTGCCGCTTGGGCGGTACTGCGCTGGCAAGATGACCAGTGGCACATCCGGGTGCGCCAGACCGGCCGCAGCAGCGACTGGCTGGCGCTTCCGGCAGCTTACTCGGCAAGCCTTGGCAGCAGCTGATCGATACGTTGGTGCAGCGCACTGCCACTGGGCCAGTTGCGCAGCATCCGCGCCCGATCGCGGGAGTAGGCCGCAGCGAAGCTGAGCTGGGTGGCGTGCTGGCACATGGCGTCGAGATCGATCAGCGACCATTGGCCGTTCTGCCAGAACAGGTTGTGGCCCTTCATGTCGCCATGGCTGATGCGCTCGCGGATCAGTTGCTGCATGAGGTGGACCAGCGCCTGCAGCTGCTCTTGCGGTGCATCACCACTGTCGATATAGGGCTTGAAGCACTCGATCAGGTCCGGACCATCGGCATATTCGGTCACCAGGTAGGCACGACTGCGCAGGCCCATGACCCGTTGTTCGAGCACCGCCAGGGGCTTGGGCGTGGCGATGTCGAGGAATGTCAGGCGATGCGCCTCGATCCACGAATGCCAGGCCCGGCTCGGACGCCAGAAGCGCTTGAACCAGTGCGCAGTGTTCTTGATGTTGTAGCGTTTGAGGACCAACTTGCGCCCATCTACCTCGACCCGCGCGACACTGGCCGCGCCGCCGGTTTTGTACAAATGGCCCTGGTCGATCAAGGCGTCGGCCTGCTCCAGTACCGGTAGCATGGCCTCGACTTCTGGCCGGCGGATCGCCCGCAGGCCAGACAGGGTTCGCTGCACGCTGAACAGGGTGCACTCGCGACCGGCCTTATCCAGGTAATCCTTCAGACGCCATGCACGGACCTTGTCGACCTGCTTTTGCAGGGCTTCCAGTGGCAGCGCATGCTCGCCGTTAGCCAGCAGATAGTGCACCAGCAGTTCTTCGATGAATGGCTCCAGGCGCTTGGGCAACTGGGCGAAGAACACCCCAAGGTTTTCCAGCACGCGCTGGCGCGAGAGGTTTTGACCTGGCGTCTCGGCTTTGATTCCGGCGCCGTCGATCAAGTACAGGCGGCCGTTGTGACGCAGCAAGTTGTCCAGGTGCAAGTCCGTTTGCCAGAGGCCTTTGGCATGCATCTGCGCCACGGCAGTCAGTGCCTCGCCGAGCACCAGGTGCTGCTCGTCGGCCAACGGCGGCAGTGCTTCGACTTCGGTCCAGGCATCGCCCAGGCTCTCGGCGCCTTCGAGGTACTCGAACAGCAACCAGCCGCCCTCGCCTTCCTTGAGGCCGTCGGCCAGCAGTTGCGGGGTGGTCAGGCCCTGCGCAGCCATCAGCTTGACGCCTTCGAGCTCACGCTGGAAATGCCGCGCGGCGTTGTTGCCGACCAACAGCTTGGCCAGCACCGGGGTACCGCGCCAGATACCCGCGCCGACGTAACGCTGGCCGGGCAACACGCGCAACAGGCTGAGCAGTTGCAGCTCGGCACTGCCTGCGGCGTCGGCCAGGGTCACGCTCAGCGGCAAAGCCGGGCTGCGCCCGGCCGCTTTCAATTCAGACAAACGCATCAACGTGCCTCTTTTTCACGACGGCGGCGCACCAGGCGCTGCAGCCAGGTCGCCACCAGCGGGCTGTCGGCGGGCTGCTCAAGATAGGCGGCCAGCATGCTGCGCACATCACCCTCGCTCCAGGCGCGGGTGCGACGCAGCAGTGGTTCCAGGTCCCTGAGGCGGTCACGCATGCCCAGCAGCAGTGGGCGGGTCTTTTCCAGGTCGATCAGCTGCGCTTGCCAGCCTTCGCGGCGCTCACGCAGGAAGATGTGCTTGGGATAGAAGCAGCCATGCACTTGACCCGCTGCGTGTAGGGTGCGCGCCAGCTGACCGCAGGCCTGGAGAATCCCTAGGCGCTTCTCGGCAGCCAGCAGCGGCCATTGCTCGAGCAAGCTGTCCAGGTCGCTCCACTCGTCCAGGGCACGGGTCATGAGAATCGCGCGGTGCTGGCCCTTGCTCTTGCGCTCGCCATAGAACACCGCCTGCAAGGCCGGGATCTTGAGCTTCTGGTAGCGGCTGATATTGCGAAATTCGCGGGCGAAGGTTGGCTCGCCGAACGGTCGGTGCAGGGTCCGCGTGAGGTAGTCGCACTGGCGCTTGAGGTAATAGCCCTTGCCCTCGAGCTCCAGGCGATACACGCTGCTCCAGCCGCCACGGCCGGTATTGGGTTCGTCCACGGCGTCCAGTTGCAGCGCCCACAGCGCTTCGAAATCGTTCAGGCCGTGGCGTTGCAGCAGCGCTAGATCGCCGCTGGCCAGGTAATCGGTCATTCCCTTCCCTCGAAAAAGCGCACCACTTCGCGCACCCGTTGCTTGTCGCGGGCATTGAGCCGTTGATGCCCGCGGTATTGCAGATAGAAACGCAGGCGTTGGGTGGCCGAAAGGTGGTACTTGGCAACCTTGTCCAGGCAGGCCAGGTCCTTGATGACCCGATGGCGGAGCATGAAGCCGCGCCAGAAGTCACCGGTCGGACAATCGATGAAGAATAGCGTGCCCTGGTCATCCACCAACAGATTGCGCCACTTCAGGTCGTTATGGGTGAAGTGGTGATCGTGCATCACCCGGGTGTGGCGCGCCAGTTGCCGGCTGACGTGATCGACCCAGGCACGATCGGCCAGGCGCGGATCATTGTGTTTGGCCAGCTCCGACAAATCCTCGGTACGCGGCAACTCACGGGTGATCATCGCCCCACGGGCAAAGGCCAGGCCCTTGCGCTCCAGGCCCCAGGCCACCACCTCGGCAGTGGGAATGCCCCACTTGGCGAACTGCTTGAGGTTCTGCCACTCGGCCTTGATTCGCGGCCGCCCGAGGTAGCGGCGCATGTGCTTGCCGGCGCCAGTGTAGCGTTTGACGTAGTAATTGACCCCGCCACGCTCGATGCGCACCACTTCACTGAGTGGGTCGCTGGTCAAGCGTTCGCCCTGGAGAGCGAACACCGCCTCGAGACTGCCAAAATCCGCCGCCAGCGGTTCATAGCCCGGCGCCAGTGTCCAACCCGCCATCAGAGCGCATCCCCATAGCGTTGTTTGCGATCGTAGAGTTTCTGCGCCTTGCGTTCGAGCCAGGCGAGCAGCGCGGCCTCGTCAGCCAGGATCTGGCGTAACGGGCGCTGGAAATAGCCGCGCATGAAGCGCAGTTTGTCGCGGCGGGTCAGGCCGATGTCCAGCGCCGAGAAGTACAGCGCGGCCAGGTCTTTGTCGCGCCAACGGCGGCTGATGCTGGCACGGGTCTGGGCACGGTGCAGGTCGATCACCGACAACTTCAGATCTTCTGGCGTCACCGGGCGATCGGTGTGCAGCAAAAAGTGGCAAATGTAGCAGTCGCGGTGGTTGACCCCGGCGCGGTGCATGCCGCCAGTCATCTTCGCCACTTCGGCGATCAGCGCATGTTTCAGGCGCGGCAGCGGCGGCTGCTTGACCCAGTCCAGGCTGAAATCTTCCAAGCTGATGGTCGGCGCCAGCTCTTCGGTGACGATGAAGGAATGCTGGGTGGCAGGATTGCTGCCGCGCTCGCCATAGGCGACGGCGGTCATGGTCGGCACGCCGACTTCGTGCAGGCGCTGGATGGCCCGCCATTCCTGGCCGGCACCCAGCACCGGCAGCTTGGCGCTGAACAGGTTCTTGAAGATCTCGCCCCAGCCGATGCCGCGGTGGATCTTGACGAAATAGCCCTCGCCTTCGACTTCGGTGCGCAGCGTGCGGCGCCCTTCGAGCTCGCGGAACACTTCGCCTTGCAAGCCTTCGACGGCCTCGAAGGCATCGCGTCCGGCCCACAGGCGTTTGAACGGTTCAGCCAGTATCAGCTTCATGCGTGCTCCTGGTTGAGGATCACATCGGCAGCGTGCTGCGGCATGCTGTAGAGGTCGGCGCTGTCGGCAAATGCCAGGCCATTGCGCGACCACGTGGCACGCGCTTGGGCGTCTTCGAGCATGCGTTGCAGGTAGCGGTTGAGCTGCTCCTGCTCGAACGGCTCATCCAGCACCAGGCCGCTATCGGCCTCGGCAATGTAATGGGCATAACCGCAGACTTTCGAGACCAGCACCGGCAACCCGGCGACCAGTGCCTCGAGCAGCACCGTGCCAGTGTTCTCGTTGTAGGCCGGGTGGATCAGCATATCGGCGCCGAGCAGGAAGCGCGGAATATCGCTGCGCCCCTTGAGGAACTGCACTTGCTCGCCCAAGCCCAGGGTCGCGCTTTGCAGCTGGAAGACTTTGGGGTCGTCCTGGCCGATGACCATCAGCCGGGTGCGCTTGCGCAGGCCAGAAGGCAACGCGGCTAGGGCCTTGAGACTGCGGTCGACGCCCTTGGTCTTGAACCCCGAGCCAATCTGCACCAGCAACAAGTCGTCAGCGCCCAGGTTGAACTCCTGGCGAAACTGCGCGCGAATCTCAGCGGCGTTGTCTGGTGCGCGGCGGTCCTGGGAAATACCCGGCGGCAGCAGGTGGAAACGCTCCACCGGGGTGTCGTAATGCTTGATGAACAGCGGTTGCTGCACTTCGGAAATCATCAGGATCTCGGTGCGTGCATCGCGGGCGAACACCGCTCGCTCGTATTCGGCGAAGTGCCGGTAGCGGCCCCAGCGCCGGTACAGGCCACCGCGCAGGGTCTGCGCCTTGTCTTCGAAGCAGCCGTCGGCGGCGTAGTAGACGTCCAGGCCCGGCATCTTGTTGAAGCCGATCAGGCGGTCGACCGGGCGCTTGGCCAGGTCGGCTTGCATCCAGGCGCTGAGCTTCTCGTTGCGCCGATGGTTGAACAGCGCCTTGACCGGCGCCACCAGTACTTCGAAGCCCGGTGGAATGTCCCCTTCCCAGATCAGGGTGTAGACCCGGATCTGATGGCCACGCTTCTGGCACTCAAGGGCAATGCGCATGAAGTCACGCTGCAGCCCGCCGAAGGGGAAGTATTTGTAAAGCACGAAAGCCAGTTGCATCAACGAACATCCTCAGCCAGCAGCAACGCGCTCAAGCGGCTCGCCACATGCTCGGGATTCAGGCGAGTGAAGCACAGCGGCCACTCGCGTTTGAGATCGAACCGGCGCAGGTCCTCGGCGCTCGGTTTATAGGTGCACTTCTTCTGCAGGCAGGGCGCACAGGGGAAGTCGCTCGCCTGGTGGACCTGGACACGTCCATAGGCGCCGGTCAAACCAGGGTTGGTGGGGCCAAACAGCGAGATGGTCGGCACATCCAGCGCCGCGGCCAGATGGCCCAGGCCGGTGTCCACTGCCACGCAGGCCTTGGCGGCCGCCAGTACACGGGCCACGCCGACCAGGTTCAACTTGGGCAGTACCTGGCAGTTATTCAAGCCCTGGGCGATGCGCTCGGCGCGCGCCTTCTCGGTTGGGTTACCCCAGGGCAGGCACACCTTGAGGTTGCGCCGGCCCATGCGCTCGGCCAGTTCGCGCCAATAGGCTTCCGGCCAGTGCTTGGTGGCCCAGGTGGTGCCATGCAGGAACACCACGTAGGGTGCTGCTGGCGGCAATTGCAGACGCTCCAGGTCCAGGCCGTAGTTGCCGATGCCTTCCGGCAAGTCATAGGCCAAGGCCAAGGCGAACAGCTGGCGCACACGTTCGACGGCGTGCTGGCCAACCGCGACCGACAGCGGCCGGTCATAGAAACGACTGGACCAGCCTTCGCGCGCAGAGAAGCGATCGAGCCCTGCCACCGGCGCCTTGACGTAGCGGGTCAGCCAGGCCGACTTGACCAGGCCCTGGGCATCGATCACCAGGTCGTATTTGCGCTCACGCACGCGCTGCTTGAAAGCCTTCCACTCGCCGCTTTTGAGGGTCTGCCAGATATTCTTGCGCCAGCGACGGATCGCCACCGGGATGACCTGGTCGACCGCTGGGTGCCAACTGGGGATCTCGGCGAAGCCCTCCTCCACCACCCAGTCGAAACGAATCCCGGGGATGGCGTGAGCGGCATCGGTGAGCGCTGGCAAGGTATGGATGACATCTCCCAGCGAAGATGTCTTGATGATCAGCACCCGCACTTAGTCGACCTCAGCCACGGTATCGATCAGGTTCGGCCCGGCCAGGTGCTGCAAGGCAGCGATGACCTTGCCAGGCTCCAGCAGGCGCAGGCAGTTGTAGTGGCCGAACCGGCAGGTCCGGTCGAAGCATGGGCTGCAATCCAGGCCCAGGCGCACCACCTCGACCTGCTCGGCCAACGGCGGGGTGAAGCCCGGCGAGGTCGAACCGTAGACTGCCACCAACGGGCGGTTCAACGCAGCGGCCACGTGCATCAGGCCCGAATCGTTGGACACCACCGCGTCGGCGCAGGACATCAAGTCGATGGCTTCGGCCAGCGAGGTTTCGCCTGCCAGGTTGCTCGATTCTTCCCGCAGCCCCGGAATCAACCGGTCGCGGATCGACTCACCCACCGGATGATCGTTCTTCGAGCCGAACAGCCAGACTTGCCAGCCCTGGCGAATCATTGCATCGGCGACTTCCGCGTAATGCTCGGCCGGCCAGCGCTTGGCTTCGCCAAACTCGGCACCTGGGCACAACGCCAGCACCGGGCGATCCAGGCTCAAGCCGAATTTGGCCAGGGCGGCTTCACGGCTGGCGGCTTCGATCTGCAAGGTCGGTCGCGGGTACGGTTTAGGCAACTCGGCACCCGGCGTATAGGCCAGGGCCATGAAGCGCTCGATCATCAGCGGATAACGCTCTTTATCGAGCTTGCGCACATCGTTGAGTAGCAGGTAGCGCATTTCGCCGCGCCAGCCGGTGCGCTTGGGAATACCCGCGAAGTACGGCACCAGCGCCGACTTGAGCGAATTGGGCAAAAGGATCGCCTGGTCGTACTGGCCGGCCAGGGATTTGCCGATGCGCCGGCGCGTCGCCAGCTCAAGTGCGCCGTGGCCAAGCGGGAAGCTCAGGGCCTGGCGGACCTCAGGCATACGCTCAAGGATCGGCCGGCTCCACTCGGGCGCCAGCACGTCGATCACGCATTCGGGGTGCTGCTGCTTCAGGCAGTGGAACAGCGTTTGCGCCATTACCATGTCGCCGACCCAGCTGGGGCCAATGATCAGTATTCTCATGCTTTGTCCAGAAACGCTCGGGGATAACCCATACCTTGCGGCAACGGCTGACATGGCAACGGGCTTGCCCGGCGATAGCATCGTTGTGTGACGACGCCATCGCCGGTCAAGCCCGCTCCCAGGCAAACCGCTCGCGCGGGCTTCGAGGCGAGCCATCCCTCTTTATATTCAGGCTATATGGCGTGCAGTGTACCACTGGTGCCCGGTCGTCGCCCTGAACGCTCAACTCAGGCCAAGCTCACCCCAGATTCGCCGTACTTCGCGGCGCTCGTCGGCGAACTGGGCGGCATCGATGACCCCGGCCTGCTTCTGCAAGGCCTGGCGATGCGAAGCCGAACGGAAGGCCTTGTACACCTCACGCAGCAACACCGCATCACTGGCGGGCAGCAGGCCGGCCTGTTCGAGCTCTTCGAGGATGCGGATATTGTCGGTCCAGCGCAGTAACGCCGGGTGGTCGTGGGACCAGGCCAATGCTGCGTACTGGACCATGAATTCGATATCCACGATACCGCCGGCATCCTGCTTGATATCGAACGGCACGCCCGCATCGAAGGCGTTGCTGGCAGTGCCGGCGGCGGTGAGCTTGGTGCCGAGGTTGTCACGCATCTTGGCGCGCATCTCGCTGACCTCGACGCGCAGCTTATCGAGGTCACGGGCCTGGCCCAGCACCTTGGCGCGCACCGCCTCGAACGCCGTGGTCACCTGCTTGCACCCTACCAGCACCCGCGCCCTGACCAGGGCCTGATGCTCCCAGGTCCAGGCTTCGCCTTGTTGATAACGTTCGAACGCACCGAGCGAGCTGACCAGCAGCCCGGAAGCGCCCGATGGCCGCAGGCGCATGTCGACGTCATACAGCTGGCCGGAGTTGGTCTGGGTGGTCAGCAGGTGAATGATGCGCTGGCCCAGGCGGGTGAAGAACTGCGCGCTGTCGATCGGCTTGGCGCCGTCGGTCTCGGCATGCAGGTCGCCGTCGTGAATGAATACCAGGTCCAGGTCCGAGCCATGACCAAGCTCCAGGCCACCGACCTTGCCATACCCGACGATGATGAAGCCCGGATCGCACAGGCTGCCATCGCTGCGCTTGGGCTGGCCATGACGCGCCACGGTCTGGCGCCAGGCCAGGGCCAGCACCTGATCGAGAATGGCTTCGGCGAGCCAGGTGAGGTAGTCGCTGACTTTCATCAACGGCAGGTTGCCGCTGATTTCCGAAGCCGCCACGCGCAGGCTGTGCGCCAGCTTGAAGTGACGCAGGGCCTCCATCTGCTGTTCCAGGTCATCTTCGGGGATGCGTGTCAGCCGCTCACGCAGCTCCGAAGCCAGCTCCGGCGCCAGTGGCGGGCTGAACAGGCGGCCTTCATTGAGCAGTTCGTCGAGCAGCAGCGGATAGCGTGCGATCTGCTCGGCAATCCATGGGCTGGCGGCGCAAAGCGTCAGCAGGCGACGTAGCGCACCTGGGTTTTCGGTAAGCAGGACCAGATAAGCCGAACGCCGCGCCACCGCTTCGACCAGCGGCAGCACCCGTTCCAGCACCAGGTCCGGGTTGTCGTGCTCGACGGCCTGGGCCAGCAGGCGCGGAATGAAAGCATCCAGGCGCTCACGCCCCAAGCGCTGCATCGAACGCAACTGCGGGCTGGCACGCAAACCGGCCAGGCGCCGCAAGGCCTCGGCCGGCTGGCGGAACCCGGCTTCCTCCAGCTGTCGGCAAGCGGCTTCTTCGTCTTGGGCCTGTTCCCACAGCGGCGACCACTCCCCCCCCACCACCAACTCGCCCTCGCCCTCGTCTTCATCTGGGTCGGCGATCACTTGGCGGAAATGCCAGTCGATGCGCCCGCGCCAATACATGAGCTGATCGTGGAAGCTGTGCCAGTCGGCAAAGCCGAGGATAAAGGCCACCCGCGCGCGGTCGGTATCGTCTTCGGGGAGCATCTGCGTCTGGCGGTCGGCGATGGCCTGGATGGCATGTTCGGTATACCGCAGGAATTGGTAGCCTTCGCGCAGCTCGGCCACCACCGCCGGCGGCAGGTAACCCTGGCCCTCCAAGGTTGCCAGGACTTTAAGCAGTGGCCGCTGCTGCAGGCTCAGGTCACGCCCGCCGTGGATCAACTGGAACGCCTGGGCGATGAACTCCACCTCACGGATGCCGCCCGCGCCGAGCTTGATGTTCTCGGCCATGCCTTTGCGGCGCACTTCCTGCTGGATCAGCTGCTTCATGGTGCGCAGCGCTTCGATCGCCGAGAAATCCAGGTAACGGCGGTAGACGAACGGGCGCAGCATCTCCTGCAGTTGGGCACCGGCCGCCTGGTCGCCTGCCACCACCCGCGCCTTGATCATGGCGTAGCGCTCCCAGTCACGGCCCTGGTCCTGGTAGTACTGCTCCAGTGCATTGAACGACAGCACCAAGGCACCCGCCGAGCCATAGGGGCGCAGGCGCATGTCGACGCGGAACACGAAACCATCGACGGTGACCGGGTCGAGCGCCTTGATCAGGCGCTGGCCCAGGCGGGTGAAGAACTCCTGGTTATCCAGCGAGCGTTTGACCCCTTCGGTCTCGCCGCCTTCGGGGAAGGCGAAGATCAGGTCGATGTCCGATGACAGGTTCAGCTCCACCGCGCCAAGTTTGCCCATGCCCAGCACCACCATGTGCTGTGGCTCGCCACTGCGGTTACCGATCGGTGTGCCGAACTGCTGGCAGTGGCGTGGGTACAACCATTGATAGGCCTGGTCGATACAGGCATCGGCAAGGTCGGACAGGTCGCGGCAAGTCTCGCCCAAGGCGGCCTGGCGGGTGATGTCGCGCCAGATGATGCGCAGTTGCTGGCGGTTGCGCTCGCGGCGCAGATTACGCGCCAGCTCATCTTCGCTTTGCGCCGCCTGAGCCACGCTGGCGATCCGCGTACAGAGCTGACCCGGGGCGAAGGCCTGCTCCAGCTCGCCACTGCCCAACAGCTCGAAGAACATACCGGGCTCACGCTGGACCTGGCCGAGGACGAAATCACTGGCGGCGGCAACCTGATCGAACTGTTGCCGATGAGTGGCGCTCAAAGCGCCCAGGTGCAATTGATCGTGGCCAGCGACGGCATCGGTGAGCAACTGCTGGTTGCGAACGACCAGTGGTTGCAGGGCGGCAGGCAGATCGAGCGGCAAAGGCAGGCGCATGGACTATCCTTGATCGGCGTGAATCAGAGGGGTAAATGCGGTCGCGGCGATGCGGGACCACGGTTGGACTGTCATACAAAAGTTGGAAATAGCTGAAATAGTCGAATCATTGGCAAGAAACATCACGAATCACCCGCCTCGAACACACCGCCAACCAACATGAACGTTTTTCCTCACAACCCGGGGTGCGACCAAACGTCGCATTTCTGTAGTATTACTACTACCCCGACCGTCTAAAAGCATGAAATGCGAAAGCTTTTGTAGTAAAACTACACGGCGCCGGATCACACTCCGGTAATCCAAGAATTCACGACGTCTGCCCATAAGGCCAGTCGCAAACTCAGGCCCCCGATTCTGGTGGCCTTTCCGCCCTGGAGCAAGCCATGCAAGACCTCGATCCAATCGAAACCCAGGAATGGCTGGATGCCCTGGAGTCGGTCCTCGACAAAGAAGGCGAAGACCGCGCTCATTACCTGATGACCCGTATGGGCGAGCTGGCCACCCGTAGTGGTTCGCAGCTGCCGTATGCCATCACCACGCCATACCGCAACACCATCCCTGTCACCCACGAAGCACGCATGCCTGGCGACCTGTTCATGGAACGCCGCATTCGCTCGTTGGTGCGTTGGAACGCCCTGGCCATGGTCATGCGTACCAACCTGAAGGATTCGGACCTGGGCGGACACATCTCGAGCTTCGCCTCCAGTGCCACCCTGTACGACATCGGCTTCAACTACTTCTTCCAGGCCCCGACCGAAGAACATGGCGGCGACCTGATCTTCTTCCAGGGCCATGCCTCGCCTGGCGTCTACGCCCGTGCCTTCATGGAAGGCCGGATCAGCGAAGAACAGATGAACAACTTCCGTCAGGAAGTCGATGGCAAAGGTCTGTCCTCGTACCCGCACCCATGGCTGATGCCTGACTTCTGGCAGTTCCCGACCGTTTCGATGGGTCTGGGTCCGATCCAGGCGATCTACCAGGCACGCTTCATGAAGTACCTCGAAGCGCGCGGCTACATCCCGGCTGGCAAGCAGAAAGTCTGGTGCTTCATGGGCGACGGCGAGTGCGACGAGCCGGAATCGCTGGGCGCGATCTCCCTGGCTGGCCGCGAGAAGCTGGACAACCTGATCTTCGTCATCAACTGCAACCTGCAGCGCCTCGACGGCCCGGTTCGCGGCAACGGCAAGATCATCCAGGAACTCGAAGGCGTGTTCCGTGGCGGTGGCTGGAACGTCAACAAAGTGGTCTGGGGCCGTTTCTGGGACCCACTGCTGGCCAAGGACGTCGACGGTATCCTGCAACGTCGCATGGACGAAGTCATCGACGGCGAGTACCAGAACTACAAGGCCAAGGACGGCGCGTTCGTCCGTGAGCACTTCTTCAACACCCCAGAACTCAAGGCCATGGTCGAAGACCTGTCCGACGAAGAGATCTGGAAGCTCAACCGTGGCGGTCACGACCCGTACAAGGTCTATGCGGCCTACCACCAGGCGGTCAACCACAAAGAGCAGCCGACTGTCATCCTGGCCAAGACCATCAAGGGTTACGGTACCGGTGCTGGCGAAGCCAAGAACACCGCGCACAACACCAAGAAGGTCGACGTCGAGAGCCTGCGTCACTTCCGCGATCGTTTCGACATCCCGGTCAAGGACGAAGAGCTGGAAAACCTGCCGTTCTTCAAGCCTGAAGAAGGCAGCGCCGAGGCCCGTTACCTGGCCGAGCGCCGCAGCGCCCTGGGTGGTTTCGTACCACAGCGCCGCGAGAAGAGCATCAGCATCCCGACCCCGCCACTGGAAACCCTGAAGGCGATCCTGGACGGCTCGGGCGACCGCGAAATCTCCACCACCATGGCCTTCGTGCGGATTCTGGCGCAGCTGGTCAAGGACAAAGAGATCGGTCAGCGCATCGTTCCGATCATCCCGGACGAAGCCCGTACCTTCGGTATGGAAGGCATGTTCCGCCAGCTGGGCATCTACTCCTCGGTCGGCCAGCTCTACGAGCCAGTCGATAAAGACCAGGTGATGTTCTACCGCGAAGACAAGAAGGGCCAGATCCTCGAAGAGGGCATCAACGAAGCCGGCGCCATGTCGTCGTTCATTGCTGCGGGCACTTCCTATTCGAACCACAACCAGCCGATGCTGCCGTTCTACATCTTCTACTCGATGTTCGGCTTCCAGCGTATCGGTGACCTGGCCTGGGCCGCTGGCGACAGCCGCACCCGTGGCTTCCTGATCGGCGGTACCGCCGGCCGTACCACCCTCAACGGTGAAGGCCTGCAGCACGAAGACGGTCACAGCCACCTGCTGGCCGGGACCATTCCGAACTGCCGCACCTATGATCCGACCTACGGCTACGAGCTGGCGGTGATCATCCAGGACGGCATGAAGAAGATGACCGAAGAGCAACAGGACATCTTCTACTACATCACCGTGATGAACGAATCCTACCAGCAGCCAGCCATGCCGGCCGGTGTCGAGGAAGGCATCGTCAAGGGTATGTACCTGCTCGAGGAAGACACCAAGGACGCGGCCCACCACGTTCAGCTGATGGGCTCCGGCACCATCCTGCGTGAAGTCCGTGAAGCGGCGAAGATCCTGCGTGAAGAGTTCAACGTCGGCGCCGACGTGTGGAGCGTCACCAGCTTCAACGAACTGCGTCGCGACGGCCTCGCCGTAGAACGCGCCAACCGCCTCAAGCCTGGCCAGAAGCCACAGCAGACTTACGTCGAGCAGTGCCTGACCGGTCGCAAGGGTCCGGTTATCGCATCGACCGACTACATGAAGATCTTTGCCGAGCAGATCCGCCAGTGGGTGCCGAGCAAAGAGTTCAAAGTCCTGGGTACCGATGGCTTCGGTCGCAGCGACAGCCGCAAGAAGCTGCGTCACTTCTTCGAAGTCGACCGCCACTTCGTGGTGCTGGCTGCCTTGGAAGCCTTGGCTGACCGTGGCGAGATCGAACCTAAGGTGGTGGCTGACGCCATCGTCAAGTTCGGCATCGACCCGGACAAGCGCAACCCACTGGACTGCTGAGGAGTATTTTAAGTGAGCGAACTCATTCGCGTACCTGACATCGGCAGCGGTGAAGGTGAAATCATCGAGCTGTTCGTCAAGGTTGGCGACCGCATCGAGGCTGACCAGAGCCTGCTGACCCTGGAGTCCGACAAGGCCTCCATGGAGATCCCTGCCCCCAAGGCAGGCGTGATCAAAGAGCTGAAGGTCAAGCTGGGCGATCGCCTGAAAGAAGGCGACGAGCTGCTGGTGCTGGAAGTCGAGGGCGCCGCTGCGGCGTCCGAGGCTCCGGCCGCAGCCGCCCCTGCTGCGCCCGCCGCCGAAGAAAAACCCGCTGCCGCCCCGGCTGCAGCGCCTGCCCAGGCCGCAGCTCCAGCTGCAGCCAGCGTGCAGGACATCCACGTGCCGGACATCGGCTCGTCGGGCAAGGCCAAGATCATCGAAGTGCTGGTCAAGGTTGGCGACAGCGTCGAAGCCGACCAGTCGCTGATCACCCTGGAGTCCGACAAGGCCTCCATGGAGATCCCTTCGCCTGCCGCTGGCGTGATCGAAGAAGTGATCTGCAAGCTGGACGACGAAGTCGGCACTGGCGACCTGATCTTCAAGCTGAAAGTCGCAGGCGCCGCTGCTGGCGCACCGGCTCCAGCGCCAGCCGCTGCTGCGCCGGCCAAGGCTGACGCGGCTCCTGCAGCTGCCCCTGCCGCAGCGCCCGCTGCCGCCCCAGCACCGGCCGCCACCGCTCCAGCGGCTGGCAGCAACGCCAAGGTCCATGCCGGCCCGGCAGTGCGTCAGCTGGCCCGCGAGTTCGGCGTCGACCTGGGTGCAGTAGCAGCCACAGGCCCGCACGGTCGCATCCTCAAGGAAGACGTGCAGGTCTACGTCAAGGCCATGATGCAGAAGGCCAAGGAAGCACCGGCAGCTGCTGGTGCAACCGGTGGCGCAGGCATCCCGCCGATCCCGGTGGTGGACTTCAGCAAGTTCGGTGAAGTCGAAGAAGTCGCCCTGACCCGCTTGATGCAGGTCGGTGCCGCCAACCTGCACCGCAGCTGGCTGAACGTGCCGCACGTGACCCAGTTCGACTCCGCCGACATCACCGAGCTGGAAGCCTTCCGCGTTGCCCAGAAAGCAGTGGCCGAGAAGGCTGGCGTCAAGCTGACCGTGCTGCCACTGCTGCTCAAGGCCTGTGCCCACCTGCTCAAGGAACTGCCGGACTTCAACAGCTCGCTGGCACCCAGCGGCAAGGCGATCATCCGCAAGAAGTACGTGAACATCGGCTTTGCCGTGGACACCCCGGATGGTCTGCTGGTCCCGGTGATCAAGAACGTCGACCAGAAGAGCCTGCTGCAACTGGCTGGCGAAGCTGCGGCGCTGGCCGAAAAAGCCCGCACCAAGAAACTGTCGGCCGACGACATGCAAGGCGCTTGCTTCACCATCTCCAGCCTCGGTCACATTGGCGGCACCGGCTTCACGCCGATCGTCAACGCGCCTGAGGTGGCGATCCTCGGTGTATCCAAGGCCACCATGCAGCCGGTCTGGGATGGCAAAGCCTTCCAGCCCAAGCTGATGCTGCCGCTGTCGCTGTCGTACGATCACCGTGTGATCAACGGCGCCGCTGCTGCGCGCTTCACCAAGCGCCTGAGCGACCTGCTGGCGGATATCCGCACCATGCTGCTGTAACGCGTTACAACCTGCCTTCCCAAGCGCGAAGGCAGGCCCCCTTTCGAGCTGCCACGCTCGTACCTCAACCCCGCCCTTGGCGGGGCTTTTTTTTGCCCAGGCCAGAGCGGCTTTAGCCGTCAACCCACCCCAGCAACCTTCAGACTTCACTCAGCCTGCCGACAACCTGTTCACAGCATCCCTTATGGCCGCTTGCCAGCCTCCGGGACATGATGCAACCTTGCCAGATGCGCGACCGACCAGGCCTGCGCCACCCTCTTCAAGCGAGTCTTCGATGAAAAGCCAACCCGATGCCGCCAGCCGTGTGGCGGCCGAGGTCGTCACGCAGCTCCCCGTGCCCTCGCGGCTCGGCATGCTGCGTTTCGAAAGGCTCAACGAAGCCAATTGGGCCATGCTGTACCTCGATCCCGCCTGCGACCGTCAGTTCGGCCTGCCCGCCGCCGACCTCTGCGCCTTGATCGGCTCGCCCTATGCCAGCCTGATGGAGCCAGAAGCCCGCTACCGGTTGCACGACGAGATCCAGCTGCAGTTGACCCGGCGCGGCCACTACCGGGTGCGCTACACCCTGCACGCCAGCCCCGAGCCACTGCGCCTGCTTGAAGTCGGCGAAGCCTACAAGCAGCATGGCCGGCAACTGCTGCGCGGCTACCTGACTGTGCTCGACGATGCTGCAGAAGACGCTCCGGACCTCGCCGCCAGCGACCTGGAAACGCGTAACAACCGCCTGCAAATCGCCCTGCAACTGAACCAGCGCGCCCAGCAGGAGCAGCTCGAACACCTGGAGCGGGTACGCGCCCAGCAGGACCTGATCCTGCGCCTGGCACGCCAGCGCTACAGCGCCGACAACTCGTTGCTCGAAGCTGCCGAGCTGATTACCCAGAGCGCCTGCGAAATCTACAAGGTCGACTGCGCCAGCATCTGGTACCTCGATGACCAGCGCCTGGAGCCGATCAGCGCCTGGTATCGCCTGGAACAGCAGCACCGACTGCCCGAGCCCATCGACGCCAGTCGCTTCCCCGACTACCTCGACGCCCTGCACGCCAGCCGCGCCATCGACGCACACAATGCCAGCCACGACCCGCGCACCCGCGACATGGCCGAGACCCTCTACCCCAGCGCCAACAACGCCATGCTCGATGCCAGCATCCGCGTCGATGGCCAGGTAGTCGGCGTGTTGTGCCTGGAACAAACCGGCACGCCGCGGGCCTGGCAGTCCGATGAGATCGCCTTTGCCGGCGAGTTGGCCGACCAGTTCGCCCAGGTCATCACCAACCACAACCGGCGCACCGCTGCCAGCGCCCTGCACCTGTTCCAGCGAGCGGTGGAACAGAGCGCCAGCGCGTTCTTGCTGGTCAACCGTGACGGCGTGGTGGAGTACGTCAACCCAAGCTTCACCGCCATTACCCAGTACAGCACCGATGAGGTCCAAGGCCACCGCCTGTCGGAATTGCCCGCCCTGGAGAACCTGAGTGAACTGTTGTTCGACTCGCCTTCGAGCCTGGCCATGGGCAACAGCTGGCAGGGCGAGTTCAAGAGCCGGCGCAAGAACCTCGAGCCCTACTGGGGCCAGCTGTCGATTTCCAAGGTGTATGGCGACAACCGCGAGTTGACCCACTACATCGGCATCTACGAAGACATCACCCAGAGCAAGCTGGCCCAGCAGCGCATCGAGCGCCTGGCCTATACCGACAACCTGACCAACCTGGGCAACCGCCCGGCGTTCATCCGCAACCTCGATGAACGTTTCGCGCGCGACCAAGAGACCTCAATCTGCCTGCTGCTGGTCGATATCGACAACTTCAAGCGGATCAACGACAGCCTCGGCCACCAGACCGGTGACAAGCTGCTGGTCAGCCTCGCCCGGCGCCTACGCAATAGCCTGCACGCTGGCGGCATCCTGGCGCGTTTCGCCAGTAACGAATTCGCCGTGCTGCTCGATGATATCGGCCTGGAAGACGGCCAGGCGGTGGCGCAGCAGCTGTTGCGTACCCTCGACAAACCGATGTTCGTCGACAACCAGCTGATCAACGTCACCGCCTCGGTAGGTCTGGCCTGCGCGCCGCTGCATGGCAGCGACCCGCAAACGCTGATGAAGAATGCCGGGCTTGCCCTGCACAAGGCCAAGGCCAACGGCAAACACCAGGTGCAGGTGTTCACCGAGGTGCTCAATGCCGAGGCCAGTTACAAGCTGTTCGTCGAAAACAACCTGCGGCGCGCCCTCACCCAGAATGAGCTGGAAGTGTTCTACCAGCCTAAGCTGTGCCTGCGCAGCGGGCGTTTGCTGGGCCTGGAGGCGCTGCTGCGCTGGAACCACCCAGAGCGCGGCATGATCCGCCCCGACCAGTTCATCAGCGTGGCTGAGGAAACCGGCTTGATCATTCCGATCGGCAAGTGGGTGGTGCGCCAGTCCTGCCGGATGAGCCAGCAACTGCGCGACGCGGGCATGGGCAACCTGCATGTGGCGATCAACCTCTCGCCCAAGCAGTTTTCCGACCCCGAGCTGGTCAGCTCGATTGGCACCATCATCAAGGAAGAGGCCCTGCCGCCGCACCTGCTGGAGCTGGAGCTGACCGAAGGCCTGCTGCTGGAAGCCACCGAGGACACCCACCGCCAGCTCGACGAGCTCAAGGCGCTGGGCCTGACCCTGGCGATGGACGACTTCGGCACCGGTTACTCGTCGCTGAGTTACCTGAAGAAGTTTCCCATCGACATCATCAAGATCGACCGCAGCTTCATCAACGAGATTCCCGACAACCAGGACGACATGGAGATCACCTCAGCAGTGGTGGCCATGGCCCACAACCTCAAGTTGAAGGTGGTTGCCGAGGGCATCGAGACCGCCGCACAGCTGGCGTTCCTGCGTCGCCACCGCTGCGACGTCGGTCAGGGCTACCTGTTTGACCGGCCAATTCCGGGGCGTGAGCTGGTCGACAAACTCAAGCGCTATCCGCGCGGACCGATGGCCTGACAGCAGCCTCTGACTCGGGCACTATTAGCGACAGCGTCGGCCTTTTCGCGGGCAAGCCCGCTCCCACAGGTACCGCGCCGCCATCAAACCTGGCTCTGTACCTGTGGGAGCGGGCTTGCCCGCGAAAAGGCTACCCCATTCCCGACTTGGAAAAACAGAGGAACAGCCATGGTCCTGCGTTCGGAAATCCTGGTGAACAAAAACGTCCTGCCCACCGCGGAACAGGCCCTGCCTGGCCGCGACACGCCGATGACCCTGCCAGAGAAGCACTTCGTCTTCGAAGATACGCCCCTGCTGGGCCCGTTCTTCGACGATGTCGACTTCGCCATCTTTGGCCTGGGCTGCTTCTGGGGTGCCGAGCGCCGCTTCTGGCAGCGTGAAGGTGTGGTCAGCACCGTGGTCGGTTATGCCGGTGGCTTCACCCCGCACCCGACTTACGAAGAAGTCTGCTCGGGCCTGACCGGCCACACCGAAGTGGTGCTGGTGGTGTTCGACAAGGCCAAGGTCAGCTACGGCGAACTGCTGGCGATGTTCTGGGAGCTGCACAACCCCACCCAAGGTATGCGCCAGGGCAACGACATCGGCACCCAGTACCGCTCGGCGATCTTCTGCACCAGCCCTGAGCAGCTGGAGCAGGCCCAGGCCAGCAAAGCGGCCTACCAGGCCGAGCTGGACAAGGCCGGTTTCGGCCCGATCACCACCGAGATCGCCCAGGCGCCTACGGTGTACTTCGCCGAGGCCTATCACCAGCAGTACCTGGCCAAGAACCCCGATGGCTACTGCGGCATCGGCGGTACCGGTGTGTGCCTGCCCCCTAGCCTGCAAGGCAACTGAGGGCAAACCATGGCGACGATGACCCTGTTCCACTCACCGCTGTCGCCGTTCGTGCGCAAGGTGATGGTGGTGCTGCATGAAACCGGGCAGTTGGATCGGGTGCAACTGCAAGCGGTCAATGTCAGCCCGGTGGCCGGCGACGAGCAGCTCAACCAAGGCAACCCGATCGGCAAGATCCCGGCATTGCGCCTGGAAGATGGCAGCGTGCTGCATGACAGCCGGGTGATCTGCGAGTACCTCGACACGCAGCATGTGGGCATTCCATTGATCCCCCGTGAAGGCTCGGCGCGCTGGCGGCGGCTGACCCTGGCCTCGCAGGCTGATGCGATCATGGATGCGGCTGTTTCGCTGCGTTACGAGACGTTCCTGCGCCCGCCTGAGAAACGCTGGGACGGCTGGATCGAAGCGCAATCGCAGAAGATCCGCCGGAGCCTGGCGAACCTTGAGCGCGAGCATCTGCCGGAGCTGGTGTCAGGCTTCGATATCGTTGCCATTGGCGTGGCTTGTGCGCTGGGTTATCTGGACCTGCGCCAGCCCGACTTTGGCTGGCGCGAGCAGCAACCGGGGTTGGCTGCCTGGTATGCCGAGGTGGCTTTGCGTCCTTCGATGGTCGCCACCACGCCTGTTGCCTGACTGACGCTATCGCGGGGCAAGCCCGCTCCCACGCACTGTCTCAGAGCATGTGGAAGCGGGCTTGGCTCATCTGGCTGTCACTGCAAACAACAGCCCAATCTTCCAGGCCAACCAGCGCCCAACTTCGCGATCCTCCCTCATGCCGACCTCCCCACCCGCGACCAGTCCAGCCGGCGGGTCAGCACCATGAACACACCCAGCAAGCCAAAGCACAGCAACGAGCCCATCAGCAGCGCATAGTCCTCAGCGCTAAGCAGCCCAAACAACATCGCATACAGCACCGCCAGCCCGGCCGCAAAGCCGACCCCACGCCACAGGCTGTGCAGCACATGGCTCAGGTAAAAACCGATCAGCAACACACACGCCGAAGCAGACAAGCCATACGCCGGGCCAAAGCCAAGATGCTCGGACAGCGACAACAGCAGCAGGTAGAAAAACGCCAACGCCACCCCGACCAACACGTACTGCACTGGGTGCACGCTGAGATTCTTCAGCACTTCGAACAGGAAGAAGCCGGCAAAAGTCAGGGCAATGAACAACAGTGCGTATTTGATCGCCCGCTCGCTCTTGAGGTACTGGTCAACCGGGTCGACAAAGCTCACGCCGAAGGTCCGCTCCTTGTAGTCCGCGCACTGGGCAACCGTGGCGCACTGGAGCAGGGCATCTTCCAGGTTGGTGGCGAAGAACGAGGTCTGCCAGTGCGCCTTGAAGCCCTCGGCGTTGATCTCGCGGCGGCTCGGCAGGTAGCTGCCGACGAAGCTTGGGTGCGGCCAGTTGGCGTGCATGTCGACACTGCTGGTACGGCCAACCGGCAGCACATGCAGTTGGCCAGTGCCCTGCAGGGCGAGGTCGAAGGCGTAGCTGAACTCGCGAGCGCTCTGCCCATCCAGCCCAGGCAGGGCGACGTGTACCCCGCCGCGCATCCAGTCCAGCCCTGTACCGGCCTCGAACGGCAGGCGCTGGTCATCCAGGGTCAGCTCCAGGTTGCTCTCGATGCCGCGGATATCGCTGATGCCAACAGCCAGGAAGGGTTTGTCGAAGCGGTAATCTTCATAGTCTTTGTCGATGCCCCAACGCTCTGGCAGCTTGAAGTGCCCGGAGATCTGGCTTTTGGCGTGGAACAATCGCGCCTGATAAATGCCCCGCGAGCGCAGCTCGGTGTCGATGCCAATCTCGGCGTCGAAGGTTTCCGGCAAGAAGTACAGGTGACCGTTGACGGTGGTGGTCTCCTGCACGCTGTGGCCGTCCTTGTCGATCCAGCGCCGCTCGTACTTGCGGTAAGGCACCACCAGCAAGGGGCCAGATATCTGCTGCTCGAAGCTGGAGCTCTGGGCGATATCTGCCAGCACGCTGTCACGCAGGGTCTGCCGCTCTTCGATCAGGCCGCCAATCATCAGCAGCGGGATCAACAGCAGCAACATCAGCAAGGCGATCATGCCGAGCTTGAAACTCAGGGTTTTGTTCATGGGCAAGGGCTCCGTTTGCGATGGGCGCAGTGTGTGCTGCGTCCGTGGAGCCCTTAGGGAGGGTGTGTGGAGAGTCTGTGAAGATTGTGTGGTAGCGCGGCGCTAGGCGATACGCCGCGCCGGCAGCCACAACCTGACCCGCACGCCACCTTCGACGTTATCCACTGCCAATGCCCCGCCATGCAGCTGCATCACCTCAGCCACGAAGTTGAGCCCCAAACCGGTGCTCTTGCGCCCGCTGCCCGGCCGCGGCAGGGAGTAGAAGCGTTCACTGACCCGGCCAATGGCATAGTGCGGAATGGCCTCGCCCTGGTTGAACAGGCTCAACGCCATTCGCTCCCCGGCCTGTTCCAGCTCGAACAACAGCGCGCCGCCCTGGGGGGTGAAATCCAGCGCATTCTCCAGCAGATTGGCCAGCGCCTGACGCATCAGGAATGGGTCACAGCGTAGCCGCACCCCCACCGGCACGCGCTGACGCACTTGCAAGCCTGCGCTTTCAATCCGCGCTGCATGTGCCAGCAGCAGTTCATCGACCATCGGCGCCAAGGCCACGTCCTGCTCATCTTCCAAGGCCTGCATCTGCTCGACCTGGGCAAGGTTGAGCAAGCGCTCGATCATCTGCTGCAAGCGCCCGCTTTCGCGTTCGATGTTGCTGGCAAAGCGCACGCGCTGCTCAGCCGGCATCTCGCCCTGGAGCAGCTCAGAGGCGCCGCGTATCGCTGCCAGCGGGCTTTTCAGCTCATGGGTCAGGGTATGCACATAACGCTCGACATAGGCCTTGCCCGCCAGCTCTGTGCGCATCCGCTCAACCGCTGTCGCCAACTGCCCCAGCTCTCCGCCTTTGTAATGCGGCAGCGCCGCGCGCTGGCCCTCGCTGACCGCCTGGGCATAGTGGGTCAGGCGCCGCAACGAGCGCGCCAGCCACCACGACAGCAGCGCGCCGACCAGCAGGCCCAGGCCAATCAAGCCTAAGCCCAGGTTGAGCAAGCGCCGCTCGGCGCGATCGATATACGGCTGCAACGAGCTGTTGGGCTTGGCCACGGTGACCACGCCAATGATCTTGCCCGCGTCCATGATCGGCGCCGCCACATGCATCACCGAGGTGCTTTCGTCGTCTGGGTCGCTGCGCGTGGAGCGCGCGCCGTACTGGCCCTGCAAGGTCAGGTAGACGTCGTTCCAGCGCGAATAGTCCTTGCCCAAGTCGTTACCGGAAGAGTCGAGCAGCACCCTACCTTTGGCATCAGTGACGTAGATGCGGTGGCTGACCTGATTTTTCGCCAGCCCCCAGATCTCGGCGCCTGGGCGGCGCTGGCCATAGGATTCGAGCAATTGCGGCAGGCGGCTTTGCGCAAGCGTGCCGGCCTTGACGTCATCGCGCAGGATCTCGGCCAGCAGGTTGGCCGTGTCGACCAGGGTTTCCTCGGAGGACTGGCGCACCACCGGGCGGATCTGTTCGCGCACGGTATTGAGCAGGAAATAACCCGACAGCCCCACGAACAGGAAATACACCAGGAAGATCCGGATCCCCAAGCGCATCAGGCGTGATCCGGGCTGTAGCTGTAACCCAGACCACGGTGGGTCTGGATCGGTTCGGCATCGGCGGCGACCAGGCGCAGCTTGGCGCGCAGGCTCTTGATATGGCTGTCGATGGTGCGCTCGTAGCCGGAGTCGCCAGCCACACCCAGGGCATCGAGCAGTTGCTCGCGGCTGAACACCCGCTGCGGTTGTTCGAGCAGGCATTGCAGCAGGCGAAATTCGTGGCGCGTCAGCGCCAGCGTCTCGCCGCGGTAGACGATCTGCATGCGCAGGGTGTCGAGCTGAAACGCGGTAGCGGCACTGGCCGCTTCAGCACGTGGCGCCATGCGCTTGAGGATGGCCCGCACCCGCGCGGCCACTTCGCGTGGGCTGAACGGCTTGACCACGTAATCGTCGGCGCCGATTTCCAGGCCCAGCACCCGATCGATCTCGGCATCGCGGGCGCTGAGGAACATTACCGGGACTTCACTGAAGCGGCGCAACTGGCGGCAGGTTTCAAAGCCGCTGATGTCGGGCAGGCCAATGTCGAGAATGACCAGATCCGCCGGTTGCAGGCGCTGGCGCTCGACCGCAGCGCTACCGAGGCTGACCCAGTGGGTGCTGTGGCCATCGGCTTGCAGGGCGTAGATCAGGGTGTCGGCGATGGCGGATTCGTCTTCGACGATGAGGATGTGGGGCATGGCGTCCGGCCTTGCTGGGGCAATGCAGGACTTTTAGGGGATTGGGGGGAATGTAGCAAGTGCGGGATTGATTTGGGGTCTGTAGCGGCCTCTTCGCGGGCAAGCCCGCTCCTACAGGCGCAGCGCTGTACCTGTGGGAACGGGCTTGCCCGCGAAGAGGCCAGTGCAGGCGACATCAATCAGCAATCAGGCTTGCCTGCGGTGAACCTGCGCGCCGGGTTGACCGCCGCCTTGAACTCACGCAATGCCTTGGCGCCGATCAGCAGCGGGTAGTTGAAGCTGCTGCGGTCGGTCAGGTTGACCTCGACCGTGCGTTTCACATCGCCAAGGCACAGCTCCAGGTCGACCACCGGCCGGCGCGCCGCCTCAGCCGTTTCGCCCTCTTCATCGTCTTCATCGGCGCGGGTCTTGATCTTGCTGATCCGCGCGATCTTGTGTTCATAGACCTTGCCGTCGGCATCCTTGGTGGCCAGGCGAAAACGCACCCAGTCCTCGCCATCACGGGTGAAGCGCTCGATATCCTTGGCCGACAGCGACGCAGTCAATGCGCCGGTATCCATCTTGGCCTTGAGCGTTTCGCCGCCAATTTCCGGCAAGGTGATGTACTCGTAGCGACCATACAGGGTCGGCTCGGCCGCCATGACCGGCAGGGCGAGCAGCGATAACAGGGCAAGCAATGGTTTCACAGGCTAGCTTCCTTGAGACGAGACAGTGCTTAGACTGCACAAGCGCGAGAGGTTCGTCGCCAAAGCTTATCCAACATAATGTGAAACATTTGTCCCATCCGTTGGGCATTGGACATTTGGCGTAGGACTTTGCCGCACTTATCATTGCCAACCGCTTATTACCCACAACAAGAGTCTTTTTATGCGTCGCCTGCTGACCGGCATCCTCACCACCTTCCTGCTGCTGCTCAATACGCTGGTGATGATCTGCCCGCTGATGGTCTTTGCCCTGCTCAAACTGGTCCTGCCAGGCCGGGGCCGTGACTATGCCTCTGCGGCGGTGATGTGGATCGCCGAATCCTGGTCGGAAATCGACAAGCTCATCTTCGCCCTGTGCATCCCCACCCAGTGGGATATCCGCGGCGTCGACAAACTGCGCCAGGACACCTCCTACCTGTGCGTGAGCAACCACCAGACCTGGGTCGATATCCCCGCTTTGATCGAGAGCCTCAATCGCCGGGTGCCGTTCTTCAAGTTCTTCCTCAAGAAGGAGCTGATCTGGGTGCCGCTGTTGGGCTTGGCCTGGTGGGGGCTGGATTACCCGTTCATGAAGCGTTATAGCAAGGCGTTTTTGGAGAAACATCCAGAGCTCAAGGGCAAGGACCTGGAAATCACCAAGGCCGCCTGCGAGCTGTTCAAGCGCCAGCCGGTGACCGTGGTCAATTACCTGGAAGGCACCCGCTTCAGCGAGGCCAAGCGTCTCGAACAGCAGTCCCCGTACAAGTACCTGCTCAAGCCCAAGGCCGGTGGTGTGGCATTCGTTTTGGCGGCGTTGGGTGAGCAGCTCGATGCGTTGCTGGATGTCACCATCGTTTATCCAGGCGATAAAGCGCCGGGGTTCTGGGATTTGCTCAATGGCAGCATTAGTCGGGTGATTATCGACATTCGCGTGCGTGAGTTGGACCCGGGATTGAGTGAAGGGGATTACGAGAATGATCCGGCGTTCCGCCAGTCTGTTCAGGCTTGGGTGAATCAGCTGTGGGTCGAGAAGGATCAGCGGATCGAGCAGTTGCGCGCTGAGATGCGCTGAGATTTCGGTGGCTGTTCCGGCCTCTTCGCGGGCAAGCCCGCTCCCACAGGGTTGGGCTGCGCTGCAAAAACCTGGGAGCGGGCTTGCCCGCGAAGAGGCCGGCACATTCAGCAGCGAAGGTCGATTAAAACCCACGCTTATAATTGAGATAAGGAACTCTTTGTTTGTCATCATCCATCTAGATGGATAAAAATCGATCAACAAACAACTACAAAAACGCCGGGATCGATTGATGGCAAACCAACCTTGCTCTGCTGCCGAGGCAGCCCCCGCTCAACTGCGCCGCGTCCTGGGCCTACCCGCGCTGGTGTTTTTCGGCCTGGTGTACATGGTCCCGCTGACCATCTTCACCACCTATGGCATCGTCACCGAAATCACCGGTGGCCGTACGGCCGGCGCCTACCTGGTGACCCTGCTGGCGATGTTGTTCACCGCCACCTCCTACAGTTTCATGGTCAAGCGCTATCCGGTCGCAGGCTCGGCGTACTCCTACACCAACATGGCCTTTGGGCCCAATGTCGGCTTTCTTGCCGGCTGGTCGCTGCTGCTCGATTACCTGTTCATTCCGATGATCAATTACTTGTTGATCGGGCTGTTCCTGAATATCGCCTTCCCGGCCATTCCGGCATGGACCATCGTCCTGGCGTCGATCGCCCTGGTGACGGTGCTGAATGTGATCGGTATCCACTCGGTAGCCAAGGCCAGCAACCTGATCGTTGGCGCGCAGATCGTGTTCATCGGGGTGTTTGTCGCCTTGTCGTGGCAGACCTTGGGCAACGGCCAGTCGGTCGACTTCCTCTCGCCACTGCTGGGCGATGGTTCGGCACCCGGCTTTGGCCACCTGATGGCCGGCGCTGCGGTGCTGTGCCTGTCGTTCCTGGGCTTCGACGCGGTGTCGACCCTGGCCGAAGAGAGCCGCGACGCACGCCGCGACGTACCTCGGGCGATCATCCTCACCACGCTCGGCGCCGGCCTGTTGTTCACCCTGCTGGCCTACATCAGCCAGCTGGTGCTGCCCGGCAGCACTTTCGCCAACGCCGATGCGGCGGCCAATGAAGTGATGCTCAAGGCCGGTGGGCAGTTCCTGGCCAACTTCTTCACGGCCGCCTACGTGGCCGGCAGCCTGGGTTCGGCGCTGGCCTCCCAAGCGGCCGTGTCGCGGATTCTCTACACCATGGGTCGCGACCGGATGCTGCCGCAGCGTAGCTTCGGTCGGCTGTCGCCACGCTTCGGCACCCCGGTGTTCGCCACCCTGGTGGTTTCGGCGTTCTCGCTGCTGGCACTGGTGATCAACCTGGGCACCCTCGCCTCGCTGATCAGCTTTGGCGCACTGGTCGCGTTCTCAGCGGTCAACCTTGCTGTGGTGCGCACCCATTTGCTGATGGATAGCAGCCAACGCAATTTGCTTGGGCTGCTGCGCTATGGCGTGGTACCGCTGGTCGGCCTGGGCCTGACCTTGTGGCTGTGGACCAGTCTCTCGGCGCTGACCCTGGTGATCGGCCTGAGCTGGTTTGCCCTGGGCCTGGCCTACCTGGGCGTGCTCACGGCCGGCTTCCGCCGCCCGGTGCGCCTGGTGGACTTCTCCGAAGCCGGTTGAGTCTGCGATTCCTCTGAGCGGGCTGGCCCCGCGATGGCGTCGGATCAGGCGATGATGTTGAACCTGCTGACGCCATCGCGGGCAAGCCCGCTCCTACAGGGGCCGGTGTAATCCAATGGGTTACACCGATGGGGTGACGGGCGCAGCCGGAGCGCCCCACAGGCTGCCCAGATTCTGCAGCAACGACCCTGCCAAACCCTGTTGACCCAGGTACTGCAGGATCAGCGGAGCGAACTGGCCGATCATTCCGGTATCCATGCCCAGCGCCTTGAAGGCGCTGTCCAGGTCGTTGCGATCCTCGACGTTGTTGCCCAAGGCGTTGCTCAGGGCAGACGACTTCTCGCTGTTGTTGCCCAGCAACTCACCCAGGCCGCTAAGGCCACCCAACGCATTGGCGCCAGCCAGCAGGTCCAATCCCGGCACAGCCTTGGTCAACTGACCGTAGTCGTCGGTGCTCAGGTTGTTGCGCGCCAGCCCAAGCATGGCCCCTGCCCCACCCACCGCTTGTTCGGGGGTGATGTTCAGCTGGCTGCCCAAGGTGTTGAGCAGATTGGCCGACTCGGCTGGCGCCTGCACTTTGCCCTGCTGGTTTTGAGTGTGCACGGACGACACGGCGTTGGCGGCATCGCTGAGGTTGAAGGCGAACACCGGGCTTGCGGCCAGGGTCATCAGGGTTGCCAGGGTGAGAGCTTTCATCGCAATGGACCTCGTCGGCCGGGATGGCCGGGGAAACGAGGCATTCGACTGGGAGGCTTCAGGTTTGTTCCAGCCAACCGTCGGCGGCGTTGCTAGCGTCAGCATGTAGGTGGGCGGGAGTCGAGCGACAGCTGGACCGATCCACGCTCACCTAGCATTTCTGCCAGTTGTGCCAGAGCTCTAACCTGCTGAGACTGGGCCTGTTCAGAGCATAGCTCGCACCACGAGAGAACAGAGCAATGTGCCCGACCAATCAGGTTCACTACTTCTATCAAGGCGATCAACTCTATCTGGAGTTGGGCGCTGAGCAGTCGCGAACCTTGCTTCGCACCGTGCATGGCCCCTTGGCTCAAATCCAACAACTAAATGGCCAAGCCAGCGTTGGCCTGCTTTCAACCGACAGGCAAGGTTCGGTACTGAGCTTACAAAACGGTCGACAACGCTTTAAGTTTGTATATTCCGCATTCGGCAGCACACCTATAAAGGTGTTGTCTCTGCTGGGCTTTAATCAACAGCAGCAAGATTCCACAACCGGTTGCTACCTGCTTGGCAACGGGTATCGCGTCTATAACCCATTCATAATGCGGTTCAACTCACCCGATAACTTCAGCCCTTTCGGGGAAGGCGGGATCAATGCGTACGCTTACTGTGGCGGGGACCCGGTGAACTGGGTGGATCCTTCCGGGCACACACGCGGGGGCCAATGGCCAAGTTCAAAAACCCCAACACTAGGAACGATAGTGGAAGGCAGTCCGGGCTACAAAGCATCTAACGGGAAACCTATCCCCTTAGAACAAGCAGAACAATATCTTGCCACAACGCCCGTCGAGGCATATCCAAATCACTTACAAACCTCATTCGAAAAAATAGAAAAGCTACAAACAATAGCTGACATACACACAACAACCGTTAGCAATACCCTCTTCGCAATAAACAACCACAATACAATTGACTCACCCTTAGCGTTAATCGGCATCGAACAGCTACAGGCCTATACTAACGAGACGCAAACACTACTGAACAAAGTAAATAACGAAATATTCATGGAGAGGGTACGCTTTACAAATATGTTCAAAAAACTAACAGTCAGCGACTGGGACTCAATACTGGCTGCTGCAAAAAAAATACGCTACGGCAACTTCAAGCCATAGCCTTGCTTCTAAACTCAGATATTGAATTGCTACGAAACGCTTTTGGCATGTATATGCAATTCACCCAATGCCCCTTTCAGGGCATTGGGTGATTGGATTATGCCGCGCTGAAGATCTTGTGCGGATCGATGACAAACTTCTTCGGCACACCGGCATCGAACTCGCCGTAGCCTTCCGGCGCTTGATCCAGGCTGATCACCTGCACGCCGACCACTTCGGCGATATTGATCCGGTCCCACATGATCGCCTGCATCAAGGCGCGGTTGTACTTCATCACTGGAGTCTGGCCAGTGTGGAAGCTGTGCGACTTGGCCCAGCCCAGGCCGAAGCGAATGCTCAGCGCACCGATCTTGGCGGCGGCATCCGAGGCGCCCGGGTCCTCGGTGACATACAGGCCCGGGATGCCGATCTTGCCGGCGACGCGAGTGACTTGCATCAGCGAGTTGAGCACAGTGGCCGGGGCCTCGTGCTTGGCGCCTTCATGGCCATGGCCACGGGCTTCGAAGCCTACCGCGTCAACGGCGCAATCCACTTCCGGCTCGCCGAGGATATCGACGATCTGCTCGTGCAGCGGGGTGTCCTTGGACAGGTCGACCACTTCGAAGCCCTGCGCCTTGGCATGGGCCAGACGGGCCGGGTTGAGGTCACCGACAATGACTACCGCCGCGCCAAGCAGGCGCGCCGACGCAGCGGCAGCCAGGCCGACCGGGCCGGCACCGGCGACATAGACGGTGCTGCCTGGGCCGACGCCCGCGGTTACAGCGCCGTGGTAGCCGGTTGGCAGGATGTCGGAGAGGCAGGTCAGGTCACGGATCTTTTCCATGGCCTTGTCGCGGTTAGGCAGTTTCAGCAGGTTGAAGTCGGCGTACGGCACCAGCACGTATTCGGCTTGGCCACCGGTCCAGTCGCCCATGTCGACGTAACCATAAGCGCCGCCGGCGCGGGCTGGGTTGACGGTCAGGCAGACGCCGGTGTGCATCTCTTTGCACGAGCGGCAGCGGCCACAGGCGACGTTGAACGGCACCGAGACCAGGTCGCCGATTTGCAGGTTCTCGACGTCACGGCCTTTCTCGATGACTTCGCCGGTGATCTCGTGGCCCAGCACCAGGCCGACCTGGGCGGTGGTACGCCCCCGCACCATGTGCTGGTCGGAGCCGCAGATGTTGGTGGACACGACCTTGAGGATCACCCCGTGCTCGATCTTCTTGCCGCGTGGATCCTGCATTTTGGGGTAGTCGATATTGCGCACCTCGACCTTGCCGGCGCCGAGATATACCACTCCACGATTACCAGACATGCTCTTACCTCGCTTGAATTGTACTTATGCAGCGTTGGTTGAAGCGCCGCCTTCCATGGGCGGCATGTGTTACTGGAATGCTGGGAATTGTGGGCCTGATGGGGTGGTGAGCAGTGACTGAAAACGACAGGGGGATGCCTTTTTACGGCAGCAGGGATGTGTTGGGCCATTCGCGGGCAAGCCCGCTCCCATAGGGATAGCGCCGCTTTCAAGATCGGCGTTGCACCTGTGGGAGCGGGCTTGCCCGCGAAGAGGCCGGAACAGACTGTCAGAGCACCACAGTCCTGTTGGCGTTCAAGAACACCCGGCGCTCGATGTGATAGCCCACCGCCCGCGCCAAGGTCAGGCACTCGATATCGCGCCCCTTGGCAATCAGGTCCTCAGGATAGTGGCTGTGATCGACCACCTCGACACCCTGGGCAATGATCGGCCCTTCATCGAGGTCGTTGTTGATGTAGTGCGCGGTGGCACCGACCATCTTCACACCCTTGTTGTACGCCTGATGATAAGGCTTGGCGCCTTTGAACCCTGGCAGCAACGAGTGGTGAATGTTGATCGCCCAGCCATCCAGCCGGCGGCACAGCTCAGGCGACAGCACCTGCATGTAGCGGGCAAGAATCACCAGCTCGGCGCCACTGTCCTCGATCACCTGCAGCACCTTGCGCTCTTGCGCCGGCTTGTCCTTGGGGTCGAGGGCGAAGTGGTAATAGGGGATCTTGTGCCAATGGGCCAAGGGTTCCAGGTCTGGGTGGTTGGAGATCACCGCGACCACGTCCATGCCCAGCTGACCGATGCGCTGGCGATACAGCAGGTCGTTCAGGCAATGGTCGGCCTTGGACACCATGATCACTACCTTGGGGCGGTGATTGGGGGCGGTCAGCTCGAAGGCCATGCCGAACTTTTCGCTGCGTTCGGCAAGACCGGCCCTGAAGCCGACTTCGTCGAAGTCATCTGGCTGGCGGAACTCGACGCGAATGAAGAAGCGCCCCGACAGCCGGTCATCGAAAGAGTGGTGCTCGGTGACATAGCAGCGCTGCTCGTAGAGAAAACGCGTAACCACATCGACAGTGCCGAGCATGCTCGGGCAGTCGGCGGTGAGAATCCAGGTATCCGGTGCCCGACTCATGCTGCTCTCCTTAGGCTTCGATGTTCAGGCCGTATTCGGCCGAAGCGTCCTGCAGCCACAGCCACCAGTAATCGGCAAAGCTGCGGCGAATCACCAGCTCCCAGGTGTCTTCGGCGGTACGGCGAATCACCAGTTGCGACTTGGCGAACACCGTGCCCACGGCCTTGCCGACCGGGAAGTTGTTGGGATGCACATCATAGCTGGTGGATTTCATCAGCACGTCGCGCACGTTCGGCCCGCGCAGCTCCAGCAGGCTTTGCCCACCGCTGACGTTGACCACCTGGATGTGCTGGCCTTCAAGGGCCTCGCGCAGTTTCTGCTCGACGGCCAACTCCTGGCCGCCCGGCACGATCAGCAGCCACTCATCGGGGCCGACCCACTGCAGCGAGCTGTCAGCGTTGGCGACCACGGTCAGTGCCACCGGCAGTTCCAGGCCTAGGGCCTTGTGCACGCCTGCGGCGAATTCCGGGTCGTGGCCATCGCCGCGCAGGGTCAGGTGTCCAAGGAATTTCTTCTCCCGCAGGGTCACACCTGCGTTCTTGCGGCCTTTGCCGACCAGGCTGGCCAGGTCTGCGTGGTGCAGCGGTGACTGGGCCTTGGCCTCAGCGCCGGGGTTTTGCTGGAAGACGTTGATAGCGCTCATTTGTTACCTGCCTTGAATTCTTGTGATCAGGCTCCGTGGGAGCGGGCTTGCCTCGCGATGGCGGCGCTGGGGCCGCCATCGCTATCGCGGGGCAAGCCCGCTCCCACGAGAGTCCAGCATCGAGATGGCCTTAGACGTTCTGCCGCTCACCCTTCGGATCGAAGAACACCGAAGACACGATCTCGGCCTCGATCACGCTGCCATCGGCCTGCGGCGAGAACACCCGCTCGCCCATGCGCTTGAGGCCGCCCTTGACCACACCCATGGCGAACGAATAGCCCAGGGAGTTGGAGGCGTAACTGGAGGTCACGTGGCCAACCATGTCCATCGGGATCGGCTGCTTGGGGTCGAACACCAGCTGCGCGCCTTCCGGCAGCCACTGCTTGGGATCGACCGGTTTCAGGCCTACCAGCTGCTTGCGGTCTTCGCGCAGGCAGTCTTCGCGGTTCATGCCACGCAGGCCGATCCACGAGTACGGCTTGTTGCGGCCCACGCACCAGCTCATGTTCAAGTCGTCGGCGTTCATCGAGCCATCGGTATCCTGGCCAACGATGATGAAGCCCTTCTCGGCACGCAGTACGTGCATGGTCTCGGTGCCGTACGGGGTCAGGTTGAATGGCTTGCCGGCCTCGACGATCTTCTCCAGCACGCCCATGGCGTAGTTGGCCTGGACGTTGACTTCGTACGACAGCTCGCCGGTGAACGAAATCCGGAACACCCGCGCCGGCACGCCGCCAACGTTGCCTTCCTTCCAGCTCATGAACGGGAAATTTTCTTTGTCCAGGTCGATGTCGCTGATCTGCTCGAGCAGCTTGCGGCTGTTGGGGCCGGACAGGGTCATGGTCGCCCAGTGGTCGGTGACCGAGGTGAAGTACACCTTCAGCTCCGGCCACTCGGTCTGGTGGTACAGCTCCAGCCATTGCAGCACGCGCGCGGCGCCGCCAGTGGTGGTGGTCATGATGAAGTGGTTGTCGGCGACGCAGGCGGTCACGCCGTCGTCGAAGACCATGCCGTCTTCCTTGCACATCAGGCCGTAGCGGGCCTTGCCCACGTCAAGCTTGGTCCAGGCGTTGGTGTAGACGCGGTTGAGGAACTCCCGCGCATCCGGGCCTTGGATGTCGATCTTGCCCAGGGTCGAGGCATCGAGCAGGCCGACGCTGTCGCGCACCGCCTTGCACTCACGCTCAACCGCGGCATGGATGTCTTCACCAGGTTTAGGGAAGTACCACGGACGCTTCCACTGGCCGACATCCTCGAACTCGGCGCCGTTCTTCACGTGCCATGCATGCAGGGCGGTGAAGCGCACCGGCTCGAACAAGTGACCACAGTGACGACCGGCGACCGCGCCGAAGGTCACCGGGGTGTAGTTGGGGCGGAACATGGTGGTGCCCATTTCCGGGATGGTGATACCCAGCGAGCGAGCAGCGATGGCCAGGCCATTGATGTTGCCCAGCTTGCCTTGGTCAGTACCGAAGCCCAGCGCGGTGTAGCGCTTGACGTGCTCGACCGACTCGAAACCTTCGCGGGTGGCCAGCTCGATACCAGCGGCGGTGACGTCGTTCTGCTGGTCGACGAACTGTTTCGGGCCACGCGTGCCTTTGTCGTGCGGCACCTGGAACAGCGCCACGGTGGCCTCTTCCTTGCGCTGGACGGTTTTCGGCAGAGTGCCGGTAGTGGCCTTGAAGCCGGCCTCGGTGGCTGCGCGCACGCCGCCTTCGAAACCATCGGCGAGGACATCACCCAGTGGGTAGACGCCATTCACGCCACCGACACAGACGCGTTTCTGCGGGGCATCGCCAGGCACGAAGCCGAGAATGTCTTCACGCCATACCGGGCGACCGCCCAGGTGCGAAGCCAGGTGAACGATAGGGCTGTAGCCGCCGGAGCTGGCGATCAGGTCGCAGTCGAGCATTTCGCCGGGGCTGGTGACTTTGAATGCCTGCACATCGATCGCCGCCACGCGGGCGCCGGTCACGTGCCTGCTGCCACGGGCCTCGACCACAGCGCTGGAGGTGAGGATGCGAATGCCCTTGGCACGCGCTTCCTCGACCAGCGAGCCACGTGGGTTGTGGCGGGCGTCGGCGATGGCCACCACTTGCAGGCCGGCGTCGTGCCAGTCCAGCGCGGTGCGGTAGGCGTGGTCGTTGTTGGTCGACAGCACCAGCTTGCGCCCAGGCGCCACGCCATAGCGGCGAACGTACGTGGACACAGCGCCAGCGAGCATGTTGCCCGACACGTCGTTGTTGCCATACACCAGCGGCCGCTCGTGGGCGCCAGCGGCCAGCACCACCTGCTTGGCACGCACGCGGTGCACGCGGTGGCGAACCTGGCCGATAGGCGCGCGGTCACCGAGGTGGTCGGTCAGGCGCTCGTGAATGGTCAGGAAGTTGTGGTCGTGGTAACCGTTGACCGTGGCGCGTGGCAGCAGGGTGACTTCCGCCAGGCCCTTGAGCTCGGCGATGGTCGCGGCGACCCAGTCAGCCGCTGGCTTGCCATCGAGGGTCTCGCGGCTGTCGAGCAGGCTGCCGCCGAACTCTTCCTGTTCATCGGCGAGGATCACCCGCGCGCCACTGCGGCCAGCGGCCAACGCAGCAGCCAGGCCGGCAGGGCCAGCACCGACGATCAGCACGTCGCAGTGCTGGTTCATGTAGTCGTAGCTGTCCGGGTCGTTCTGCAGCGGCGCACGGCCCAGGCCTGCGGCTTTACGGATGTACTTCTCGTAGGTCATCCAGAACGACTTGGGATACATGAAGGTTTTGTAGTAGAAGCCTGGCGGCATCATGCTGCCGCCCACCTTGCCCAGGATGCCCATGACGTCGTTGTTGACGTTCGGCCAACCGTTGGTGCTGGTGGCGACCAGGCCCGAGTACAGCGCCTGTTGCGTGGCCCGCACGTTAGGGATCTGGGTGGCTTCGCTGGAACCGATCTGCAGGATCGCATTCGGCTCTTCGGTGCCAGCGGCAACGATGCCGCGCGGACGCGAGTACTTGAAGCTGCGCCCGACAATATCGACACCGTTGGCCAGCAATGCGGCGGCCAGGCTGTCACCGGCATAACCCTGGTAGGTCTTGCCGTTGAAGGTGAAGTTCAGGACCTTGCTGCGGTCGATACGGCCGCCGCTGGCGAGGCGATAGGTCTGGCTCATACTTTTTCCCCCTGGCCTTTGACGGTCGACGGCGCGGCGTTTTGCTTGCCAGCGGCGGTGATCTGCGGCTTCTCGCCGATCTTGTAGGTTTCCAGAATCTCGTAGGTCACCGTGTCACGGGTGACGTTGAAGTACTGGCGGCAACCGGCAACGTGGTCCCACAGCTCGTGGTGAATGCCGCGTGGGTTGTCGCGGAAGAACATGTAGGTACCCCACTCCTCGTCGGAGCAGGCAGCCGGGTCGAGCGGGCGGGCGATGTGTGCCTGGCCTGAGGCGTGGAACTCTTCTTCGGAGCGCAGCTCGCCGCAGTGGGGACAGAAAATATGCAACATGACGATTGTCTCCGATTAGTGGGCGACGGCCGCGGCGCCGTGTTCGTCGATCAGCGCACCGTTGTAGAAACGGTCGATGGAGAATGGCGCGGCCAGCGGGTGCATCTCGCCTTTGGCCAGGCTCGCGGCAAACACGTTGCCCGAACCTGGGGTGGCCTTGAAGCCGCCGGTGCCCCAGCCGCAGTTGAAGAACAGGTTCTTCACCGGGGTCTTGGAGATGATCGGGCAGGCGTCCGGGCAGGTGTCGACGATGCCGCCCCATTGGCGGTTCATGCGCACCCGCGAGAGGATCGGGAACATCTCGACGATCGCTTGCAGGGTGTGTTCGATCACCGGGTACGAACCGCGCTGGCCGTAGCCGACCCAGCCATCGATACCGGCGCCGATGACCAGGTCGCCTTTGTCCGACTGGCTGATGTAGCCGTGTACGGCGTTGGACATGATCACGCTGTCGATGATCGGCTTGATCGGCTCGGACACCAGCGCTTGCAGCGGATGCGATTCGAGCGGCAGGCGGAAGCCCGCCAGGCGCGCCATGTGCCCGGAGTTACCGGCAGTGACCACGCCAACGCGCTTGGCGCCGATGAAGCCTTTGTTGGTCTCGACGCCGATGACTGCGCCGTTTTCCTTGCGAAAACCAATGACCTCGGTCTGCTGGATCAGGTCGACGCCGAGGGCGTCAGCAGCACGGGCGAAGCCCCAGGCCACGGCATCGTGACGGGCCACGCCGCCACGGCGCTGAACGGTCGCGCCGAGGATCGGGTAGCGGGTGTTCTTCGAGCAGTCCAGGTAGGGAATTTCCGCCGCCACCTGGTCGGTGTTGAGCAACTCGCCATCGACGCCATTGAGGCGGTTGGCGCTGACCCGACGCTCGGAATCACGAATGTCCTGCAGGGTGTGGCACAGGTTGTAGACACCGCGCTGGGAGAACATCACGTTGTAGTTGATGTCCTGCGACAGGCCTTCCCACAACTTCATGGCGTGTTCGTAGAGCTTGGCCGATTCGTCCCACAGGTAGTTGGAACGCACGATGGTGGTGTTACGGGCGGTGTTGCCGCCGCCCAACCAGCCCTTCTCGACCACGGCCACGTTGGTGATGCCGTGGACCTTGGCCAGGTAATAAGCGGTGGCCAGGCCGTGGCCGCCACCACCAACGATGACCACGTCATAGACCTTCTTAGGGGTCGGCGTGCGCCACATGCGCTGCCAGTTTTCGTGGTGGCTGAGGGAGTGTTTGAAGAGGCCGAAGCCCGAATAGCGTTGCATGGTGTGTTACTCCACTCAGCGGTAGACCGGGAAGTCGGCGCACAGCGCGGCGACATTCTTGGCAACGTCGGCTTCGACGTCGGCGTCGCCCAAGTTGTCCAGCACATCGCAGATCCAGCCAGCCAGTGCCACGCACTGGGCAACCTTGAAACCACGCGTGGTGACAGCCGGGGTGCCGATGCGCAGGCCCGAGGTGACGAACGGCGACTGCGGGTCGTTAGGCACGGCGTTCTTGTTGACGGTGATGTGCGCGCGGCCCAGGGCTGCGTCGGCGTCTTTGCCGGTCAGGCCCTGGCGAATCAGGCTGACCAGGAACAGGTGGTTGTCGGTGCCGCCGGAGACCACGTCGTAGCCGCGCTCGATGAACACCTGGGCCATGGCCTGGGCGTTTTCGATGACTTGCTTCTGGTAGCTCTTGAACTCCGGCTCCTGGGCTTCCTTGAAGCACACCGCCTTGCCAGCGATGACGTGCATCAGCGGGCCACCCTGGGCGCCCGGGAACACGGCGGCGTTGAGTTTTTTCTCGATCTCTTCGTTGGACTTGGCCAGGATCAGGCCGCCACGCGGACCGCGCAGGGTCTTGTGGGTGGTGGTGGTGACCACGTCAGCGAAGGGGATCGGGTTGGGGTACAGGCCAGCAGCCACCAGGCCGGCGACGTGGGCCATGTCGACGAACAGCAGCGCCCCGACCTTGTCGGCAATGGCGCGAAAACGCGGGAAGTCGAGGGTCTTGGAGTAGGCCGAGAAGCCAGCGACGATCATCTTCGGCTTGTGCTCGACCGCCAGGCGCTCGACTTCGTCGTAGTCGATCAGGCCGGTCGTGGTGTCGATACCATATTGCACAGCGTTGTACAGCTTGCCCGAGGACGACACCTTGGCGCCGTGGGTCAGGTGACCACCATGGGCCAGGCTCATGCCCAGGATGGTGTCACCGGCCTGCAGCAGGGCCAGGTACACGGCGCTGTTGGCCGAAGAGCCGGAGTGTGGCTGAACGTTGGCGTAATCGGCGCCGAACAGCTGCTTGGCGCGCTCGATAGCCAGCGCCTCGACCTTGTCGACGTGCTCGCAGCCACCGTAGTAGCGCTTGCCCGGATAGCCTTCGGCGTATTTGTTGGTCAGGCCGCTGCCCTGGGCCTGCATCACGCGCTTGCTGGTGTAGTTCTCCGAGGCGATCAGCTCGATGTGATCTTCCTGGCGCTGTTCCTCGGCATTCATCGCCGCCAGCAGTGCGTCGTCATAACCCTGGATCTGGTCTTGCTTGCTGAACATCATGTATCTCCCGGCAGCGATCATTTTTTGTCAGTAGGGTTCGATGACCCTTTGTGGCGATGGTATGACTGGCAAGGGCCGGTCAGATGCCTGCGCACGCCTTGCAATGGCGCGTTTACGACATTGGCTGCTGTGTTGGCCCCTTCGCGGGCAAGCCCGCTCCCACAAGAACTGCGCCGAACCCTGTGGGAGCGGGCTTGCCCGCGAAGAGGCCGGCGCGAACAGCAGATAAAAGGCCGCATGCACAGTTGTATAGGCAACCGCTGAATCGATGGTTTAGAGTGCTGTTCTGCGTCGTTCACAGGACCGTGTCATGTCAGATAACAGCCAACAATTCGCCAGCGACAACTATTCCGGTATCTGCCCCGAAGCCTGGGCCGCCATGGCCAAGGCCAACCAGGGCCACGAACGCGCCTACGGCGACGACCAGTGGACCGAGCGCGCCTCGGAATACTTTCGCAAGTTGTTCGAAACCGACTGCGAAGTGTTCTTCGCCTTCAACGGCACCGCCGCCAACTCGCTGGCCCTGGCCTCGTTGTGCCAGAGCTACCACAGCGTGATCTGCTCGGAGACCGCCCACGTCGAAACCGACGAATGCGGCGCGCCGGAGTTCTTCTCCAACGGCTCCAAGCTGCTCACCGCACCTAGCGTCAATGGCAAGCTCACCCCGGAGTCGATCCGCGAAGTCGCGCTCAAGCGCCAGGACATCCACTACCCCAAGCCGCGCGTGGTGACCCTGACCCAGGCCACCGAAGTCGGCACCGTGTACCGCCCCGACGAGCTCAAGGCAATCAGCGCCACCTGCAAGGAGTTGGGCCTGAACCTGCACATGGACGGCGCCCGCTTCACCAATGCCTGCTCGTTCCTCGGCTGCTCGCCAGCCGAGCTGACCTGGAAGGCTGGCGTCGATGTGCTGTGTTTTGGCGGCACCAAGAACGGCATGGCGGTGGGCGAGGCGATCCTGTTCTTCAATCGCCAGCTGGCAGAAGACTTCGATTACCGCTGCAAACAGGCTGGCCAGCTGGCGTCGAAGATGCGCTTCTTGTCAGCGCCGTGGGTGGGCTTGCTGGAAGATGGCGCCTGGCTGCGCCATGGCAACCACGCCAACCACTGCGCGCAGTTGCTGGCGTCGCTGGTGAGTGATCTGCCAGGCGTGGAGTTGATGTTCCCGGTGGAAGCCAACGGCGTGTTCCTGCAGATGCCGGAACCTGCGCTGGAAGCGCTGCGTAACAAGGGCTGGCGCTTCTATACCTTCATTGGCAGCGGTGGCGCGCGGTTCATGTGTTCGTGGGATACCCAGCAAGAGCGGGTGCGTGAACTGGCAGCGGATATCCGCGCGATCATCGCTGGCTGATCGACCGCTATCGCGGGGCAAGCCCGCTCCCACGCCTGCCAACGCTAAATGCAGGAAGCGTGGGAGCGGGCTTGCCCCGCGATGCATTCACAGCCTGTCAAAGCCTGAAACCACCCATCTGCCGCGCCAGGTCATCCGCCAAGCCACGCAACGCCTGGCACTCATCCCGACAGCCGTGCACCTGCACCGCCGTCTGCCGGGCCAGATCGGAAATCCCCTGCACCGTGCGGTTGATCTCCTCGGTGACCGCCGACTGCTCTTCCGTCGCCGTGGCTACCTGGTGGTTCATGTCGCTGATGTGCTCCACCTGATCGGTAATCGCCCCAAGCGAGCTTCCCGTGCGCTGGCTGGATTCGACCCCACTGCCCGTCGCCGCCTGCCCCGCCTGCATTGAAGCAACGGCAGTCCCCGCCCCCTCCTTGAGGCGCTGGATCATCTGCTGCACCTGATCGGTAGACACTTGCGTGCGCCGGGCCAAGGTACGCACTTCATCGGCCACCACGGCAAAACCACGGCCCATCTCCCCGGCCCGCGCAGCTTCAATGGCGGCGTTGAGCGCCAGTAGGTTGGTCTGTTCGGAAATACTGCGGATCACCCCCAGCACTTCATCGATCGAGGCCACTTCGTTGGCCAACTGCTCGACCGCCTCGGCAGCTTTACCGATCTCGCCGGACATCCCCTCGATGCCCTTGACCGAACGCTGTACCACTTCCCGTGCCTGCAGCGCTTCATCACGCGCCGACTGCGATGCCTGCGCCGCTTGCCCGGCGTTCTGCGCGATGTCCTGCACGGTCAGGCCCATCTCGTGCACGGCAGTAGCGACCATCTCGGTCATCTCTTGCTGGCGCCCTGAGCGTTCAGCCGTGTCGTCCACCACCTGAGTCACCTGCTCCACCGAGTGGTGCAGACGCTCAGTGGTCCGCAGCACGTCGCCGATCAGCGCACGCTGGCTGTCGAGAAAACGGTTAAAGCCCCGGGCCAGGTCGCCCAGTTCGTCCTGGCGTGAATCATCCAGACGATGGCTGAGATCGCCCGCACCGCTGCCGATCTGCACCAGGGCTGCGGTCACTTGGCGGATGGGCCGCACCAAGCCACGCGCCAGCAACACCACAAGCAGCAGCGAAACCAACGCCACCGCTCCGCCAATCAGGCTGGTCAGCCATACCGCTTGGCGCATCTGCGCGTAGATCTCGGCTTCCGGCACCTCGGCCACCAACGTCCAGTTGAGGTCGCGCAGCGGTAGGCCCAAGGCCAAATAGTCCTCACCATCACGTTGGAAGCGGCTGCTGCGCAAACCTTGCCCTTGGCTCATCACCGCCTTGGCCGCTTCGGCGCCGATCTGCTCGGTGAGCTGGCGCTTGGCGCTGAATTCATTTTGCGGATGGACCTGGATAAGCCCATCGTTGCGCACCAGCATCACCCGCCCGTGCTCACCGAAGCTGAAGTCGTGGATCAGTTTCGACAGCTCTGTGAGGCGCAGGCCCATGCCGGCCACGCCCACCAGTTGGCCGTCCTTTTCCACCCGATAGTCGATGAACAACGCCACTTCACCCGTGGCGCCATCGATGTCGATATTGATCAGGCGTTCGGCGCCGCTGTCGATGTAGCCGTAGAACCACTTGTCCTTCGGATTCTCGCGGCTGAGCGTGCGGTCCAGGCCGTTCTCGTTGTAGTAGTGACCGGTCGCGGTCGAGGCGAACAGCGCGGTAAAGGCCTGGTTGCGCTGCTTGGCAGCTTGCAGGTTTTCGATGAAACGTGGTGCTTGGGCTGGGTCTTCACCGGCAGCCAGCCAGTCGCGCAGCAAGGTATTGCCTGCGATGTCGGCCGCCGCCACCAGCGGCTGGGCGAGCATGCGCTCGATGTCGTTGCGGATGGCTTCGATACTGGCCGGCAGCGCCGTGTCGACCAGGTAGCGTTCAGTCAGGCGGTTGACCGCCACGGTATAGATCGCCACCACCACCAGAATGCTCACCAGCAGGGCCGCGCCCATGCTGGTGATCAACTGCCACTGAATACTCCGCCGCCAGATGCGCATACTCTTCCTCCCCAGGAATAAGCGTGGTGACACGCCAACCAGGGATTGTATACACGTAAGTATGCAATCTTTCCAGCCGTGGCGTACCCAGCTGGAGGCGACTCCTGAGAGCGTAAACTGACTATTCAATGGCCAATTCATGACAACCCGTTGCTCAAACGTCTTTGCGCCTACCTATCATTTTTACCAGTAGAAGAAGAACCCATACTACGTAATGCTCATTCGGGCATGGCAAACATTAACGTCATCAAACCCGGAGCTCACTCATGACTGGTACCTTTGACATTAAACTAAATGGCAAGACATACACCTTACAAAACAGTATGGCTGCTGTTATTGGCTCACTACGGGAGAGAGATACTCTGTGGCTTCAAGGACAAACCCCCGTAGAAATCACACGTTGCCCTAAAATTGCTGATGCGGAAGGTGGCGCCGCGTGGGAGTTTGAAGGGGTTTCCGCGATCGCCCCAAACAAACTTGAGGAGAAGGAAAAGAAAGGCAGTGATATAAAGCCTGTATCCCTAATTTTAAACATTGATGACGAGGCAAAAGTAGTCGACACACCGAGCGACCTGAGTTTTCACATGAATATCGGCCCTGGAGAAACACTCAGCATCGGAGGCGATGAATATATGGTTAACTACCGGACTTGGTTGGTGTTTACCAAACCCTCCACTCATTACGCCATCGGTAGTGTTTCCCATCTCGCGACGAAGATTGGGTAATCAGCGCAGGGGCGCAACGCGCCCCATCTTTAATTGTCGCCAATCGTCCGGCTAATCGCGTCGACCGTCGCATCAATTTGCGCTTGGGTGCGTGCCAGGGTCTGCTGGTGCTCTTTCTGCAGTTCGATCTGCTTGGAGCACAGGTTCAAGGCCGCCAGTACCAGCAGCTTGTCGCCGATCAGGGTCGGGTACTGACGTTTGGTTTCGGCCAGGGCGGTGTTGAGCATCCGCACAGCCTGCGACAGGGTTTCTTCCTGCCCTTCGGGCGCCTTGATCGAGTAATCGGCGCCGAGAATCGACACCACATTGATCGGCTGCGCTTGCAGTCTCATGCGTTAACGACACCTGCACTGGCGCGCTCGACCAGCGCCTGGATACGCGCGGCGGTGGCGCCGTGCTTCTCTTCTTGCTCCATCAGCGACAGCTGCAGGCTGTCGTTTTCTTCCTTGGCCTGGGCCAGTTCCTGGCTGAGCGCAGTGTTTTGCTCGACCAGTTGCGCGTTCTTTTGCAGCAGGTCAGTGACCAACTGCTCGATTTGATTCAGGGAGGCTTCCAACATGGGGGGATATCTCGGTTGTTGCAAAGGGCGCACACGATAAAGAAAAGCGCGAGCCCCCGCCATTAAATATCGGATTCTTAAGGCTTTAGCCTGTGCAGATTGACCGGGTTTGGCCCTCCTTGTTCCGACCTGGGTCAACCGCCGGTCAGGAATTTAGATAGGTGGCTCACACTTTTCTCCACTCGCACTCAAGACTGGCCAGTCACGACCGATAGCCAGGCAGGTCTTATTTCGTCGCATGGACCGCGCGTTCCCTCTCCTTGCCTGGATTTTCCCCACCATGTCCCTACGCAACATGAATATCGCTCCGCGCGCGCTGCTCGGGTTCGCCCTGATCGGCCTGCTGATGCTTGGCCTTGGCGTCTTCTCGCTGATCCAGATGGGCAACATCCGCCAAGCCGGTGTCGCCATCGAAAACATCAGCGTACCGAGCATCAAGACCCTCGACGAGCTGACCGCGCTCAATCTGCGCATGCGCACCCTGTCCTACCGCTTGCTGCTCAATCGCGAGCCGGCGACCCAACAGGAAACCCTGCGCCTGCTGGATGAGCGCAACGCCCAGATCGACCAGGCCAGGCGTGCCTACGAGCCGCTGATCGGCGCTGCCGACGAGCAGGCTGCCTATGATCAATACAGCCAGTTACTGGCGCAGTACCGCCAGCTGGAGTCGCGCATGCGCAGCCTGAGCCAGGCCAACCGCAGCGACGAGCTGCGCGACCTGCTCAACCGCGATCTATTGGCCAACTCCGAGCAGATCAACAAGGTCATGGACAGCCTGGTCCGGATCAACACTGAGCAGACCCGCCAAACCAACGAAACTGCCGCCAGCCAATACGCCGCCGCGTTCGCCTTGGTGATCGGCCTGTTGATTGCCGCCACCGTGCTGACCTTGCTCTGCGCCCTGCTGCTGACCCGCAGCATCGTCAAACCCATCGATGAAGCGCTCAAGGCCGCCGAGCAAGTTGCCGACGGTGACCTGACCCAGATCATCCGCGCCGAAGGCACCGACGAAGCCGCCCGCCTGCTGCGGGCCATGGCGCGCATGCAGGACAAACTGCGCGACACCCTGCAACTGATCGCAGGTTCCGCCACGCAGCTGGCCTCCGCTGCCGAAGAGCTCAACTGCGTCACCGATGAAAGCGCCCGTGGCCTGCACCAGCAGAATAACGAAATCGAACAGGCCGCCACCGCTGTCACCGAAATGACCAGCGCCGTGGAAGAAGTGGCGCGCAACGCCGTCAGCACCTCCGAAGCCTCCGGCGAAGCCAGCCGCTCTGCAGGAGACGGCCGCGACCTGGTGATGGAGACCGTCAACGCGATCGAGCGCATGAGTGGTGATGTGCAGGCGACCGCCAAGCTGATCACCCACTTGGCCGAACAGTCGCGCGACATCGGCAAGGTGCTCGACGTGATCCGCGGCCTGGCGGACCAGACCAACCTGTTGGCACTCAACGCTGCCATCGAGGCCGCCCGTGCCGGTGAGGCGGGCCGTGGTTTTGCCGTGGTTGCCGATGAAGTACGCGCGCTGGCCCACCGCACCCAACAGTCGACCAGTGAAATCGAGCGCATGATCGCCAGCATCCAAAGTGGTACTGGCGAGGCCGTCGACTCGATGCGCACCAGTACCGAGCGCGCGGAGTCGACCCTGAACATCGCCCGCGGCGCAGGGCTTGCGCTGGACAGCATTGCCGGGGCGGTGTCGCAGATCAACGAGCGCAACCTGGTGATTGCCAGCGCGGCCGAGGAGCAGGCCCAGGTCGCCCGCGAAGTGGATCGCAACCTGGTCAATATCAACGACCTGTCGGTGCAGAGCGCCACGGGCGCGCACCAGACCAGCGCGGCCAGTGCCGAGCTGTCTCGCCTGGCGGTGGACCTCAATGGCCTGGTGGCGCGTTTCCGCGTTTGAGCCAGCAGTGCGGTCGCCTGTTTTGGGGCCGCTTTGCGCCCCTTCGCGGCGGTTCGGCGCCCCGGCAAGCCCGCTCCCACAGGTACAGCGCCGTCCGTTAAAACACCGCTCACCCTGTGGGAGCGGGCTTGCCCGCGAAGGGGCGCAAAGCGGCCCCAAAAATCAAACGTGAGCAACGTTGCAAAGGACTGGTACTCCCCAAAGCAAAAACAGACTTTTCCTACATATCAAACTCTCGATTCGAGCTATCAATGTCCCCGTTTAGGCCTACGGAAAAGTGATGGTGGGTCGCCAGCTATCAGCGACCCTGCCCTCCCCGGTCATCTGAGCAGTCTCTGCCCGCAACGCGTCCAGGCCTCACGCGTCTTTGTCCCAAGCGGCGTCGAATCAGGAGAACCCCCATGCCCCAAGCCAACGCCAAGCAACGTGTAGCCTGCTATCAGTTCGCGCCCAAAATCGCCGACCCAAGCTTCAACCTTGAGCAATCGCTCAAGGCAATGTCTGAAGCTGCCGAGCGTCAGGCGAAATTGCTGGTGTTGCCGGAGTTGGCCTTGAGCGGTAATGCGTTACGCGACCGGGAAGAAGCCTTCGTCTGTTCGGTGTCACGCGACGGCACTCGCCTAAACGCACTGGCAGAGCAGGCTCGAGCGCTTGATCTGATCGTGATAGTAGGATTCTGCGAACGCCTGGAAGCCGGCCATGTGGCCAATACCTCGGTGATGATTCAGCCAAACGGCCAGCGCACCTTCTACCGCAAAGCACACCTGTGGAACCGAGAAACGCTGATCTTCACCCCGGGCGACTGCGCCCCGCCCGTGGTTCAAACGAGCTTAGGACGGGTGGCGATGATGCTCAGTTACGATTTGCAGTTCCCCGAGTGGGTTCGCCTGGCTGCGCTAGGCGGCACACAACTGCTATGCGCGCCGGTCAACTGGCCGGCAGCGCCTCGACCGAAACTGCAGCGCCCAGTTGAAGTGACCCGGGTACAAGCCAATGCAGCGGTCAATCACATGTTCATCGTGGCCTGCGACCGCTGCGGCCATGAGCGCGGCATGGACTGGGTTGCAGGCTCCACCCTGGTCGGTGCCGACGGCTATCTGCTGGCCGGCGGGATCAGCCTGGATCGGCCGCAATTACTGGTGGCCGACATCAAACTGCGCACAGCCTCCGACAAGCGCACTCCACCCTACAACGACATCCTCGCCGACCGTCGCCCCCAGCTCTACGGCAAGCTCTGCCAAGCCTAGTAGTCGATACGCACATCACCCTTGGGCACACTGCAGCACGACAGGATGTACCCCTCGGCTTCATCTTCTTCGGTGATGCCGCCGTTGTGCTCCATCTCCACGTCGCCACCGAGCTTGAGCACCTTGCAGGTGCCGCAGATGCCCATGCCGCAGGCCTTGGGAATCATCAAGCCGACCTTGGCCGCTGCCGCATGCACGGTTTCGCCGGGGGCTACGCGAATGCTCTTGTCGCTGCCGACGAACTCCACCAGGTTCAGATCCGACAGGTCCAGTTCCGGCGCGTCAGCGGCCTGTTCGGCATGCTCGACTGCGTCGGCCTTGGCTTCTGCTGGCGTCGCGCCGAACGATTCCTCGTGGTAGTTCTTCATGTCGAAACCAACCGCTTCGAGCATGCGCTTGACCGCCGTCATGTACGGCGTCGGCCCGCAGCAGAACACCGTGCGCTCCATGTAGTCGGGAGCGATCAACTCCATCAGCCGCTGGTTCAGGTAACCGCGATAACCCGCCCACGGCTCGCCCAAGCCATGCTTCTCGCAAATGATGTGCAGGCTGAAATTAGGAATGCGCGAAGCCATCTGCTCGAGCTCGCGGTGGTAGATGATGTCCTTCGGTGAGCGGGCGCTGTGCACGAAGACCATGTCGACATTGGCATTGGTGTCATAGAACCAGCGGGCCATCGACATCACCGGGGTGATGCCCACGCCACCGCTCAGGTACAGCACCTTGCCGGCCGGAAAATCGATCGCGTTGAACAGCCCCACCGGCCCGTGCACTGGCAGCTCGGCGCCCTCGTGCATGGTGTCGTGCAGGTAGTTGGAAACATGCCCGCCCGGCACCCGCTTGACCGTGATCGAGAAGCTGTACGGCACCGACGGCGAACTGGAGATGGTGTAAGAACGCATCACCTGCTTGCCTTCGATCTCAAGCTCCAAGGTGACGAACTGGCCCGGCTTGAAGAAGAACATGATCGGCTGGTCGGCCATGAAGCAGAAGGTGCGCACATCCCAGGTTTCCTGGATGACCTTGACGCAGCGCACGATGTGGCGGCCATTGGCCCAGGTCTGGGTAGTGACCGGGTTGAGGAAGGTATCGGACATGGTGTTCTCCAGCGGCCGACTACCGGCCTTTTATGGCTCCGATAATGCTCAAGGCGCTGGCGGCGTACATTCCTGCCAGCGACATCGGCGTGCTTATCGCGACCAGCCCCGACCTACAAGGGTTTACGCGTCGGAATTGAATTCGGCCATGTCGCCCATGGATACGGCTCAAGGCGTATCTGATCGCACACTCCACCGCAAATAGACCTGATGTTTTTTGCATGCAGCCTTGCGGCACCACAATAACGATTAGCCACCTTTCGCCGGCCCTTATCGGCCTTGAGGATAAAACGATGGACGTCACCGCAACCCTGAGCTTGGGCGATCCACTGGAAGCAGCACGCAAGGCCACCGCCGAGATGCTGCAGACCCGCGAGCGTACCTACTCGCTGCCCCAGCCGTTCTACACCGACGAGCGTCTGTTCCAGATCGACATGCAGGAGATCTTCCACAAGGAGTGGCTGATCGCCGGCATGACCTGCGAGATCCCGACCAAGGGTAACTTCCTCACCCTGCAGATCGGCAAGAACCCGGTCATCGTGATCCGCGGCGCCGAAGGCAAGGTGCATGCCTTCCACAACGTCTGCCGCCACCGTGGCTCACGGCTGTGCACCAGCGACAAGGGCAAGGTGGCCAAGCTGGTCTGTCCGTACCACCAGTGGACCTACGAGCTCGACGGCCGCCTGCTGTTCGCCGGCACCGAGATGGGCGCCGATTTCGACATGAAGCAGTACGGCCTCAAGCCGATCAACGTCAAAACTGCAGGCGGCTACATTTTCATCAGCCTGGCCGAGAACCCACCGGCCATCGACGAGTTCCTCGAAACCCTCGAGCACTACATGGAACCGTACGACATGGAGAACACCAAGGTGGCGGTGCAAACCACCTTGATGGAAAAAGCCAACTGGAAGCTGGTGCTGGAAAACAACCGCGAGTGCTACCACTGCAACGGCTCGCACCCAGAGTTGCTGAAAACCCTGCTGGAGTGGGACGACACCGAAGACCCCCGCGCCGACCAGGCCTTCAAGGACCACGTCGCCGCCTCGGCCGCTGCCTGGGAAGCCGAGAAGATTCCTTACCTGCACAAAAGCCATGGCCTGCGTAACCGCATCGTGCGCATGCCGCTGCTCAAGGGCACTGTATCGATGACCATGGACGGCAAGCAGGCCTGCCAGAAGCTGATGGGCCGGATCAAGAACCCCGACCTCGGCTCAATGCGCATCCTGCACCTGCCGCACTCGTGGAACCACTGCATGGGCGATCACATCATCGTCTTCACCGTATGGCCGATCAGCGCGCAGGAAACCATGGTCACCACCAAGTGGTTGGTGCACAAGGATGCGGTCGAGGGCGTCGATTACGATCCAGAGCAGATGCGTAAAGTGTGGGACGCCACCAACGATCAGGATCGGCGGTTGGCGGAAGAGAACCAACGCGGGATCAACTCCACCGCGTATCAGCCGGGGCCGTATTCGAAGACTTATGAGTTTGGCGTAGTGAACTTTATCGACTGGTATAGCCAGCGGGTGCTGGAGAATTTGGGGGCGGAGCCAGCGCCTTATCTCAAGGAACTTAAAGCCTAGGATGGCGGCGCCCCTTTTTTAGAGAAAAGGGGCGCCGTTCAACGCATAGGAAACTTACTGCTCTGTTCTCATGGAACTCATCGTTTGGCTAGGTGTTCTAGAACCCCTCCCGCGCCCGCGACCTCGCGTTGATGGTTTCCCTCGAAGAGATGAGGGTGAATCTAAAGTTAAATGTAAGGATGTAGGCCTGGGTGGGGCTGTATCTGGAGGTGGATTATCAAGCAAGCTCCTATTAACGCCCCCTTGCTCAGCACTTTTTGCTTTTACATTAGTGCCTCCTCCAAAATGAGCAGCTGCACTCACTCCTAATAGCATCGCTTCCCCCACAAGACCTGCAGTTTTACCAACCATATACGCAACGGTCAAACCGAATTCATTAGGATCGTAATCCATATGAGACGATGCTCGATCAACGGACATAATCGTTTGGTTGATCTTTATCGTCTCCACTGTAGTAGTAAAAACTTCTCCGATCGTTTTCAGAGCATAACCTGTGATGGTATAAAAAATAACGGGATTTGAAGAAATGTCTTTTAACATCTTATACGTGCTATGTATCCCAGCGAGGCCGGATTTCGCAATACCAATGGCTGAGAGGGTGTACTTCAGTGGGTTTCGCCCATCTGGATCAATCAAATTTACAGGATTATTTAGGACATACGCGTAGGCATTTAACCCGCCTCGATCAAATAGGCTTAAACTATCTGCCGAGTGAAATCGACGGAGCAAAGGATTGTAAACGCGATGTCCATTTCCCAGCATGTACCAGCCTAAACCTTTCTCGCACAACTGCCCGGTATATCCAATTGCGGGGGATGCTTCAGCAGGTTTGGTATATCCAAACGGGGTGAATTGAATTGCCTCCTGTACGCCTTCTGTGATCGATGTAATGACACTCGATTGGTGATCAGTTTGAAGAATTGATAGTGAACGGGCCATAATAGACTCCATAGGCACGACGAGGGGTCGGCTCAACGTTTGTTAATCGATAGACACATTACATCTTTAAGACTAGGCACCCGTCATATTTGGATCTCAAACTTACTCTTTCTTGCCGGCCTAGCCCCCCAGCAATTTTCTGCTCATTCATAATGACCCCTTTCTCCACGCATAAGCTGGTGGAGTCTCATCAGCTAACCGCTTCTCAATACCGTGGATCGCATCATCATAGCCACTGTCTATTTCGCGAATCTCCCTAAGGGTTCTAGCATTGGACTCTAGTTGCGCGTTCAATCGATTAAACTCAAACTCAAGCGCTAAGAGCTTATTGTCATATTCCGCTCGTTTCATATACAGTTGCGCGAGCTCGGTAAGACGTTTTAAACTCTCACCAGAATGTGGATCGCCGCTAGGAGAGCGGTCAGCTTTAACAAGATATTCAGTATCAACTATTGCGTCGCTCAGTTTATTTACATACTCTTGGAAATTACGCCTCCCTTGATCCACGTCATGAAGCTGCTGATACAGCTTCATATTCATTGAATGCTCAACCGCTAAGCGATTATTTCCATCCGAGATATTCTCTGCGCTCCTAGAAAAACTCCTTTTTCTGGTTCTGTTTCGCCCGGAAAAGTCCTGCCAATTGACAGGGTCACCTTCACAGTAGGCATAGGCATTAATTCCACCCTTTCCAAACGGACTCAGGCGATCCGGCGAATGGAATCGCATCAGTTTCGTATTGAAGGCGCGGTAGCCATTACCTAGCAGATACCAGCCCAGATCAGGCTCACGTAATTGCCCGGTAAACCCGAGCAAGGGGGACGTGGATTTTGCAGGGCAATATCCATAGGGGGTGTAAGCATTACTGGAACGCCCAGTTGCCCCAAGCGCCATAAATGGACTTAAAAGGCGATCTGTCGCTAGCAACTGCTGGGTGGCCATTGCGGAGTCTTCAGGTTCGGAATCTTGCCAGCAGGCTATCAGTGCAACGCTTTTAGCGAACCTGACAAAAATGCCAGGTCGATGGAGTGGGCGGAATGGGCGGCCTCAAAAAAGCCCGTCAGGTTCAGCACCCAAGCCGCTGGTTAAAAAACAGACAAAACTCTGTAGCCCATGAGCGGCAACGGGCCCAGCGGTAACCCAACACCTTATCCACAGAGCAACCAACTGAGTTTGTAGACAACTAGTGCCGCAACTAAACAGTGCTGTGGATAACAGGGATAAGCCCCTATGTGTGCTGGTTATCCAGCCCATTAGACAGAGGCTGTCAATTAATGAACAATCACGCGCACACGTTGATAGCTACGGGCTGTAGGGATCATCGAACAGTTTATCCACAAGGCCGCTAACAGTGTTTGTGGGTAATTACACGCCAACGCACTGAGCGCAAAGAACTAGGGCCCGTAACGGGGGCTGCTTTGCAGCCCAATCGCAGGCTGCGCCAGCTCCTACAGAAAGCTGGGTCAACCACACGAACGGGGTATGCAGATACCTGTGGGAGCAACTGTCTTTCTGTGAGAACCGACCTTGACGGCGATGGATGCTTAACCGCCTCGTGCGCAGGTCGCTGCTCAAGGGCATTGTGTCGATGACCATGGACGGCAAGCAGGCCTGCCAAAAACTGATGGGCCGGATCAAGAACCCCGACCTCGGCTCGATGCGCATCCTGCACCTGCCGCACTCGTGGAACCACTGCATGGGTGATCACATCATCGTCTTCACCGTATGGCCGATCAGCGCGCAGGAAACCATGGTCACCACCAAGTGGTTGGTGCACAAGGATGCGGTGGAGGGGGTGGATTACAACCCCGATGACATGCGCAAGGTGTGGGATGCCACCAACGATCAGGATCGGCGCTTGGCGGAGGAAAATCAGCGGTGGATCAACTCCACCGCCTATCAGCCGGGGCCTTACTCGAAGACTTACGAATTTGGCGTGGTTAACTTTATCGACTGGTATAGCCAGCGGGTACTGGAGAATTTGGAGGCGGAGCCAGCCGCTTATCTAAAAGAAGTAAGTGAACAATAAAAACTACGCCCCAAGGCTACCCGGCCTGGGGCGTATTTAACTAGCTGAAAACAACACGACTTACAATCTCGCGTATCATTTTCAGCTGCCTTCCTATGATCTGAAAACAACGAATACGCACTACGCCTTGTATTCCGCCTTCTGACTGCAAATAAGATCACTGCTCTCTGACCCAAGCCATAGTCGATATAATTTCTTGTTCTGCAAATAGAGCTCTTTGTTGCCAAGCGTCCCTCTCCCGGCGTGTATCATTCAGCTCATTCATTAACATTCTGGCCTCTACAGAGTTCAACGCTGAATCCTGTCTACTATAGGCACGGCTCAAACTCTGGCCTTCAGGGATCGGTGTAAGGGGAGGCGTATACATGTCAATAATGGTCTCCCGTGGAATAGTACCTGCACTGCGTTGCGGCTGGCTAATATCCGTGAATAGCCCGCGACTTGAATTATACATTGATATCCCGCCAGCTATAGTGTTTGCCGTATTCATCAAAGAATCGTATCCTGCAAAGAAGGACCCGGTCGCAACAATTGAAGCCGCGGTTTCAGTAAAGCCAGTCACTGTGATCAATGGATTTTGGGTGTCGGGATTATAGTGTGATCCGATGGCGCTACTTATGTTTCCAATAGCGGGAGCAGCCGACCCAAAAAAGTTGGCTTTAAAACCAACTAACGCCTGCCAAACGCTGGTGAGCATTGACATTAAAGTCTTACCACTCCGGTCATGGAAGTTAACAGGATCCCCACCACAATACGCATAGGAATTGATCCACCCAAGCCCAAATGGGCTCAAACGATCTGGCGAATGAAAACGCATCAACACCGGATTATAGGCGCGGTAGCCATTACCAAGCAGATACCAGCCCAGCTCACGCTCGCGCAGCTGCCCGGTAAACCCGAGCAAGGGGGATGGGGATTGTGCAGGGCGGTATCCGTAGGGGGTGTAGGCACTATGGAACTGGCCGCCTGCACCCAGCAGTGAAAGCGGGGTTTGGAGTTGATCTGTTGCCAGGATTTTAATTTTCGACATAATTTATAATCCGCATCCTGACCATTTTATACAGTACAGGAATATCTCTATCAGCTCTGTACATTGCAAATAAGCTAGCTGCGTGTGATGCCGCATCGTCCCAGATTAATTGGCCTGGAACGGGTTCATCTTGCATTCCGCTGCGGTCATGGCGATTTATTGGATCACCATGGCAAGGCATAAGGATTGATCCCACCTGCACCAAACGGATTTAACTGATCCGCAGAATGAAAACGCATCAGCACTGGATTGTAGGCTCGATGACCGTTGCCAAGCAGATACCACCCTAATGCACGCTCAGGCAGTTGCCCGGTAAACCCCAAAGAAGGAGCGGTATCTTGCGCAGGTCGATAGCTGTATGGGGTGTAAGCAGCCCAGGAACGGCCGCTTGCACCCATCGTCATAAGCGGGCTTAAAAGGCGATCTGTCGCTAGTAGCTGCTGGGTAGCCATTCTGGAATCTCCAGGTTCGGAATCTTGCCAGTAGGCTATCAGTGCAATGTAGTTGGCGAACCTATCAAAAATGCCAGGTCGATAGACCGGGCCGGAGTGGGCGACGCTATCAAAAAGCGCCCAGTGCAACATTGAAGGCGCTGGTTAAAAAACAGACAAAAGCCTCTAGCCCATGAACGGCAATGGCTCCAGTGCTAACCCAACACCTTATCCACAGAGCAACCAACAGAGTTTGTAGACAACTGTTGCCAAGACCCAACGGCGCTGTGGATAACAGGGATAAGCACCTAGTTCCTATTAATATCCAGCCCGTTAGATAGCGACTGATCAATTAATGAGCAATCACGCACACACGCTGATAGCCGGGGGCTGCAGGGATCATCAAACAGTTTATCCACAAGGGCGCTCACAGGGTTTGTGGGTAATTTCAGGCGAACGCAGTTGAGCGCAAAGAATTAGGGCCAGTAACTGGGGCTGCTTTGCAGCCCAATCGCAGGCTGCGCAGCTCCTACAGAATGCTGGGTCAACCACACGAAAGGGGTATGCAGAACCCTGTGGGAGCTGGCGCAGCCTGCGATGGGCCGCGCAGCGGACCCATTGGCCGTAAGTGACAGGCCTTATTTGATCATTTTTTACTCAATCTCCTGAAGGCCCCGTGCTCAGAGGGTTTGAGCAATGCGCAAACACTTTATCCACAGAGGGGCCAACAGTCTTTGTGCACAACCCTTCAGCGTAAGACCCCCTCCTCCACCAGCAGCTTGAGAATAGCCTCGGCCCCTTCCTGTGGAGAAACATCCTTGAGCACCTTGCCGCCGCCGCCACTGGCCTTGGCTGTGGCGGCCTTCATGCGGTCTGCACCGCTCTTGGCCTTGATTACCTTGAGCCGTTTGGGGCGGGGTCTAGCGGGCTGCAGCTCGGCATCGGTTAGCAGCTCATCCTCGACCACAGCCACGTTCCGCGCAGCCAGCACACCCCGTCGCGCCGGGCCAAAAGCACTCTGGCGCGGCTTTGGCGCAGCGTTATCCACAGTCGCCAGCAACGGCAGGCGTACTTTCAGACGACGCCGCTGGCCTCGCGGCAGGGCTTGCAGCACCTGGGCGGTGCCATTGTCGATCGACTCTACTTCTGCGAGCCCCACGATCAGCGGCCAACCGAGCTTCTCCGCCAACAAGAACGGCAACATCCCCGAACCTTCGCCGGTTTCCGCCTGGCTGCCGGTGAGCACCAACTGGGCGCCAGCATCACGCAGGTAATCCCCGAGCACGCCCAGCACATCGGCGCCAGCGGGCTGCTCCAGCACATCCAAGTGGTCCAACCCCATGCCCAGATAGGCGCGCAGTGCCTCTTCCCGAGGGTCGCCGGCATGCACGACCTGCAAGTTATCCCCAGCCAGTTGCAACCCCAGCTCCACGGCGCGCGCATCCTGTTCGGCGCGGCGGGTGCGGCCGGAGCTTGGGTGGGCGCCGATGGAGACCAGGCTGATGACTTTCGTACTCATGCTCATGCCCTTATGCCGCGTCGCGTTGGCCGGCGCTGCGGAAGTTGTCCACAGCCTCGATCAATGCTTGAAGAATCGCCGCGCTGTCGCCAATCACCGACAGGTCAGCCCGTTTGATCATGTCGCAGCCGGGGTCCATATTGATCGCCACCACCTTGTCGCAGGCGCCGATGCCCTGCAGGTGCTGGATTGCGCCAGAGATACCCACAGCCACGTAGACCCGCGCAGTAACCCAGGTACCGGTAGCACCTACCTGGCGGTTACGCGGCATGAAGCCGTCGTCCACCGCCACCCGCGAGGCGCCTTCGGTGGCGCCAAGGGCGGCAGTGGCCCTGTGGAAAAGCGCCCAATCCTTGACGCCGTTGCCGCCAGAGACGATGAACTCTGATTCGGCCATGGCGATCGCAGCAGGGTCGACCGCCACCGGGCCGAGGTCTTCAATCCGCGACAGGCTGCGCGCAATGCTTGTGGACAACTCGACCGGCAGGGCTTCATGGCGAGTCTCGTTGACCGGTTCGGCGCATTCGGCGCCAGCCAGTATCAACCGGGCGATGCCGCGCTGCAGGTCTTGCTGGCCGGAGCCGGCGCGGCCGATGCACTGGCCATCCTTGACCTGCCAAACCCGCGTCGCCGGGCGCTCGCCCAGTGCCGCGCCGAGGCGCCGACCCAGTTCGCCGCCACCGGTACGGCTGTCGGGCAGCAGCCAATGGCGCGGGGTGAACTGGTTATCCACAGCGCGCAGGCCTTGCACCAGTTGCTCAGGGGCATAGCCCTGGAACGCTTCACCGTCGATGACCAGCAGGCGATCAACCCCGGCTGTGGAAAAGTTATTTTCCTTGTGTTCGCCAAAGACGATGGCCAGCACCGCCCCCTCGCTGCCCGCCAGGCTGTGGGCCAGGCCCAGCACGTCGCGGTCGTGGCTGCCGAGGCGACCACCGACCATGTCCGGCACTACGGCGATGTAGAAGGCAGGGTCGGCCACCTGATGCAGCGGCAGCTGCACTTCAGCCGCCGCGCTGCGCCGCCCGCCCACACCTGTGCCGTGCTGGGCACCGCTGCGGTCGAGCCGCTTGAGGCCGTTAGGGCCGATGAACCCTGCGGCAATCGCATGAGGGTTCTTCCGGAGGATGCCGTTAGGCCCCATCCAGCTGGTCTGTTGCGTCTGCATCGCCGCATGCAGCGGGTGCAGGCGGTTGCGGGCGATCCACTCAGCGCGTGGGTCGCGGCGGATGATGTCGCTCATCAGTGCACCTCCGCAGGTTCACGTTTGGCTACTGGGGGCTTTGCGGCGGGGGCGTCGTCTTCGATCAGCACGTCAGCCACCAATTCGGCGAGATCCTTGATTTGTGGACGCGGCTCGACCACGCCTTCGAGCATTGCCGTGCACTGTGGACAACCCACGGCCACCAGCTGCGCCTCGGTCTCGCGGATATCGTCCATGCGCATGTCTGGGATCCGTTGCTTGCCCGGAATGTCAGTGATCGGCGCGCCGCCGCCACCGCCACAGCAACGTGAGCGGAAGCCTGAACGTTGCATCTCGCGCACCTCGATGCCAAGCGCCTTGAGCACTGCACGGGGGGCTTCGTACTCGCCGTTGTAGCGGCCCAGGTAGCACGGGTCGTGATAGGTCACGCTGCCGCCTTTGTGCTGACCGAGGTTGAGTTTGTTGGCGGCAATCAACTCGGCGATATAGGTGCTGTGGTGCTGCACCTGGTAGTCGCCGCCAAGGGCGCCGTACTCGTTTTTCAGCACATGGAAGCTGTGCGGGTCGCAGGTGACGATGCGCTGGAACCGGTACTTGGCCAGCGTCTGGATATTGCGCTTGGCCAGCAGCTGGAAGGTCGCTTCATCGCCCAGACGGCGGGCCACATCGCCACTGTCGCGCTCTTCCAGGCCGAGCACGGCAAAGTCCACACCGGAGGCCTTGAGTACTTTGACGAAGGCGCGCAGGGTGCGTTGATTGCGCATGTCGAAGGCGCCATCACCGACCCAGAACAGCACCTCGGTGCTCTGCACATCCGCCAGCAATGGCATGTTCAGGTCGGCGGCCCAGTTCATCCGCCCGCCCGGGTTGAAGCCGCCAGGGTTGTCGGTGGCGATCAGGTTGTCGAGCACCTCGGCGCCTTTGTTCGGGGTCGCGCCCTTCTCCAGGGTCAGGTGACGACGCATGTCGACGATGGCATCGACGTGCTCGATCATCATCGGGCACTCCTCGACGCAGGCACGACAGGTGGTGCACGACCACAGGGTTTCGGCGTCGACCAGGCCATTGACGATCGGCTGGTGCGGATGGCCGCCATGCTCGCCAATGGGCTTACCTGGATACGGGCTGCCCGCGAACGTGGCATCGGTGCCACCGGCCAGGCCAATGACCATGTCCTGGATGAGTTTCTTCGGGTTCAGCGGCTGGCCTGCGGCGAACGCCGGGCACATGGCCTCACACTTACCGCACTGCACGCAAGCGTCGAAACCGAGCAGTTGGTTCCAGGTGAAATCGACGGGTTTTTCCACCCCCAGCGGTGCGTTGGGGTCTTCCAGATCGAGCGGCTTCAGGCCAGTGGAACGGCCACCGCCGAAGCGCTCGGCGCGCCGGTGCCAGGCCAGGTGCAGGGCGCCAGCGAAGGCGTGCTTCATCGGCCCGCCCCAGGTCATGCCGAAGAACAGCTCGGACACACCCCACAGCACACCCAGGCCAAGCACGCCGACCATCACCCAGCCACCGGTGCCGGCAGGCAGGATGCCGGCAACCGGCAAGGTGGCGATGAAGAAGCTGGCAGCGAACACCAGCAGGCTCTTGGGCAAGCGCATCCACGGGCCCTTGGACAGGCGCGCAGGTGGGTTGAGCCGACGCTTGAAGACGAAAATGGCGCCTGTGAACATGATCACCGTGGCCACCAGCAGCCCGTAGCCGAGGATCTTGCTCTGCAGGCCAAAGCCGTGCACCAGGATCGCCAAAGCCGCCGACAGGACAAAGCCGCCGGCCGTGGCCACGTGGGTCTTGGACATGTACTTGTCGCGCTCGACCACGTGGTGCAAATCGACCAGGTAACGGCGCGGCATGGCCAGCAACCCGCCGAGCAGGTTGACCTTGGACGGTCGCCCGCGGCGCCACATGCGCACCCGGCGCACGGCGCCGAGCACCGCCAGCGCAAGGGCAGCGAACAGCAGGATGGGTAGAAGGGTGTTCAACATGGGAGGCTCCCACAACAGCTGAATGCTTGCGCCAATTCTCATGATGGGCGCGGACCCTGTGGGAGCGGGCTTGCCCGCGAATGCGTCAGATCAGACAACACTGTTGTTCATGCTGACGCTTTCGCGGGCAAGCCCGCTCCCACAGGGGGCCAGTCCCGCCCCGACAGGAGCGGTGTTCATGCCGCCAGGATCAGAAATCCTTGCACAGGCGCAAGGCGTCGTAGATCGCCGCATGCACGTTGCGTTGGGCCACACAGTCGCCGATGCGGTACAGCAAGTAGCCTTCGCCCGGCTGGCTGAGGATCGGCTGCGGCTTGATGGCGAACAGCGCCTCCACGTCGATCTGGCCCTTGTTGCGCGAGTCTTCCTTGAGCGCGTAGTACAGCGCCTCGTCAGGCCGCACACCGTTCTCGATCACCACCTGGTCGACCACCCGCTCCTCTTTGGCGCCGGTGTACTCGTTCTCCAGCACTGCCACCAGCTTGTCGCCCTCGCGGTAGACCTTGTCCAGCATCAGGTCGCCGGTCATGATCACTTCCTTGGGGTACATGCTGCGGTAGTAGGTCGGGAAGCTGGTGCCGCCAATGGCTACGCCCGGCTTGATGTCGTCGGTGACGATCTCGACCTGAGAACCTTTGTCCGCCAGGAAGTCGGCTGTCGACATACCGGTGAATTCGCAGATGGTGTCGTACACCAGCACGTTCTTGCCCGGCGCAACCTTGCCGTCGAGCACGTCCCAACTGCTGACCACCAGCCCTTCGGCAGCGCCCCAGTGCTCGTTCTGCTCGACGAACGGATGACCGCCCACCGCCAGCACGATCACATCCGGACGCAGATCCTGGATAGCCGCCACGTCGGCTGCCGTGCCCAAGCGCAGGTCGATCTTCAAGCGGGCGAACTCCAGCTGATACCAGCGGGTGATACCGGCGATCTGATCGCGCTGCGGAGCCTTGGCGGCAATGGTGATCTGCCCGCCGATCTGTTCTTTCTTCTCGAACACGGTGACGTCATGACCACGCTCGGCGGCCACCCGTGCCGCCTCCATCCCCGCAGGGCCGGCGCCAACCACCACCACCTTGCGTTTAGGCCCGGTGGATTTTTCGATAATGTGCGGCACGCCCATGTATTCACGGGAGGTCGCGGCGTTCTGGATGCACAGCACATCCAGGCCTTGGTACTGCCGGTCGATGCAGTAGTTGGCACCGACGCACTGCTTGATCTGGTCGACCTGCCCCATCTTGATCTTGGCGATCAGGTGCGGGTCGGCGATGTGCGCACGCGTCATGCCGACCATGTCGACATAGCCGCCCTCAAGGATGCGCGTGGCTTGGTTCGGGTCCTTGATATTCTGCGCATGCAGTACCGGGACCTTGACCACCTCCTTGATGCCGGCCGCCAGGTGCAGGAACGGCTCTGGCGGATAGCTCATGTTGGGGATGACGTTGGCCAGGGTGTTGTGGGTGTCGCAGCCCGAGCCGATCACGCCGAAGAAGTCGAGCATGCCGGTGGCGTCGTAATACGCGGCGATCTGCTTCATGTCCTCGTGGCTGAGGCCATCGGGGTGGAACTCGTCCCCGCAGATGCGCATCCCCACGCAGAAGTCGTCACCCACCTCGGCGCGCACCGCCTTGAGCACTTCCAGGCCGAATTTCATCCGGCCTTCGAAACTGCCGCCCCATTCGTCGGTACGCTTGTTGACCCGTGGGCTCCAGAACTGGTCGATCATGTGCTGGTGCACGGCCGACAGCTCAACACCATCCAGGCCGCCTTCTTTAGCGCGACGCGCGGCTTGCGCGTAGTTGCCGATCACCCGCCAGATCTCTTCCGGCTCGATGGTCTTGCAGGTGGCGCGGTGTACCGGTTCACGGATGCCCGACGGCGACATCAAGGTCGGCCAGTTGAAGCCATCCCAACGCGAGCGACGGCCCATGTGGGTAATCTGGATCATGATCTTGGCGCCATGCTTGTGCATGGCGTCAGCCAGGTTCTGGAAGTGCGGAATAATGCGGTCGGTCGACAGGTTGACCGATGACCACCATTCTTGCGGGCTGTCGATGGCCACCACCGACGAGCCGCCGCAGATGGCCAGGCCGATGCCGCCCTTGGCCTTCTCTTCGTAGTATTTGACGTAGCGGTCGGTAGTCATGCCGCCATCAGTGGCATACACCTCGGCGTGCGCGGTGCTCAGCACACGGTTGCGGATGGTCAGTTTGCCGATCTGGATCGGCTGGAACATTGCTTCGAAGGCCATGACGCTCTCTCCGGCTTACAACGGTCTTGTAACGAACAGGCCATCTTCGTGGCCCTCTTCCGAACCGCCATAGACCTGCTCGGCCACAGTGCGGATCGAGCTGCCGCGGGCAGCGAGAATCTGGTCCATGGCGCCGGCAAACCAGCCAGTGAACATGTAGTCGACCTTGCGCCCGACCTTGCCGTACACGTAGACGAACGCCGAGTGCTTGAGCTTGACGCTGCAAGTGCCCTTGTCCAGGTCGATGTCCTGGATCTCGAACAGGCCCCAGCCGCGTTGCGACAGACGCTTCATGTAGTGCTCGAACACCGCCACACCTTCCAGGCCATGGCATTCGGCTTCCTTTTCACACCAGTGCCAGGCCGACTTGTAGCCCGCCTTGTAGAGGATCTCGGCGTAGGCGTCGGCGCCCAGCACTTCCTCGATGCCCATATGGTTGTTGACGAAGAAATGCCGTGGCACGTACAGCATCGGCAGGGCGTCGCTGGTCCAGACACCGGTCTCGCTGTCGACTTCGATAGGCAATTGCGGGGCGATCTTAGCCATGGAAACTTAACTCCATAAAAATGTTCGATTCGATCAAAAGCCGCGTTGGCTCTTGCTTTTATAAACAGCCGCTGTGAGTGCTGTTGGGGCCGTAGCGAGCGCGTCGAGCGCAAGGAAGGGCCGAAGCGAAAAGCGAGACAGTGCCGAGGCACGGCGAGCTTTTCGTGAGGGCCTGACGCAGCGATCGGCGCGCGCAGTAGGCCCCAGCAGTGCTCACTCGCCCCAGACGTCCTTGAGGACACTGACCCAGTTCTCGCCCATGATCTTGCGCACCACGCGCTCGGGGTGGCCGCGCTTGAGCAAGGTCTCGGTGAGGTTGGGGAACTCGCCCACAGTGCGAATGCCCAGCGGGTTGATGATCTTGCCGAAGTTGGTCAGGCGACGGGCATAGCCCTTGTCGTGGGTCAGGTACTCGAAGAAGTCCTGGCCGTGACCCTGGGTGAAGTCGGTGCCAATGCCGATGGCGTCTTCACCGACGATGTTCATGGTGTACTCGATGGCCTCGGCGTAGTCGTCGATGGTCGAATCGATGCCCTTGGCCAGGAACGGCGCGAACATGGTCACGCCAACGAAGCCGCCGTGGTCGGCGATGAACTTCAGTTCTTCATCGGACTTGTTGCGTGGGTGTTCTTTGAGGCCCGAAGGCAGGCAGTGCGAGTAGCAGACGGGCTTTTTCGATTCGAGGATGACCTCTTCAGAGGTCTTGGAACCGACGTGGGACAGGTCGCACATGATGCCGACGCGGTTCATCTCGGCGACGATCTCGCGGCCAAAGCCCGACAGACCGCCATCGCGCTCGTAGCAACCAGTGCCGACCAGGTTCTGGGTGTTGTAGCACATCTGCACGATGCCCACGCCCAGCTGCTTGAACACGTCGACGTAGGCGATCTGGTCTTCGAAGGCGTGGGCGTTCTGGAAGCCGAACAGGATGCCGGTCTTGCCCAGCTCCTTGGCCTTGCGGATGTCGGCGGTGGTGCGCACCGGCATCACCAGGTCGCTGTTGTCGCGAATCAGCTTCTGACTGGAGGCGATGTTGTCGACGGTGGCCTTGAACCCTTCCCAAACCGACACCGTGCAGTTGGCTGCGGTCAAGCCGCCTTTGCGCATGTCTTCGAACAGCTCGCGGTTCCACTTGGCGATGATCAGGCCATCGATGACGATGCTGTCGGCGTGTAATTCGGCTGGGCTCATCAGGCTGTCCCCTTTTATTGACTTGGTCTGCGCCGAACGTTGTGTCGGCGCTTTGGGGCCAGCATATGCCTGCACGACCGGGGAGCCGGATGCAAAAACGACAGGGGGTTTGCCGAAAGCGTCAATCCGCGACAAGTGCCCTGCGCCGCACCCTGCGGTGTTGAGAGCGACTCTCGATAAGGGCATTTTCTGAACTTGATGAACATTTCGTCAGAGAGCTATCGTCCGCGGCCGGGCTGAGCGAGAATCAGCCCCGATTGCTCAGCCGGGTGAGGAGAAAACCGATGAAATCAATGGCATGGCTGGTTCTGACGGCCGTTGCGCTGGGCGCCCACGCCGGCGAGGAAGAAAGCACACCTTGTGACAATGTCGACAGCGACCAGCAAGGTTATGCCTGTGCGGCCTATAACAAGCAGACCGCCGAGCGTGAACTGAAAGCGGCGTTCGACGATTTGATCCAGCGCATTCGCGACCAGTATCCAGATGAAGGCGAGAAGGTCGAGGCGTTGACGGCCCGTTTCCAGGCTGCCGAGACCCTGTGGACGCAGGTGCGTGATGCCGACTGCAAGGTCGAGACCTATGCCGAGAAACAGGGCACCAAGGCGTTCCAGGCGGCTTGGGATACCTGTGTGGCGCAGCGTAGCGATGATCGCTCGGAGTATCTGCAGTCTATTGGTCAGCAGTAGGCTGCGCTGACGCTATCGCGGGGCAAGCCCGCTCCCACGTACTACTGACTCAGCGTGGGAGCGGGCTTGCCCCGCGATAGCGTCAGTGCAGACCACGAGTATCTCATGACACCGCACTGAGCTGCCGATCCTCGCGCGGACAGCGGGCAAACCTGGCCCGATAGCAACGGGTGAAATACGACGCCGATTCAAACCCACAGGCAATGCTCACCTCCAGCACGCTCATGTCGGTCTGGCGCAACAACTGCCTGGCCTTGTCCAAGCGCAGGCGCAGGTAAAACCCGCTCGGGGTGTCTTCCAGGTGCAGCTTGAACAACCGCTCCAACTGGCGCCGGGTAATCTGCACCGCCTCGGCCAGCACCTGGGTATTGAGCGGCTGCTCGGTATTGCGCTCCATCTCGCCAATCACCTTGACCAGCTTCTTGTTGCTGATCCCATAGCGTGAGGCGATCTGCATGCGCTGGTGATCCTGACGCGGGCGAATCCGCCCAAGCACGAACTGCTCGGACACCTGCACCGCCAATTCACTGCCATGGGCCTGGGCGATCAGGTCGAGCATCAGGTCAATCGAAGCGGTGCCGCCGGCACAGGTAATCCGCCGCCTATCTATTTCGAACAGCTCCTGCGTCGCCTGCAAACGCGGATAGCGTTCCTTGAACGCCTCCAACGCCTCCCAATGCAAGGTGGCTCGGTGGCCATCGAGCAAGCCCGCCTCCGCCAGCAGCATGGCCCCGGTATCGATCCCGCCCAGGATCACCCCTTCATGATCGAAGCGACGCAAGCCTTGTTGCAGCCCTGGGCCAAAATGCGCCAATGGGTCGAAGCCCGCCACTACCAGCAGCATCCGCCCCGGCGCCTCTTGCCCCAGCGCCGCATCGGCATTCACCGACATGCCATTGCTGGCCTGCACCGCCCCGCCGTCTAAGCTGAGCACGCGCCAGTGGTACAGCGGCCCACGAAAGCGATTGGCCACGCGCAGCGGTTCCACGGCGCTGATAAAGCCCATCGCCGAAAAGCCCGGCAGCAACAGAAAGTGGATGGTGTCCGGCATCGAATGCTCCACAGCAAAAGGTGGTCGCTTGGGTGCAAGTGTTGGTCGCCAGGGTGCGAATTTCCACCCTGTACGCCGCGTAGCTTATACACACGGCCCGCAGAGGCCGCCCACCATAACAATATGCACTGCCGATGGAGAGCCACCATGCACAGCTTGATCCGCCGCAGCCTGTTATCCCTCGCCCTCACCAGCAGCTTGGCAAGCCCAGTATTCGCCGCAGAGCCTGCGGCCTGTCAGAAGGTGCGCCTGGGCGTGGTCAACTGGACCGACGTCATCGCCACCAGCGCCATGGCCCAGGTGCTGCTCGATGGCCTGGGTTACCAGACCAAGCAGACCAGCGCCTCGCAGCAGATCATCTTTGCCGGTATCCGCGACAAGCGCCTGGACATGTTCCTCGGCTACTGGAACCCGATCATGAACCAGACCATCACCCCATTCGTCGAGGCCAAGCAGGTCAAGGTGCTGGCCGAGCCGAGCCTGAGCGATGCGCGGGCGACCCTGGCGGTGCCCAAGTACCTGGCCGACAAAGGCCTGAAGCGCTTTGCCGACATTCACAAGTTCGACAAAGAGCTGGGCGGCAAGATCTACGGCATCGAGCCAGGCTCGGGGGCCAATACCCAGATCAAGGCGATGATCGCCAAGAACCAGTTCAACCTCGGCAAGTTCCAGCTGGTCGAGTCCAGCGAAGCCGGCATGCTCGCCGCCGTCGACCGCGCTGTGCGGCGCAAGGAAGCGGTGGTGTTCTTCGGTTGGGCGCCGCACCCGATGAACGTCAACATCGACCTGGTCTACCTGGGCGACAGCCAGGATGCCCTGGGCCCGGACGAAGGCCGCGCCACGGTATGGACGGTCACTGCGCCGGACTACGCCGAACGCTGCCCGAACGCCAGTCGGCTGCTGGCCAACCTGACCTTCAGCGCCGAGGACGAGAGCCGCATGATGCAGCCGCTGCTCGACCACAAGGACGCCCTGGAATCAGCCCGCCAGTGGCTCAAAGACCACCCCGAAGACAAGGCGCGCTGGCTCGAAGGCGTGACCACCTTCGACGGCAAGCCTGCGGCGGACAACCTCAAGCTCACTGCCAACTGACCGCCATCGCGGGGCAAGCCCGCTCCCACGAGCGAACCTGAGGGTAGCGCTCACACACCGACCGCGTGGGAGCGGGCTTGCCCCGCGATGAGGCCACTACTGCACCCCCATTTCTTCGTCGCCCTGCAGCCACGAAATGCCTCGACACGCCTGAAGGAAGCCAACATGAACCACGACATCATCATCACCTGCGCCCTCACCGGCGCCGGCGACACCGTAGCCAAAAGCCACCTGGTCCCGGTCACGCCCAAACAGATCGCCGAAGCCGCCGTCGAAGCCGCCAAGGCTGGCGCCACTGTGGTCCACTGCCACGTCCGCGACCCGCAAACCGGCCGCTTCAGCCGTGACGTCAACTTGTACCGCGAAGTCATGGAGCGCATCCGCGAAGCCGACATCGACATCATCGTCAACCTCACCGCCGGCATGGGCGGCGACCTGGAAATCGGCCCCGGCGAACGCCCCATGGAGTTCGGCCCAGGCACCGACCTGATCGGCCCACTGGAGCGCCTGGCCCACGTCGAAGCGCTGCTGCCGGAAATCTGCACCCTCGACTGCGGCACGCTCAACTTCGGCGATGGCAATGCCATTTATGTCTCCACCCCCGCGCAACTGCGCGCCGGCGCCAAGCGCATCACCGAACTGGGGGTCAAAGCCGAGCTGGAAATCTTCGACACGGGCCATCTGTGGTTCGCCAAGCAGATGATCAAGGAAGGCCTGCTCGACGACCCGCTGTTCCAGCTGTGCCTGGGCATCCCATGGGGCGCGCCGGCCGACACCACCACCATGAAGGCCATGGTCGACAACTTGCCACAAGGCGCGACCTGGGCCGGTTTCGGCATCGGCCGCATGCAGATGCCGATGGCCGCCCAGGCGGTGCTGCTCGGCGGTAACGTGCGGGTCGGGCTGGAAGACAACCTGTACTTGGACAAGGGCGTACTGGCCAGCAACGGCCAGCTGGTCGAGCGCGCGGTGGAGATCATCAGCCGCCTCGGTGCCCGCGTCCTGACCCCGGCCGAAGGTCGGGAAAAAATGAACCTCAAGCGCCGTTGATGCCATTGGCAGCAGGCCTGCCCATGAAACAGACAGCGCGCAGATGGCACCGGCTGCGCCGGTGTTCGCGGGCAAGCCCGCTCCCACAGGATTAGCGTCAAGCCAATTTTCTCTGTTTACCCTGAGGACTCGACATGCCTTTCATCACCGAGATCAAAACCTTTGCTGCGCTGGGCAGTGGCGTCATCGGCAGCGGCTGGGTTGCCCGGGCGCTGGCCCATGGCCTGGACGTGATCGCCTGGGACCCGGCGCCCGGCGCCGAAGCGGCCCTGCGCCAGCGCATCGCCAATGCTTGGCCGGCACTGGAGAAACAAGGCCTGGCCCCCGGCGCGGCGCAGCAGCGCCTACGCTTTGTGCCAACCATCGAGGAATGCGTGCGCGATGCCGATTTCATCCAGGAAAGCGCCCCGGAGCGGCTGGAGCTAAAGCTGCAACTGCATGCCAAGATCAGCGCCGCAGCCAAGCCCAATGCGATCATTGGTTCGAGCACTTCGGGGTTGCTGCCAAGCGAATTCTTCGAGTCCGCGACTCACCCCGAGCGCTGCGTGGTTGGCCATCCGTTCAACCCGGTGTACCTGTTGCCGCTGGTCGAAATCGTTGGCGGCCGCAACACCGCACCCCAAGCCATCGAGGCGGCGAAAGCCATCTACACCGCGCTGGGCATGCGCCCGCTGCACGTGCGCAAGGAAGTCCCTGGCTTTATTGCCGACCGTCTGCTCGAAGCGCTTTGGCGCGAGGCCTTGCACCTGGTTAACGATGGCGTGGCGACCACCGGTGAAATCGACGACGCGATCCGCTTCGGCGCGGGCCTGCGCTGGTCGTTCATGGGCACCTTCCTGACCTACACCCTGGCAGGCGGCGACGCCGGGATGCGTCATTTCATGGCCCAGTTCGGCCCTGCCCTGCAGCTGCCTTGGACCTACCTGCCAGCGCCGCAGCTGACCGACAAACTGATCGACGATGTGGTCGATGGCACCGCCGAGCAACAAGGCCAACGCAGCATCGCTGCACTTGAGCGCTATCGTGATGACTGCCTGCTGGCGGTGCTCGATGCGGTCAAGACCACCAAGGCCAAGCACGGCATGGCTTTCGGCGAGTGAGGAGGCAACGATGCCGGCACTGATCACCTATCGCACCCCAGTGTTGCAGGACTGGGTCGACTACAACGGCCACCTGCGCGATGCCTACTACCTGCTGATCTTCAGCTACGCCACCGATGCGCTGATGGAGCGTATCGGCCTGGACGCCGACAGCCGTGGTCAGAGCGGGCACTCGCTGTTCACCCTGGAGGCGCATATCAACTACCTGCATGAGGTGAAGCTCGCCAGCGAGGTGTGGGTGCAGACGCAGATTATCGGGTTCGATCGCAAGCGCCTGCACCTGTATCACAGCCTGCACCGGGCCGGCTTCGACGAGGCCCTGGCGGCCAGCGAGCAGATGCTGCTGCATGTGGATCTGGCAGGGCCGAAGTCGGCGCCGTTCGCTGAGCTCAGCCTGGCACGGTTGCAAACGCTAGTAGACGAACAGCAGGACCTGCCCGCTGCACAATTCGTCGGCCGGGTGATAAAACTCCCGAGTTAAAACATTCACCTAGCCCAAAAAATAACCCCGCAAAGCCGTGAGCTAGCGGGGCCAAGAGCGAGCAACATCCACCGTGACGTGCGAGGGTGACCAAACCCTGCGTTGCCGTGAATGACCCCAGTGTGCTGACTTCCCAGGCAGTTGATTTAGCCGGGAACGACCTGTTCATAGCCAAAGCAGTCATTGCGACATTCTGTCCTTGCCGGTACGCGGGGTTGGTCACAGAATCGACTGACAATCACAGCAGCACTCTCTTAGCGATAAAAGGGACAACAGCCATGATGCATGCGGATTTGATTGATCAGGACGACCTGTTGGGCCACCTGCGCGCGCGGGGCTTCGACATTCCGGCCGGGGCCAGTGCCGAGCAGGCCTGCGAAGCGGTGGTGCGCGGGCTGACCGAGCCTAATGCGCGGGCGCTCAAGGGCATGGTCGAGCAGATGTATACCGGTAGCGCGACGATTCTGCCGGCGGTACGCCAAGCAATCGAGCAGCAGCTGCTGCCAGCGCTGGCGCAGTACAGCAAGCGCGCTTGAGGATTTGCGAGGGCTGCGCCCTCGTTCGCGGGCAAGCCCGCTCCCACAGGGTGTGCGCAGATCTGAAGCCTGCGCAATTTCTGTAGGAGCGGCGGTTGGTGTTATTGACTACAAACCCTGAAACCGCCTCCGGCTCCTGTGGCAGCGGGCGTGCCCGCGAAAGGCACGACGCGCAGTCAGAGCCTCACACTGGCAAACGTCGACTCGTTGCGCGCCTGGCTGAGTGCGGCCAACGGCCCGCTGTGCGGTGACAGCGCCATGGCCTGCGGGATCGGCATCATCGCCACCTGCTGGGCGGTGTTGGAGCCAACGCGCTCATCGCGCGGCGGAATGCCGAAGTACTCGCGGTAGCACTTGGAGAAGTGCGGCGTGGAGACGAAGCCACACACCGAGGCCACTTCGATGATCGACATCGGCGTCTGCTTGAGCAACTGGCGGGCGCGGATCAGTCGCAGCTTGAGGTAATAGCGCGATGGCGAGCAGTGCAGATATTTCTGGAACAACCGCTCGAGCTGCCGGCGCGATACCGCCACATACACCGCGAGCTCGTCGAGATCGATCGGCTCTTCGAGGTTGGCCTCCATCAGCGCCACGATCTCCTGCAACTTCGGCTGATTGGTGCCGAGCATGTGCTTGAGCGGCACGCGCTGGTGATCTTGCTCATTGCGGATGCGCTCGTAGACGAACATCTCGGAGATGGCTGCCGACAGTTCGCGACCATGATCGCGGCTGATCAGGTGCAGCATCATGTCCAGCGGCGCAGTGCCGCCAGAGCTGGTGAAGCGGTTGCGGTCGAGGGTGAACAGGCGGGTGCTCATGTTGACCCGCGGGAAGGCTTCCTGCATCGATGCCAGGCATTCCCAGTGCACGCTGCAATCAAAGCCATCGAGCAGACCGGCACAGGCCAGCGCCCAGCTGCCGGTACACACCGCACCCAGGCGGCGCGACTGGCGGGCCTGGGCTTGCAGCCAGGTGACATGCTCGCGGGTGACGGTGCGCTGGATACCCACGCCGCCGCAGACGATCACGGTATCGATCGGCGGCGCGCTGTGCATCGCTGCATCCGGGGTGATCTGCAGACCGTCACTGGCCCAGACCTGGCCACCATCGACCGTCAGGGTGTGCCAGCGATACAGCTCGCGACCGGAGAGTTGGTTGGCCATGCGCAGCGGCTCGACAGCCGATGCCAGGGAAATCAGGGTGAAGTTGTCCAGCAGGAGAAATCCGATGGACTGGGGAGCTGTGCGGTTCTGGGTTTGGGTCCCGGAGGTGTACGACGTCATCGCGATTTCTCCTCACACAAATGCAGGGTATGCCTCAGGCGGGCACTGTTCTTGTAATGGCCCCAGTTCGTTTGCGGGGGCTTTGCCAATTCCAACGCAAATGGCATGCCTGAAATTGAACGCGCATCCAACAAAATCCAAAAACGACCTTCAAGGCCTGTGGATCCACAGTTTTCCTACAGCGCTGTAAGATGCTCAAACTTGCGTTGTAGGGCTTTTCCTTCGTAACAGTGAGCATTTCGGTAGCAGTGCCTGGGTACATATCAGTGAGCGACATGTGGCCCTGTCACCGCACCAGTATCAGCCTGCTGCACAGTTAAGTTGAAAATGCTGATGACCGGCGCACCAAATTGAGGCGGGTTGATTTCAGCGTGTAACCCAATCGCGGGCAAGCCCACTCCTACAGGGGTTACACCGAACCCTGCAGGAGCGGGCTTGGCCGCGAATCGCAAGCGCGACAGGGTCGCGGATCAACATTCGATCGCACTGACGGCGAGGCCACCGCGCGAGGTTTCCTTGTATTTGTCATGCATGTCGGCGCCGGTATCGCGCATGGTGCGGATGACCTGGTCGAGCGAAATGAAGTGCTCGCCGTCTCCGCGCAGGGCCATCTGCACGGCGTTGATCGCCTTGACTGCGGCAATCGCGTTGCGCTCGATACACGGCACCTGAACCAACCCGCCAACCGGGTCGCAGGTCAGCCCCAGGTTGTGCTCCAAGGCGATTTCGGCGGCGTTCTCCAATTGCCCCGGCGTGGCGCCGAGCACCTGGGCCAAGCCTGCGGCAGCCATCGCGCAGGCCGAACCGACCTCCCCCTGACAGCCCACTTCAGCACCGGAAATCGAAGCGTTCTTCTTGCACAAGATGCCCACCGCTGCGGCGCCGAGGAAGAAGTCCACCACGTTGCTGTCATCGACCACGTCGGAGAAGCGCATGTAGTAGTGCAGCACCGCCGGGATAATCCCCGCCGCACCGTTGGTGGGCGCGGTGACCATGCGCCCGCCTGCGGCGTTTTCTTCGTTGACCGCCAGGGCGAACAGGTTGACCCACTCCATCGCGCTCATGGTCGAGCCGATCACGTTGGGTTTGCCGATCTCTTGCAGGCTGCGGTGCAGCTTGGCCGCACGCCGGCGCACATTGAGCCCGCCGGGCAGCAGGCCCTCGTGCTTGAGGCCGTTGCTCACGCACTCCTGCATGGCCTCCCAGAGCGTGAGCAGCCCGGCGCGAATCTCCGCTTCAGTGCGCCAGACCCGCTCGTTGGCCATCATCAATTGCGACACGCTGAGGTCGTTTTGCTTGCACAGGCGCAGCAGCTCGGCGGCGCTGTTGAAATCGTAGGGCAGCACCGTCTGGTCGGCATCCAGCACGCCGCTGGCGGCTTGCGCGGCATCGACCACGAAGCCGCCGCCGACCGAGTAGTAGGTGTCCTGGTGCAGCTCGCCGTGCTCCCCCTCGGCGATCAAGGTCATGGCGTTGGGGTGATACGGCAGGTTCTGCTCGAGTAGCTGCATGTCACGGGCCCAGATGAACTCGATGGGCAGGCGGTTATCCAGCTTGAGGATATTGGTTTCGCGCAGGTCGGCGATGCGCGGGACGATCTGGCTCGGGTCGATGGCGTCCGGCCATTCGCCCATCAGGCCCATGATAGTGGCGTTGTCGGTGCCATGACCGACCCCAGTGGCGGACAACGAGCCGTACAGGCGCACCTCGATACGTCGCACCTGCTCCAGCTCGCCACGCTCACGCAGGCCCTGGACGAACAGCGCGCCGGCGCGCATGGGGCCGACGGTGTGTGAGCTGGAAGGCCCGACACCGATCTTGAACAGGTCGAACACGCTGATGGCCATTGTCGAATCACCTCTTGATGGGCTTGTCTGACCGCGCCATGTGGGCGGCCCCGCAGCTGCTAGTCTGAAACCGGCGAGCTGCCGCTAATGCACGCATCATCGGGCTTTTACCTTCCCCTTCGCCGTCTGCAACCGACGTACTTTTGTCCGACCGCGCCGCACTGATCCGGCCCTGTTTGCGCCGCTTTCGGGCGATCGAATGACGTAAAAACGCGGCCGTAGGGGTGGAAAAATCCATATGCGACATCGCCCGTACTGGAAGCGACCCATCCTGTACTGGTTACGACCCTACCAGTAGGCGATTGCCCAGCGCTGGAGGATTATCGAAAGCGACTCGTATTGCACGGCCTCGCATCCTGCCCTCTGCAGGCCTGGTTGACCGGACCCTGAGAAAGCTCGGCAACCCTCGCGAACCCGAAGAAAAAACTACAGGAGTCCATCCATGAAAGGTTCACCCTCGCTGTTGCTGGTCGCGTTGCTTGCCGCACCGTTGCTGGCTCAGGCCGCCGAACCCGAACAGTGTCAGACGGTACGTTTCTCGGATGTCGGCTGGACCGACATCACCGTGACCACCGCCGTGACCAGCGTCGTGCTCGAAGCCCTGGGCTACAAGACCCACACCACCATGATCTCGGTACCGGTGACCTACAAGTCGCTGGCGGCTGGCAAGGATTTGGACGTGTTCCTCGGCAACTGGATGCCAACCATGGAGAACGACATCAAGCAGTACCGCGACGCCGGCACCGTCGAGACCGTGCGGGCCAATCTGGAAAACGCCAAGTACACCCTGGCAGTACCGCAGGCCCTGTACGACAAGGGTCTGAAGGATTTCGCCGACATTGCCAAGTTCAAGAGAGAGCTCGGCGGCAAGATCTACGGCATCGAGCCCGGCAACGACGGCAACCGCACCATCCAGAGCATGATCGACAAGGACGCCTTCGGCCTGAAAAGCGCCGGTTTCAAGATCGTCCAGTCCAGTGAGGCGGGCATGCTCTCGCAGGTGGATCGCGCGCAGAAACGCGGCGAGGCGGTGGTGTTCCTCGGCTGGGAACCGCACCCGATGAACAAGCGCTTCAAGATGCAGTACCTGACCGGTGGCGACGAGTTCTTCGGCCCCGACTTCGGCAAGGCGACGGTACTGACCAATACCCGCAAGGGCTATGCACAGGAGTGCAGCAACGTTGGCCAGTTGCTGAAGAACCTGTCGTTTACCCTCGACATGGAAAGCGAGCTGATGGGCAAGGTCCTGGACGACAAGCAAAAGCCCGACGCGGCCGCCAAGGCGTGGCTTAAAAACAACCCACAAGTGCTCGACACCTGGCTGGCCGGGGTGACGACCGTGGACGGCAAACCGGGCTTGGAGGCGGCCAAGGCAAAGCTTGCGCAGTAACCGACACACAGTAGCAGTAGGCACTACCTCGCAGCGGCACCGTGGCCGCTGCGGACTGATTCCAATCTATGCAGGTGGAAGCTCGCTATCATGCTCATTGATCAGAAAATACCCCTGGGACAGTACATCGCGTCGTTCGTCGAATGGCTGACCCAGAACGGCGCCGAGTATTTCGACGCCATCGCCCAAGGCCTGGAATTCATGATCCATGGGGTCACCAGTGCCCTGACCTGGTTCAACCCCCTCGTCCTTATTGCCCTGTTCGCTGCCCTGGCTCACCTGATCCAGCGCAAATGGGCGCTCACCGCCTTTGTCGCCCTGTCGTTCCTGCTGATCCTCAACCTGGGGTACTGGCAAGAAACCATGGAGACCCTTGCCCAAGTGACCTTCGCCACCGTGGTGTGCGTGGCCATCGGCGTGCCACTGGGCATCCTTGCCGCGCACAAGCCGATGTTCTACACCGGCATGCGCCCGGTGCTCGACCTGATGCAGACAGTGCCGACCTTCGTCTACCTGATCCCGACCCTGACCCTGTTTGGCCTGGGGGTAGTGCCGGGGCTGATCTCGACCGTGGTGTTCGCCATTGCCGCGCCGATCCGCCTGACCTACCTGGGCATTTGCGACGTGCCGCAAGAGCTGCTCGATGCCGGCAAGGCCTTTGGCTGCTCGCGCCGTCAGCTGCTGACCCGCATCGAACTGCCCCACGCGATGCCGAGCATCGCCGCGGGCGTGACCCAATGCATCATGCTGTCGCTGTCGATGGTGGTGATCGCTGCCCTGGTAGGCGCCGATGGCCTGGGCAAACCTGTAGTCAACGCACTGAACACCGCCGATATCTCCCTCGGCTTCGAAGCGGGCCTGGCGATCGTGCTGCTGGCGATCATGCTCGACCGTATCTGCAAGCAACCGGAAGTCACGGTAAGGGGTGAGGCATGAGCATCATTCGATTCGAAGACGTCGACGTCATCTTCTCCAACAAGCCGCGCGAGGCCCTGGCCCTGCTCGACAAAGGCCTGAGCCGCGAGCAGATCCTCAAGCAGACTGGCCTGGTGGTGGGGGTGGAAAAGGCCAACCTGGACATCAACAAAGGCGAGATCTGCGTACTGATGGGCTTGTCTGGCTCAGGCAAATCGAGCTTGCTGCGCTGCATCAACGGTCTCAACACCGTCAGCCGCGGCAAGCTGTTCGTCGAGCACGAAGGCAACCACATCGACATCGCCCACTGCACCCCGGCCGAGCTGAAGATGATGCGCACCAAGCGCATTGCCATGGTGTTCCAGAAGTTCGCCCTGATGCCTTGGCTGACGGTGCGCGAGAACATCAGCTTTGGCCTGGAGATGCAGGGCCGGCCGGAAAAAGAGCGGCGCAAGCTGGTTGATGAAAAGCTTGAGCTGGTGGGCCTGACCCAGTGGCGCAACAAGAAGCCCGACGAGCTGTCCGGCGGCATGCAGCAGCGCGTGGGCCTGGCCCGGGCACTGGCGATGGATGCCGATATCTTGCTGATGGACGAACCGTTCTCGGCACTCGACCCGCTGATCCGCCAGGGTTTGCAGGACGAACTGCTGGAGCTGCAGCGCAAGCTGAGCAAGACCATCGTGTTCGTCAGCCACGACCTGGACGAGGCGCTCAAGCTCGGCAGCCGCATCGCCATCATGAAAGATGGGCGGATCATCCAGTACAGCAAGCCTGAGGAGATCGTGCTCAACCCTGCAGACGAGTATGTGCGCACCTTTGTCGCCCATACCAACCCACTCAATGTGCTGTGCGGGCGCAGCCTGATGCGCACGCTGGACAAGTGCAAGCGGATCAATGGTTCGGTGTGCCTGGATCCGGGTGGTGATTCGTGGCTGGACCTGGGTGAAGGCAATTCACTCAAGCGTGCGCGCCAGGGCCAGAATGGCCTGGATATGCAGAACTGGGCGCCGGGGCAGGCCGTTGAGGGGCTGGATCGCAAACCGACCCTGGTGCATGCGGATATCGGCATGCGCGAAGCGCTGCAGATTCGCTATCAGACGGGGAACAAGCTGGTGTTGCAGGAGAACGACAAGGTGGTCGGGATTCTGGGCGATACCGAGCTCTACCACGCGCTGCTGGGCAAGAATCACGGCTGATGCCCGTGGAAACGGGTGCGTGGAAGCAGGCGCGCGGGAGCTTCGTGGGAGCGGGCTTGCCCCGCGATAGCGATGGTGAATGTTCCACTGCAATCGCGGGGCAAGCCCGCTCCCACGCAGCCGGCTCCCAACCAGCAGATCTTACGCCCCACCCTGCGCAGCAGCTCCCACGAAGCAGCTGCGACGCACCCCACCCCACGTAGCAGTCGCACTGCATAGCGCTCTTGCGAGCGCTATGCAGGTCAGTCTTAGCGAACGACGATCCCGCGCGCAGCCATATAGGCCTTGGCCTCAGGCACGGTGTACTCGCCGAAGTGGAAGATACTCGCTGCCAACACCGCGCTCGCATGCCCTTCCAGAATCCCGTCAGCCAAGTGCTGCAGATTACCCACACCTCCCGAAGCGATCACCGGAATCCCCAGCGCGTCGCTGATGGCGCGGGTCACGCCCAGATCGAAGCCATTTTTCATGCCGTCCTGATCCATGCTGGTCAGCAGGATCTCACCGGCACCCAGGCCTTCCATCTTCTTCGCCCATTCCACCGCATCCAATCCGGTCGGCTTGCGCCCACCATGGGTGAAGATCTCCCAGCGCGGCGCTTCGCCCGACGCAGACACCTTCTTGGCATCGATGGCAACCACGATGCACTGCGAACCAAAGCGCTGCGCAGCCTCGCCGACGAACTCCGGATTGAACACCGCAGCAGTGTTGATCGAGACCTTGTCGGCACCGGCATTGAGCAGGTTGCGGATGTCTTGCACGGTACGTACGCCACCGCCGACGGTCAGCGGGATGAACACCTGGCTGGCCATGCGCTCGACGGTATGCAGGGTGGTGTCACGGCCATCGACGCTGGCGGTGATGTCGAGGAAGGTGATCTCGTCGGCACCCTGTTCATCGTACCGACGCGCGATCTCAACCGGATCCCCGGCATCGCGGATGTTCTCGAACTTGACGCCCTTGACCACCCGGCCGTTGTCCACGTCCAGGCAAGGGATGATGCGCTTGGCCAGTGCCATGTCGTGTCCTCAGCCTTGGTATGTGTCGCAGAAGGCCTGGGCCTCGGCGACGTCCAGAGTACCTTCGTAGATCGCCCGGCCAGTGATCGCGCCGATGATGCCCGGAGCCTTGGCGTCGAGCAGGGCCTTGATGTCACCCAGGTTGTGGATGCCGCCGGAGGCGATCACCGGGATCTGGGTGGCTTCGGCCAGGGCCTTGGTGAACGGCACGTTGCAGCCCTGCATCATGCCGTCCTTGGCGATGTCGGTGTAGACGATCGCCGAGACGCCATCGGCCTCGAAACGCTTGGCCAGGTCGATGACCTGCACCGAGCTGACTTCGGCCCAACCATCGGTGGCAACGAAGCCATCTTTGGCATCCAGACCAACGATGACCTTGCCTGGGAAGGCCTTGCACGCCTCGGCGACGAACTCAGGCTGCTTGACCGCCTTGGTGCCGATGATCACGTAGCTGACGCCGGCCTTGACGTAGTGCTCGATGGTTTCCAGCGAGCGAATGCCGCCGCCGATCTGGATCGGCAGGTGCGGGTAGCGCTTGGCGATGGCAGTCACCACGTCGCCATTGACTGGCTGGCCTTCGAAGGCGCCATTGAGGTCGACCAGGTGCAGGCGACGGCAGCCACCCTCAACCCATTTGGCGGCCATGCTCACCGGGTCATCGGAGAACACCGTGGAGTCTTCCATGCGGCCTTGGCGCAGGCGTACGCAGGCACCATCCTTGAGATCGATAGCGGGGATAATCAGCATCTTGGGAACCTGTCTAATCGGTGGATTTCAGGGCTTCTCTAACGCCCACAGGTCGCTTTCGATGCTCTCGAACCGCTCCTTGAGGTGCAGCTGAACATCGGCAATCGCCCTGTTGTAGTAGTGGGGTGCAATTTCCTTGCTGAACAGGTCAAGGACCTCGGCCACCTCGAACGACCCCAGCTCAAGCTCGAAGCGGTCTTCCAGGAAGCGCTTGAGCGTGTCGAGCGCTTCGCGCTCCTGCTCGGGGGCCAGGGTAATGATCGGGGCCTTGGTCCGCGACTTGCTCATTTACCAGCGCCCATCCCAGGCGACGAAGTTCTGCAGCAGCTGCAAGCCATGGGTATGGCTCTTCTCTGGATGGAACTGCACGGCAAACCGCGAGCCCTCGGCCAGCGCTGCGGCAAAGTCGACGCCATAGTGGCCGCGACCGACCACTTGGCCGGGCTTGCCAGCATGGATGTAGTAGCTGTGGACGAAGTAGAAGCGGGCACGATCGGGGATGTCATGCCACAGCGGATGCTCGACCGCATGGCTGACTTCGTTCCACCCCATGTGCGGCACCTTCAGGTGCTCGCCATCTTCTTGCAGGTCTTTGCCGAAGAAACGCACCTGGCCAGGGAACAGGCCGATGCAATCGACACCGTCGTTCTCTTCACTGTGCTCGAGCAACGCCTGCATACCGACACAGATACCGAGGAACGGCCGGTCCTGGCTGACTTCGCGCACCAGGCTGTCAAAGCCCAGGCGGCGGATCTCGGCCATGCAGTCGCGAATCGCGCCGACACCTGGGAACACCACCCGGTCAGCCTCGCGGATCACCGCTGCATCGCTGGTGACCAGCACTTTGCCAGCGCCAACGTGCTCAAGCGCCTTGGCCACCGAGTGCAGGTTGCCCATGCCATAGTCGATTACGGCTACCGTCTGCATTTACAGGCATCCCTTTGTCGACGGCATCTGCCCGGCCATGCGCTCGTCCTGGGTCACGGCCATGCGCAGCGCACGGCCGAAGGCCTTGAACACGGTCTCGATCTGGTGGTGGGTGTTGTGCCCACGCAGGTTGTCGATGTGCAGGGTCACCAGGGCGTGGTTGACGAAGCCTTGGAAGAATTCCTGGAACAGGTCGACATCGAAACCGCCGACCGAGGCGCGGGTGTACGGCACATGCATCTGCAGGCCTGGGCGGCCGGAGAAGTCGATGACCACGCGCGACAGCGCTTCGTCCAGCGGCACGTAGGCATGGCCGTAGCGATAGATGCCTTTCTTGTCACCGATGGCCTGGGCGAATGCCTGGCCGAGGGTGATGCCGACGTCTTCGACAGTGTGGTGATCATCGATGTGCAGGTCGCCCTTGCACTCGATGTCCAGATCGATCAGCCCATGCCGGGCGATCTGGTCGAGCATGTGTTCAAGGAAAGGCACACCGATATCGAATCGGGCCTTGCCACTGCCATCGAGGTTGATCGAGGCCTTCACCTGGGTTTCCAGGGTATTGCGCTCGACGGAAGCCTTACGTTCGACCATCACCAGCTCCGCAAAATCATTGGGCGAAAAGGCTGCCATTATAGGCCTAGAACGCGCCCGCTTGAAACGCGGATGACATATGGCTGTGCAAAGCAGCGCGGGGCAAGCCCGCTGCCACGCCGTCACTCCAGAGCTGAAGCGCAACGTGGCAGCGGGCTTGCCCCGCGATAGAGCTGCTGCTGTCTACATCAATGGAACAGTACAGCGGTCTTCTGCAAGGTCACCCAGATGCCCCAGGCCAGCGGAATAACCACCACGGCCCACGCCACCAGCACCAACGGCAGGCTGCCCGGCGCCGCATGCCATTCCAGCGAACGCGCACCATCGGCGCCTTTGTCATGGCTCAGCGCCCGCTCAGCGGCGAGTTCTGCATCAGTCATGAAGTACTTGTCCGCCACCGGCCGCACCAGTGCATTGCAGATAAAGCCCAGCACCAGCAGGCCAGCGAGGATGTACAAGGTCATGTCGTAGGCCGCAGCCCGCTCCACACCCGCCGCCAGCTGCGATTCACGCAGATAGGTGATCAGCACCGGCCCAAGCACGCCCGCCGCCGCCCAGGCAGTCAGCAGACGACCATGGATCGCACCGACCATTTGCGTACCGAACAGGTCCGCCAGGTACGCCGGCACCGTGGCGAAGCCGCCGCCATACATCGACAGGATGATGCAGAACGCAGCGACGAACAGCGCCACGTTGCCCAGGTGGCCCATGTTCGGCACCAGGCTGTAGAGGCCCACGCCCAGGGCGAAGAAGGCGAAGTAGGTGTTCTTGCGGCCAATGTAGTCGGAGAACGACGCCCAGAAGAACCGCCCACCAATGTTGAACAGGCTCAGCAGGCCGGTGAAGCCTGCGGCGATCGCGGCAATCTGCGCCAGTTGCGCGGCGTTCAGCTCACTGAAGCTCAGCTCGTTGCCCAGCAGCTTCCCGGCGAACACCTCCTGCAACAGTGGCGAAGCCATGCCGAGGATGCCGATACCCGCCGAAACGTTCAGGCACAGCACCAGCCAGACCAGGGCGAACTGCGGAGTTTTCCAGGCCACGCTGACATGCACATGGCGGTCAGTGACCATCGCATTGGCCTTTTTCGCAGGTGGCGTCCAACCCTCAGGCTTCCAGCCGGTCGGCGGCACGCGATAGGCCAGGGCACCAGCGGTCATGAACACCAAGTAGATCACCGCCATGGCGACGAAGCTCTGCCACACGCCGACTTCCTGCGCGCTGCCGAAATGGCCCATCAGCGCAGTGGCCAGGGGAGCACCGACCATCGCCCCGCCGCCAAAGCCCATGATCGCCATACCGGTCGCCATGCCGCGCTTGTCCGGGAACCACTTGATCAGCGTCGACACTGGCGAGATGTACCCCAGGCCCAGGCCGATCCCGCCGATCACCCCCGAACCCAGCCACATCAGCCACAGCTGATGGGTCTTCACCCCAATCGCCGAAATCAGCAGGCCGCCACACCAGCACAGCGCCGACACCAGGCCAGCCTTGCGCGGGCCGGCATGTTCCAGCCAACCGCCCAGCACGGCGGCGGAGCAACCGAGGAACACGAAGAACAGCGTGTAGATCCAGCTCAGCATCGAGATCGGCCAGTCGCACTCGGCGCTGAACAGCCGGGCGACGAAGCCCATGTCAGCCGAGCAGGCAACTGGCGCGGTGATGCCGATGGCCTGCGAAAGTGGCAGCCAGAACACCGAGAAGCCGTAGGCCATGCCGATGCACAGGTGGATCGCCAGGGCGGCCGGCGGTACCAGCCAGCGGTTGAAGCCCGGGCGGGCGATGATGCGCTCCTTCGACAGGAAGCTGGGCGCACGCACCAACTCCCCTGCCGTGATACTGCTGTTCATGGGTTGTTCCTCTTGTAGGTGGGCTGTGCTTTGCGGATGTGACGTGCGGCTCTTATCCAAGTGCACCAAGGCATGGCCCGGCCGTTAACGTGGCGGCATCCGCGACAAAAGGTCGCGTTATGCTCCGAAAGCGGCGCAAGATTACCAGCTGAATCGCTCAATGAAAGCAAACTGATATCGTTATTTTTTCAACAGCTGAGCCCATTCGAGGAACTGTCCGGGTGGCGGCGGTCGAAATCCCGCGCGTTATCCACCCGCGCTGACCCTATCGCGGGACCAGCCCGCGCCTGCACGATCCTGTGTAATCTGCTCAATTAGTAGGAAATGCCCTGTATCTCTAGTCGAATACTCAGGGCAGCTAGTCGCGGCGCTATACTCTGGCGCTTGAATTTTCAAAAATCGGACTACAAGGACTCGCCCATGAAAGCGTTCGGCAAAATCCTGGGGCTGGGACTTCTCGGGTTGCTGCTGATCATCGTGGCACTGGGCTTCGCCCTGACCCACCTCTTCGATCCCAACGACTATAAAGACGAGATTCGCCAACTGGCGCGCGACAAGGCCCACGTCGAGCTGACCCTCAATGGCGATATCGGCTGGAGCCTGTTCCCCTGGCTCGGCCTGGAATTGCATGAAGCCAGCATCGCCACCCTGAACAAGCCTAAGGAGCCGTTCGCCGACCTGCAGATGCTCGGTCTGTCAGTGCGCGTGCTGCCTTTGCTGCGCCGCGAAGTGCAGATGAGCGATGTCCGGGTCGAAGGCCTGAACCTGAACCTGATCCGCGATGAGAACGGCCACGGCAACTGGCAAGACATCGGCAAGCCGCTGCCTGCGCAAGATGCCAGCGCCAGCACGCCCAACGCCCCCGCTGCAACGCCCGCGGGCGAGCCCGCAGCTGCCGACAACGCCAGCGAACGCTCGGTCAAGCTGGATATCGACAGCTTGACGGTGAACAACGCCCGGGTGCAATACACCGATGCCAAGACTGGCCAGAGCGTCAGCGCCGAGAGTATCCAGCTGAGCACCGGCCCGGTGCATGAAGGGGCGAACATTGCCCTGAAGGCCAGCGCCTTCCTCAGCGCCGCGCAGCCGAACATCAAAGCCCGCACTGAGCTGACCGGCGAACTGCGCTTTGACCGTAAGCTCAAGCGCTACAACCTCGAAGACATGCGCCTGTCCGGCGAAACCTCGGGCGAACCGCTGGCTGGCAAGACCTTGACCTTCAACGCCCAAGGCCAACTGCTGGTCGATATGGCGGCCAATGTCGCCTCGTGGAATGGCCTGAAGATCTCCGCCAACCAGCTGCGCGCGCTTGGCGAGCTGAATGTGCGCGAGCTGGACAAGACGCCACAGGTCAGCGGCGGGCTGTCGATTGCCCAGTTCGACCTGCGCACTTTCCTCGACGGCATCGGCCAGCCGCTGCCCGCCACTGCCGATCCAGCCGCTTTCGGCAAGCTGGAGCTGGTCAGCCGCCTGGCGGGTAGCCCTAACAGCCTGGCGCTGGAAGACCTGGCGGTGAAACTGGACGACAGCACCTTCAGCGGCCGCGTGGCAATCGAAGACTTCGCCAAGCAAGCCCTGCGCTTGCAGCTAAAAGGCGACAAGTTCGACGCCGATCGCTACTTCCCGGCCAAGAGCGAACAAGCCAAGGGCGCCACCGCTGCGCGCCAGGCCGAAGTCAAGCAGCAGCAAGCCACCGCCGTGGCCGGCGCTGGCAGTTCACCCCTGCCTAACGCCCCGACCCAGGTGGCCTGGAGCAACGACAAACTGCTGCCGGTCGATCGCCTGCGCGCACTCGATCTACAAGCCGAGCTCAGCTTCGGCGCGCTGACCCTGGACAAGCTGCCCATCACTGACGCCCAGCTCAAGGCCAAAGGCCAGGGCGGCCTGGTCACCCTGGAAACCCTGCGTGGCGGGCTGTACAACGGCAGCTTCGAAGCCAAGGGCACCCTCGATGTACGCCCGGCGGTGCCGCAGATCGGCGTCAACACCAAGATCAACCGGGTGCCGGTCGAGCACTTCATCAAGTCCGAAAGCCCTGACCAGACGCCGCCAGTCAAAGGCCTGCTGACCCTCAACAGCGACCTGACCGCCACCGGCAACAGCCAGAAGGCCCTGGTCGACACGCTCAATGGCAACGCCAGCTTCACCATCAATGATGGTGTACTGGTCAACGCCAACCTGGAGCAGCAGCTATGCCAGGCCATCGCCACCCTCAACCGCAAGTCGCTCAGCGGTGAGCCGCGCGGCAAGGACACGCCGTTCGAGGAACTGCGCGGCAGCCTGGTTGTGCGCAATGGCGTGGCCAGCAACCCTGACCTCAAGGCGCGCATCCCCGGCCTGACCGTCAACGGCCAGGGCGACCTGGACCTGCGCGTGCTGGGCATGGACTACCGGATTGGCGTAGTGGTCGAAGGCGATCAGCGTGCCATGCCCGACCCGGCTTGCCAGGTCAACGAGCGCTATGTCGGCGTCGAAGTGCCGCTGCGCTGCCGTGGCCCGCTGGAGCTTGGCGCCAAGGCCTGTCGCCTGGATCAGGACGGCCTGGGCAAGGTTGCCGCCAAACTCGCCGGCAACCGCCTCAAAGACAAGATCGATGAAAAGCTCGACGAGAAACTCGGAGACAAAGTGAGCCCTGAATTGAAAGACGCACTCAAGGGGCTGTTCAAGCGATGAGCCCCCAGCAGTTCTCCAGCGCAGTGCTGGAGTGGTACGACCAGCACGGCCGCCACGACCTGCCCTGGCAACAGGGCATCAACCCCTACCGGGTGTGGGTGTCGGAAATCATGCTGCAGCAGACCCAGGTCAGCACCGTGCTCAACTACTTCGACCGCTTCATGCAGGCCCTGCCGACCGTGCAGGCCCTGGCTGAGGCGCCGGAAGACGAAGTGCTGCACCTGTGGACCGGGCTTGGCTACTACACCCGCGCGCGCAACCTGCAAAAAGCCGCCCAGATCGTGGTCAACCAGCATGGCGGCGAATTCCCGCGTAGTGTCGAGCAGCTGACCGAGCTGCCTGGCATTGGTCGCTCCACGGCCGGCGCCATTGCCAGCATCAGCATGGGCATCCGCGCGCCGATCCTCGACGGCAACGTCAAGCGCGTACTGGCCCGCTACAGCGCCCAGGGCGGCTACCCGGGGGAGCCGAAGGTGGCCAACGCGCTGTGGGCCACTGCCGAGCGCTACACCCCACACGCCCGCGCCAACCACTACACCCAGGCGATGATGGACCTGGGCGCGACCCTGTGTACGCGCAGCAAGCCCAGCTGCCTGATCTGCCCGCTCCAGCGCGGCTGCCAGGCGCACTTGCTCGGCCAGGAGACTCACTACCCCGAGCCCAAGCCGCGCAAGACCTTGCCACAGCGGCGCACGCTGATGCCGATCCTGGCCAACCAAGAAGGCGCCATCCTGCTCTACCGGCGCCCTTCCAGCGGCCTGTGGGGCGGCTTGTGGAGCCTGCCCGAGCTAGACAGCCTGGAGCAGCTCGATGACCTGGCCTACCAGCACGGCCTGCGCCTGACCGGCAGCCAGGCCCTCGATGGCCTGACCCATACCTTCAGCCACTTCCAGCTGGCCATCGAGCCTTGGCTGGTCCGCGTCGATCCGCTCGGCGCGCACGTGGCCGAGCCTGACTGGCTCTGGTATAACCTCGCCACCCCGCCGCGCCTGGGCCTCGCCGCCCCGGTCAAGAAGCTGCTCAAACGCGCGGCCGACCAATTGATTGCAGGAGAGCCCCGATGACCCGCACCGTGAACTGCCGCAAATACCACGAACAGCTGCCTGGCCTTGAGCGCCCGCCGTACCCAGGCGCCAAAGGCCAGGACATCTTCGACAACATCTCGAAGAAGGCCTGGGATGAGTGGCAGAAACACCAGACCCTGCTGATCAACGAGAAGCGCCTGAACATGATGAATGCCGAGGACCGCAAATTCCTCCAGCAGGAGATGGACAAATACTTCTCCGGCGAGGATTACGCCAAGGCTGACGGCTACGTGCCACCGGCCGAATGACCCAGCAAAATCGTAAGCGACGGAATTAATTTAAAAAATTTTCAAAAAGTCGTTGACGCAAACCTGAAAAAGCCTTTTAATGCGCCCCGTTGCCCAGATAGCTCAGTCGGTAGAGCAGAGGATTGAAAATCCTCGTGTCGGCGGTTCGACTCCGTCTCTGGGCACCAAAACACTAAAACCCTGAATCGAAAGATTCAGGGTTTTTTTATTGCCCGAGTTTTATCCAGCCCCCACCAACCACCCTGTGGGAGCGGGCTTGCCCGCGAATGGCTGCACAGCAGCCACCCCCTCCCATCCCCTCCTTGACCCGAATCAACTAGCCGCTCGCGAAAACGCCTTAGCATGCCAGGTGGACACTCGAATCGACCCGCAAGGACTTCCATGAGCGACGAATCCACCCCGCTTCTTTCCGCCGCGCCAAGCGTCGAGGCCACGCCCAGCGTCACCCCACCCCCGCGCACGCGCCGCCCTCGCCAGCGCAAGCCAGCGGCCAAGGCCACAGGCGAAAGCTCGATCATCACGGTCAGCCAGCAGCCTGCCGCGTTGCAGGTGGCCACTGCGCGCAAGGGCAGCAACGAGGACAGCACCTCGGCGCGCTTGCCGGCCAACTACCCGTATGTCACCCGTCTGCGCCGCAACGACTACGAGAAGGCCAAGCACGCCCTGCAGATCGAGCTGCTCAAGGTGCAAAGCTGGGTGAAGGACACCGGCCAGCGCGTGGTGGTGCTATTCGAAGGACGCGATGCAGCTGGCAAGGGCGGCACCATCAAGCGCTTCATGGAGCATTTGAATCCGCGTGGCGCGCGCATCGTGGCACTGGAGAAGCCTTCCGAGCAGGAAAAGGGCCAGTGGTATTTCCAGCGCTATATCCAGCACCTGCCCACTGCGGGGGAAATGGTCTTCTTCGACCGGTCTTGGTACAACCGCGCCGGGGTCGAGCGGGTGATGGATTTCTGCACGCCGGTGCAATACCTGGAGTTCATGCGCCAGGCGCCTGATTTGGAGCGGATGCTGTGCAACAGCGGGATCTTGCTGTTCAAGTACTGGTTCTCGGTCAACCGCGAGGAGCAGCTACGGCGCTTCATCTCGCGGCGTGACGATCCGCTCAAGCACTGGAAGCTGTCGCCGATCGACATCAAGTCGCTGGATAAATGGGACGACTACACCGCCGCCAAGGAAGCGATGTTCTTCCACACCGATACCGGCGACGCGCCATGGACGGTGATCAAGTCCGATGACAAGAAGCGCGCGCGGATCAACTGCATCCGGCACTTCCTGCATTCGCTGGATTACCCAGGCAAGGACCTGAGCGTGGCGCACGCGCCGGATCCGTTGCTAGTGGGACGTGCATCGCGGGGCTTCGAGGAGGATGAGCCCCCAGCAGCGGCGAGCTGATGTAGCTGGGGCTGGGTAACCCACAATACTTGGGTTTGTACGGCAATTAGGCTTCAATACGCGCAATTTCCAGACTTACCGAAGGATTGCGCCCATGGCCTCTAACAGCAAACAACAGAAACGCGCCAAGCGCGCCGCCTCCAAGGCCAAGCAAAACCGCATGGTGCGTGGCGGCCAAGCGGTCAAGGCCAGCGCTGGCGATAGCGCCAGCATCGAGCAGGTGTTCAACAAGGCCATGGAGTCGGACAGCTACAAGGAGCTGTTCGAGAAGATGAAGGTGGCCCAGGAGAGCGGCCTGGTCGCGATGATCTCGGTGTTCCTGGTCGACCCGCTGCTGGCGCTGGTGCTCAAGGGCCACAAGGAAGAGCACGCCACCGACTACATCGTGCTGGTGTTCACTGCCTATCGCACCTGGCTGGACGGCGCCGACGAAGACACCACCATGGCCTGGCTGGAGAGCGACGAGTTCCAGCAGGCCTACATCGCCGCATCCGAGGTGGTGGCCAAGCAGCAGCAACAGCAAAAACAGTTTGGCTGAAGCGCTTTAACGGCCCCTCCTCGCGGTGTAAGCCCGCTGCCACAGGTAGCATGCAATCCTGTAGGAGCGGGCTTGCCCGCGAACAGGCCCGCACAGAGCAACAAAAAGGCCGCACCCTTCACAGGGCGCGGCCTTTTGCGTTCAAGCAGCCTGGATCAGTTATCCAGCGCCACCCGACCCGCCGCTTCATCAGCCTTGCGCTTGCGATGCACCAGTAGACCCGCTGCCACCACACCAATGCTCAGCAACGCGGTCGCCACGATCTCGGCGCGATGATCCGGACGGATCGCCATCACCACCAGCACGGCAATGATGAAGGCAATGGTCGCCCAGGTCAGGCCGGGGAACAGCCACATCTTGAAGTCGATCTTCTCACCACGCGCTTCGCGCTGGCTGCGCATGCGCAGTTGCGATACGGCAATCACCAGGTACACCAGCAAAGCGATAGCACCGGAACTGGCCAGCAAGAACTCGAACACTTGCGCCGGTGCGACGAAGTTGGCGAACACGCAAAGGAAGGCCGCAGCAGTAGACAGCAACACTGCCCAGTGTGGCGTACCGGCCTTGGTCGTGCGCTGGGCCACAGCCGGGGCGTCGCCCCGCTTGCTCAGCGAGAACAGCATGCGCGAGGAGGTGTACAGCGCCGAGTTCAGGCAGCTGGTAACGGCGATCAGCACGACGATATCAACGATCAGCTTGGCATTCGGCACGCCGATCATGCTCAGCACGGTCTGGTACGAACCGGTCTCGGCCAGGGCTGGATCGTTCCACGGCACCAGCGCGACGACCAGGAAGATCGACACCAGGTAGAACAGGCAGATACGCCAGATCACCGAGTTGGTGGCGCGGCTGATCTGCTTGCCTGGATCCTTCGATTCGGCAGCAGCGATGGTAACGATCTCGGTCCCCATGAACGAGAACATGGTGGTCAGCATGGCTGCCAGCACGGCGCCCAGGCCATTGGGCATGAAGCCTTGGGTGTCGAACAGGTGGCTGACACCGCTGACCTGGCTGCTGGGCACCATGCCGAACATGGCGGCGCAACCGACGACGATGAAGCCGATGATCGCCAGTACTTTGAGCAAGGCGAACCAGAACTCGAACTCGCCGTAGTTCTTCACGCTGCACAGGTTGGTCAGGGTCAGCGCCAGGGTGATCAGCAGCGAGAACGCCCACAGATCGACCGCAGGGAACCAGGCATGCAGGATGGCTGCGGCGGCGTTGGCTTCCAGCGGGATTACCAAGACCCAGAACCACCAGTACAGCCAGCCGATGGTGAAACCTGCCCAACGCCCGATGGAGCGGTCGGCATAAGTGGAAAACGAGCCGGTGTCAGGCGAGGCAATCGCCATTTCGCCCAGCATGCGCATCACCAGCACCACCAGGGTACCGGCGGCGGCGTAGGCCAGCAGTACGGCAGGGCCGGCAGCGGCAATGGCGTGGCCGGAGCCGACGAACAGACCGGCGCCGATCACGCCAGCAATGGACAGCATGGTCACATGCCGTTGCTTGAGCCCCTGAGCGAGGTCGTTGGAATTGTTACCGCTCATAAAACTACCTTTGTAAGGAGGTGGACTACACGAATGACGGCCAGCACGCCTGGGGTGAAAGTCGGCGTCGCTGCATTCAGTGATTTCCAGATGGCAATTACCGGGCCAGGTGAGAATGGCTTTCGTCTGAAATCTTTCAGCAGGCAGATATGGCGCGGCTTGCAGGGCATTCGGCCAGGCTTTGACCGAAAGGCCGCCAAACCCCCATGCCAAGTCCAGATTACAGAAATACCCACTTACAAACGCACCAAAGGTGCTCCTCGGTAACACCTGCGCACAATAACCAGGCAGAAAAGTGCAACCTTCGGCGCAACCCTCAAGTAGGCGTCGAATCCTTCGCGGGCAAGCCCGCTCCCACAGGGTTTGGCGCAATCCCTGAGGTTTATGGGGTATTTGTCAGAGCGGGCTAGCCGCGAAGAGGCCAAAAACGGCTTCCCAGGCTTAGCCAAAGCTGGCACCATCGCGCCTTTTTTCATCAAGGCTCTGGTGCTGGGCGCAAAGGTCTGCGGACATCCTCGCGACGTTGCGCTGCAGCGATGCGACAAACTGTCCCGCCAGCGACCCGAGCCCCCTGCGACCCGGTTGGATGTCACTGAGCCGCTATGCTAGCGTGGCGCTCGCCAGGAAGGCCGCCAACAGCTGGGAACGCACCCGAACACATGAGGACCGCACATGGCCGAGGCCACGCCCGCGCTAGAAATCCGCAACCTGCACAAACGCTACGGCGAGCAGGAAATTCTCAAGGGCATTTCGCTGACCGCCCGTGACGGTGACGTGATCTCCATCCTGGGGTCGTCCGGCTCCGGCAAGTCCACCCTGCTGCGCTGCATCAACCTGTTGGAGAACCCGCACCAGGGGCAGATCCTCGTCGCCGGCGAAGAGCTCAAGCTCAAGGCTGCCAAGAATGGCGACCTGATCCCCTCCGACAACCGCCAGATCAATCGCCTGCGCAGCGAGATCGGCTTTGTCTTCCAGAATTTCAACCTGTGGCCGCACATGTCGATTCTCGACAACATCATCGAGGCGCCGCGCCGGGTGCTGGGCCAGAGCAAGGCCGAGGCGATCGAACACGCCGAAGCGCTGCTGAACAAGGTTGGCATCTACGACAAGCGTCACAGCTACCCCGCCCAGCTTTCCGGTGGCCAGCAACAGCGTGCCGCCATTGCCCGTACCTTGGCCATGAAGCCCAAGGTCATCCTGTTCGACGAGCCGACCTCGGCGCTCGATCCGGAAATGGTCCAGGAAGTGCTTAACGTTATCCGCGCATTGGCCGACGAAGGCCGTACCATGCTGCTGGTGACGCACGAGATGAACTTTGCCCGCCAGGTGTCCAGTGAAGTGGTCTTCCTGCACCAGGGCCTGGTAGAAGAGCAAGGAACGCCGCAGCAGGTCTTTGAAAACCCGAACTCGGCGCGTTGCAAGCAATTCATGTCCAGCCACCGCTAACGGAGCAATACATGCAGACCTACAAGAAATTCCTCCTGGCCGCCGCCGCCACCCTGGTCTTCTCGGCCAACGCCATGGCCGCGGAAAAACTGCGCATGGGTATCGAAGCGGCCTACCCGCCGTTCAACAACAAGGATGCCAGCGGTAACGTCGTGGGCTTTGACAAAGACATCGGCGACGCCCTGTGCGCGAAGATGAAAGTCGAGTGCTCGGTGGTCACCTCCGACTGGGACGGCATCATCCCCGCCCTGAACGCCAAGAAGTTCGACTTCCTGGTGTCGTCGCTGTCGATCACCGATGAGCGCAAGCAAGCGGTCGACTTCACCGACCCCTACTACTCGAACAAGCTGCAGTTCATCGCGCCGAAGAACGTCGACTTCAAAACCGACAAGGCCTCGCTCAAGGGCAAGTTCATCGGTACCCAGCGTGCAACCCTGGCCGGCACCTGGCTGGAAGACAACTACGGCGATGATATTCAGATCAAGCTGTACGACACCCAGGAAAACGCCTACCTGGACCTGCTGGCGGGCCGTATCGACGGCATCCTCGCCGACAAGTACGTGCAGTACGAGTGGCTCAAGAGCAAGGACGGCCAGAACTACGAGTTCAAGGGCGAGCCTGTAGAAGAGTCCGACAAGATCGGCATCGCCGTGCGCAAGGGTGACGACAAGCTGCGTAACGACCTCAACGCCGCCCTGAAAGAAATCAAAGCCGACGGTACGTACAAGAAGATCAACGACAAGTACTTCCCGTTCAGCATCGAATGATTCGCCCCGACCGGCACGCCCTTGCGGCGTGTCGGTCCCTAGAACGCATCTACCCATGAATATCGACCTGCACGGATTTGGTCCGGCCTTGTTGGCTGGCACCTTCATGACCGTAAAACTGGCGCTTTGCGCCCTGCTGCTGGGGCTGGTCCTGGGCCTGCTCGGCGCACTGGCCAAGACTTCTTCGATCAAGCCACTGCAATGGCTTGGCGGCTTCTACTCGACCCTGGTTCGCGGCGTACCTGAGCTGCTGTGGGTCCTGCTGATCTATTTCGGTACTGTTGGCCTGGTCAACAGCCTGGGCGAAGCCCTGAATATCCCCGGCCTTGAGCTCAGTGCCTTCGCTGCGGGCGTAATCGCCCTGGGCCTGTGCTTTGGTGCCTACGCCACGGAAGTGTTCCGTGGCGCGATCCTGGCGATTCCCAAGGGCCACCGTGAAGCGGGCTTGGCCCTGGGCCTGTCCAAGGGCCGCATCCTGTCGCGGATCATCCTCCCGCAAATGTGGCGCATCGCCCTGCCGGGCCTGGGCAACCTGTTCATGATCCTGATGAAAGACACCGCGCTGGTGTCGGTGATCGGCCTGGAAGAAATCATGCGTCACTCGCAGATCGCGGTGACCGTGAGCAAGGAGCCGTTCACCTTCTACATGGTTGCGGCCTGCATCTACCTGAGCCTTACCGTGATCGCCATGACCGGCATGTACTTCCTGGAAAAACGCGCCGCTCGCGGCTTCGTGAGGGCCGAACAATGAACTGGGAAGTCATCATCAAATGGCTGCCACGCCTCGCTCAGGGCGCAACCCTGACCCTGGAGCTGGTGGCTATCGCGGTCATCGCCGGATTGATCCTGGCGATCCCGCTGGGTGTCGCCCGCGCTTCGCGGCACTGGTACGTACGCGCCTTGCCCTACGGCTACATCTTCTTCTTCCGCGGCACCCCGCTGCTGGTGCAGCTGTTTTTGGTCTACTACGGCCTGGCCCAGTTCGATGCAGTGCGCAGCAGCTCGCTGTGGCCCTACCTGCGCGATCCGTTCTGGTGCACCGTGCTGACCATGACCCTGCACACTGCCGCCTACATCGCCGAGATCCTGCGTGGTGCGTTGCAGGCGATCCCCAAGGGTGAGATCGAAGCGGCGCGCGCGCTGGGCATGTCGCGGGCCAAGACACTTTTCTACATCATGCTGCCACGCGCCTCGCGCATAGGCCTGCCGGCGTATAGCAACGAAGTGATCCTGATGCTCAAGGCCAGCGCCCTGGCCAGTACCGTCACCCTGCTGGAACTGACCGGCATGGCACGGACCATCATCGCCCGCACCTACTTGCCGGTGGAGATCTTCTTTGCTGCCGGCTTGTTCTACCTGCTGATCTCGTTCTTGCTGGTGCAAGGGTTCAAGCTGCTGGAACGCTGGTTGCGCGTGGACGCCTGCCAAGGGCGCTGAGTCAGTAGCGGCCTCATCGCTCCTACTGACTCCGTAGGAGCGGGCTTGCCCCGCGATGAGGCCATCACTGACACCCTTTGACTTCCTACGCCCAACGCCCATGAAAACCACGCCGGTGCTCCACAGCGCTCAACTCCTCGAACGCTTCCAGGCCCTCGACTCATTCATCGTCGAGCACCAACACCTGTGGCAACCAAGGCCGTTCACCTCATTACAGCTACCCTGGGAAGCCCAACACCCACAGCTTTCGACCTGGTTGCGCCAACGCTCGCTAGAAGACGCCGACGCCCAACTCGACCCCAGCCAACTGCCCGCCCCTTTCCCCGAGCTTGCCACCCAAGCCCAGCACCTGAGCGAGCTCGGCGAGCTACCTGATGCAGGCCTGCCCCCCGCCGGCCAGCGCCTCGACGTCGGCGTGCCGGGCCGCAAATGGCAACAGATCGAAGCCTTCAGCCGTCGCCTGAGCTTTCGCCAGGACACCCAGCACTGGCTGGATTGGTGCTCAGGCAAAGGCCACCTCGGCCGCCGCCTGTTGCAGCCCGGCCAACAGCTGACCTGCCTTGAATACGATGCCGCGCTGGTGGCAGCCGGCCAGGCCTTGAGCGATCACCATCAGCTCCCGGCCATCCACCAGCATCAGGATGTCATGGCCGCAGACAGCGCCCGTCATCTGGATGGCACCACAAGCGTGGTCGCCCTGCATGCCTGTGGTGATCTGCATGTGCGCCTGCTGCGCCTAGCCGCCGAGCAGGGCTGCCAGCACGTCGCCGTGGCCCCCTGCTGTTATAACCGCATCCAGGCCGAGCACTACCAGCCGATGTCCACAGCCGCCCGTGCCTCGACCTTGCAGCTGGACCTGGATGACCTCGGCCTGCCCTTGAGCGAAACAGTCACCGCTGGCGCCCGCGTACGCCGCCAGCGAGATACCTCGATGGCACGGCGACTGGGTTTTGACCTGCTGCAACGCGAGCAACGCCAAAGCGACGACTACCTGCCAATCCCGTCCCTGCCCGTCAGCTGGCTGGAAAAGCCCTTTGCCCAGTACTGCCGTGAACTGGCCGAACTCAAGCAACTGACGCTCAGCGGCGAACCCAACTGGACTGCATTGGAGGCTGCCGGCTGGCAACGCTTGGCGCACGTGCGCAACCTGGAGCGAGTGCGCAACTTGTTCAGACGGCCCTTGGAGCTGTGGCTGGTGCTCGATCGTGCGCTGTTCCTGCAAGAACAGGGGTACAACGTGCAGGTTGGCTTGTTCTGCGAGTACCCACTTACCCCTCGCAACCTGATGCTGATGGCCGAGCTAAAAGCTGGAAAAACCTGTGGATAAGTCTGTGCACAAGCTTTTGATGAACACTGCATAATTTCGGATCCAAGGTGCTATTTAAAGCCTCTCGCTTACCTCTCGAATCTTCAAACCCAACAAAAACAGGCCTTTGCGCAAAGACCAGCGGTGACGACCAACGGCATGCCTTCAGCGCAACGCTGGCATGCCCCTTGTGCATAAGCGTTTTGCGGCATAGCGCGAAATGGGAGCTGGCAACGTGCCCACCGAACAAATCCACTAGGTTACAATTGCCATCACTGCGCACCTTGCACCCAGAAAAAACCAGACTTACGAACGGACTTCGAAATCGTGATCCAAGCCAAACCCCTCGCCCTGCTGAGCTTCGCCCTGGCCCTCGGCGGCTGCGCCAACAACGCCCCGACGCCAAAAACCACTGACCTGGGCTGGAATACGCCTGGCATGCAGCTGGGCGGCGACCATGGCCTACCGCTGCGCACCGAGACGTCTTGCCGCAAGCGCGGTTGCGACAACGACAAGCTGTTTTTCAACCCCGCCACGCCCGAGCCAAGCGTCAATACCATCCACCGCGGCTGGTAGGAAATTTCTCCTTTCAGCGCGGTAACTTAGGTCTTTATGCAAAGATCGCACGGAAGGTATTTACAGCCGCCAACCGATCGCTATAATGACGCCCCTGTGCCGGTATAGCTCAGATGGTAGAGCAACTGACTTGTAATCAGTAGGTCCCGGGTTCGATTCCTGGTGCCGGCACCATTCAAGGTTCCATAGAAAGCTTTCAAAATCTCTGGAACCCCCGAAAAACCCGCCTTCTGGCGGGTTTTTTCGTTTTGGCGTTCCGTCGGATTCCGAGGGTAGCCAGCGCTAATAAGGGTACTTTTAAGGATACCTACCAATTCGACATTGGAAAGTACCCTTATGGCTCGCACAACGGCTCCCCTTACCGACAACGCCTGCCGCACTGCAAAGGCTCGCGAACGTGAGTACAAGCTTTTTGACGGCGATGGCCTTTACCTGCTCGTGAAGCCCAACGGTCGCAAAGGCTGGCGGCTGAGGTACGTGAAGCCCGATGGTCGCGAGGGCCTGACCTCACTCGGCAATTACCCGGTGGTCGGGCTGGCTGACGCTCGCCACAAGCGCTTCGAGCTCAAACAGCAGCTCGCCAACGGCATTGACCCTATCCAGTCCAAGCAGCAGGCCAAGGTGCAGGCCGTAATCAATGGCCGTACCTTCGAAAGCGTTGCGCTCGATTGGTATGCCGGGATGGTGCCGAAGTGGGCGCCGGGCCACGCCAAGACTGTGCTCAGCCGGTTGAAGACTCACGTATTCCCTTTGCTCGGTGCCAGGGCAATCGTCGAGCTCGATACCCACGACCTCATGCAGCCTCTAGAAGCCGTGACGAAACGCGGCACCATCGACGTGGCGCTTAGGATCAAGAACTACCTTCAAAGCATCATGCGCGAAGCGAAACGGCTGCGGCTGATCACCGCGAACCCGGCTCACGACCTAGACGGCTCGATCAGAGCACCACGGGTTACACATCGACCCGCACTACCCTTATCGCGGCTGCCAGAGCTGCAAGCACGCATCGACGACTACAAAGGTCGTCCACTCACACGCCTTACCGTGATGCTGTCGCTGCACGTGTTCGTACGCTCCAGTGAGCTGCGCTTCGCCCGCTGGAACGAGTTCGACCTCAATCGCGGCATCTGGGAGATCCCCGACACCCGCCCGGCGCTCGACGGCGTACCGTTTTCCACAAGGGGTACGAAAATGGCCGGAGACATTCACGTTGTACCCTTATCGCCGCAAGCAGTGGCCTTGCTTGAGCAGATCCACGCGATCACCGGCAAGTTCGAGCTGGTGTTCGCGGGGGATGCCAAGCCGTGGAAACCGATGTCCGAGAACACGGTGAATGCCGCGCTCAGGACGATGGGCTACGACACCAAGGTGGATATCTGCGGCCACGGGTTCCGAGCCATGGCGTGCAGTGCGCTGGTCGAGTCCGGGCTGTGGTCGGAGACAGCTATCGAGCGGCAGATGAGCCACAAGGAACGCAACAACGTGCGGGCCGCTTATACCCACAAGGCCGAGTTCCTCGAAGAGCGCCGGATGATCATGACCTGGTGGAGTCGGTTTCTGGAGGCGAACCGCGAGGACCATGTGACGCCGCATGAGTTTGCCAAGCAGACGGGCGAGAACGTCACGCGCCTTCGCAGTGCCAAGAGGACCGAATAACCCGCCGCGCCACCACCTCAACTTGCTGTGAAGTTACCCACAGCACCGCATGAAGCTCCTCCGCGCGGGTCCTTTCAAACGGGGCTGCAAAGCCGCCCCGTTTGAAAGGACCATACCTAAGAAAAAAACTGCTGGCACAGCTTACGTCTGTGGAAAACCACTGATGTCCACCGGGGGATAGTTTTATCCACAGGCGCTAAATCCCTGATATCGCGCTGCTTGACGAATATTGTCCACAAGCGTAGACCGGGAGTCGCAAGAGCTGTCGATGACAGCACCCCAGGTGGCCCGAACCTTAAAGGTCACGCCGCTCCCGCGGTGATTCACCCGCAAGTACGATTCGCGTCCGGCAGCTCGTACGGTCACTACCCATGTGATGGATGCCAACTAAATATCGTTGCCCCTGCGGCAACCACCCTACCCATCTGCTCAGCAGCAACCCATCCGCTTGGCCATTTCGCGTGCGCCAACCTGCGCCCTTCTCTTTCTCCTGGAAAGAGACGGGCGCGTCTAACACTGCTGCAGCCCCATCGCATTTGGCTTTGCGGCAACTTCACTCGTGACAATCGGCGTGACAAACGCCGATGTCACCAGCAACAGCGCTGTAGATGATGGTGCCGCAGACCAAGGAATGGACTGCACCTGACTGACAGTCAGGCATGCCCCGGTCATCGCATTGCTGCGTTCACCCGACTCAGGATCTCGCGGCACTGGTCTCGTCAGCCAATGCAGCCTCTACCCGCCCACCGGTAACGGTGCCCAGGAGGTCAGATCATGAGATGCCCTTGCTCCCGGACGTAAGGAGCCGCCAGTCCCGCGTTAGAGGACATCCCCACAGGTCGCAGGGGCCTTGATCCCTGATAACACTCAACATTCTTGGCGGGATGACGTGGGGCGAGGATCGGATAACAGGCGATGAGGTGATCGACATGGCATTGGTAGGTAGACGCGATGGTCGTAATTTCGGCTACGGCAGGCAATTGAGTTACGCAGGACCTCAGGCACTGAAAGACATGTTCGGCGGTGGCCACTACGGCACGGTCAAGGCGCACAGTGATCGATGGTTGGCATTCGTGAAGTGGTGCCGCTCCGATCAGGGGCCCGGTATCAATGATGCGCGGCAGATTGATCGAAAGGTATTGGCCGACTATGCGGCGTATCTGCGCGACATTGTTAAGAGCGGTGATCTCGCCGTCAGCACCGCGCAAAACCGACTATCCAGCGTTAACAGGACCATGGCAGCGCTTCGCGGTGATCAGCATGTGAAACTGCCAAGTCCAAGCAAGGCGTTGGGTATGCAGCGCAGCGAAGTTCGACACTCGGTGCCACAGGGCCAAGACCGCAAACAGGTTAAGCAGATTGTCGATGTGCTTTGCCGCGATCATCAGCTACGGGCCGCTGCAATCGTTCTGTTGGCGCGAGCCACCGGCATGCGCTTGCGTGAGGCCATCCTAGCCGACTTGCCACGGCTGAGCCGTGAGGCTAACGACCCTAGGCAGGATCAATATCCAGGATGGCACCAAAGGCGGCCGAGCTGGCGCCTCAGCGACACGATGGATTGCGGTGGACCACCATGTTCGAGACGCACTTGGGTTTGCACGGCAGGTGTCGCCTGCGAGTAGCCGCAACCTGATTGCGCCAGACGAAAGCTATCTGAATGTCCTGCAGGAAATCATCCGCCCAGCGCGGGACGTCCTGCATGCACACAAGCTCAAAGGCTTTCATGAGCTACGAGCGGCGTATGCATGTGAACGCTATGAGCAGATCACCCAACACCCCGCGCCTATCAACGGCGGCCAATGTTGCCAGGCAGATAGGAACCTAGATCGTGAGGCCCGAAGGCAAATCAGCTATGAGTTGGGGCACGGTCGGATCGATGTGGTCGCGGCCTACATTGGAGGACAGACATGAGTAAGCCATTCGACATGGAGCTGTTCTTGGCAGGAATGCTGACGGGGTCGCACGTGACAAAGCAACGTCATTTACGTCAGGCGAAATTAATCCAATATGAGATTTCGAAGCGTTGGAAAAAAGAGATGCCATGGGCCTGGCACAAAAAACATCTAGCTTGGTTTCTTGGAAGCCACATGAGCCAGTATAGTGAGGCAACGCGGTATTACTATTTACTGACAATCCGGCTAATCACCCGACGCCTAGGAAAGTCATGGGTCTTTCACCTATAGGTCAGAGCAGCTCATCAAAAAATCATGTGACTAAATCACAGCCTCAGCCAACCGAAAAATATCTAGCCAGCTAAATTTCTAGCCATCACCGCGAACTGAAAGCCTTCCTTTTCCCTCTAACCAACGCTGAATTGGATCTTTTTGCATACCATTTACAAAAAATCTTTCGATATCATCCAGCCGTGACCAAAGTATTTTTTCAAAAAAATTCTGACATCGTTTCCCATGATATTCGGTGGATTCGATATACTGCTCCCCCGCCATCAGGTAATTACCATTACCAATAAATTCACACGTACTTTGAGAAACGGAATCAATACTACAGGCAAGTTGAGCACGCCCCTGAGGGGTTAATTCATTCCAATTAAAAAACGGAGAGTGCTGCAGCTTAGTCAAAAGACCAATTATTAGTTTGGCTGCATAATGCTGATCATTTCGCCAATCACCAGTACTGCCCGCCGTTTTATACCAACAAAACTCTCTAACCAGCAAACCATCAATAGGACTTTTTAATACAGCCACCGCGCCATCTTTGAAAGGGCTACCTGGCAAAATCTCAGAATACTCATAGATAGCATTATCAATAAAGACCCTACATCCTTTACCCGACCTTTCCAAACTCACCGCTCGTGTTACCGCCCCTCCCAAAATAAAATGACCGATAGATCGATTAACTTTACTCGGCTCAACAATCTCACCATACGCGATGCCGCCTCTAGAGAGCAGCCCCGTACTTACAGAGCTCCACATAAAATCCCGAGCCGCATCCAAAACAGCCAAAACGTTTTCAGACCAAATATAAGCGCAATCCGATAGCTGTGCTACTTTAACTTTTTTATGAGAGGCGCCGATTGATGCTAGGCAGTGCCGGAACTTTGTCAGCAACTGACCGCAGAATAAATTTGCTGTAGGAAGGGGGGAAGATGAAAGCCCCCAAGCATTAAAGTCACGCTCGCTGAGAGTGACCTGATCTTGTGTTAGAGCGCCTACCCCCAGCATATCTACAAAGAAAACCGCCCCTTGATACTGCCTCATATCGCACCTATCTCTTGTAGTCCACACCGAAAGATATACCGGGGTTATATTACCAGCCCGCTAACAGCCATCGCCAACCCGCCCTATTATTTTCAAAAAACCCCAAGCTAAAATGGCTTACGTAGCCATAAGACGAAATAGAGCTATATGAAACACCAAAATAACTGACAACGTAAATCAAAATATGCTGCGCATAAATTATGGCATCATGACTGGTCAGTACGGTATACATAACACCGAGAAGAAAAATCGCAATTGACATATAGTTGATGAGCCTCAGCCTACTCACTGCTCTGTCAATCAGATCTAATAGCTTTTTCTTGGCTTCCTCAGCGCTAACTCTAACTGCATCTTCATTCTTAATTATTTCGTATCTCTTAAGAGATCGCTGCACTTGCTCCCTCAGCGCCCCGTAAGCTTCGCAATGAATATTGTTCGCAACAAAAGTCAAAAAACTCACGCTGAGCAAGCCTGCGCATACAAATAGAAGCGAAAAAAAGTCTGCGTTTTTTATCAATGCCGCAATTGCGATTAAAGCACCAGGTATCGCAAATGCTTTAGCTTGGCTGGAAGATATCGAGTCATTGATTTTCGAAATATAATCTGTCGATTTTTCTTCGATTTCCGAGAGTAACTTGTTTACCGAAAACTTATGAAGATACACATCATAATTTTCGTGATATTTTTTCTTGAGTCTACTTCCTTGCTTGAGCAACCATGAAAAAACTGGCTCTGCGCGCTCCTCTTCTAACAATTCAGCAAGCGATGCCCTTAATACATCCCGTCGTTCTTTCTGATGTCCATCAGTTATTGCTATCAGATCGGACAAATTAGAAATATCTTTACTTCCCCCGCAGCTTTTGAATCCATCCACGACTTGAGAAAAATCAATTTTCCGTGGATTTACCTCGTACATCTTTGCACCTTTTTCAGTGCTAATAAAGAATATCAGAGTTGAATCGACGCCCTCGTTTCCTCCGTGATCTTTTAATGATGACAACAACGTCCGCCACTGATAATAATACTTAATGCTCTCAATAGTCTGAGATTTTTCTTCTTGACCGCTGAAAACTTTACTTTCGATTATGTAAAAATTTTCCGCTAAATCTTTTCGAGAAATTGAACTTTGCCAAAAATCCATCACACTAGGATAAAATGGTGATTTGGCAGGCCAGGAGTCAACGCTTAAATCAAGAGACAAATAACAACCATCATCTGACTTGGCGATAGACTTCTCACCTGTATAACCCAGATCGCAGACAGCGGCGTACAAGGCTTCCAGATTTGTGGAATCAGAATAAACTTCCAGATAGCCATCATCCATCTGGAGGGTGGAAGCCTCAAGTAATGCTGCTATCTGCTTCATTTATTCCTCAGTTTTACCGATTGCCATACGAATATTCTCCCGATCTTCCTGAGACAAGGGGATCATCATATATGTCAAATCCTCATCCACAATTACAGGCTTATCGGTACCCGAATAACCTATAGATTTGGCTTTAACCGAGACAGAGTAGTTGTTTTGATAATCCTTAATCTGGATTGACACCCCTTTATTCAGAGCATGCCTAGTAGCTTCAAATACATGATTAATTTGATGCCCATTTTCGTTAGCATATTCTGAGAACTGCCCAACTGACGCATGGCCATCTGGCAACTGCTTGTCGATTATGTGTTGGATGTCTAGCAAAGCAACCTGCTTACCAATATTCTTTTCGATATGCTCATATACTTTCTCAGTTATTTTTTCTTGCACTGAACTCTTAAGAGCACTTGAAATAGAAAACTGCTTAATGGCTTCAAAAAGATTTGCAACGCTTTGCTTGTTAGATACCGCACTATCACAACCTAGGGCAGATTTAAAAAACTCTGACTTTGATCTTCCTTCTATGAAGTGAAGATAAGCCGCACCGGCTTTCTCTGGATAAATAACAGAAAAAAGAGTTAAATCAAACATCGCAGCCTGCCTTAGTGCATCAGTATCGATAGGCTGCAACCTCTTAGGCTCTAAATTTTCTTCATCAAACTCAAATGCACCCTTTTTATCCACCATCACAATCATGAGACGGCCATGATCATCCTCATCACCAAAATTCTTGTAATGAATGAAAACAAGATTACCGCCTGAGAGAGACGCCCGCTCTGCTTCATTAGCGTAGCTTGTAAGCAGCCTCATCTCCGCCACAGCAAAATCCCCAAATTTTAGATCGTCGTCGATATATCTTTGGAGATTTTGCGGAGTCTGATTTGATGGAAGGCCTGAGAAATAGCTATGAAATTTATTTTTCTTTCTAAATTTCTTTTCAACCTGTTCAATAAAATCTACAGCTGCAGGATTCTTGAGATTCCAAACTGTACCCATCACGTACTTGAACGGTTTACCCTGCAACTCGACATCTCGTTCTAATGAGGCCGTAATAGCTGCTACAATTTCAAAGCTTGGAGGAGAAACCAAACTATCATCTACAGATTCTAGTTCACTTTGGTTCATAGAAGTCGATAAGGTATTCAATCCGCTATCCCCGCTGATTAGCCTGCAATAGTCTGACTTCTAGGTCAGAGATTACGACACGGGCATCATTTGCAACTGCAACTGAAGGACATCCATGCCGACTTCACTCTGTATACACCTCCAGCCAATGATGGCCAAGCGTCATCACTCAATCTCAGGCTGTATAAACGTACAGTTCCGTAGACTTTTCAACAACTGCTTTCCGTGCGGATATCCGGTTTTTTTTGCCGGCAGCAGGGCGTTTACCGACTCCATTTCCAGCTAATTGCCGTCCCTGAAGGGCCTTGACCACCTCTCACATAGGCACGACTCACTCCAATGAAGGCAACTCTCTGAGGGATAGGGCGAGTGCTGAAGGATATTTTTAGAGATATTTCCTTATAGATAATAAAATAAATCTGATATAAATCAGACTCTTATATTATTTTTCGACTCCTGGTGCCGCACCATACACAGCATCAAAGGCTCACCTTCGGGTGGGCCTTTTTTGTTCTCAGCTGCCCCACCCTTCAATCAAATCACCCGGGCATACGCTCAGCCGCCTTACGATAAACCTCCTCCCGCTACGTTTATCCACAGCGACCCAAGGCTATAGGTCATCCAGCGAAACCTTCACCCGCTCAGGCGCAGCAAACCGATCGCGTACCGTTGCCAGTAACGCCTCATCGTCCTCAGTCATGGGTACAGGTTTGAAGGGTAACTGCAAAAGCGCCACCTACCGTTGACCGCAAATCATCTATCCCCTGATCATCAACCCTTTGTCACTCTGCGCACTGTGCCTTCTAATGCAGTACAGGTTTCAGACTGACCAAGCACAGGGACCCCGTCATGATTCTGGGAAGCACGCTCGAACAGTGGTATGCCCGTTTTCCGTTGATCCGTGATCTGGTCGCGCTGCAACAGACCACCTGGTTCAACCCCGCCGTAGCACCGACCGCACAAGCCCTGGGTGATGTAGGGCTGACGGCGGCAGATGTGGCCGATGCCAGCGCGAGGCTGACGCGGTTCGCATCCTACTTACAACGTGTGTTCCCAGAAACGCAAAACAGCGGCGGCATCATCGAGTCCGACATCATGCCGCTGACTCGGCTGCAGCCATTGCTAAGCGAGCGCTACGGCCAGACCTTGACCGGCGCGCTATGGCTCAAGCGCGACAGTCACCTGCCCATTTCAGGCTCGATCAAGGCGCGCGGCGGCATCTATGAGGTGCTCAAGCATGCCGAAGACCTGGCCCTGGCCGCCAAGCTGATCACGCTCGATGACGACTACGCGCTGCTCGACAGCGAGCGGGCGCGGGCGTTCTTTGGCCAGTACACGATTGCCGTCGGCTCGACCGGCAACCTGGGGATGTCGATCGGCATCATGGGCGCCGCGCTGGGATTCCAGGTGACCGTGCACATGTCGGCAGATGCCAGGCAGTGGAAGAAGGACACGCTGCGCGCGCACGGGGTGACGGTGGTGGAGTACGCCAGCGACTACAGCGTGGCGGTTGCCCAAGGGCGCCAGCAAGCCGAGGCCGACCCTGGCTGCTACTTCGTCGACGATGAAAACTCGGTCAACCTGTTCCTCGGCTACTCGGCGGCCGCCGAGCGCCTGAAACTACAATTGGCGGCGGCGAACATTCGCGTCGATGCACAGCACCCGCTGTTCGTCTATCTGCCTTGCGGCGTTGGTGGCGCACCCGGGGGCGTGGCCTTTGGCTTGAAGCTGGCGTTTGGCGATGCGGTGCATTGCCTCTTCGCAGAGCCGACCCATTCGCCCTGCATGCTACTGGGCGTATACACCGGGCTGCATGACCAGGTGAGTGTGCAGGACTTCGGCATCGACAATGTGACTGCCGCTGATGGCCTGGCGGTGGGCCGCGCTTCGGGGTTCGTCGGCAAGGCCATGCAGCGTTTGCTCGATGGTTTCTACACGGTCAGCGACGAGGAAATGTACAGTTTGCTGGCGCTGATGGAGCGCAGCGAGGGTCTACGTCTTGAGCCTTCGGCACTGGCCGGCGTGCCGGGTATTGCGAGAGTCCTAGCTGAGCAGCAGGGTTACCGGGTGCGCCTGGGGCTGGATCGCCAAGCCATGGCCAACGCCACCCACCTGGTGTGGGCAACCGGGGGCAACAGGGTGCCTGACGATGAAATGCAGGCGTATCTGGCCAAGGGCCGTGAACTGCTGGCCCAACCACAAGCTTGAGGGAAACCGTGCTCAACCTTGCGCCGCGTATCAGCTCCCGGCTGAACAGCAGCCAGTTCGCCAACCTGCATACCTTTCTGGTGGCGGCTCGGCACCTGAGCTTTGGAGGATATGGACTTGGCTGAGCATCGCCCAGCGCATTGCGCTAAGTCATGCAGGTAAAACTGGTGCTAAGCAACTTGGCAGAGGGCAGGTTGCGAGTGACTGTGTGTTTGCCGAGGGTTCAGCCTAAGCACGGCACCGCCCACTGATGCAGAGCGTTCGGCACGAAGCTGTCGGCGGATCTCGCTAGATATCAGATTTCTCCTACAGCCAGCACTCCAAGCAGCTCCTTACCGTATTACGCACTATTCACAGTGCAGGATACGCCCGATGAAAGCTGCTTTCGCCCTCCATGCCATTGGTCTTGCCATCTTGGCGACTTCCACCCAGGTCCTGGCCGATGACACCTACCTCGCTTTGCGACTGCAAAACGCTAGCCAGAAACTGCATGATGCCGAACTGACCAGCCCGCGTGTTGACCATCGCATCAAAAGCCCAAGCAATGATCGTGACTTAAATGGCGCTATCGCACTGGGCCGCGGCTTCGACGATGGCTGGCGTGCGGAGGTTGAGTACACCCTGCGCAAAAACAGCCAGTTTGACTCTCACTGGTCGCCCTTTGATGCCAACGTCAATCGCATGGAGGTCAACTCCCAACGCCTGATGCTCAACGGGTTCAGGGATTTTGCCCTGACCGACAAATTATCGTGGTACCTGATGGCGGGCGCGGGCGTTGCGCATGTCCAGTCTGAGGGCTACCAGGGCAACCCTTCGCGCCAGTTCGCCAAGAACGGCCAGAACAACTTTGCCTGGAGTTTGGGCTTGGGCATGGACTACGCCCTGACCGACAAAATCACCCTAGGCAGTGGTTACCGCTACGTGGACATGGGCAAGATCGAGACCGGCCGCAACACCTTCGCCAATCGGATCAACGCACGTGACGAGCAGCTCAAGGGCAAACTGACCGAACAGAGCTTGTTCGTCGAAGTTCGTCTATCGCTCTGAGCCCATTCACTGATTACCTGCTGATAGTTACAACGCCGCTTCGGTGATAGCCCGAGCGGCTTTTGCACGTTGCGCGATTGTGCTGACACACATCACTCCCGCCAGGTGAATGACGCAACAGTTGCCACGCATCTCAAGACCTGGCAGCGCGCAACGCGATTAAATCAGCCCGCATCTGGCGATGCCGCTTGCCATTGAACACCAACATGGCCAGCAGAGGCAGCGCCAACAAGATTGCCAATAGCACTGTATTCAAACCGCTGCCCAACAGACTCAAGGCCATCAGCAGCGCCACGAGCGGGACGGGCAAAACAACCCACATGGCCCACTTGAGGCCGCGGATCATCGCGAAGTGCCCAGCGCAGAGCAACAGCGCTAGCGTTGCAGTGCCCATCAGGGTGTACAACGGATTATCCGCATGATTGCGCCAGTGACTATCGATCCACATAGCCAGTGACAAAGCCCCCGACATCACACAGGTGAAAAAGCCCAACAAGAACGTTGGGAAGTAACGCCGCATGAACGCCTGGAACTCGCCAAACTTCATCATCACTCAAACTCCTCATACAGGCCCACAGCGATGCTCTGCACCGTGGCACTGCCCGCTAGACCAAAAGTGGCACCAAGAGAGTCACGCAAAAGCGTCTGGGTGGCATGGTTGATCTGCGTGGGCGTGTAGCGCTTGGTCATGGTGCCTGCAGCCTGCTGTAACTTGAGCTGCTTGGGCGTGAGACTGGGATGCTTGATCGAAAGCAGCTCATCGGTCAGCGCCTTGCGCTGCTGCCGGCTGAGTGATCGGGTCAGCTCAAGCCAGCTACGCCCGGTCGCGGCCTTGTGCACCTGAAGGTATTTGAGCGTGGTCAGCCCCGAAGCCCCGACGCCCAGCAGCGACGCGCCATCGAGTACCTTGGAAGCCGCCTGGTACCACTGGTTTTCATCCAGTGCATCGTTGGCTGCCGGATTGGTCACTTCGCGCACCGTACGGATAACCCCAATGGCGCACTGGGCAGTACTGGCTGCGGCTGCTGTACCGCCAACATAGGTCAGCACCAGGCTGGTACCTGCAGTGAACGGCGCGGCGATGGTACCGCTGAAAACCACCCACCAGCCTATGAATGCACCGGCACAGGAAAGCGAGGTGTTGATCGCTTCCTTCACCACCCGCGACTCACGCGGATTGTTTTGCAACTGCTCGGTGTACTGCGCGGGGGTCTGGTATTTGTTGATTTCCCGCAGAATCACGCGTTTGGGCCTGATACTGCAGATTGGCTGGAATTCACGCAGGGTAATGACATTGAAGTCAGCGTCAATGTACACAACCCCTGCCCCAACTATTCGGGGGTCGGCGTCGATCGCTGCGAACATTTTCGGCAAATTGATTCGTGCCTGGATTCGCTGACGCGCGAGAAACTGCGAGGTATTACCCAATGGGTTTGCCAAAAGGTCTGTCACGAGTGCTGTCCTTGCAGGAGTAGGCGGGTGTGCCTCATAGGGAGGCGGGCTTGCCCCGCGATGAATCCGCGTGCTGACGGACTCGATCGCGGGGCAAGCCCGCTCCCACGAGGTACTTAACTGCCTTGAAGATCAAGCATCAAACGTTCGGGCAAGGCACCGGCGCCCAGTCACCCATGTCTGGGTTGCGGCACATGCCATTGACCTGATCCTGGCCAGCCTTGGCCACTTGCTGGGCCTCGGTTTTCTTGCTGGTGGCGTTCTGCAGGGTCTTCTCGGTAGCGACGGCTTCTTTCGGCACATCAGGCAGCTTGGTCTTCTTCACCGCCTTGGCCTTCTTGCCGGTGGTCGCGGCTTTCGGCGCTTCGGCCGCTGCCACCACGGTCACATCGGCGCGCTGTACACCCACCTGCTTGAGGTCCTGCTCGTAGGCTTGGGTGTAGTTGTTGAGGTTCTCACCCAGGCGACCGCTGACAGCGCTGATCAGGTTATTCGACTCTTGCAGGCCAGCAACGATCTCGGCCAGACGCTTGCGCCCTTCGGTGTCATTGATGCGGTTGGCCTTGCGCCCTTCCATGAGGTTGGCGAACTCACGCTGGTAGCAGCTCTGCGAAGCCTTGGCGTAAGTGGTGGTGCGGTCCATGTCGGCCGCGCTCTTGTCGATGTCGGTCGCGTACGAGGCGATGCGCTGCTTATCGTCACTGATCTGTTTCTGACGCTCGGTGTAGTAGCCCGCCGCGCCACCGACCAGGGCCCCACCTGCGGCGCCAATGGCGGCATTGCGGCCGCGCTTGTCACCGTCGACCAGGGCGCCGGTCAGCGCGCCGCCGACCGCGCCGAGCAGGGCACCGGTGGCGACCGATTTGGTCATGTCGGAGTCGGTGGAGCGCAGGTGCTGCACAGGCTCGTAGCAGCTTGGGTAGTACTCGACCTTGGTGCTGGCACCGACCTTGGAGACCGGCGAGCCAGCACAGCCGGCCAACAGTACGGTGCTGAAGCCTGCGGCCAGGAGCAGTGCGGTACGGGCCTGGGCGGCATTGATCAGAGCGTTACGGGTGAAAAGCATGGTCAGGTTCTCGCTTGGGTTGTACAGGTCCGGGTGGCGTCATGCCGCCCGGGATGGCTTGCTTGCATTGCAGTCGTTCAAGGGCGCGGGGCGGCCGATGCCAGCAACTCCTTGAGGATCGTCGCCGGATCGGCCCGCCGTTGCTGGCGGTACTCCCCGACGTGGCGGACGAACAGGGTGGCGCGGCTCTCCAGGCTCTTGCCCAGGACCGGCTTGAGATTGAGTTCTTGCTTGACCCGCTGGAACTGCGCCTGGATCACCGCGTCGGTGTAGCGCGTGCCGCTGGCCAGGTTGTCGATATAGATCGCCACCGCGCCATCGAGGGCGCTGCGGCCGTTGGCGATGGCGGCGCCGTACATGCGCGCGCTGGTCTGATCGCCAGCCGCTTGCGCCTTGGACTGGGTGTTGCGCAGGTTGGTCAGGCGAATGTTGTAGTTGTTGATGGTTTCGGCCACCAGGGCTGCGGACTGGATCAAGTTGCCGGCGGCCTCCTCGCGCTGCTGGGCGATCAGCGAGACGTTGCGCTTGAGCTCTTCGTTGACCAGGCCCAGTTCAGCTTGCAGGCGCGGGTCGGTGGCGCTGGCGATGATCCCGTCCAGGCGCTTGGTCGGGTCCTGGGCGTCATCGATGGCATCGGTCAGGCTGGCCAGGCGACCCTCCTTTTGCCACTGCTCGAACAGCTCCTGATAACGCGAACGCGGCGCCGACAGTGCGCCAATGGCCAGGCGAAAACCGGTGGTCTCGTTGCGCTGCTCGGTGCCGTCGGCGCCAAACAGCGGGTACTCCCGGCGCATGCCAGTAAACAAGGTGCCCTCGCCTTCCAGGTAGTTGCCGCCCTTGACCACGAAGCCGCCAAAAGCGCCCTGGCGGCGCCCGGCATGGACCAGCTGGAACGACTCCTGCACCATCTCCGCAGCGTTGCCGATCACATCGAACAAGCCCAACGGGTTAGGCAGCTTGGTGCCGATTGGCAACAGTCGCGCAGCCTGGCCTGTGCCGCCGGCGACCTGGTTGAACACCGCCCAGTCGGCCAACGGCCCTTCGCTGTCGCTGCCCTCGACTTTGCGCGGGAACAACCGGCCCTCCAGCTCCTGGCGACTGACCAGCGAGCCACCGCGCGCGGCGAACTCCCACTCGACCTCGGTCGGCAGGCGCACGAAGCCAGTGCCGCCATCTTCGGCTTTGCTACCACGGCCACTGACCGGCAACAGCGCGCGGTGATGCTGCATCAGCCAGGCGCTGTACACCGCAGCGAAACGCTCGGCCTCAAAGCGCGACAGCTTGACCTTGGGCAGGCGCCCGGCCATGTCGGTGACTGGCGCGCACGCCGGCGGCTGCTCGCCACTGGCCAGCGCCTGGGCCTGGGCCATCACCTGGGCATACTGGCGGGCGGTGACTTCGTACTTGCCGATGAAATACATCATCGGTTTGAGCGGGCTTTTCGCGTCGACCTTGGGCAGGTTCGGCGAGACCTGCTGTTGCCACTGCGGGGCCAAGTCGGCCAGGCTGAACTGACCGTTGATGAAGTCGCGCCGATAGCCAGAAATGAACGACTGCTTGTAGCCCGCCTCGCCTTCGCTGAAGGGGTAACCCAGGCTCACCTCACGATCGTCGAGGCTGCCTTGGGCCAATACATAGACAGGGCGGAAGACGATTTCGCCGCCACAGGGCAGCGGCAGGCTGACATCTCCGGCCAAGGGTTTGGGGTTGTCCAACTTGTCAGCGGCGAGCGGCTGGCCAGTCTCAGCCTTGGCAGCTGCCTTGGGCTGTTCATCCTCTGCCTGAGAGCAGGCGCCCAGGCTGAGGGTGGCTAGGATCAGGGCCAGCGCCCCGAGGCGAAATTCAGACATCACGGATTCCTTCGCAAGCATCGATCCGCGCCACCCGCCAGCCACCCAGGGCGGCAGCCAAGGTGCTGGCCGAGAGGACGGCGAGCAGCGCGACGAGGTAGTGCAGGGGCAGCAGGCGGCTGGCGTACTCGCCCGGCACCTGGGTGAACATTCGATTCAGGCCGAGCTCGGCCAGGGCATACAACAGGCCGCCAAGGGCCGCGGCGAACACCCCGCTGTACAACGCCTGGAGCACCACGAACAGCAGCAGTGCGCCAGTGCCGAAGCCAAGCAGGCGTAGCACCGCCAACTCGCGCTGCTTGCGCTCGACCGCCGCCACCGCGCCTGCGCCGATGGCGGCCGTAGCGCCAGCGACAGCCAGGGCCGCGATGATCCAGAACACCAGGTCAAGATTGCGACTCAGCGACTGCACCTGGGCGATCTGCGCCGCCTGGGTCGACACCAGCCATTTGCGCTCGGCAAAGTACTGGCGCAGCGGCTCGACATCGTTCAGCGAACGGGCATACAGGCGAAACGCCGGATACACCCGCTGGGTGGCATTGGCCTCACGCTCACCGGCCCAGTCCAGGGCAGGCACGGCGCGGCCATCGCGATAATCTTCGGCGGCCTCCAGCAGCGTCAGCGAGGCAAATAGTCCATCGCGTTCAAAGGCTGCTAGCGGCAACACCGCCAGCACCTGCAGCTCGCTCTGGCGCCATTGCAACTGCCCCGCCTGCTGGCGGCTGAAGCTGGCCAATAGCGAGTCACCGGCCTTGACCCCAAGCTTTTCTGCCGCAGTGAAGCTGAGCACCGCTTGTTGCAGGCCGGTTGGCACTGGCGTCCCTTGCAGCAACGGGTCACCGTCAGCGGTGGGGAGCATTTCCACCGTCACCGCGCGGCCCTGTGCCGGTAGCCGCAACTCGGCTGTCGCGGCGATCTGCCGGGTCCGGGCAATGGCGAATGCCACCTCATCGCGGGTAGCCAGATTGGCGATGAACGCGGCATCGAAACGACCACCGCCCAAGGGGATGATTTCGCGCACGCCAGGATCGCGCTGCAAGCGCTCGGTCAGGCTACCGACCAAGCCGAACTTGAGTCCGAACAGCACCAGCAGCGGCGCAATCACCGCCACCAGCGCCAACACGCTGCAGGCCGACAGCCGTGCATCGCTGCGATAGTCCTGCCAGGCCAGGCTGGCGATCAGCCACGGGCGCATCAGGCGGCCCTGTCCAAGGTCGCCGTGACACCACCCTCGGCATCACGCCGACAGCTCATGCGCAGCACCCGCAGGCCAGCGTCACGGGCCAGTTGCTCGTCATGCGTGGCGATCACGCAGGTCACCCGGCGTGCCTCGGCCTGACGCAGCAACAGGCCCATGACCCGCTCGGCGTTGAGCGGATCCAGCGCCGCCGTCGGCTCATCGGCCAACAGCAGCGCCGGCTGATGGGCCAGGGCGCGGGCGCAACTGACGCGCTGGCGTTGGCCGAGCGACAACGCCCCCGGGCGTTTTTCCAACTGGTCGTGGACATCAAGCGCTTGCGCCAGGCGCTCGACACTGCCGTCCTCGTCCAACCCCAGCAGTTGCCGAGGCAGGCGAATATTGCCGCGCACATCGAGAAAGCCCAGCAGCCCACCGGCCTGCAACACATAGCCCAGATGGCGGCTACGCAGGGCGGCCAGACGGTCGAGCCGACGACTGCGCCAGAGCGCGGCGATATCTTCCTCGCGGCCATCGAGGGCGAGGCTGAACGCCTGCGCAGCATCAGGTTCGAGCACCAGCGCGAGCAGGTCGAGCAAGGTGCTTTTGCCACAGCCACTGGGGCCGACCAACGCCACCCGCTCACCCGCCGACAAGCACAGCCGCTCGATCTCCAGGCTGTAGCGCTGGCTACCCTCGCCACGCGTCTTGCGCACCTCGTGCAGGTTGATCATCACGGCAGCGTCGACAGCGGGACACGGTACAAGGCGTCACCCGGCTCGGCGTTGCCGAAACGCACCCAGTTGGCCATGTCGTTGTGGAAGGTTTCGTAGAGACGGATCTTCGAGTCGAGCTCGTCGATGAAGTCTTGCTGCTCGGCGACCGACAGCGACAGCCACAGGTCCTGGCTCATGCTCAGCGACTTGCTGCGGTACGGCAGCCCTTCCAGGTACTCGCCGAGCACCCCGCTCTGGGCCAGATTGGTGCCCTTGCTCAGTGCCCCAGGATCGCGGCTCATGTAGGCACTGGCGCTGGCGATTTCATTGAAGAAATCGCCAGGCGAGCTACGGGTCTTGCGCGCGGCATCGACGATCAACTTGAGCGACTGCTGCAAATCGTTGAGCTGCAGCTTGGTCAGCATCACGCACACCTGCAAGGTGGGCAGCGCAGGGTTGGTCAGGTCGCGGTCGGCGGTCCAGGCGCTGACCAGTTGCGGCGCCTGGCTGGCGCTCTGGCGGCCAAGGAAATCCATGTGCATGGCATAGCCGACGGCCTGCGACTTGGCTGCCAGGCTCGACGCCGAGGTCAGCAATGGCACCGGCTGGGGCTGCTGGCTACGCACCTGGTGGACCAACTCGGCGAAGGTCGAGCCGATCTCGCGCACGCGCTCGCCAAAGGCGTTGACGTCACCGCCGGGCACCGACACATACAGGTCGCCGATCTGCGGGTTACTGTCGGCCGTCAGCACCCGGTACTGCTGCTCGGCGCCTGCATGATTCTTCTGCCCCGCCGGGGTGCGCAAGTGCAGGGCGTAGATCTTGATCTGCTTGCTCAAGGCGGCCTGGCGCACCTCGGCCTCGTTCATCTGGGTGCTGCTGTAGGGGTCGTTCTTGCGCAGCGCGCCGGCATCGCTGACCAACAGCACGATGCGCCCGCCATAGCCGTTCCAGTCCATGCCTTCAACGGCCTGCATGACCCCGGCAAAGGCATCTTCATTGAACGAGTGACTGGAAACGTTGGTGGCCTTCACTTGCGCCGCAGCTTTGAGGAAGCGCGCCGGATCGCGGCCCTGCTCCAGGCTCACCAAGGTCTTGCTCAGGTAGTCCAGCCCCGGGGTGCGCTTGGTGCTGTTGCGAAAGCCGATCAGGCCAAAACTGACGCTGTCCAGCTCGCCACGTACGGCCAACTGCTGTTGCAGCTCGCTGACCACTTGGCGCACGCGGTCGATGTAGGGCTGCATGGAAACCGAGGTATCCACCACCAGCACGATACCGGTGCGGAACCCCTTGCCATCGGCACCCGCCACCCCGGCGGCCTTCGGCGGGGTGTCACGAGCGCTGGCGCCCGGGTCGATCGAGGCGATGTTGAGCAGTTGCACCGGCTGGCCCTGAGCATCGAAGCTTTCGCGGAAATCGAAGATCGGCATCAGGTAGAACTGCTCTTGCGGCACAGCGCTGGCAGTCGGCTCCAAGGCCATGACCTGCGGCACCTGGTCGGGATGGTTCTGCGCCTTGAGCAACTGCTCGCGCGCCTGGCCGGTGTCATCGAGCAGGCGCTGCACGTCGTCGGCATTGCGCATGAACATCACCGGTGAGCGGCCTGAGCGCTCGGTGAGCTTGAGCACCAGGCTCTGTTTCCAATCACTGCTCGCGCTGGCCGGCAGCCAGCCATCGCGCTGACCATCGCTGGAGCTGCCGACCTCGACCCACGGCTTACCGTCGACCTCCTTGCGTTGGTAGACATAGAGCACGCTGAACGCTGGCAAACGCTCGCCAGCACTGCCGCCAGGCTGATCGAACAGCTGCGCGCCGGGCTGGCTGAGCACACGCTGGTAGAGGGTCTTCTTGCCGGGCATCAGCAACGGCCGCTGGTCATCGACGGCGGCGAGCGGTGTGCGCTCAGGCGTAGTTTGACTGGCTGTCTGCGCCACTGGCGATGGCTCTAGCGGCGCCTGCGCTGCGGGCTGCTGGTCGCCGCCGAGCAGCCAGAAGAACGCCCCACCCAGGCCCAGCGCAGCAGCAATGGCCAAGGCCAGGACTGCCTTGGCGGGTTTATTCGATGCCGATTTGACGGCTGGCGCAGGGGCACTGTCGACAGTGGCGGCGCTAACCGGCTCGGGCGCTGGCGGCGCCTTGGGGATCTCGATAGACACCGGCGTCAGCCCGGCCAGATCTGGCTTGGCCGGTGCCACTGGTGGTAGCGGCAGCGGGCGGATGACAGTGCTGTCAGTGCTTTCTGCTGGCAAGCGGTCCAGCGCTGCCAGCAACGCGGCAGCATCGGCGAAGCGCTCGTTCGGGTCCTTGGCCAGCAGCCCGCGCAGGATGTCCTGGTAACGGCCATGCTCGATGGGCAGTTCCGGCAGTGGCTCGGTCAAGTGAGCCAACGCCGTGGACAGCGCATCGGTGCCGTTGTACGGCAGCTTGCCGACCAGGATTTCATAGAGCACCACGCCCAACGCGTAGAGGTCGGCGCGGCCATCGATCTCAAGCCCGCGGGCTTGTTCGGGGCTCATGTAGCTGGGTGTCCCCACGGCAAACCCAGCCTGGGTGAACTGGGTACGATCATCCAGCGACTTGGCGATGCCGAAGTCCGACAGCACGGCGGTGCCATCGGCGCGGAACAGGATGTTGGCGGGTTTGACGTCACGGTGCACCAGCCCCTGGGCGTGGGCATAGCCCAGCGCCTGGGCGATCTGGCGCACATACAACAGGCCCTGCTGCGGCGTCAGGCCGTCGGCGATGCGCTCCTTGAGCGTACCGCTGGGCAGAAACTCCATGGCCATGTAGTACAGCTCGCCAACATTGCCGATGTCGTGAATGGTGGCGATGTGCGGATGCGCCAAGCGGGCCAGGGTACGGCCTTCACGCAGGAACCGCTCGCAGAAGGTCGGGTCGGCGGCCAGGCTCGCGGCCATGACCTTCAACGCCACCTTGCGCTGCAGTGAGCGCTGGGTGGCCAGGTAGACGCTGGCCATGGCGCCTTGGCCAATCTCGCCGTCGATGTCGAATCCGGGGATGTGCATGTCCATGCTCTGTTCAGTTCGCCTTTACGACCACAGCGGTGATGTTGTCCGGCGCGCCACGGGTCAGGCCCAGATGGACGAGGCTGCGCACCACTTGGTAGGGATCGGCGTGGCCGAGCACTTCGGCGATCTCGTGATCTTCGGCGGTCTTGTTCAGGCCATCGCTGCACAGCAGGTAGGTATCGCCCGGCTGCACCTGCAAGGTGACCGCCTGCAGCTCGAGGTGATCCTCGACGCCGATGGCGCGGGTGACGATGTTGCCGCGTGGGTGCACGCGCGCCTCGGCCTCGTTGAGCAGGCCACTGTCCTGCAGCTCCTGGACGTAGCTGTGGTCGTGGGACAGGCGCTCGATGCTGCCATCGCGCAGGCGGTACAGCCGACTGTCGCCGGCCCACAGGCCAATCGCCTGGTCACCGCGTGCGGCCAGCACGACGACGGTACTGCCCATCATCGCCACACCCCGGCGCAGCGTTTCCTCGCGCACCGTGCCATTGACCCAGGACAGCCCGTCGCGCACCTCATCGGCAAATTCGCCCAAGCAGTCGAGCATCGGCAGACTGCGCAGGCTGTCCACCGCCAGGCTGCTGACATACTCGCCCGCCGCATGCCCGCCCATACCGTCGGCCACCGCCCACAAGCCCGCCCAGGTCAATTCCAGGCAGGCGTCTTCGTTGATCTTGCGGACCATGCCGACATGGCTGTAACTGGCCGCGGTGTAATGCATGGCGGTCATCTGCAATCTGCCTCGTTGCCCAGGAGATACCCGGAGAAATCCTCACTGCGCGGCAACCCCACACAGCGCATCAGGCCGGCGGCGATCCGCTCCGAACCCCTGCCCCACCACAGGCTCGTGCCCTCGCAGGCACACTCGGCCAGGGCCAGTGCGCGCCCTTCAGGGGTGGTGACCTGCAGCCTGCGCATCGCAGTGAACGAAGCCCGTGCGCCCGGCAGCTGCGGCCTGGCACCCGGGAAAGGGCGCAAGGCCGCCTCGAACTGTTCGAACGAAGCCTGCGGCTCAAGCGTTGCCAGCAGATCGCTCTCCACCTGCTCGAACCACTCATCACCGCCAGACACTGCGGCTGCCAGCGACTCACCCGGTGCCAGCAGCTGCGCCACAGTCAGCGGAAAATAGCGCCCGACCCGGTCGATGCTCGGCATTACCACGCCGACCACCGCCGACTCGCCGCATACCCCCGCCGCCAGGGCAAAGCGCCACAGTGGGCTGACCAGATACGCCTGCAACCACTGCTCGCCCAACTGCTGCTGACTGGCCTGCAGGCCCGCCGCCAGCCATTGATCCCAGGGCTGGATGAAGCTCTGCGGCAAGCCGCGACTGACAAAATCGCCGCGACTGGCGAGCTTGCCGTAGAAGCCAAAATCGTTCACAGGCGCTCCGGCAGGCTGAAGCCACTGACGCGGCTGCGGAACGGGTTGAACGCGCTGCTGGCGCGCAACTCGTACGAGACACTGGCGCCATCGACGCGCAGGCGCAGGTTGAAGCGCTCAGGCGATCCGGCGGCCACCAGGTCGGACTGATCGAGCAGGCGGAACCAGGCCCACGGCCCCTCCATGGTCAGCCCGGAGCGGCCGCTGGCCGCAGGCGGCGAGATCGACAGGCGGACCACGCCAATGCTGTTGGGATTGGGCCATTGCAGCGCTACCGGCCGGCTCGGGCCGTGGTCGTAGCTGACCTGCTGGCCATCCAGATCGAGCAAGAACTGGGTGATCGAGGCATCCATCGCCACCGGTTTGAGCTCGAAACGTACCCCCGGCTGCATGCCGCCACTGGCACGGAAGTAGGCATCGCGAATGGCGGCGGCGCGCTGGAAGGTGGCCAGGACGTTGCTGTTGATACCCAGCTTCTGCGCCGCCCCCGGCTGCCAGCTCCACGGCATCGAGGAGGTGTTGACGTAGGGTTGCAGGTACTTGCGGAAGTAGTTGTCCATTACCCCACCCACCCCGAAGAACTGACCGAAATCTTCCAGGGTGGCATCGCGCGCACTGCCGGCCACTAACGGATAACGGCCGCTGAGCGACTGGCGGTAGACGTTGAGCACTTCGCTGTTCCAGGCGGCGTTGAGCTGGTTGCGCACCCCGCCCATGACAATGGTGTGGGTCGAGCCGAGCACCGAACTCACCAGGTTCTGCACCACCTCAGGCTGACGCGCAGCGCCCAGGGCGACCCGCTGCGCAGCGGCCTGGGCCTGGTTCTTGGCCTCGCCCAGCAGCGCGTCGCCACTGGCGCCAACCATGGCGCTGACCTGCACGTACAGGGCATTGAGGTCGCTGAGCAGTGCATCGATGGCCGCTGGCTGGCCTTCGCTGGTTTCCACCAGGGTGGCCAGCTCGGCGAAGTGCGCGGTCACCGGGTCCAGCTCACGCGCGGCGGGGTCGTCGCTGGGTAGCGGCGCATCACCCAACAGACCGCCCAGGCGCTGACGCAGCTGATCGACCCCGGCCTGCTCGGCCTTGGCCTGGACCTTGTCGAGGCTGGTCGGCTGCGCCAGGTTGGTTTGCTTGGCCGTCGCCTGCAGCAACTTCTTCATCGGCGAGGTCGGACCGGACAGCACCCGCAACACATCGGCGGCCTGCCCGACACTGGTGATCGGCACGAAGTCGAGGTCGGCCAGCAGCGCATCCCAATGACGGATGTAGTCCTGGTAATACAGCTGCTGCACATCGGCGGCCAACCGCTTGGCATCGCCCGACTCGCTGGCCTCGCGGCCCAGCACCCAGCGTTCTTCGGCCAGCGTCTCGCTGTGCGCAAGGCTCGCAGCGAGAAACGCCTTGCGGTAGCCCTCGACGGAGAAGATGCCCGGCAGCGGCTCGTCCAAAGGCTTGCCACTCTTGCGTCGGAACACTAGCGCCGCATCGCGCCCGGCAGCGTCGCTGATACGAAAATCGCTGACCCCAGCCGGCAGTTTCTGCCGTTTGACCCGGTCATAGACGCGCTGGGCCACCGGTAACTGCTGCAGCTGGCGGCGCACGTCCTCGACCAGGCGCTGGTCCAGGCGGGCATTTGGCGGCCGGCGCTCGAACAGCGCCTGCAAGTGCTGCTCCAGGGCCTGGCGCTGCTCGGGCGCCAGGTCGCGCGGCAGGCTGCGCTCCCAATCGAGGCTGATCCAGGCCTTGATGAACTCAGGGTCGTAATGCTCGCTGTCGGCGAGCATCAGGTAAGCCTTGAGGCCCTCGTAGAGGTAATCGGACGGGCCACCGGCATACAGCTGCTCCTCGATGCGCGTCACCAGCCGGGGGGCGAACACAGCGATCAGCAATTTGCGAAAGACGCTGTTCGATTCGCCTTCGAGCATGTCGCCCTGGTACAGCCCCAGGCCCTTGGCCCAGCTTGGCGGGTTGTCGGCCAGGCCGCGCACGGCATTGAGCAGCCCCAGCACTTCAAGCACGTTGCGCTGCGCCGGGCTCAACTCCTGAACACTTCTGCCCAACGGCTTGAGCCGGCTGTCGACTTCGGCGATGTACTGCTGGTTGGCGCGATAGCTGAGGGTCCACAAGGTGCCGACCACCAGCACCAAGGCCACGCTCAGGGCCAACGCGCCGCGGGCGATCCACTTGCGCCGGCGCTCGACCTGCGGGTTGTTGCCGACCAGCCCGCGCTCGGCGAAGGCTACGGCGCTGAACAGACGCTCGATGAAATAACTGCGGCCGGTACCGCTCTGGCGGGCCAGGTGGGCGCGGTCCAGGCCCATGCTCTGGGCCATGCTGCCGATCAGCCGGTCGATCGGGCTGCCTTCCTGGGTACCGCTGGTGAAGTAGACGCCGCGCAGCAGTGCGCGGTCTTCGAAGGCGTTGGGTTTGAACACGCCATCGAGGAAGGTCTTGAGGTTACCGCGCAAGGCGGCGAACTGCTGCACGAAGCCGTAGACCAAGTCACGCCTGGCCGGGTCGCGCTCCTGTTGCAGGCGCTCGACCAGACGCTGGTTGAGGCGCTGCTCGAGCAATCCGAACTCGCTGCCGAACTGGGCCAGCGGGCCTTCGCCGTGCTGGCCGTCGTCCAGGCCAAAGGTCATGCCCCAGACCTGGGCGCGCTCGTCCTTGCCAAGGTTGTCGAAGAACTCCATGAAGCCCGGCACCAGGTCGAGCTTGGTCAGCATCAGGTAGATCGGGAAGCGCACGCCCAACTGGCTGTACAGCTCCTGGATCCGCGTGCGGATCGCCACCGCATGCGCGGCGCGCTCGGCCTCGCTGCCCAGCAGCAGGTCAGACAGGCTGATGGCGATGAACGCGCCATCGATGGGTCGGCGCGAGCGCTGGTTCTTCAGCAGGTCGAGAAAGCCCAGCCAGGCCGCCTTGTCGACTTGCGCGTGGCTGTCCTGGGTGGTGTAGCGGCCCGCGGTGTCGAGCAGCACCGCCTGGTCGGTGAACCACCAGTCGCAGTTGCGTGTACCGCCCACACCACGAATGGCGCCCTCGCCCATCTGCGCCGCCAGTGGAAAGTGCAGGCCGGAATTGACCAGCGCCGTGGTCTTGCCCGAACCGGGTGGGCCGATGATCACGTACCACGGCAGCTCATACAGGTTGCGCCGCTCATCGCCCCCCAGGCGGGCCTTTTTCAGCAACTGCAAGGCTTCGTCCATGCGCTGGCGCAGGGTCGCCAGCTCTTCGGCGGTGGCGACGCTGGCAGGGTCGGGCGCGCTCTCTGCGGCCAGGCTCTGGATCACCTTGGCCGCCTGCCGGCGGGCCTGGACGATGCGCCACAGGCGATAGCCGAGCCAGCCGGCGAACAGCAGGATGATCAACACCCAGCGCGGCGCCGCTGGCACCAATACATCGAGCAGCGGGCCGACGAACCAGATGATCAGGCTCAGGGCCAGCAGGCCCAGCAGCGGAATCACCCAGCGGATGACAAAACTGAAAAACGCCTTCACTCGACGCCCTCCGCCAAAACGGTGATTTCAACCCGGCGATTCTTCGCGCGGCCTTGGGCGCTGTCGTTCGACGCCAGCGGTTCGGTGTCGCTCAGGCCTTGCGCGGTGAAGCGCTCAGGCTGGCCGGTACGCGCCGCGAGAATGTCGCGCACTTGTTCGGCGCGGGCTTGCGACAGTGCCCAGTTGGAGGGGAAGCGCAGTGTCGCGATCGGTCGGTTGTCGCTGTGCCCGGAGACCCGCACGTTGCCCTTGACCTTGGCTACGGCCTCGGCGATGCGCAGCATCAGCGGCTCGAAATCGCCCTTGATGCTGGCGCTGGCGGAGGCAAACAGTTCATCGCCACGAATGGTCACCACCGAGCGGTCGACCGCATCCTCGACGCTGACTCGCCCGGCCTTGATGTCGTCTGCCAGGAACCCCGCCAGGCGCGGGCGCTCCACCGGTTTCGCCTGGACCACTGGCCGATCCATCGCCTGCACCGGGATTTCCCCCAGCGCATGGATGCCACGAAACACCGGCTCGGCATCGGCGGCCAGCTTCAGGCGCAGGCCGAACAGCACCAGCAGCAGCAGGGCCAGGGCCACCGCCAGGCCAACCCAGGGCGGTACGAACTGCGCCAGGCGATCACGCGTCACCGTCACCCCACGCCAATGCGGCGACAGTTCGCGCTCGACATCACCGCGGGCACTACGAATCGCCGAGGCGGTGCGTTCGCGCAGCGCTTCCAATTGCGCCCGGCCGCCGTTCATCACCCGGTAGCGACCTTCGAAACCGAGGCTGGTGCACAGGTACAACAGCTCCAGCAGGTTCAGCCGCTCACGCGGGCTCTGCAGGCAATGTTCGAGCAGCTGGAACACCTTCTCGCCGCCCCAGGCCTCGTTGTGCACGGTGATCAACAGGCTCTGCTTGCTCCAGTCACTGCTGCTGCCCCAAGGCGTGCTGAGCACCGCCTCATCGAGCGCGGTGCACAGGGCGTAGCGCGCCAGCAGCACCTCGTTGCGCGCCACCCCGGCAGCCTCGGCGCGCTCCTCGAACTGGCGCAGGTAGGCCAGCAGTTGCGCGCGCAAACTGGCCGGAGCCGGGTGCGCAATGGTGTTGCGCAAGCGGGTGAGCAGCGCCAGCAGCGGCCCCGCCGCCTGCTCCAGCGGATTGAGCCCCTGGGCCTGGCCCGGCGCCAGTGGCTCGGCGGGCAGGTTCAGCGGCGCCGGGGCCGGCTGGACCGCTGCGGCCGGTTGCGGGCCTCGGCCACCGGGCCTGGGCATGAACTGGGTGCGGTCGAACGCCTGCGGATCGTCGGAGTGCATCGCGGCTTATCCTCGAATGGCCCAGAAGGCCAGGCTCAGGCCGGGGAACTCGCCGGCGACATAGAAGGCGAAACCACCGGAATGCTGCAATTGCTTCCAGTGCTCGCTGCCGCGGTCCAGCTCAAAGTAGGTCGAGCCGGCATGGAACGGGATCTGCCGTGGCGCCACCGGCAACGGCAGCAGGCCGATACCCGGCAGTTGCAGGTTGACCATGTCGCGGATGTGCTCCACCGAGCCGACCTTGCTCTGCTGGCCGAACCGGCTGCGCAGGGTCTCGCTGGGCACATCGGCGCGCACCACCAGGATGAAGCTGGCGCTGTCGAGCAGGCTGCGGTCGGCGAGCATGGCCACGTGAATGCCGTAGGCCTTCTCGATGATCGGGATGGCGACCGCCTTGCTGTCGATCAGCATCGACAGCGCTTCGCGCAATGCGCTCATGACTGGTGCGAAGGTCGCCGCCAGATCGTCGTGCTGGTACACCGGATAGCTGGCCGGACGCCGGCCTTCACTGCAGAAGGTGGCGAACTCACCGGCCAGGCTGACCAGCTCGCTGTACAGCCGCTCGGGGTGCAGCGGGCTGAGCTGGTTGAGGTGCTCGAGCAGTGGCTGGGCGCGGTTGACCAGTTGCAGCAGCATGAAGTCGGCAATTTCCGAGGCGCCGCCGTTGGCCGAGGCCACCACCCGCCCGGCCAACGCCTCGCCACGCTGGTGCAGCAGGCCCAGCAGTTCGCTGCGAAACCCTGAGAGCACGTTGTTGGCACTCACGTCCAGCAGCGGCGCAATGTAGTTGTCGTCGAGCACCAGGGCGCGGTCGGCGCGCTTCTCACGGATACGCACCACACCCAGCGCGGCATGATCGCTGACCCCATCGACCTCACTCAGCAAGCGCAGGGCGCGGCTGCCCAAGGCCAGCGGCGCACGGTTCTCGAACGGGGCGTTATCGTCACGCACCTCGCTGATACGGCTGACGTAGCGCGCACCTTCGGCAGCTTCGCCTTCGTCGACGGTATCGCGGGCGCCGGCGCGCTTGAGCGGCAGGCCCAGGTAGATCAGGCCATCGCGCAGGTCATCAGGAATCTCCAGCGGCGGCGGCGGCAGGTCATCGCGAGGGATATCGAACGGCGTGCCGTCAGGCAGCAGGCCACGCGCGCTGAGGATCGCCAGCTTGCCCTGGGCCAGCAGGCCCTGGTCGATCAGCAGCTCGGAGAACCCCCAGGCAGCGCAGGACAATGGCCGGCTGCGGGCATCGATGAAGTTCTCCAGGTAGCGGTCTTGCTGCTGGAAGTGCTGGGTCGTGATGAACATGCCTTCCGACCAGACCACGCGATTGTTCCAGGACATGGGTTCTCCGATTGCCTAGCGGGCAGACTCAATGGGTTGGACGGCCACGGCGCTGCGCACGGCGCGCACATCGAGGCTGATCTGATAATCGCGCGGTGGCACAGGGAGCACGCTGCGCCACTGGGCCTGGTCGATTTCGCGGTAGCCGACCACCAGGCCAATCTGGCGGGTGGCTGGGTCAAGGGGACGCTCGACGCTCAATTGTTCACCGGGCTGCAGCAGCACCTCGTCCTGGTCGAGCAGGTCGGCGGCCAAGGTCGCCTGGGCGCGCTCGGCCAAGGCGAAGTAGTCGGCGCGGGCAAACGCCGCGCTGTTTTTCAGCTCGTAGATACGCACCCGGACTGGCGCAGGTATACCGCTGGCACCTGGGTTGAGCCCTTCGGCGGCGCTGAAGTACAGGGTCACGGCATGGCCGGCGGCGGCCTGTTCGGCCACGGGCGCTACGCTCGCATCCTTGCTGCAGGCACTGAGCAGTGCGAGAGCCGCGACTGCGATCAGTCTTGTTGCATTCATCCTCGTCCTCATGACGTCTTGGTGTTCTTCCTGTCCTGCTGCATGTGCCTCAGGAGCGTTGCAAGCGAGCGCTGTGAGCCTCGTAGGCGCGGCTGAACTCGCGACCGAACAAGTCTTGGAAATCGTCTTCGGCCTCGCGCGAAATCTGCCCGTAAAGCTCGGTGAACTGCTGCCAGCAATGGGCTTGGCGCGAGCCACCGAACAGCTTGGCCAAACCTGCGGCGGGGGCTAAGCGCGCCTCCAGCCGAGCAGGTTCGAAGCGCGTCAGCAGGTGCTTGATCGCGGCTTCCACGCCAGCCATGACGGCCAACTGATGGGCGCGCAGGTCATCGAAGCTGTCGCGTACCGCCTGGTCCGGAGCGAGAAACGCCTGATTGCCATGGCGCAGCAGCAACAGCAGGGCTTCGTCAGCGTTGGGGGCGAACTTCAGGGGGTTGTTCTGCACCGGGGCGATGGAGGTCTGTTGCATGCGGAACTCACCCTTGAGGCTGCTGCGTGCACGCAATACGTCGATCAACCCTTCGACCATCAGCCGGTAGCTGCGACCAATGGCTTCCATCTGCGCCGTGGCGTCACCGCCATCGATGCGCAGATGTTCGATACCCGCACCACGCAGGAAGGCCTGCAGCAGCGCATCGCCTTCGACCGCCGCAGCCGCTGCACGCGGCGCAGGCTCGGGTGCCTGCTGGGGCAGCTGTTGCGCCACAGGCGCAGTAGTTTGCGCTGGCGCCAGCGGCGCAGCGGCCGGGGCAGGCGGCACAGCTTGCGCCGGTGCGGCAACCGGCGGCAGGTCATCGAGCAGGTGCCAGTCCGCTGGGATCACCCCTGGCCCGGCAGGTGCGGGCGCAGCCTCAGCTGGCGTGGGTGGCGCGAGCGGCGTGGGTGGGCGGAAATCGTGTTGCTGGGCAGGCAGGTGATCGGCTTGACTGGCCGCAGGCACGGAAGATGGGCCGAGAAAGTCGAACAGATCTGGCAGGGTGTCGTGGCTCGAAGCCCCCTGCAAGAACGCCGCGGGTGCCGGGGCAATCGGTGAGCTGGAGGCACTCGCCTGATTGGCCATCAACGCTTCGAAGCTCTGCGCTTGCGGCTGACCGCCAGCGCCCAGGGAAAAGCCCGCATCGACCCGCGCCTGGATCTCGTAATCGCCAATCCGAATAACTTCGCCATCCATCAATGGCTCACTGTTGCCACGGCGCAGGCGAATACCGGCGTGAACTAACTCCACACCATTTGTACTGTTATCTGTCAGATAGTACCGGCCATCCCTGAATTGGATGACGCAGTGCTGTGAAGATACCAAGCGTTCAGGATCGGGCAGTACCCAGTCATTATCCGGGCCACGTCCAATAGTGATGGCACTACTTTCCACGACCTTCTCCGAGCATTGTCCCGGGGTGATCTTGTGGTAACTAGTAATTGTTAGGCAAAGTGCCACCACGCCTCCTGCATATATTGCAACGCTCGATTCCATTCAATTGAGTGTTTCAGCACAATCGTCCAAAAAACTCAGTAAACCCTTTGAATTTGCTGGTTATTCTTGCGGTTATTTGCGCTTGGGCCGTGAATTCTAACCACACGAAACTCGCACTTTGCTGGCAGTCGACCAATGGCGCTCAACACCTGCCAACTCGATCACACCCCCACTCGAGGGCGGCTAGCTTACCTTGACAGCAATTTGGAAATAAACCATAAATGCGCAACTTGAGAGTGCCAAAGTGATATCGCCGTGATGTCAACTTCGCATTCTTTGACAAGTTTGTGCGCCAGTTCACATAACGCAACTCGCGCAAGTCAAGCCCTCACCACGGGCCGATATGGAGATCGAATTCTGGTGAACTCGCCGTTGCTGCTCGCCGCTGTTTCCGCAGACTTTCCTTGCGGCGACGACCTCGAATACGACCCGGATTTCCTGCAACTGGAGCGCGATGCCCAGGGCCGGCCCGAGCGTGTCATGGGCGATGCCATCCAGCCGGCCGAGCCACCACAGTGGCGTGCTATCGAAGCGTCTTGCAGCGCCTTGCTGCAACGCAGCAAAGACCTGCGCATCACCCATTTTTTGCTGCAGGCCAACCTCGCCCTGCACGGTTTGCCGGGCCTGGCTGCCAGCCTCGAACTGATCCGCGATCTGCTCGATGAGTACTGGCTGCACGTGCACCCGCAGCTCGATGCCTCCGACGACAACGACCCTACCGTGCGCATCAACGCCCTCGCCGGGCTGACCTGCGATGCCAACATCGCCCTGCTGCGCGAGGCGGTGCTGGCCCGCTCGCGCGCCTTCGGCCCGGTGAGCCTGCGTGCGGCACTCAATGCCGCTGGTGTGCAGCACTTCGCCAGCGAGCAGCTGAGCGTCGAAGAACTGGCTGCGGCCCTGCGCGACGCCGATCCCGAGCAACTGGCACAGACCCGCCAGGCCCTGGCCGCAGCCCGCGAAGCCTGCGAGGCCATCGAGCGGCGCGTCAGCGATCAGGTCGGTTCGGCCAGCGGGGTCGACCTCAGCGCCCTCAAGCAGCCACTGCGCCAGGCGCAGCAAGTGCTTGGTGATTACGCGCCAGGCGGCGAACTGCCACTGGGCGAAGCCCAGAGTGGCGCTGACGACAGCCCAGACAGCGACCAGCAAAGCGCCGCGCAGCCTGCGCAAAGCCTGCGCCCGTCAGCTCGTCCCGGTGAGGTCAGCAGCCGCGAAGAGGTGCTGCAAAGCCTGGACCGCCTGCTCCAGTACTACGCCCGTCACGAGCCGTCGAGCCCGTTGCCGGTGCTGCTGCGCCGGGCCAAGAACCTGGTCAATGCCGACTTCGCGACCATCGTCCGCGACCTGATCCCGGACGGTCTCTCGCAATTTGAAAACCTGCGCGGTCCAGAGGCCGACTGAGCTCCCACGCGCACCGCTTAACCGACGCCCGCAACAGACGAAGCCGCCGCACCGGCGACCAGGAGGAACAACGTGGCGAACACCAGCTCCCAGAAATTCATCGCACGCAACCGTGCGCCGCGGGTGCAGATCGAATACGACGTCGAGCTGTATGGCGCCGAGAAGAAAGTCCAATTGCCGTTCGTCATGGGCGTGCTCTCGGATCTTGCCGGCAAACCCGCCGAGCCGCTGCCGGCTGTGGCCGAGCGCAAGTTCCTGGAGATCGACGTCGACAACTTCGACTCGCGCCTCAAGGCCATGCAGCCACGGGTAGCGTTCAACGTGCCCAACGAGCTGACCGGTGAAGGCAACCTGAGCCTGGATATCACCTTCGAGAGCATGGACGACTTCAGCCCTGCGGCCGTGGCGCGCAAGATCGACGCGCTCAACCAGCTGCTCGAAGCACGCACCCAGCTGGCCAACCTGCTGACCTACATGGACGGCAAGACCGGCGCCGAGGACATCATCCTCAAAGCGATCAAAGACCCTGCCCTGCTGCAGGCCCTGGCCAGCGCGCCAAAGCCTGCCGACGTTGACCCAAGCGCCTGAGGAGACCGCCCATGAACGATCCATTGCGCGACACCCAGTCGCAACCGGCCACCACCCAGGAGCCGAGTGAATTCGCAGCGCTGCTGCTGCAAGAGTTCAAGCCCAAGACCGAGCGCGCCAAGGAAGCCGTCGAAAGCGCCGTGCGCACCCTCGCCGAGCAGGCCCTGGCACAGACCAACCTGGTCTCCAACGATGCCATTGGCTCGATCGAGCAGATCATCGCCGCCATCGACGCCAAGCTCACCGCCCAGGTCAACCAGGTCATCCATCACCCCGATTTCCAGCAGCTGGAAAGCGCCTGGCGTGGCTTGCACTACCTGGTCAACAACACCGAGAGCGACGAGCAGCTGAAGATCCGCGTGCTCAACATCTCCAAGAACGACTTGCACAAGACCCTGAAGAAATTCAAGGGCACCGCCTGGGACCAGAGCCCGGTGTTCAAGAAGCTCTACGAAGAAGAGTACGGTCAGTTCGGCGGCGAGCCTTATGGCTGCCTGGTCGGCGACTACTACTTCGACCAGTCGCCACCGGATGTCGAGCTGCTCGGCGAGATGTCCAAGGTGTGCGCCTCGATGCACGCACCGTTCATTTCCGCCGCCTCGCCGACGGTGATGGGCATGGGTTCGTGGCAGGAGCTGTCCAACCCGCGTGACCTGACCAAGATCTTCACCACCCCGGAATACGCCGGCTGGCGCTCGCTGCGTGAGTCGGAAGACTCGCGCTACATCGGCCTGACCATGCCGCGCTTCCTCGCACGCCTGCCCTACGGGGCCAAGACCGACCCGGTGGAAGCCTTCGCCTTCGAAGAAGACACCGACGGCGCCGACAGCAGCAAGTACACCTGGGCCAACGCAGCCTACGCGATGGCGGTCAACATCAACCGTTCGTTCAAGCACTACGGCTGGTGCTCGCGCATTCGTGGCGTTGAGTCGGGCGGCGAAGTGCAGGGCCTGCCGGCGCACACATTCCCCACCGACGACGGTGGCGTGGACATGAAGTGCCCGACCGAAATCGCTATTTCCGACCGCCGTGAGGCAGAGCTGGCGAAGAACGGCTTCATGCCGCTGCTGCACAAGAAAAACACTGACTTCGCCGCATTCATCGGCGCCCAGTCGCTGCAAAAGCCGGCCGAATACGACGACCCGGACGCCACCGCCAACGCCAACCTGGCTGCGCGCCTGCCGTACCTGTTCGCCACCTGCCGTTTCGCCCATTACCTCAAGTGCATCGTTCGCGACAAGATTGGCTCGTTCAAGGAAAAGGACGAGATGCAGCGCTGGCTGCAGGACTGGATCCTCAACTACGTCGACGGCGATCCGGCGCACTCCACCGAGACCACCAAGGCCCAGCACCCACTGGCGGCTGCCGAAGTGGTGGTCGAGGAAGTCGAGGGCAACCCGGGTTACTACAACTCGCGCTTCTACCTGCGCCCGCACTACCAGCTCGAAGGGCTGACCGTGTCGCTGCGCCTGGTTTCCAAGCTGCCATCGGCCAAGAGCGCCTAAACCTCGCGAAGGGGCGGCATCACCGCCCTCTAGCACTGCCAAACGACGCGACATTCCGGAGACATCATGGCTGTAGATATTTTCATCAAGATCGGCGACATCAAGGGCGAGTCCATGGACAAGGCCCACAAGGACGAGATCGACGTGCTCAACTGGAGCTGGGGCATGTCCCAGTCCGGCAACATGCACATGGGCGGTGGCGGCGGTGCCGGCAAGGTCAATATCCAGGACCTGTCGATCACCAAGTACGTCGACAAATCCAGCCCGAACCTGATGGCCCACTGCTCCAGCGGCAAGCACATCGACAAGGTCAAGCTGACCGTGCGTAAAGCCGGCGGCGAGAGCCAGGTCGAGTACCTGATCATCAACCTTGAAGAAGTGCTGATCAGCTCGCTGAGCACCGGCGGCTCGGGCAGCGATGATCGCCTGACCGAAAACGTCACCCTGAACTTCGCCAAGGTCACTGTCGACTACCAACCGCAGAAGGCCGATGGTTCCAAGGAAGGCGGGCCGATCAAGTACGGCTGGAACGTGCGCTCCAACGTCAAGATCTGATCTGGGCGTCGGCCTTTTCGCGGGCAAGCCCGCTCCCACAATGGCCATCGGTTGCCCCTGTGGGAGCGGGCTTGCTCGCGAAGCAGGCGACGCGGTCCCGAACTGTTCCAGCGGAGTTTTTCCGTGGTAGCCAACATCGCCGCCCGCGACCTTCTGCAACCCTCGTTACTGGATCGTCTGACCGACGACGAGCCCGGCAACCTGCAGGAAGCCGCCGACAAACGCGTGCTGTCCTTGCAACAGCTCAAGGCCTCGGTGCTGCGCGATCTGACCTGGCTGCTCAACACCACTTCGCTGCTCGACACCCAGGCGACCCTGCACACACCAGCCGGTGCCTCGGTGATCAACTACGGCCTGCCCGCCCTGGCCGGCAACAGTGCCTCGAATATCGACCTGGCCGCCCTGGAGCGCATCATCCACCAGGCCATCGCCACCTACGAGCCACGCATTCTTGCCCACACCCTGAAAGTGCGGGCCCAGGCGGCGCCCGGCGAGATGAACGCCAACGCCCTGAGCTTCGAGATCGAAGGCGACCTGTGGGCACAACCGGCCGCCCTGCCCTTGCTGCTGCAGACTGACCTGGACCTGGAGTCGGGCCATGTGCGCGTGGCCCCCGCCGACCGCCGGAGACGTGCATGAACCCGCGCCTGCTCGAGCTGTACAACCAGGAGCTGCAGCACATCCGCGAAAGCGCGGCAGAGTTCGCCAAGGAATACCCGAAGATCGCCGGCCGCTTGACCCTGTCCGGCATCGACTGCGCCGACCCGTATGTCGAGCGGCTGCTGGAGGGTTTTGCCTACCTGACGGCGCGGGTGCAGTTGAAGCTCGACGCCGAATACCCGACCTTCACCCACAACCTGCTGGAAATCGCCTACCCGCACTACCTGGCGCCGACGCCGTCGATGACCGTGGTGCAGATGCAGACCGACCCCGACGAAGGCTCGCTCAGCGCCGGTTTCCAGCTGCCGCGGGGCAGCGTGCTGCGCGCCAACCTTGGCCGCGATACGCAGACCCCCTGTGAGTTTCGCAGCACCCAGGACGTCACCCTGTGGCCCCTGCACGTGGCCCGCGCCGAGTACTTCGGCAACCCCGGCGCGGTGCTCGGCCGGCTTGCCAGCAGCGAACCCAAGGCCCGCGCCGGGCTGCGCCTGACCCTGCGCAGCGGCGCGGAAGTGCCGTTCGCCAGCCTGCCATTGAAGCACCTGCCGCTGTACCTCAACGGCGCCGACGAAACGCCGTTTCGCCTCTACGAGCAACTGCTGGGCAATGCCTGCGCGGTGTTCGTTCGCCAGCCAGGGGCTGACTGGGTCGAGCGCATCCCCGTCGAGCAAGCCTTGCTACCCTGCGGCTTCGATGACCAGGAGGCGGCGCTGCCGGTGGTGCCCCAGGCGTTTCAGGGCTACCGCTTGCTGCAAGAGTACTTCGCCCTGCCGCAGCGCTTTCTGTTCGTCGATTTCGCCGGCCTGGAGCGCGCGGTCAAACGCTGCAGCGGCCAAGAGCTGGAGCTGCTGATCTTGTTCGAGCGCTTCGACCAGAGCCTGGAAAGCAGCGTCACGGCCACCCAGTTCGTGCCCTTCTGTACCCCGGCGATCAACCTGTTCCCGCGTCGGGTCGACCGCATTCACCTGAGCGACAAGGTCAACGAACACCATGTGATTGCCGACCGCACCCGGCCGACCGATTTCGAGATCCACTCGCTGCACCGGGTGACTGGCCATGGCACCGGCGCCGATCAGGAATTCCTGCCGTTCTACGCCGTACGCGATCCGTCGCGCTATGGCCGCGAGCAGTCCTATTACATCGTGCGCCGTGAGCCGCGCGTGCTGTCCAGCGAACAGCGGCGCAATGGCACCCGTTCGAGCTACATGGGCAGCGAGACCTTCGTCAGCCTGGTCGACGGCCAACAGGCGCCGTATCGCCACGACCTGCGCCAGCTGGGCATCAGCGCGCTGTGCAGTAACCGCGACCTGCCGCTGTTCATGAACATCGGCGACGGCCGCAGCGACTTCAGCCTGGCCGACAGCGCCCCGGTGTCGGCCGTGCGCTGCCTGGCCGGGCCGAGCCGCCCGCGCGCCAGCCACGCCCACGACAACCGCGCCTGGCGGCTGATCAGCCAGCTGTCGCTGAACTACCTGTCACTGACCGAGCAAGGCCAGGGCGCAGCCGCCCTGCGCGAGTTGCTCCGGCTGTATGGCGACAGCCAGGACAGCGCGCTGCAATTGCAGATCGACGGCCTGCGCGAGGTCAGCAGCAGAGCCTGCACCCGGCGCCTGCCGATGCCCGGGCCGATCGTTTTCGGCCGTGGCCTGGAGATCACCCTGGCGTTCGACGAGAACGCCTTCCGCGGCACCGGGGTGTTTCTGCTCGGCGCGGTGTTCGAACGTTTCCTCACCCGTTACGTGTCCATCAACAGCTTCACCGAAACCGTGCTGCGCACCACTGAGCGCGGCGAGATCATGCGATGGAAAGCCAAGCCCGGACGCCGACCGACCCTGTGAACACGCTCGAGGCCATGCAGGCCGAGCCCTGGGAGTACGATTTCTTCCAGGCCCTGCGCCGGCTCGAAGCAGAACACCCCGACCTGCCGCGCTTCGGCCATTCGCTGCGCCTGGCCGATGAGCCGGTGCGCCTTGGCCAGCGCCTGGACTGCGCGTTCGCCCCGGCAACCCTGGCCTCGGTAAGCCCAGCTGAAGAACAGCGGCCTGCGCGCCTCGAGCAGTTCTTCTTCGGCCTCGGCGGCCCCAACGGGCCACTGCCGCTGCACCTCACCGAACACATGCGTGAACGCCAGCGCAATCACGCCGACCACACCAGCAAGCGCTTCCTGGACATCTTCCACCACCGCCTGCTGAGCCTGTTCTACCGGGCCTGGGCCGAGGCGCGGCCAACGGTCAGCCACGACCGCCCGGGTGATGACTACTGGGCCGCGCGCCTGGCCGCCCTGAGCGGCCGTGGCCTGCCGGCCCTGCAAGGCCAGGGGCCTTTGGCCGATACCGCCAAGCTGCATTTCTCCGGCCACCTGGCCGCGCAAACCCGCTACCCCGATGGGCTGTGCAGCATTTTGGCCAGTTACTTCGGCGTGCCGGTGAAACTTGAAGAGTACGTCGGCCAATGGCTTGAGCTGCCCGAGCGCAGCCAGCTCGGCGTGCGCGCCAATCGCCTGGGGGTGGATCTGTGCCTGGGCCGCTACGTCTGGGACCGCCAGCACAAGTTTCGCCTGTGCCTGGGCCCGCTGACCCTCGACCAGTACCACGCCCTGCTGCCCGGCGGCAGCGCATTCATCGAACTGGCCGCCTGGGTCGCTGAGTACCAGGGCCACGAGCTGGACTGGGATTTGAACCTGATTCTGCAACGCGAGCAGGTCCCCGCCCTGCAACTCAATGCAGGCCAACGCCTGGGCTTCGATACTTGGCTCGGCCAGCCAGCACGCGATGCCAACGATCTCAAGCTAGCCCGGTATTACGCCGAGCAGCCACTCACACCACCGGGTACAAGGAGTCAGCAACATGGGTGAAATCAGCCGCGCCGCGCTGTTCGGCAAACTCAACAGCGTCGCCTACAAGGCGATCGAAGCCGCCACCGTGTTCTGCAAGCTGCGGGGTAATCCGTACGTGGAACTGGCGCACTGGCTGCACCAGTTGCTGCAACTCCAGGACTCGGACCTGCACCGCATCGTACGCCAGTGCAACATCGAACCTGCGCGCCTGGCGCGGGATTTGACCGACGCGCTGGACCGCCTGCCACGCGGCTCGACCTCGATCACCGACCTGTCATCGCAAGTCGAGGAAGCGGTCGAGCGCGGCTGGGTCTACGGCAGCCTGATGTTCGGCCAAAGCCAGGTGCGTACCGGCTACCTGTTGCTGGGCATCCTCAAGACACCAAGCCTGCGCAACGCCCTGCTGGGGCTGTCCAGCGAGTTCGCCAAGATCAAGGTCGAGGCTTTGAGCGAGCGTTTCGATGAGTATGTCGGCGACTCGCCCGAAAACAACCTGGGTGCCAGCGACGGCTTCACTGCCGCCGCTCCCGGCGAGGCCAGCGGCGCTGTAGCGCCCGCGGCAATGGGCAAGCAGGAAGCGCTCAAGCGCTTTACCGTCGACCTCACCGAGCAGGCCCGCAGCGGCAAGCTCGACCCCATCGTCGGCCGTGACGAAGAGATTCGCCAACTGGTCGACATCCTCATGCGCCGCCGGCAGAACAACCCGATCCTTACCGGTGAGGCTGGAGTTGGCAAAACGGCGGTGGTCGAAGGTTTCGCCCTGCGTATCGTCGCTGGCGACGTACCGCCAGCGCTCAAGGACGTCGAGCTGCGCAGCCTGGATGTTGGCCTGCTGCAGGCCGGTGCGAGCATGAAAGGCGAATTCGAACAGCGCCTGCGCCAGGTGATCGAGGATGTCCAGGCCTCGCCCAAGCCGATCATCCTGTTCATCGATGAAGCGCACACCTTGGTCGGCGCAGGCGGCGCAGCCGGTACCGGGGATGCGGCCAACCTGCTCAAACCGGCACTGGCGCGCGGCAGCCTGCGCACCGTGGCTGCGACCACCTGGGCTGAGTACAAGAAGCACATCGAGAAAGACCCGGCCCTGACCCGGCGCTTCCAGGTGGTGCAAGTGGCCGAGCCGAGCGAAGACAAGGCGCTGCTGATGATGCGCGGCGTTGCCTCGACCATGGAAAAACACCATCAGGTGCAAATCCTCGACGAGGCCCTGGAGGCCGCGGTCAAGCTGTCGCACCGCTACATCCCGGCGCGTCAGTTGCCCGACAAGTCGGTCAGCCTGCTCGACACCGCCTGCGCACGCGTGGCGATCAGCCTGCATGCGGTCCCGGCCGAGGTCGACGACAGCCGCCGACGCATCGAGGCCCTGCAGGTAGAGCTGCAGATCATCGCCCGCGAAAGCGCCATCGGCGTCGACACCGTCCAGCGCCAAGCCAAGGTCGAGGCCAGCCTGAGCGAAGAGCGCCAACGCCTCACCGAGCTGGAAAGCCGTTGGGCCGAAGAAAAAGCCCTGGTCGATGAGCTGCTGGCCACTCGCGCGCAATTGCGCGAACACGTCGGCGTGGTCGATCAGCAGATCGACGTTCAGGGCAGCCATGCCCTGCGCGAGCAATTGATCGACCTGCAACAGCGCCTGAGCGCGCTGCAAGGCGAGTCGCCGCTGATTCTGCCAACCGTGGACTACCAAGCGGTGGCTTCGGTGGTCGCGGACTGGACCGGCATTCCGGTCGGACGCATGGCGCGCAACGAGATCGAGACGGTGCTCAACCTCGACAGCCACCTGGCCAAGCGCATCATCGGCCAGGACCACGCCCTGCAGATGATCGCCAAGCGCATCCAGACCTCGCGCGCAGGCCTGGACAACCCGAACAAGCCGATTGGCGTATTCATGCTCGCCGGCACCTCTGGGGTAGGCAAGACCGAGACCGCCCTGGCCCTGGCCGAAGCGCTGTATGGCGGTGAGCAGAACCTGATCACCATCAACATGAGCGAGTTCCAGGAAGCCCACACCGTGTCGACCCTCAAGGGTGCGCCACCCGGCTATGTCGGCTACGGCGAAGGCGGGGTACTGACCGAGGCGGTGCGTCGTCGGCCGTACAGCGTGGTGCTGCTCGACGAGGTGGAAAAAGCCCACCCGGATGTGCACGAGATCTTCTTCCAGGTGTTCGACAAGGGCGTCATGGAGGATGGCGAAGGTCGCCAGATCGATTTTCGCAATACCCTGATCCTGCTCACCACCAACGCCGGCACCGAGCTGATCGCCAGCACCTGCAACGACCCGCAAGCGCTGCCCGATCCCGAGTCGGTCGCCAGCGCGTTGCGCAAGCCGTTGCTGGAAATATTCCCGCCGGCGCTGCTCGGCCGGTTGGTGACCATCCCTTACTACCCGCTCAGCGATGCCATGCTCAAGGCCATCACTCGGCTGCAACTGGAGCGCATCCGCAAGCGCGTGGAGAGCACCCACAAGGTGGGCTTCGCCTACGACGAAGGCGTGGTCGAGCTGATCGTCTCGCGCTGCACCGAGAGCGAAAGCGGCGGACGCATGATCGACGCGATCCTGACCAATGGCCTGCTGCCGGACATGAGTCGCGAGTTCCTCACGCGCCTGCTCGAAGGCAAGCCGCTGGCCAGCGTCAGCATCAGCCGCCGCGACAATGACCTGCACTACGACTTCAGCGCCGCCAGCTGACAGGACCTTTCATGCTGTTCAAGCAACTCACGCGCCTGGCGCAGATCAACAGCCCTCTGGGCCCAGACGTGCTGCTGCTCAGCGAGATGGGCGGCAGCGAAGAACTCGGCCGCCTGTTCGACTATGAGCTGCAACTGACCAGCGACGATCCGGCGATCGACCTCAACCAACTGCTCGGCAAGCCGATGAGCCTGTCATTGCAGCTGAGCCTGGGTGGCTCGCGCTATTTCCATGGCATCGTCGCGCGCTGCAGCCAGTCGGTCGACCGTGGCCAGTTCGCCAGCTATCGGGTGACCCTGCGCCCGTGGCTGTGGCTGCTGACGCGCACCAGCGACTGCCGGATCTTCCAGCACCTGAGCGCGCCGCAGATCATCAAGCAGGTGTTCCGCGACCTGGGTTTCTCCGATTTCGAGGACGCCCTGAGCCGCAGCTATCGCGAACGCGAATACTGCGTGCAGTACCGCGAGACCAGCTTCGAGTTCGTCAGCCGGCTGATGGAGGAAGAAGGCATCTACTACTTCTTCCGCCACGAACAAGAGCGCCACGTACTGGTGCTGGCCGACGCCTACGGCGCCCACCACAAGGCGCCGGGCTACGAGTCGGTGCCCTTCTATCCCCCGGATGGGCAGCACCGCGAACGCGACCATATCAATGACTGGCACCTTGCCCAGGAAGTGCAGCCAGGCTCGCTCGAGCTCAACGACTACGACTTCCAGCGCCCCAGCGCACGCATCGACGTACGCTCGGCGATGCCACGCCCGCACCAGGCCGGCGACTATCCGCTGTTCGACTACCCCGGCGCCTACGAACAGTCGCAGGACGGCGAGCACTATGCGCGCACCCGCTTGGAGTCGCTGCAAAGCCTGCACGAGCGGGTCGAGCTGCGCGGCAACGCCCGCGGCCTGGGTAGCGGCCATCTGTTCAGCCTCAGCGGCTTTACCCGCCAGGACCAGAACCGCGAGTACCTGATCGTCTCTGCCCGTTACTACGTGGTCCAGGAGCGCCTGGAGACCGGCGGTGGCAGCGGCTCGGCGCAGTTCGAAAGCAACCTCAGCTGCATCGCTGCGCAGCAGAGCTATCGGCCGGTTTCGAGCACCATGCGACCGATCGTCAAAGGTCCGCAGACCGCCGTGGTAGTAGGCCCTGCCGGCGAAGAGATCTGGACCGACCAGTACGGCCGGGTCAAGGTGCATTTCCACTGGGACCGGCATGACCAATCCAACGAAAACAGCTCCTGCTGGATTCGTGTGTCCCAGGCCTGGGCTGGCAAGAACTGGGGTTCGATGCAGATCCCACGAATTGGCCAGGAGGTGATCGTCAGTTTCCTCGAAGGCGACCCTGACCGACCGATCATTACCGGGCGCGTCTACAACGCTGAACAAACGGTGCCTTACGACCTGCCCGGCAATGCCACCCAGAGCGGCATGAAGAGCCGTTCGAGCAAGGGCGGCAGCCCGGCCAACTTCAATGAAATTCGCATGGAAGACAAGAAGGGGGCCGAGCAGCTGTACGTGCATGCCGAGCGCAACATGGACACCGTGGTCGAGCAGAGCGAGACCCTTTCGGTAGGCATCAACCGCACCCAGAGCGTCGGCATGCTGGAGACCATCACCATCGGCCAGGATCGCTTGCGCGCAGTGCGCCGCGACGAGGTCCTGCTGGTCGGCGCGAGCAAACGCGACAGCATCGGCAACAGCTACCTGCTGGAAGTGGGTGACAACCTGCGGCTGGTCTGCGGCAAGAGCGTGATCGAGCTCAATGCCAGTGGGCAGATCAACCTCAGCTGCGTGCAGTTCAGCTTCCACGCCAGCAAAGATGCCGAGATCAACACGGACGGCACCCTCGACCTGAACGTTGGCAGCGGTGCGCAAACCGCAGCGAATGAGCAAGGTGTGCAGAAAAAAATCCAGGACTCGGTCAAGGCCATGTTCCCCGACTCCAGCAAGTAACGAGATGCCCCATGAGCTACCGCCTCAACGAATTCCGCTTCGCCCTGCCTGACCCCACTGTGCAGGACTCCACGATCAATATCCTGCGCTTCGAGGCCTTGGGCACCTCCTTGATCGTCAGCCGTAGCCTGTTGGCCGAGGGCGAGACCCTGCACAGCAACTTCGATGGCCAATTGCAGCGCCTGCAACAGCAGGTCAAGGACCTCAACTTCCAGCCCGCCCAGGCGGTGCGCGTGGGCGCCACAGGCATTGACGCGATCGAGCTGAGCAGCCAGTTCAGCAAGGGCCAGGAGAAGGTCTACCAGTACCAGCTGGCTTTTGTGCTGCCCGGCACTCGCCGGATGTTCGCGCTCAGCTACGTCAAGCCGCAGCCGCTGGGCGAAGCTGAGGCAGCGCATTGGCTGGCGATCAAACAATCGCTCGACTTCGACAACCTCGGCTGATCCCCTTCCATGTCTGACGCTCTGTGGGCGGCACGCGAAGGCGATGCCCTGTTGCACACCTCGATGATGGCCGACATCGTCGGCGGCGTGCTGGAAGTTGCTGCCACCGTGGCCATCGGCGCCCTGGCGACGGCAGCCGTCGCTGCGGCCCTGGGCATCACCGTAGCCACTGGCGGGCTGGGCTGCTTCGTGCTCGGCGCAGTGGTGGGCCTGGTGGTGGGTGTGGCCATGGCGGCGACCGGCGCCGACACTGGGCTCAGTCGATTATGTGAGGGTATCGGCAATTTTTTGTTTCCGCCCTCGGTGCAGGCGACCATCGCTTCAGGCTCACCCGACACCAAGACCAACGGTAAACCGGCAGCCCGCGCAGCAGGTGTGGTTATCGCGCCCCCCGCGCCACTGGAAGGCGGCGCAGAGGGTGCCGATGAGCCTGAGGAAACCTTCCTGGACATGGCCAAGGGGTTCTTCTCGCAGATGTGGCGCCCCACCGTCGCCAGCCCCGCCGCCAACACCCAGGAAGCCAACGACGACAAGGTCGTGTGCAGCAAGCACCCGCCGATGCCGCCGCAATACCTTGCCGAAGGTTCGAGCAAGGTCTTGATCAACGGCCATCCGGCTGCGCGCAGTGGCGACCGCAGCACCTGTGAAGCGGTGATCGTCGACGGTGGGCTGGTGTCGAACAATGTGCGCATCGGCGGCGAGCCTATCGTGGTCCGCGAGATACGCAGCGGCAAGACGCCTGGGATCGGCCTGGCGATCACTGCCTTGATGCTGTTGCGCGGGCGTGGTGGCAAGTTCTACAGCCGGTTTGGCTGCATGCTGATCGGTGGCGTGAGCAGCTATGTCAGCGGTCAGGTCACCAGCGCCCTCACCTCTGCCATCGTCGGCTCGCCGAATCCGGTCCACGCGCCCACTGGCGCCAAGTTGCTCAACGGCGAGGAGGACCTGGACTTCAACCTGCCAGGCCCGATCCCGCTGCCCTGGCAGCGCTACTACAACAGCCGCGATGAACGCCGCGACGGGCTGTTTGGCCCCGGCTGGAGCGTGGCTTACGAAGTCTTCGTCGAGTTCAAGCGTGACGCGGGCACAGAACGCCTGCTGTTCACCGATGAGCAAGCCAGAATCATCGACATGGGGCAGATCCCCAAGGGCGATGCGGTATTCAGTGCCAGTGAAGGCTTGAGCGTGCGTCACGCCCTCAATGGCGAACTGCTGATCGAAAGCCTGCAAGGGGTGTACCGGCTGTTCGAGCCTACGCCAGGCAACCCTGACCGCCTGCGCCTGAGCCAGCTGGGCGACCGCAACGACAACCGCCTCTACCTGGACTACGACGACCTCGGCCGTCTAGCACGCTTGCGCGACAGTAGCGGGCAGATCGAGATCCACCTGCGCTATTGCAGCCAGTGGCCACAGCGGCTGCTCGCGGTTGATCGTCACTACCCTCAGGCAAATCAGCCCCAGCCCAGCCGGGAAACACTGGTCAGCTACCGCTATGACGCCTACGGCAACCTGGCCCTGGTTGAAGACGCCCTGGCCCGCCCCACCCGACAGTTCGGCTACGATGGCGGCGCTCGCCTGACCCTGCACCAGACCTACGACGGCCTGCAGTGCTGCTATGAGTGGGCGAGTTTCGACGATGGTTGGCGGGTGGTCCGACACTGGACCAACGAAGGCGACGAGTATCGCTTCGAGTATGACCTTGGCGCGGGCATTACGCGTATCACCGATGGCCTGCAACGGGTCTCGACCCGTCGTTGGAACCCGCAGTATCAGGTCACCTCGTTCACCAATGCGCTGGGCGACACCTGGCACTTCGAGTGGAACGATGAGCGCCAACTGCTCGGCGCCCAGGCGCCCGATGGTGGCCAATGGCAGTACTTTTATGACGAATCGGGCAACCTGGCCGAGAGTATCGACCCACTGGGGCGCAGCGAGTCGTTTCAGTGGCTGGAGCACTGGGCCTTGCCGCGCGCGCGCACCGACAGGGCGGGCAATCGTTGGCAGTATCGCTATGACCCGCGTGGCAATCGCACCCGTGAGACCGACCCGCTGGGCCAGGTCACACGCTACCGCTACGACGCGCACGGCCAGGTTGTGGAAATCATCGATGCGGCAGGCAAGCACAAGCAACTGCACTGGAACCCACTGGGCCAACTCAAGCGCTATACCGATTGTTCTGCTGCAACAACCCGCTTCGACTACGATCACCGCGGCCACTTGCAGGCAGTGACCAATGCCTTGGGTGAATGCACCACCTATGAGCGGGATATCCGTGGCTACCTGACCGCCATCGTGCAGCCTGACGGTCGTCGGGAGCACTTCGAGCACGACGCCCTGGGCCGGCTGGTGCGCTACAGCGATACGGGCGGGCAGACCAGCCTCTACAGTTTCAATCGGCAAGGCAAAGCCTGGAAAAGCATCGACCCCCTCGGTCATCAGGTGGAGTACCGCTACGATCCCTACGGTCGCTTGACTGCCCTGAGCAATGCCAACGGCGAGCACTATCGGTTCAGTTGGGACCCGCTCGATCGCTTGATTGACCAGCAAGAGCTGGACGGCGGTGGACGCCGCTACCGCTATGACGCCACGGACAACCTGATCGCGCTGGAGTTTTACCCCTCGCCCGAGTTCGCCGAGGCGAACCCAGCGGCAATCGTCCATCAGTACACCCGCGATGCCGGTGGGCGAATGGTCGCCAAGACCACCGACGATGGTTTTACCGAGTATCGCTACGACGCGTTGGACCGACTGCTGGAAGTGCTCGGCACTGACCGAGACGGTAACACGCAACGGGTAGCGTTCGCCTATGACGCCTTGGGGCAAAACACCGAGGAGCACACTGCAGGCGGGGTACTGAGGCGGGTCTACGATGAACTGGGCAATCCCCTGCAAACCCAGTTGCCTGACGGCCGCTGGCTCAATCGGCATTTCTACGGCAATGGCCATCTGCACCACATCAACCTCGACGGCCTGGTGCTCTGCGACTTCGAACGCGACCGCCTGCATCGGGAAACCTTGCGCGTGCAAGGTCGCCTGGCGACGCAAAGCGAGTACGACCGCAGCGGGCGGCTGCACCGACGCCAATCTCGCCAGCTCGACCAAGCCTCCCAGCTGCTGGCGCCGTTCCAGGACAGCTACCAGTGGAGCTTGGCCGATGATCTGGCGGGGCATTTCAGCCAGCAGCCCGGCCAACAGCACCAGCAGTGGCTACGCCACGATGCCGCCGGCCGGATAATCGCTCGCCAGGATGCTCACGATGGCACCCATGAAGCCTTCACCTACGATGCTGCCGCCAACCTGATAGACCCCGCGCAGGCGCCGGCCAAACCGGTTCGCCATAACCGCCTGAGCCACTACCAGGACAAACGCTACCGCTATGACGCCTTTGGCCGGTTGCTGGAAAAACGCAGCCGTCGCTGGGGCACGCAGCACTTTCACTATGACGCCGAGCACCGTCTGGTACGGGTCGACAGCCATCAGGCAGGGCGCGAACGCGTGCTGCGCATGCGCTATGACCCGCTGGGACGCAGGCTGGAAAAAACCGAGTACGACGGCCAGGGTCGGCTGTTGAACCAGACCTGCTTCACCTGGGAGGGCCAGCGCCTGCTGAGCGAGCGACGCAATGGCCGCGCCAGCCTCTACGTCTATGCCAACGACGGCTTCGAGCCACTTGCGCGCATCGACGGCCAGGGCCAGACGCAGCAGGTCTGCCACTTCCATAACGACGTCAATGGCCTGCCGAACAAGCTGACCGACGACCAGGGCCAGCTGCTCTGGCAAGCGAGCTATCAGGTGTGGGGCAATACCTTGCGCGAGGAGCGCGAGGCGCGCTTCATCGACGAGCAGAATCTGCGCTTTCAGGGCCAGTACCTTGATCGCGAAACCGGCCTGCACTACAACCTGCACCGTTACTACGACCCCGATATCGGGCGCTTCACCCAACCGGACCCGATTGGCCTGTACGGTGGCCTGAACCTGTATGCCTATGGGCCCAACCCGTTCACCTGGATCGACCCGCTCGGCCTGGATGGCATCTTCACCCGAACGGTGTTCGAGGCGCCTTCTGGCAATGTGCATACGGTCTATCAGCAGGAGATCGACTGGGACTTGAAGGTCAATACACGTAATGGCGTGAAAACCAACCGTCAGCTGGTGCTGGAAGAGCAGCGCAGTCCGATGATCATCAAGAACGGCAAGTACGAGGTGGTCCACCTGCACCACTCCAAGCAGAATGGCATCGGATCCTTGTTCGAACTGTCGGCCGATACCCATAATCGGTTCCAAAAGAGCAAGGCGCTGCATCCGCACTTGCCCAATGCTCACCCACACAATCCGGTCAACCGTAGCGCGTTTGACATTGACCGTGAGGCATACTGGAAACAACGTGCCACTGCCTCCATCAAGGGCGGTGGCAAACCAAACCGCTGTGGAGCCTGACATGCTTTCCGAAAAACTGATCAACCACTGCAAGACCAAAGGCTGGTGGTTCGATGATGCCTCTGAAGAATACCGCCAAGCGTTGCTTGGCCTTGGCCTCCCCATGGACTCTGATTTCGTGCGCTTCTTCCTGCATGCCGAAGACGGTCCGACCTTTCTCAGTCGTCATGTGGAGATGTTTCAGGTGGGCTGGTTCCTGGTGAACTCCAGCTATATGGGTAGTATCAAGGCTGCCCATGTGATGGGGCTGCCAGAAGCATACCTGCCACTGGACGGGTTCCACTCCGAACACGGTTTCTTCTACAACCGCGATACAGGCGAAGTGCTTGAGCTGGAGGCCGGCCCGTTGCTGGCCGATTTCCTGGCAGGCAAAGTGAAACCTCAGTGGCCAGATTTCAACGCCTTCCTCGAATGGTATTTCGAACTGGATTGATCGCATTGCAGGTGGTCTTAGCGTAAGCAATCCATTGAACACAAGCTGCGCGCGCGCAAGAGTCTTTTACCGAAACCCCTGGTTTTCCGCGCGCCTGCTTTGCCTATCCTAGGTCGGGTCATCCTGCCTACGATGGACCCATGAAAGAGTCGCTCCCCAGCCGCTACGCCTGCCTGGCCGCCTGCCTGATCTTCACCTTTGCCAGTATCCCTTTGCTCGCCCAGCACAGCTGGCTGTGGCCGTTTTGCGTGATCACTGCCCTGCTCAGCCTGGTCGGCCTCAACGACCTGCGCCAGAGCCATCACGCGGTGCGGCGCAACTACCCGATCCTGGGCAACATCCGTTACCTGATCGAAACCATTCGCCCGGAAATCCGCCAGTACCTGATCGAAGGTGATGACGACAAGCTGCCGTTCTCCCGCGCGCAACGTTCACTGGTGTATGCCCGCGCCAAGAACGAGAGTGCCGAGAAAGCCTTTGGCACGCTCAATGACGTCTACAAGACCGGTTTCGAGTTCATCAGCCATTCGATGCTGCCGGTGCAAACGCCGGATCCGGCGTCGTTTCGCATCCGTATCGGCGGGCCGCAGTGCCTGCAACCCTATGCGGCATCGATCTTCAATATCTCGGCGATGAGCTTCGGCGCCCTTAGCGCCAACGCCATTGCCGCCCTGAACAAGGGCGCACGGCTGGGCCGCTTCGCCCATGACACCGGCGAAGGCAGTATCAGCCCCTACCATCGCGAGCACGGCGGCGACCTGATCTGGGAGATCGGCAGTGGCTACTTTGGCTGTCGCACCGACGAGGGCCGGTTCGATCCGCAGCGCTTTGCCGAGCAGGCGCGCGATGGGCAAGTGAAGATGATCGAGATCAAGCTCAGCCAAGGCGCCAAGCCTGGCCACGGCGGGATCTTGCCGGGGCATAAGGTCAGCCCGGAAATCGCCGCCACCCGTGGCGTGCGCGAAGGTGAGGACTGCATCTCGCCGGCCGCCCACAGCGCCTTCCGCACCCCGGTCGAGCTGCTGCGCTTCGTCGCGTTGCTGCGGGAACTGTCTGGCGGCAAGCCGGTGGGCTTCAAGTTTTGCCTGGGGCATCCGTGGGAGTTCATGGCCATCGCCAAGGCCATGCTGGCCACCGGCATTACCCCGGACTTCATTGTCGTCGACGGCAGTGAAGGCGGCACGGGCGCGGCGCCGCGAGAGTTTTCCGACAATATCGGCGTACCGCTGCGGGAGGGCTTGATGTTCGTGCACAACACCCTGGTCGGCTTGAACCTGCGTGATCGGGTACGCATCGGCGCGGCGGGCAAGCTGGTCAGCGCATTCGATATCGCCAGCGTATTGGCCATTGGCGCCGACTGGGTCAACTCGGCGCGCGGCTTCATGTTCGCCATTGGCTGCATTCAGTCGCAGAGCTGCCATACCAACAAATGCCCGACTGGCGTGGCGACCCAGGATCCTCTGCGCCAGCGTGCGCTCGTGGTGCCGGAGAAGGCCGAGCGCGTGGCCAGCTTCCATCGCAACACCTTGCATGCCCTGGCCGAGATGCTCGCCGCAGCGGGGCTTGAGCATCCCTCGGAGCTCAAGCCCAAGCACCTGGCGCGGCGTATCAGCCCCAGTGAAATTGGCCTGTTCTCGCAGCTGCATACCTTCCTCAAGCCAGGCGAATTGCTCAGTGGCTCGATCGAAAGTGAGTTCTATGCGCGGATGTGGCGGATGGCGCGCAGTGACAGCTTTGCGCCAGAGACGGGAGAAATTGACAAGGCGCCAGCCGTGGCTACGGTACGCCGCAAACAAACAGCCCCGGCATGACTCGCCATTTTGGGGCCGCGTTGCGGCCCTTCGCGGGCGAGCCCGCTCCCACAGGAATAGCGCTGCTTGAAGACTGGCGCTGTACATGTGGGAGCGGCGCGAATCTTCAGAGCAGCGTTAATCCTGTGGGAGCGGCGCCAATCTTCAGAGCAGCGTTAATCCTGTGGGAGCGGCGCCAATCTTCAGAGCAGCGTTAATCCTGTGGGAGCGGGCTTGCCCGCGAAGGGCCGCAACGCGGCCCCAAAGCAGACGACACGTAGTGCCCACAGGAACAGCGCCAATCTTCAGAGCAGCGCCAACCCTGTGGGAGCGGGCTTGTCGGGGCGCCGAACCGCCGCGAAGGGCTGCAGAGCAGCCCCAAAGCAGACGACACGTATCTAACTGATCAAGATCAGAAGATGCTGATCGGGTACTCGACGAATACGCGGACTTCGTTACCGTCGTCGTTGTAGCCGTTTTGCTGAACGGCGTTGTTGGTACGCACGAACGAGCTACGCAGCTTGATCGACAGGTCCTTGGCCGGGCCGTCTTGAACGACGTAACGGATCTGGTTGAAGATCTCGCGCTCTTTACCCTCGCCGAAGCCTTGTGGGGCACCGACTTTACGGGTGTTGATGTTGTCACCAACAACGTAGGCAACCTTGTAGGTCAGGCCCGGTACGCCGAAGGCGCCGAAGTCCAGGCCATAGCCCAGCTGCCAGGAACGCTCGTCTTCAGCGTTGAAGTCAGACCAGTAGGAGTTGGCCAGGTAGATGGTCGAACCACCGTCACCCACGCCACCCTCGTTCTGGTACCAGCCGTAGTTGTAGCCGGTGCTGCCGGTGCTGCGCTGGTGCGCCAGGGTGAACGAGTGCGGGCCGTAGGCGTAGGTAGCAGCCAGGCTCCAGATGGTGTTGGAGTCGCCATTGAGGCTGGCGGCGCGTACGTACTTGTTGTCGATGTCCGACTTGTAGCCGTTGAAGTCCAGGGTCAGCGACTGGTCAGCGGCAATCGGGAAGACGTAGTTCAAGCCCAGGTAGTGCTTCTTCATCACGTCTTCGTTGTCTGCGGTGTACAGCGAAGCGGTGAAGTTGTCGGTAACTTTGTAGCTACCACCGAGCACGTTGATCGACTTGAGGCCACCGCCGTCACGGCGCTCGGCGCTCTTGCGCGCTTCCTGGGTGAAACGACCGGCGTTCAGCTCCAGGCCTTCGATCTCCTTGGAGGTGATCAGGGTACCGGTGAAGCTTTCTGGCAGCAGACGGGCATCGTCGTATTGCAGAACCGGCAGGGCTGGCATCTGGTCACCGTACTTGAGCACGGTGTTGGAGATGCGGAACTTCACGGCCGCGCCAGCGCGGGCCAGGTTGTGCGGCGAGTTGGTTTTTTCGCCGTCGAAGGTAGGGTCGGAGCGCTTGAAGAAGTCGACGCCGCCACCTTGGTTGCGACCTTTACCACCGTCCAGACGCACCGCGTACAGGCCGAAGGCGTCAACGCCTACACCGACGGTGCCTTGGGTGAAGCCGGAGGAGAAGTTGGCGATGAACGCTTGACCCCATTGGGACTGATCGTTGGTGCCGTGTTTCTTGTCACGATTGATGAAAGCGTTACGCAGGAGAACGTTTGCGTGGCTGTCTTCGATAAAGCCCTTGCTGTCGGCCTGCTCGTTGGCCTGTGCCTGGGTCGCGGCGATCATCGCCAAGGCGACCAGGCTGATCCTGGTTTTCAACATGTTATTTTCCTTATTTCTTAATCAAAAACGCTCTGCATTTTGACGCCAGGAACCAACGCCCCTTCGTAGGTTCGACGCTATGCGGATCCAACTGGAAGGCCCCACCGATACTTGCCTGGCGGGCCTTGTGCAGCTGCATGGCCAAGTCATGGCCGGCAGGCGTTGGCCGAATCCTATCCGCCCGCGCTTGAGGATGTCAAAAAATCGTGAAATGCAGGTCGATATAACCAAAATCACGCTTAGGTCTGGTGCATTTCAATGCATATCTGCCATTGCCTGGGGCAATCTGTCTCTTGTGCTGACATCCTGACTGTGGCCTGGCATTTACAAACTGATACATATGTAAAGACGAGTCTTTACAAATACCCAAGCACGAGTAAATAGCACGCATTATCATCCGCACCCTTTTTCCAATTACTGCCTTATGCGGATGTTTCCATGCGTGCTGCCTGCCGTCTTTCTCCTGTAACCCTCGGCCTGTCGCTGCTGTGCAGCGCAGGCGTTGCCCATGCTGCTACCACTACCCTGCCGGAGTTGTCGGTCACCGCCGACAGTGAACGCGAGCGCGATAACCCCAGAGTGAAAGAAGTAAGCACCGCGACCCGCACCTCGACCCCGGTGCGTTACGTGCCGCAGGCGATCGACACCCTCAAGACGCAAAATGTGCTGGACTACGGCAGCAGTTCGCTGGGCAAGGCACTCGAAGGCATCCCCAACGTCAGCAGCAGCGCCGACACGCGCTTCGACAGCGTGCGAATCCGCGGCTTCGATAGCAGCAACGACTTCTATCTCGATGGCGTGCGCGACGACAGCCAGTACATTCGCGACCTGCACAACATCGAGCGGGTCGATGTGCTCAAGGGCCCAGCGGCAGTGCTGTATGGCCGGGGCAGCCAGGGCGGTATCGTCAACCGGGTGAGCAAGGTGCCAGAACATGGCCGCCGCTCGAGCATCGAGGTCCAAGGCGGCAGCGAGGACCTGCGCAGCCTGTACGCCGACCTCAACGCCGACCCTAGCGATGACATCAGCCTGCGCCTGAACCTGGGCAACCAGGACAACAACAGCTTCCGCGACGGTATCGATGGCAGCCGCCAGCTGTTCGCCCCCTCCATGAGCTGGCAGCTGAGCGAAGATCTCAACTGGCTGGTGCAGTACGAATACAGCCGCTTCAACCGCACACCTGATCGCGGCATCCCAGGCGTCAATGGACGCCCGGCCGACGTTGGCCGCGACACCACCTATGGCGATACCCAGCGCGACTTCATCGACGACAAGAGCCAGTCGCTGCGCTCACGCCTGAACTACCAGCTCAGCGACACCTGGCAGCTGCGCCATACCCTGAGCCTGTTCCAGCTCGACAGTGATTTCGACAACACCTACGTGACCGCCTACAACGCCAGCAATAACACCGTCACTCGCCAGCGTTGGCAGCAGGACCTGAAGACCCGCAACCTGTTCAACAACCTCGAAGCCGAAGGCAACTTCGCCACCTGGAGCCTGGAGCACAAGCTGCTGGTGGGCCTTGAGTTCGGACATCAGCGCCGCGATCCTTTGCTGTACACCGCCGCAAAGCCTAAGGACGGCGGCACCCTGGTTCCGAGCCTGGACCTGAACAACCCCGACCGTAGCCTGCAACACAACGGCCGCATGGTGGTGTCGAGCAACAACCACAGCGTGGTCGACAGCCGCGGCCTGTACTTGCAGGACCAGATCCGCCTGAACGATCAGTGGCAGATCCTCGCTGGCGTGCGCTTCGATCAGTTCGAGGTGGAAACGACCAACCAGATTCGTAACCTGAGCGAAAAACAGGACAGCAACACCACCAGCCCACGGCTGGGCGTGGTGTATTCGCCATGGCAAGACCATTCGTTCTATGCGTCCTGGAGCAAGACCTTTTCGCCGGTTGGCGGCGGGCTGATCGGCATCACCCCGGGCGCGCCTGGTAATGCCAACGACACCGGGCCAGAGCTCAGCCGGCAGAAGGAAATCGGCGTCAAGAGCGACTGGCTGGACGACCGCCTGACCACCACCCTCGCCGTCTATGAACTGGAGCTGTACAACCGCCGCACCCGCGACGCGAACAACCCCGAGCTGATTCAACTGAGCGGCCTGCAACGGTCACGCGGTATCGAGCTGACCGCCACCGGCAATATCGTTGGCAACTGGTACGTGCGCGGCGGGATCGGTATCCAGGACGCGATCATCGTCGAGGACAACAACGGCCAGGAGGGCAACCGGATCAACGACGTGGCCAAGCGTAACGGCAGCCTGTTCATCACCTGGAAGCCAGAGTTGGGCTGGTACGCAGAAACCGGCCTGACCCTGGTGGGCGAGCGCTATGCCGATAACCAGAACACCACGGTGTTGCCGGGCTATGGCCGCTGGGATGCACTGGCAGGGTTCCGTACACGCGACTGGGATGTGCGCGCGGCGTTGAACAATATTGCCGACAAGACCTACTACGCCTCGGCAACCAGTGCGGCGCAGATTCAGGTGGGCGATCCGCGCAGCCTGGTGGTGACCGGCACGTACAATTTCTAAATTTGCAGGGTGCTTACCGGCCGCGACTGATCACTGTTAGACCTGTTTCGTCTGTTTCGGGGCCGCTTTGCGGCCCCAAACTCTCAAGTGAACAGCACTCCTGTAGGCACGGCCGTGCAACTGACACCCACAAACAAAAACGCCACCGCATGATCGCGGTGGCGTTTTTCATTCATCCGTAAGTACTACCCGGTCAATGCCAGACAGCCATCAGAGCCTCAAGCTCTGCTTCACTGATCAAGCCTTGCGGATAGCGCCCATCCAGCAGACGTCGCGGGTCGGTCGTCCTGACCCGTTTGCTTCCATGGTGTCTCAACCACTGCGTCAATATTTTGAGCGATTCGTGATTCACTGCCGATGGGGGCAAAGCCGACTCACTTGCTGCATTCATCTCTACACAAACTCCCTGGGCCCGTGAGCGGCTAACTTACGTGGGTTTTGTTACAGATCGGAGTAGTCCTATCTGTTTGAAACACAATGGAAAACAATACAAAACGTATGCCATTCCCCGCGCCAGCCGTCGCACCAACAAAAAAGCCCGTCATCGCGACGGGCCTTTTCATTTGCCAAGAGGTTAGCGCTTGATCGGCGCCGGTTGCTGCTGGGTCAGGCAGTGAATGTTGCCACCGCCCAGAAGCAACTCACGACCCGGGATCATCACCACTTCATGATTTGGGAAGACCTTGGCCAGAATCGCTCTAGCTTCAGCATCTGCCGGATCGTCGAAGCTCGGCGCGATGATCCCGCCATTGACGATCAGGAAGTTCACATAGGAGCCAGCCAGGCGCACCGATGGATCACGCTCCTGGCTGCCGGCGACCTGATCGACCCCGGCGCACTCTTCTTGCGTCGCGAACAGTGGTCCAGGAATGGGCATCTTGTGCACCACGAACTCGCGCCCTTTGGCATCACGGGTGTTTTTCAGCACCTCGAAGGCCGCGTGGCAGCGGGCGTAGTTGGGGTCGTTGGAATCATCGGTCCAGGCCAGTAACACTTCACCTGGGGCGACGTAACAGCAGAAGTTGTCGACGTGGCCGTCGGTCTCATCGTTGTACAAGCCATCTGGCAGCCAGACGATGGTATCGACTGCCAACTGCTCGCGCAGGATCTGCTCGATCTGCTCGCGGTCCAGGTGTGGGTTGCGGTTGCGATTGAGCAGGCATTCCTCGGTGGTGATCAGGGTGCCTTCACCGTCGACGTGGATCGAGCCGCCTTCGAGCACGAAACCTTCGGTCTGGTAGCGCTGGCAGCGCTCCATTTCCAGCACCTTGGCAGCCAGCTCTTCATCGCGGTTCCACGGCGCATAGAGGCCGCCGTCGAAGCCGCCCCAGGCGTTGAAGCCCCAATCTACACCGCGCACTTCGCCGTGGTCATTGATGACGAAGGTTGGGCCGGTGTCGCGCACCCACGCATCGTCGTTGCTGATTTCCACCACGCGGATGTTCGGCACGTCGAGTTGGCGCCGAGCGTTCTCGTATTGGCCGGCGGAAACGCCGACGGTCACCGGCTCGAAGCGGGCGATGGCCTTGGCCAGGGTGACATGCGCAGCCTGTGCTGGCTTGCCGCCCAGACGCCAGTTGTCAGGGCGCTCCGGCCAGACCATCCAGACCTGGGTCTGCGGCGCCCATTCGGCTGGCATGTGGAAGCCGTCGGCACGCGGGGTCGAATTGAGGGTTTTCATCAGTAGCCTCTGGAAAAACTGTCGGAGGGTCTGGGTCGCGCTGCGGCCCGAGGGTCAATGACCCGCATTTATATCCGATAAATATCGGCTTTAAAAGCGATCAAAGAGACCGTTTAGATATAAAAAGCTCGATCTAACCGATATGAATCGATTTGACCGAGCCATTCGCCCGCTGTTAGAGACCTTCAGCCAAGATCCTATCCACACAATCGACGAAGTAATCCACACTCGCCCGCGTGGTACACATCGGCGGTTTGATCTTGAGGATGTTCAAGTAATCGCCGGTTGGCTGCATGAAGATGCCCAGATCGCGCAAGCGATTGCACAGCATCATGGTCTCCTCACTGGCCGGCTCCAGTGTGTCGCGATCGCGTACCAGTTCCAGTCCCAGATAGAAACCCGAACCATGGGCGGCGCCGGCCAGCGGATGTTTATCGACCAAAGCCTGCAAGCGCGCCTTGAAGTAGGCGCCGACCTCACGGGTGTTCTGCCACAGGCCCTCGTCGTGCATCACGTCCAGCACTGCCAGGCCGATCCGGCAACTGACGGGGCTGCCGCCTGCGGAGGAGAAGAAGTAGCCCTCGGCTTCCAGCGCCTCGGCGATTTCGCGGCGAGTGATCACTGCGCCCAGCGGCTGGCCGTTGCCCATGCCCTTGGCCATGGTGATGATGTCCGGGACCACGCCCTGCTCCTCGAAGCCCCAGAAATACTCGCCCAGCCGACCGTAGCCGACCTGCACCTCGTCGGCGATGCACACCCCGCCACGGGCGCGCACCTTGGCGTAGGCATCGCGCAGATAGCCTGCCGGCAACGAGATCCCCCCGGCGTTGCCGTACACCGGCTCGCAGATCATGCCGGCCAGCTGGCGCCCGCGCGCATCGAGGTCGGCAAGCTTGGCATCGACGTCACGCAGGTAGTCGGCGGCGCTGTCCGGCCCGCGATAACGGCCACGGAAGGTGTTCGGCGCCTCGACCGGGTGGACCCAATCCGGCCGGGTTTCCAGCGCTTGCGGGTTATCGGCGATAGAGGTGGAAATAGCATCGGTGGCCACCGACCAGCCGTGATAGGCCTCCAGCACGCTGAGCAGGTCGCGCCCGCCGCTGTAGGCCCAGGCCAGGCGAATTGCCAGGTCGTTGGCCTCGGTGCCGCTGTTGACCAGAAACACCCGGTCAAAGCCAGGCGGCGCCAGGGCCAGCAGGCGCTCGGAGAACTCGGCGATGGCCGCGTAGTGAAAGCGCGAGTTGGTGTTGAGCAGCGACCACTGGCGCGCCGACTCTGCGGCCATACGCGGGTGACCATGGCCGAGCACCGCCACGTTATTGAGCATGTCCAGGTACGAGCGGCCATGCATGTCGATCAGGTAGTTGCGCCAGCCCCGCTCGATACGCGGCGGCTGGGCATAGTAGTGCTTCTGCGAACGGGCAAAGCTGGCGTCGCGACGGGCCAGCAGCGCTTGGGCGTCGGGCAATGGCTCGGCATCGCAGGCAAAGCCGAGCAAAGGCTGCGGCGACGGGCACAGGGCCAACCAGGCGGCGGCTGCCGACGGCTTGGCGAAGAACGGCGGCTGCAGCGCATCTTCGCGACACAGCTGCACACTCAAAAAGCCACAGGCCGTACCCAGCGTCTGCCCCTGTGTCACCACCTGGCCATCGGCCGGAGTGTCTTCCAGGCCCTTGAGCCACAGGCTCCAATCGGCCGTGCGCAAGCGTCCACGACCCTCGCCAGTGCGCTGCCAGATGCCGTCCTGCGGCGCTTGCACCAGACTGCCAGATGGCACTCTCAACTCCACGCCAAGCGCGCAGGTGGCGGGCTCGTCGGGCCGATCGATATGGGTCTGCGACAAGCGATACTGGCCATGCAGGCTGCACGCAGCGCCGAGCTGCGCGGCCAGTACGGCCTGGTCAAAGCCGGCCTGCTCCCAGTTACCCGCCTCGCAATGCGGGCTGAGCACGCCAAGATCGACCTTGGTCACCGCCTGACCTGCCAACTCCGGCAGCAAAGGCGCGCAGCCAGATAGCTGAACAGATGGCAGCTGGCGACCGGCGGCTTGCACAATCGCCGCTTCCATCAGCGCCGCGGGCACGGCATTGGCGGTGTCGAAGATTTGCCATTCATGGGCGATGTTGTCGCGGGTGTACTGGTTGTCCGGATCGACCGCCAGCTGCTGTTCACTGCTCAGCACCAACACCGCAGCGCGCATCCGTACCAGCGGCCAGAGGGCACGCAACTCTGCATCACTGAGCGGATTGACCGCCTGATAAGCGCTGACCGCCGGCAGGATGCGCAGCGGATCGCCCTCGGCATGGTGCAGCAACGCTGCACAGGTCACCGATAGATCGGCAATGCGCCAGGTACGCAGCAGGTCGCCGAAATCGATCACCCCTTGCAGCTGCCATTGGCGCTGGGCGTCGCGGCTCCAGACCACGTTGTCGTCGGTGATATCCAGATGCACGGCCTGGGTCGGCAGTTGATCGACCAGGGTTGCCAAGGTTTGCCCGGCCTCACTCGCCACCCGTGCGACCTGCTCGCGGCGGGTTTCATCACGCAACACTGGCAGCAGATGCGCGATCAGTGCCTGGGCATGGCGCGGGTCCCACTGCAAGGTGCGCTCAAGCCCCGGATGGTCGAAGTCGGCCAGGGCCTGGTCGACCCGGGCACAGAGTGCGCCGAGCTCGGCCATCAGCCTGGCTGGCAGGTGCTTGAGGCGGGTCAACGGCTGGCCTTCGATGTAGTCGAGCAGGCGCACGCGCAGCGGTTGGCCTTCGCTGTCCAGCGCCAGCAAGGCTGAACCATTGCGCGCGGGACGCACCACCGGCACCGGCAAGCCCTGCTCACTCAGGTAGGCCAGGGCGGCATGCTGGGCCTGCAACTCGACCTCGGCATAGCTGCCATGGCACACCTTGAGCACGTAGCGCGCGTGACCGCTGTCGACACGGAAATTCAGGTCCTGCTGGCTACCCAATGATTGCAGGCTGCCCTCAAGGTCGTAGTGCGCCCTCAGCAAGGCATGCGCCTGGGCTTCGCTCAGCGAAGGACTGGGCTGGCTGGAACGTTGAATCAGGGTGCTGAGGGGCATGTGCAAGTGACCTCGGTTTTTTTGTCGCTTATATCGCCACTGCTGCGGGCGATATTCAAGAGGCGTGTGCGTAAAGACGACGGAGCACCTGAACCCGCACAATCCGCGAGCGCCCAAGGAAGGCCCCAAGTAGCGCATAATTGCCGCAGACTCTTCTGGCATAACTGGCGATGATGCAGATTTCCACCCCACCTCGGCGCCCCCGCTGGCGCAGCCTGGCGATACTTGCCGTGTGCCTGGCACCGCTGCTCTGGCCGCTGCATCACCTGGCCGAGCGCTACTACCAGGACGAACTGGCTTCGCAGAATCGCCAGACCCTCGACCTCTACGTGGCCAACCTGCTCGGCACCCTGCACCGCTACGAGACCTTGCCGCAGATCCTCGGCGACCTGCCGGCGCTGCGCCAGGTGCTGGCCGATCCGTTCAAGCTGGAGGCGGTGACCAACGCCAACCGCCTGCTCAAGGGCATCACCCAGCAGACCGGCGCCGAGGTGATGTACCTGATGGATGTCAGCGGCAACACCCTGGCCGCCTCCAACTGGGACAAGCACGACAGCTTCCTGGGCCGTAACTTCGCCTTCCGCCCGTACTTCATCGAAGCGATGGAGGGCCGCCTGGGGCGCTTCTTCGGCCAGGGCACGACCTCGGCCAAGCGTGGCTACTTCTTCGCAGCCGCCGTGCATGATCGCGACAAGGTGATCGGCGTGCTGGTGGTGAAAGTCGACCTGGACCACACTGAAACGCTGTGGGGGCGCACCCCCGAACAACTGTTGCTGACCGACCAGAACGGCGTGGTGGTGCTGACCTCGCGCCCCGACTGGCGCTTCCGTGCCACCCGCGCCCTGACCGACGCCGAACGGGCCGCCATGCTCGCCATCCAGCCTTATCCGACCCAGGCCCCGCAGCCGTTGAACCTCAATCCGGATGCCTGGCTGATCCAGACCCGCGACATCAAGGAAACCGGTTGGCAGGTGAGCATCCTCGCGCCTCACATCCTCATCGATCGCTCGGTGCAGACGGTCATGGCCATCGGTGGCGGCGCGTTGTTGGTACTGATTCTGCTGACGGGTCTGGTGATGCAGCGGCGGCGCCACTACATCGACCGGATCGACTTCGAAGCCCGGGGCCGCCAGCAGTTGGAAAAGCGTGTGGCCGAGCGTACCGCCGACCTCGAAGGGCTCAATACCCGGCTCAAGAGCGCCGTGCTGGAACGCGAAAATGCCCAGCAGGAGCTGGTGCGCGCCCAGGACGAACTGGTCCAGGCGGGCAAGCTGTCGGTGCTAGGCACCATGTCGGCAAGCATCAGTCACGAGCTCAACCAGCCGCTGGCGGCGATCCGCAGCTATGCCGAAAACGCGGAGATCCTGCTTGACCACGAGCGCACCGAGGATGCTCGCGGCAACCTCAAGCTGATCGGTGAGCTGACCGGACGCATGGCCTCGATCATCGCCCACCTACGCGCCTTCGCCCGCCGCGACCGCCATGCCCCCGAGAGCGTGGCCTTGCAGCCAGCCCTGGATGACGCCCTGGCCCTGCTGGCCAAGCGTCGCAGAGCGATGGCGGTGGAACTGATCCGCGACTTGCCCGATGCGCCGTTGTGGGTCCAGGCCGGCGAAACCCGCCTGCGCCAGGTGCTCGGCAACCTGCTGGCCAACGCCCTCGACGCGCTCACCGAAAAAGCCAACCCGCGCCGGCTGTGGCTGAGTGCCGAACGGCGCGATGAGTACGTCTACCTGTACATTCGCGACAATGGCCCTGGCTTTACCCGCCAAGCCCTGGAGCACGCCAAAGAGCCGTTCTTCACCACCAAGACCCGTACCCAGGGCTTGGGCCTGGGGCTGGCCATCTGCGAAAGCCTGATGCGCACCCTCGGCGGCGAACTGCTGCTCGGCAACCACCCGGAAGGTGGCGCCCTGCTCACGTTGCAGATGCGCGTCGCCAAGCCCGGCGCGACCTTGCCCACTTCGGAGGACCCCTCGGCATGACGTCCGAGACATTGATCGACAGCCGTACCCAGGTGATCCTGGTCGACGACGACCCACACCTGCGCCAGGCGCTGGGCCAGACGCTGGACCTGGCCGGGCTCAAGGTGGTGACCCTGGCCGACGCCCAAGGCCTGGCCGAACGCATCGAGGCGGACTGGCCCGGCGTAGTCGTCAGCGATATCCGCATGCCCGGCATCGATGGCCTGCAACTGCTGGAACACCTGCGCGGGCGTGACCACGAGTTGCCGGTGTTGCTGATCACCGGTCACGGCGACGTGCCGCTGGCGGTGCAGGCGATGCGCGCGGGGGCCTATGACTTCCTGGAAAAACCCTTCGCCAGCGATGCCCTGCTCGACAGCGTACGCCGTGCCCTGGCCTTGCGTCGGCTGGTGCTGGACAACCGCAGCCTGCGCCTGGCCTTGAGCGACCGCCACGAGCTGTCCACCCGCCTGGTCGGCCAGTCGCCGGCCATGCAGCGTCTGCGCGAGCAGATCGGTGCCCTGGCCGCAACCCGCGCCGACGTGCTGATCCTCGGCGAAACCGGCGCCGGTAAGGAAGTGGTAGCCCGTGCCCTGCACGACCTGTCCAGCCGCCGTGACGGCCCGTTCGTGGCGATCAACGCCGGTGCCCTGGCCGAATCGGTGGTCGAGAGCGAGCTGTTCGGCCATGAGCCCGGCGCCTTCACCGGCGCGCAGAAACGCCGCATCGGCAAGTTCGAATTCGCCAACGGCGGCACCTTGTTCCTCGACGAGATCGAGAGCATGAGCCTGGACGTGCAGGTCAAGCTGCTGCGCCTGTTGCAGGAGCGGGTAGTCGAGCGCCTGGGTGGCAATCAGCTGATCCCGCTGGATATCCGCATCATCGCCGCGACCAAGGAAGACCTGCGCCAGGCCGCCGATCAAGGGCGTTTTCGCGCCGACTTGTACTACCGCCTGAACGTGGCCCCGCTGCGCATTCCGGCCCTGCGCGAACGCGGCGATGACATCCTGGTGCTGTTCCAGCATTTCGCCGATGCCGCCAGCCAGCGCCACGGCCTGGCGCCGCACACCCTGCAACCGGCGCAACGCGCGGTGCTGTTGCGCCACGACTGGCCCGGCAACGTGCGTGAGCTGCAAAACGCCGCCGAACGCTTCGCCTTGGGCCTGGAGCTGGCGCTCGATGGTCAGGTGGCGGCTGCCCCGCAGGTGAGTGCGCCCGTGCTCAGCGGCAACCTCAGCGAACAGGTCGAGCAGTTCGAGCGCTCGCTGATCGCCGCTGAGCTGACCCAGCCACACAGCTCCATGCGCAGCCTCGCCGAAGCGCTGGGCATCCCCCGTAAAACCCTGCACGACAAACTGCGCAAGCACGGCCTGAGCTTCGCCGACAGCAATGGCAGCGGGCCTGACGACCACGAGGACAACCGCCCATGAGCAGCGACAGCCAATACCTGCAAGCGGTGTTGCACAGCGACATCCCGCTGACCCGCGAAATGGGCCTGCAAGTGCTCAGCTGGCAAGACCACTGCTTGCAGCTGCAACTGCCGCTGCAAGCCAACGTCAACCACAAGAGCACCATGTTCGGCGGCAGCCTGTACTGCGCGGCGGTGCTGGTGGGCTGGGGCTGGCTACACCTGCGCTTGCGCGAGGCCGGCATCGACGATGGGCACATCGTCATTCAGGAGGGGCAGATCAGTTATCCACTGCCGGTCACCGGCGCGGCGGTCGCTCGCTGCCAGGCGCCAGACGACAGCACCTGGCAGCGCTTCGTGACGATGTACCAGCGCCGTGGCCGCGCTCGCCTGACGCTGGCAACGGTGGTAAGCAACAGTGGCAGCGACGAGCCCGCGGTCAACTTCAGCGGGCAGTACGTGCTACATCGCTGAGGCGAGCTGGATCAACGCCTGGCGCCACTGCGCGGCGCTGGGCAGGGCGAGGAAAAATGGATTGAGCAACGATTCACGCGGTGGATAGCGAAACGGCTGGGCGTCCAGGCCGATCACCTCGCCGCCTGCCCCTTCCAGCACGCCCTGGGCGGCCGCAGTGTCCCACTGCGAGGTCGGTGCCAGGCGCGGATAGCAATCGGCGGCGCCTTCGGCCAGCAGGCAGAACTTCAGCGAGCTGCCGATATTGGCCAGTGCCAACTCGCCCACGGCACCCCTCAGGCCGGCTAGCAAGGCTTCCTGCTGAGGGCTGGAATGGCGGCGACTGGCGACTACGGTGAACTGGCCATCGGCTGGCGGCGTGTTGCGCACCTGGATCTGTTCAGCGTGAGCGCCTCGATCAACGCGCCAGGCGCCCAGCTCACGACCGCCGAAGTAACAGCGGCCATTGGTCGGCATCGCCACCACACCGAACACCACTGCACCGTTGTCGATCAGGGCGATGTTGACGGTAAACTCTTCACTGCCGGCGATGAATTCCTTGGTGCCATCCAACGGATCGACCAGCCACCAGCGGCTCCAGCTTTGCCGCTCGGCCAGGGAGATCTCGCAATCTTCCTCGGACAGCACCGGGATCTCAGGCGCCAACGCTTGCAGACCGTCGGCAATGACCCGGTGAGCGGCCAAGTCAGCTGCGGTGACCGGTGAATCGTCAGCTTTGGCGGTGACCGCCACGTCTGCGCGCCAGTACGGCAAGATCGCCTCGCCAGCAACCAGGGCGAGCTTCACTACTTCGTGCATCAGCTGTTGGTCGTTCATGCGCTGAGCAGCCCACGTTGAGTCAGCATGTCACGCACCAGGTACAGCGCCGCCAAGGCTCGGCCTTCAGTGAATTGCGGATGCATGGCCAAGGCCGACAGCTCGCGCAAGTTGACCTTGTCGACCCGCATCGGCTCAGGCTCATCGCCTTCCAGGCGTTCTTCATAGAGGTCGGTGGCCAACACCACCTGGATCTTTTGACTCATGTAGCCGGGCGAGAGCGACAACTCGGTCAGATGTTCCAGCTGGCGTGCGCCGAAACCGGCTTCTTCCTTGAGTTCGCGGTTGGCCGCGGCCAGCACATCCTCGCCCGGTTCGATCAGGCCTTTGGGCAGCGACAGCTCATACTCATCGGTGCCGCCGCAGTATTCTTCGACCAGCACCGCATGCTCGGCATCGAGCATCGCCACGATCATCACCGCACCGTAGCCATTCCCCCGCCCGACCAGCCGTTCGTAGGTCCGCTCGGTGCCGTTGGAGAAGCGCAGCTGTACCGCTTCGACCCGGAACAGGCGGCTACTGGCGACGATTTCGCGGCTGAGGACGGTGGGTTTCTGGCGCATGGGGCGGCTCCTTGGCGTGAACGGGTTACTATACCGTGGCTTGCCGACTGATCGAGAGTTTCCCATGCCGCAAATTCAATGGTCCGATATCGATACCGTCCTGCTGGACATGGATGGCACCCTGCTCGACCTGCATTACGACAATCAATTCTGGCTGCAGCACCTGCCCCAGCGCTACGCCGAGCTGCATGGCGTGAGCCGGGCCATGGCCGAGATGGAGTTGCAGCCATTGTTCGAAGGCAATGCCGGTACGCTGAACTGGTACTGCATGGACTTCTGGAGCCGCGAGCTGAAGCTGCCGGTCTGTGAGCTGTCACGCGAGCTCGCTCACCTGATCGCCCTACGCCCGGATGCCGACACGTTCCTTGCTGCGATTCGCAAGGTGGGCAAGCGGGTGATACTGATCACCAATGCCCATCGCGATTCGCTGTCGCTGAAGCTGGAGCGCGTCGAGCTGGCGCCGTATTTCGAGCGGCTGATCAGCTCGCATGATTATGGCTATCCCAAGGAGAGCCCACAGTTCTGGGACGCATTGCAGGCAGATATCGGCTTTGAGCCTGCGCGCAGCCTGTTTATCGACGACACCCTGGCGATCCTGCGCAGCGCGCAGCGCTTTGGCGTAGGGCATCTGCTGGCGGTGCGCCAGCCGGACAGCAAGGCAGCGCCACGCGATACCCAGGAGTTCGCAGCGGTTGAGGATTATCGGGAATTGCTGGTGGGGATCGAGTAAGCGAAACAAACACTCATGGATTGCACAGGATCCTGTGGGAGCGGGCTTGCCCGCGAACAAGGGCGCAGCCCTTGCCCGTACATAGAGCTTGATCGCCCTGGCCTCTTCGCGGGTAAACCCGTCCTACAGAACTGCTGGGCCCCCGCGAAGGGGTTAAAACAAACGATGAATAGCCTTCAATCCGGAATCCGCAGCACCTGCCCTGGATAAATTTTGTCCGGATGCGACAGCAGCGGCTTGTTGGCCTCGAAGATCTTCTGGTACTTGTTCGGGTCGCCATACACCCGTTTGGAAATAGCGCTCAGGGTGTCGCCCTTCTCGACCGTGACGAATTTCGCCGCCTGGGCGATCGGTCCGGTCACGGTGATCTGGTCATCGACGCTGGCCACACCACTGATGTTGCCCGCTGCGAGAATGATCTTTTCTTTCTCCTCCTGGCTGGCCACCTCGCCCTTGAGGATGATCTTGTCGCCCTCTACAGTGGCGGTGATGTTCGGATTACCCAGGCCGACCTTGCTTACATGCTCTTTGAGTTGCTCATCGGCATTGGCATTGCCAGGGGACAGCAGGTCGATCAACTTCTCGCCGGCTTCCTTGACGAAACTGAACAGGCTCATGACGCGCTCCTTGTTGATGAATCCTCGGAAGCACGAGTCTAGGCCAGGTTTGCCAACCTCGCCCTGCTGCGACCCATCGACGCGCTCTATCAAGGCATAGACCCTAGCGATTAGACGGCGCCAGCCCACGGGCCTAGGCTTGTGCTGGTAAAAAGCTGCCAGTGATCCGCCCTGATGAACAGCAAACCTCCGGTCTGCTCGGCGTCCACGCCTTTGTCCCTGCCTGCCGCCAGCAATACCTACGACTATCTCCAACTCAGCGATGACGCGCGCGCCAGCACGCCGCTCGCCGAGGAAGTCGCCTTGGCCATCGCCTATAACGGTCTCAATCAGGCCGTGATGCTGGTCAGCCCTACCGATATGGAAGACTTTGCGGTGGGCTTTAGCGTCGGCAGCGGGATCGTCGAGGGCACGGCGGAAATCTATGACATGAAGTTCTCAGGCTCAGGCTCGGCGTTGTATGCCGACCTGGAGATCTCCAGCCGCGCCTTCTGGAACCTGAAGAACCAACGCCGCCAGTTGGCCGGCACCAGCGGCTGCGGCCTGTGCGGTGTCGAAGCCTTGGAGCAGGCGCTGCCAGAGCTCGACAAACTGCCTGGTGCGCCGCTGCCACCCGCCCATTGGCTGAAGGACCTGCGGCAACGCATCGACCAGTTCCAGCCGCTGGGCCAGCACTGCGGCGCGGTGCACGCCGCGCTGTACATGGACAGCAACGGCGAGCTGTTGATGGGCCGTGAGGACATCGGCCGGCACAACGCCCTGGACAAGCTGATCGGCGCCCTGCTGCGCCAGCAGATCGATACCCGCGGCGGCCTGGCCATCGTTACCAGCCGCTGCAGCCTGGAGTTGATCCAGAAGGTCCTGCGCGCGGGCATTCAAACCCTGGTCAGCCTGTCGGCGCCCACCGGTCTTGCCCTGCAATGGGCGCGCAAGCACAACCTCAATCTTATTCACCTGCCTAAACACAGTGCACCACGGGTGTTCAGCCCTGTGGCGGAGTAGTCGTAGACGTGACCTCGCATCAGCAACTCCCACAAGAACAAATCACTCCCCGCTACAAGCCCTACCACGGCGCCGCCGGAGGCTGGGGCGCCTTGCGCAGCGTGGCCAAGGCCTGGGTCGCCAGCGACAACGCGCTGAAGAACATCCGCGCGCTGCTCAAGACCAACCAGAACGGCGGCTTCGACTGCCCGGGCTGCGCCTGGGGCGACTCGCCGGAAAGCGGCATGGTCAAGTTCTGCGAGAACGGCGCCAAGGCAGTCAACTGGGAAGCCACCAAGCGCCGCGTCGATGCCGCGTTCTTCGCCCGGCATAGCGTCACTTCGTTGCTCGAGCAGAGCGACTACTGGCTGGAGTACCAGGGCAGGCTCACCGAGCCGATGGTCTATGACCCAGCCAGCGACCGCTACCAGCCGATCGACTGGGACAGCGCGTTCGCCTTGATCGCCCGCCATCTGAACAACTTGGCCAACCCCGACCAAGCTGAGTTCTACACCTCCGGCCGGGCCAGCAATGAGGCGGCGTTCCTCTATCAGCTGTTCGTCCGTGCCTATGGCACCAACAACTTCCCTGACTGCTCGAACATGTGTCACGAGGCCAGCGGGGTCGCCTTGGGCCAGAGCGTCGGAGTCGGCAAAGGCACGGTGACGTTCGATGATTTCGAGCACGCCGACGCGATCTTCGTCTGGGGCCAGAACCCGGGTACCAACCACCCGCGCATGCTCGATCCGCTGCGCGATGCGGTAAAACGCGGTGCCCAGGTGGTTTGCGTCAACCCGCTCAAGGAGCGTGGCCTGGAGCGCTTCCAGCACCCGCAGAACCCGTTGGAGATGCTCACCAACAGCGACCGGCCGACCAATACCGCCTATTTCCGCCCAGCCCTGGGTGGCGACATGGCATTGCTGCGCGGCATGGCCAAGTTCCTCTTGCAGTGGGAACGCGAGGCCCAGGCCAAGGGTGAGCCAGCGATCTTCGATCATGTGTTCATCGCTGAACATGGCCACGGCATCAATGAATACCTGGCCGTGGTCGATGCCACCCCCTGGGAGCAATTGCAGGCCCAATCTGGCCTGACCTTGGCCGAGATCGAACAAGCGGCGCGCATGTACTGCAAAGGCAAGCGGGTGATCATGTGCTGGGCGATGGGCATCACCCAGCACCGTCACTCGGTGCCGACCATCCAGGAAATCGTCAACCTGATGCTGCTGCGCGGCAACATTGGCCTGCCAGGTGCAGGTTTGTGCCCGGTGCGTGGCCACAGCAACGTGCAGGGCGACCGCACCATGGGCATCAACGAGCGGCCACCGGCATTGCTGCTCGACGCCCTGCAAAAGCGCTTCGACTTCGCCGTGCCGCGCCACAACGGCCACAACACGGTCGAGGCGATCCACGCCATGCTCGAAGGTCGAGCCAAGGTCTTCATCGGCCTGGGCGGTAACTTCGCCCAGGCGACCCCGGACAGCGAGCGTACGGCTCGTGCCCTGCGCAATTGCGAGCTGACCGTGCACATCAGCACCAAGCTCAACCGCAGCCATTTGGTCCATGGCAAGCAAGCACTGATCCTGCCGTGCCTGGGGCGTACCGATATCGACCTGCAAGCCGAAGGCCCGCAAGCGGTGACGGTGGAAGATTCGTTCAGCATGGTGCATGCCTCCAATGGCCAACTGCACCCGCTGTCAAAGCAAATGCGCTCGGAGCCTTCGGTGGTCGCTGGTATCGCTGCCGCCACGCTTGGCAAGCAGCCGGTCGACTGGAACTGGTTGGTAGCCGACTACGACCGCATTCGCGAGCTGATCGCCGACACCATTCCAGGCTTTGCCGATTTCAACCAACGCCTGCGCCATCCTGGTGGTTTCTACCTGGGCAACAGCGCCGGCAGCCGCAAATGGCAAACCGCGACCAAGCGCGCCAACTTCAAGGCCAACCTGTTACCCGACAGCTTGCTCGACCCACGCGTGCGCGCCAGCGGCCAGCTACCGGACCTGATCATGCAATCGATGCGCTCGCATGATCAGTACAACACCACCATCTATGGCTTGGATGATCGCTATCGCGGCGTCAAAGCGCAGCGCGATGTGCTGTTCGTCAATGAGGCCGACATCATTCGTCTTGGCTTTGCGCCAGGGCAGAAGGTGGATATCGTCTCGCTGTGGGACGATGGGCTTGAACGTCGGGTGCAGGGCTTTACACTGTTGGCCTATGACATCCCGGCAGGCCAGGCAGCGGCTTACTATCCAGAAGTGAACCCACTGGTGCCGCTGGAGAGCATCGGCGACGGCAGCCATACGCCGACCTCGAAATTCGTCGCCATCAAGCTTGAGCGCGCTAGCGATAGCGGCCGCATCATCTAAGCCTCACCCGGGCGTAGAAGCCAAAAAAAAGCCCTGTCCGCAATGACCAGGGCTTTGTCTCAAGTAACCTATGACCGCCGAAAATCGAGAAAGTTTCACCGAAAAAACAGTAACTTAGAGAATTGTGTACAACTCGTGCTACTCGTCGGATTTCGATTGCCAGACGCCCCGCCGAGCCTCAAATTCGCCCTCGTCATCCCTATGAGGCTCTCTTGATGAAGAAGTACTCCTCGATTCTGTTGTTGTCTCTTGGCCTGCTCAGCGGCGTTGCCATGGCGGGCGGCACCACCGAAGCCGGTATTGGCGGCGCATTGGGTGGGGTACTCGGCTCAGTGGTCGGCCAGCAAATCGGTGGCAGCACCGGTGGCGCCATCGGCGCAGGCCTGGGCGGTGCGGCCGGTAGTGCAGTCGGTGCCGACAAACGCCAGCGCGGCGAAGCGGCAATCGGCGGCGCCCTGGGCGCGGCTGGCGGTAACGTGCTCGGCCGCAGCGTCGGCGGCACCAACGGTAGCTACATCGGTGCAGCCGCTGGCGGCGGCGCAGGTGGCGCCCTGGGTAACTACATGGGCAACAAGGCCGATGAAGACGAGCGCCATGAACGCCGCTATCGCCGTGGCTACGACGACGACCGTCGTCACTACGACCGCGGCCACCACTACGGCCATCGCAAGAACAAGCACAAGCGCCACTGGCGTCACTGATGCCTGAACGCTCAGGCGTGCAACCCTAAGCCAGGCACCTAAGGCCCCGCCCCTATCGGCGGGGCCTTTTCATTTGTCCCGCGCACAACAGGATTAAGGGTGGCCCCGATATGGAGGCAAGGTGCCACTAGCTATCATCCCCTATTGAATAATTACGCACAGGACGCGGGGAATGCGCACGATCATCGTCGATACCATAGGTCAGATCACGACCTGGGCCAGCTGAACCATGCCCAGTCGCTCCCGCCCGCCACTGCTCGATCAAGCCAACTACCAACAGATCCGTCTACTGGTCGAACAGGCCAGCGGCGTGCACTTGGCCGATGACCGTCGCGCTGTGGTCGCGGCGCGCCTGCACAAGCGCCTGAAGCTGCATCAACTGTCCGACTTCGACGCCTACCTGGCGCTGCTCAGCAACGCTCAGGACGATAGCGAATACAGGCACGTGCTGGGCCTGCTGGTGCCCCGAGACAGTTATTTTTTCCGTGAGCACCGTCACTTCGAGTTCCTCAACCATTGGCTGGCCGAGCTCGCTCACCCGCCCCGGCTGTGGAGCGCCGCCTGCGCGAGCGGCGAAGAAGCCTGGAGCCTGGCCATGGTGGCCGCCGAGCAGCACCCTGGCGCTGGCTGGCAGGTGCTTGCCAGTGATCGCGACGCAGCCTTGCTGGAGCAGGCGCGCGCGGGCATCTATGACGTCAGCCAGGCGCGCTATTTTCCCGAAGGCTGGCTGAGCCGGCATTGTCTGTGCGGTGTCGGCGAAATGGCCGGACGCCTGCGCATCGCCCCAGCTTTACGCGCGCAGGTGATGTTCGAGACGATCAACTTGATCGAGCCGTTCCCCGCGCACCTGGGCCGCTTCGATGTGATCTTGCTGCGCAACCTGCTCTCAAGCTTTGCCCCACGGTACAAGCTCGACGTGCTGCAGCGTGTGGTCGAGCATCTGACCCCAGGCGGTCTGTTGATGATCGGCCACAGCGAAAGCATCCACGACCTCGACCTACCCTTGCGGCCACTACTGCCCTCGGTGTTCGCGCGCCTATGATGAGCAGCACTGCCGCAGTGATCGGCAGACAGGGACTGAATGCGCCCCCGTGCCGCTGGGCGCTTGTGGATCGAGCAGGCATGCCGCCCCTCTTCTCTTGCGAAACAGGCCCTGATCCATGCCTTGTCGAATACTGCTTGCCGATGACTCGCCGCTGTTCCGCGCAGGCCTGCGCGCCCTGCTCGAACAGAAAAAACAATATGCCGTGGTTGCCGACACAGGCGATGCGATGAACGCCGTGGCCCTGGCCGAAAAGCTCAAGCCGCACGTGGTCGTACTGGACATGAGTGGCGAGTTGGACGGCCAGCAGGCGCTGCAAGAACTGTTCATTCGCGCCCCGAGCAGCCGTGTGCTGATGCTCTCGCCGCGCTCGGAACTGGAGCATGTGTTGAGCTGCCTACAGCTGGGCGCCCACGGTTTTTTGCTCAAGAACGCCACGGTGGCCGAGTTGGAGCAGGCGCTGCTGACCCTGCGCCAAGGCGGCCAGTACCTGTCCTCGAGCGTCTTGCCGATGGTCATCGGCCAGGCCCTCAGACATAGCCGCAAACGCACCGCCGCCAGCCTGTCTGCACCGCTGACCACCCGCCAGCTTGAAATCCTGCGACTGATCGCCCGCGGTGAAACCACCCGCTCGATAGCCGAAGGCCTGGGCCTGAGCGTGAAGACCGTAGAAGCTCATCGCTCGCAGATCATGCATCGCCTACAGATTCATGACGTCGCCGGCCTGGTGCTGTTTGCCGTGCGCGAGGGGATCATCCGCCTCAACGATTGAGCTGCAGGCCTGCGAGGATGATCTGCAACGCTTCTGGCAGTGCCACCGGCTCGCCAGAGGCGCGTTCGACGAACACCTGCACCAACGTGCCTGCCGCACAGGCATCCGGCTCTGCGGGACAGAACAGCGCCAATCGGTACTCCACTGTGCTGCCACCCAGGCGGGTGACGCCCAGGCCCACTTCGAGTACGTCGGGGAAGGCAGGCAATGCGTAGAACTCCGCCGCCGAGCTGATCACAAAGCCGGCCAGCGCACCTTCGCGCAGGTCCAGTTCGGCCTGTTCGACGAGAAACGCCTGGATCGCGGTTTCGAAGAAGCCGTGCACCGTGGCACCGGCGATATGACCGTTGAGGTCGTTGTCTTGCGGGCGGGTGAGGATGGGGTGGAAGTGGCTGAAGTCGGAGCGTTGGGGGGATTCGGTCATGGAATACCACAAATGTTGGTTACATGAGAGAGAAGCTTCCCACAAAGAGTTAGGAAGTCATATAGTCGCAATCAACTGTAGATTGCATAGCATGGTGCATCCCGATGAAACCGAGACATACACCCGTGCCGACCCATCAACTCGATCACGCCGACCTAAGGCGCATGGCTGAAACCGGACGTATCAATGGAACCCACATTGTGGGGCAGCCTGGCGGCTGGGCCATACAGGTCAATATCAACCATGACGAACATGTCCTGACGGCGCAACGAAGCGGCAACACCAGGCTGTTCAAGAAGCTTGAAACCTTGGTCAGCTACCTGCACGAACTAGGCATCGACCACTTCCAGGTGGATAGCTCGACCTACGACCCACTTCAAATGAGCACCTATCAACGACCTGATCGTGCATCGGCCCTGAAGCGTGCACATCAGGCCGCCGCATACGACGCCTGGTTTATCGAACAAGTCGAGGCAAGCCTGAACGACCCAACCCCTGCGATGGATGATGAACAAATAGAAAAAGAATTCGCCGCGCGCCGCCTCGCGTTGAAGGGTAAAACCCGTTGATGCATTTGCTTTGGCACACCAACGCTCAGAAAGACCGCTTGCGAATCATGGATGCCATCGCTGACGATAACCCTGACGCCGCCATTGTGTTAGACGAAGACTTTAGAGACAAGGCAAGAAGAGCAGCCCAGAACCCCCGCATTTATAAACAAGGTCGGTATCCAGGCACCCGGGAAATCGTGATTCGGCCAAACTACGTGATGGTCTACCGCATCTTGCAGGACAGCGTAGAGATCTTACGCATCATTCATGCGCGACGGCTGTGGCCATAAACCATGTCCCATGAACGAAAAAACCGCCCCAAAGGGCGGCTTTTTCATTCCACGCTAGCTACAGCTTACAGCTGTGGGCCAGCCGCCTTGATGGCGTCGGAAACCTCGAACTTCTTGAAGTTCTCGATGAACAGCTTGGCCAGGCCTTTAGCTGCTTCGTCGTAGGCCGCCTTGTCTTCCCAGTTGGTGCGTGGGTTGAGCAGGTTGGTCTCGACGCCTGGAACAGCCTTAGGCACGTCCAGGTTGATGATGTCCAGGTGCTCGGTCTCGGTACCTACCAACGCGCCGCTCTGGATCGCTGCGATCACTGCACGGGTGGTCGGGATGCTGAAACGCTTGCCAACGCCGTAGCCACCGCCGGTCCAGCCGGTGTTGACCAGGTAGACCTTGGAGTTGAAGCCCTTGATGCGCTTGATCAGCAGCTCAGCGTATTCGCCAGCCGGACGCGGGAAGAACGGTGCGCCGAAGCAGGTGGAGAAGGTCGACTTGATGCCGCCACCGGAACCCATTTCGGTCGAACCGACCAGCGCGGTGTAACCGGACAGGAAGTGATAGGCCGCCTGCTCGTTGTTCAGGATCGACACTGGCGGCAGTACGCCGGTCAGGTCGCAGGTCAGGAAGATGACCGCATTCGGCTCGCCGCCCAGGTTGTGCTCGGAGCGCTTGGCAACGTGCTCCAGCGGGTAGGCGGCGCGGCTGTTCTGGGTCAGGCTGACATCGGTGTAGTCGGCGTGCTTGGCATCGTCGATAACGACGTTTTCCAGCACGGCG
>NZ_JBJDNG010000005.1:98759-116373 GCF_044900155.1 Pseudomonas sp. NPDC088890 | reverse complement strand
GCACTTGGCGTAGCAGCCGCCTTCGATGTTGAAGACAACGCCTTCGCCCCAACCGTGCTCGTCGTCACCGATCAGGTAACGGCTTTCGTCGGCCGACAGGGTGGTCTTGCCAGTACCGGACAGACCGAAGAACAGGGTGACATCGCCCGCTTCGCCGATGTTGGCAGCGCAGTGCATTGGCAGCACGTCGGCGGCCGGCAGCAAGAAGTTCTGCACCGAGAACATGGCTTTCTTCATTTCACCGGCGTAGCGCATGCCAGCGATCAGCACCTTCTTCTGGGCGAAGTTGATGATCACGCAGCCGTCGGAGTTGGTGCCGTCACGCTCAGGCACGCACTCGAAGTTGGCCACGTTCAGCACCTGCCACTCATCACGACCCGCTGGGTTGTACTGGGCAGGGTTGATGAACAGGCAACGGCCGAACAGGTTCTGCCACGCAGTCTGGGTGGTCATCTTGACCGGCAGGTAGTGATCTTCGGCAGCCCCTACGTGAACGTGGGAAACGAAGTGTTCCTGAGCGTTGTTGAACGCCTCGACGCGAGCCCACAGGGCATCGAACTTGTCGGCCGGGAACTTGCGGTTGATCGGGCCCCACGCGATTGCCGCAGTGGTGCTGGGTTCGTCGACGATGAAACGGTCAGCTGGCGAACGGCCGGTACGGTGACCGGTTTCCACGACCAGTGCGCCAGTATCGGCCAGCACGCCTTCACCGCGGGACAGCGCTTCTTTTACCAGCTCATCGACGCTCAGGTCGGTGTACACGGTGTTGTTGGCTTGCGTCATGAGATACCCCATCCGGCCCGAGGCCGAGTGCTCCAAACGTTTTGTAGTTGTCTGTTTCAAACTACTACAGCGAAAAAAGTGGCCGGATTATGCCAGAAACGCCCAAAAAAAGTAGGCCCCTCCTGTCAGAACTGCGGTTTATCGCATTTAGACAGGAGAATTCACTACGATTAAACGTTTTAGTGACGTGTTTCTGCTGCCCCGCCTGTGCCGCCACCGGCAAACAATTGCGCCACATCGGCCGCGTCGAACAGATAGCGTTGATTGCAGAACTGGCAATCCACCTCGATCTGCCCGCCATGTTCGGCTACCAATTGCTGGGCGTCGTCCTGGCCAAGACTGACCAGAGCATTGCCGGAACGTTCCCGAGAGCAACTGCAACGGAACTGTAGCGGCTGGATATCGAACAGGCGCACAGCGTCTTCGTGATACAGACGGTGCAGCACGGTTTCGTTGTCCAGGCCCAGCAGCTCTTCAGCTTTTACGGTGTTGGCCAAGGCCTTGACGTGGTTCCAGCTCTCGTCACGCTCGTCGCTGTCTTTGTGGCGATCAGCCGGCAGTTGCTGCACCAGCAAGCCACGGGCGCGAGTGCCGTCGGCGGTGAGGGAAATGCAGGTGTTGATCTGCTGGGACATGACGAAGTAATTGGTGAAGCACTCCGACAGGTCCTCGCCATGCAGGTCGACCATGCCCTGGTAACGCTGGCCGTTGATCGGGTCGATGGTCAGGGCGAGCACGCCGTCGGGCATCAAGTCTGCCAGGGTCGCATCGGCTGCGATTTGGCTCGCCTCATAGCGCGCCAGGCCACGGATCTCGTGCTCGCTGGAGCATTCGATCATCAGCAGCGGCACCGGCCCGTCGGAGCGCGCCTGAAGAATCAGCAAGCCATCGAACTTAAGCGTGCCGACCAGCAGGGCAGCGGCGGCCATCAGCTCGCCAAGCAACTGCGCGACCGGCTGTGGGTAGGGATGCTTGGCCAGCACCTCGGCGTAGCTGCGCTCCAGCCCGACCATTTCGCCGCGCACGTCGCGGTCGTCGAAGATGAAACGTTGGGTGAAATCGGTATCTGGAAAATTGCTCATAGGTTCTGGCTATCTGAAAATGATGTCAAAATGTTTACAGCCCTTACAAAAGGCCCGATGCAGAGCGCTCACGAGGCGCTCCATATCCTGTTGGTAATAGAGGTATCTTATGGACAATCGACCACTGTTCCAAGCGAAGTGGTCCTGGGGACCCTTGGCAGCCTGCACGCTGCTGCCCATCGCTCTACTGTGTTTCTGGTTATGGCCATTTGGCCAGATCCTGTGCCTGACTTTCGACGAGTGGCTGTTCCACAGCCTCAATGGGCCGCTGGCCGACAATAGCGCCTGGCGTTACATCTGGACCCTCGGCAGCCTGCGACCGTTCGACATCGTCGTCGGCCTGATCTTGCTGACGCTGCTGATCCGTGGCGAATGGGTGTTCAAGGCCAGCCAAGTGCGCGAGGCGTTTTTTGGCTTTTTGATCACGCTTATCCTCTTAGTGGTGATTCGCGCGCTGTTTTCCAAGTGGGTGGATGCATCCGGATGGCAACACGATAGTCCATCGATGGTGTTTGGCGATGCCATACGCCTGAGCGATTTCTACCCACACCTTGAAGCTCATTGGGAGCTTAAAGACCGTTCCAGCAAGAGTTTCCCCGGTGACCATGCCTCGGTGTTGCTGGTCTGGGCGCTGTTCATGAACCTGTTCAGTCGCCGTTTGCTGCAACGACTGGTGATCTGGGGACTGGCTGGCGTGTTCATGCTGCCGCGCCTGGTGGCTGGTGCGCATTGGGGGCAGGACGACTACATCGGCGGATTGCTGATGGCGGTGCTGGCGTTGGGCTGGAGCTGTTATACGCCGTTGGCGGCTAAAGGCAGCGCGGCCTTGCTGCGCTGGACTGCGCCATTGTTCGGTGTGGTTGAGCGATTGCCGTTGGTCGGCAGGTTGGCTGTGGTGCGCGGCGCCTGATCGATTGTGGGGCCGCTTTGCGGCCCTTCGCGGGCAAGCCCGCTCCCACAATGACAGCGCTGAGCCCAATAGCGGCGCGGTCCCTGTGGGAGCGGGCTTGCCCGCGAAGGGCTGCAAAGCAGCCCCAGCAGCCACTCCTCAATCAAAACTGCCATGCAGCTGATGAATCTGCCGCCGCTGCTTCTTGTTCGGCCGCCCATCGGTGGTCATGCCCAGCGCCCCATCCTTGCGCTGCTGCGCCGCTTGCTCACGACGACGAATGCTCTCTTCGGTCTCGGCATACAACAGCTGCGCCTCCGGCGCGCCCCGGCGTACCACCGACAGTGCCTTGACCACCACGGTGCGTTCGTCAAACCCGGTGCGCAAAACGAACTCATCGCCCAGGCGCGGCTCCTTGCCCGGCTTGCAGCGCTCGCCCCGGCAATGCACCTTGCCACTTTCGATGGCTGCCTTGGCCAAGGCACGGGTCTTGTAGAAACGCGCCGCCCACAGCCATTTGTCCAGGCGCACCTTGTCGTCGTCTTCAGGCTTTTGTGCCATCTCATTTCCTCGAATTCTGTCTTTCACGGAACTGTACTACCGTGACTGACGGATGCAAAAAAACTGCGCGATGCTTACAGTTCACCACCTTATCCGCAGGGTGTGATTAGTGAAGACATTTGACCATCTGAGTGTGATCGGCCTGCGTGAGTGGGTCGCCCTGCCCGACCTGGGTGTCGCGGGGCTGCGCGCCAAGATCGACACCGGTGCCAGCACCTCCAGCCTGCACGCCACCGATGTGGAAACATTCGAGCGTGACGGTGAGCCATGGGTGCGCTTCACTGCGCACCTGGGTACCGTGGTGCAGTTGCGCCATCGTCGCTGCGAAGCGCCGCTGGTGACCATGAAGACCATCAAGAGCTCCAATGGCCAGGCCCAGGTACGCTATGTGATCCGCACCGCGCTGGCCCTCGGTGACCGGGTCTGGGAGGTCGAATTCACCCTGGCCTGTCGCAAAGCCATGCGTTACCGCTTGCTGCTCGGTTCCAAGGCGTTGATCCACGGCCAACTGGTGGTCAACCCAGGTTTGAAATACGTGCAAGACAAACCGGCCTTCCTGGCCACCCTTTCCCCTGTCACAGGTGCTGCATGAAGATCGCTGTGCTGTCGCGCAATCCGCGTCTGTATTCCACCCGCCGCCTGGTCGAAGCCGGTACCCAGCGCGGCCATGAGATGGTTGTGATCGATACCCTGCGCGCCTACATGAACATCGCCAGCCACAAGCCGCAGATCCACTATCGCGGCAAGCCGCTGGAAGGCTTCGATGCAGTGATCCCTCGCATCGGCGCATCGGTGACCTTCTATGGCTGCGCGGTGCTGCGCCAGTTCGAGATGATGGGCGTGTATCCGCTCAACGAGTCGGTGGCCATCGCCCGCTCGCGCGACAAGCTGCGCTCGTTGCAGCTGCTGTCGCGCCGGGGTATCGGCCTGCCGATTACCGGCTTTGCCCATTCTCCGGACGACATCCCCGACCTGATCCAGATGGTCAACGGCGCACCCTTGGTGATCAAAGTACTGGAAGGCACGCAAGGCATCGGCGTGGTGCTGTGCGAGACGACCCAGGCGGCAGAATCGGTGATCGAGGCGTTCATGGGCCTGAAGCAGAACATCATGGTCCAGGAGTACATCAAGGAGGCTGGCGGCGCCGACATCCGCTGCTTCGTGGTGGGTGACAAGGTGATCGCCTCGATGAAGCGCCAGGCCAAGCCAGGCGAGTTTCGCTCCAACCTGCATCGCGGCGGGGTCGCCAGCCTGATCAAGATCACCCCGGAAGAACGGATCACCGCTATCCGTGCGGCCAAGGTCATGGGCTTGAGCGTGGCCGGGGTGGATATCCTGCGCTCCAATCACGGGCCATTGGTGATGGAGGTGAATTCATCGCCTGGGCTGGAGGGTATCGAGGTGACCACCAGCAAGGATGTCGCGGGGATGATCATCGAGCATCTGGAAAAGAATGGCGGGCCGAATCAAACCCGGACCAAAGGCAAAGGTTGATGCTGTAGATCCTGCCTCATCGCGGGGCAAGCCCGCTCCCACGCGAACTTCCAGCATGACGAAATTTCGGCGTGGGAGCGGGCTTGCCCCGCGATAAGGCCGGTACAGACGCTAACGATCAAACAGCATTACGCGGCAGCAACAGCCCCAACGGCAAACGCACCCGCGCCTCGATCCCACCGCCAGATCGATTGCGCAATTCAACATTGCCGCCATGCTGGGCCGCGATCCGCTTGACGATCGCCAGCCCCAGCCCGGTGCCCTTGCCGCCACGCGCACGGTCTCCGCGAATGAACGGGTTGAAGATCGTCTCCAGCTCCGACTCATCGATCCCCGCCCCGCGGTCGAGCACGCTGAGCACCACATACGGCGCACTCTCGTCGCCCGACACATAGGCAGCCACCTCGACGCCTTTGCCGGCGTGATGCAGCGCGTTGCCAATCAAGTTACCCAGCATGCGCTTGAGTGAAACCCGGCGCAGCGGGAATGGCGGGATCGGCTCCAGGCACAAGCGCACACGCTCCTGTGGCTGGTTGTACGGCGCCACCACTTCACGCACCAGATCACCGAGGTCGACCTCCTCCACCGGCTCATCACGGCCATCGCGAATAAAGGCCAGGAACTGGTCAAGGATGGCGTCCATATCCTCGATATCCCGCACCATGTCATCGGTCAGGTCGTTGTCATTGGCCATCAGCGACAGCGACAATCGCAGGCGTGTCAGCGGTGTGCGCAGGTCATGCGACACCCCGGCCAGCATCAACTCACGCTCACGCGCGGCCTGTTCGACGTCTTCGGCCATCTGGTTGAACGAGCGGTACACCTCGGCCATCTCGCTCGGCGTGTCGCTGATTGGCAAGCGTACGCTACGCCCCTGCCCCAGCTGACGCGCGGCAAACACCAGGCGCTTGAGCGGTTGGTTGAGCTGGCGGACGAAGATCCAGGCAGAGGCTGTGGACAACAGGCCGATCGCCAGGAACCAGCCCAGCACGTTCCAGATTTTCTGGCCACGCAGCGGGTGCGGATACAGCGGCACCTTGAGCCAGCCCGGCCCCAGGCTCGGGGCATTGACCCACAGCGCCGGCGGGGCGTGCACGCGCAGGCGCACTTCAGTGTCTTCGCCCAGTTCGGCCTGCATCTGGCGCTGGTAGATCTCGCTGTACGGCCAGTGCTGCTCGCCTTCCGGCACACCGGAGCCGGTGACTCGGATCAAGCCAGCTGCCTCGGCGATCTTGTCGCGATTCTCCTCGTCGGCCGCCCAGTAGGCGCGCAAGGTCAGTGCCACACCATGGCTGTACTGGCGGTCGACCAGTACGTCCTCGTTCATCAACAGGTACACCAAGGTCAGCGCCTTGGAGAACAGGACGACGATCAGCACCAGCCACAGCGTGCGGGCGAAGAAGCTTTGCGGGAACCACAGGGGCGTTTTCATCGAAGACAACTATTGCAAGACAGCCGCGAGCAGGGCTCGCCAGGGTTGCCGGCCGGCCACAGACGAAAACAGGGCGGCCCGTTCGGGTCGCCCTGCCGCATCATGGCAAGCCTGCAGGCTCATTTGCCGGCGTTTCCATCCGGCACGAACACGTAGCCCACGCCCCAGACGGTCTGGATGTAGCGCGGCTTGGACGGATCCGGCTCGATCATGCGCCGCAGGCGCGAGATCTGCACGTCGATCGAGCGCTCCAGGGCGTCCCACTCACGGCCCCGGGCCAGGTTCATCAGTTTGTCGCGGGTCAGCGGCTCACGGGCGTGCATGACCAGCGCCTTGAGCACGGCGAACTCACCGGTGGTGAGCATATGCACTTCTTCGCCACGCTTGAGCTCGCGGGTAGCCAGCGACAGCTCGTAGTCGCCAAAGGTGACGGTCTCGTCTTCGCTACCCGGAGCACCCGGTACGCTTGGCGCCTGCCGACGCAGGACAGCCTTGACTCGGGCTACCAGCTCGTCGGGGTTGAACGGCTTGGCCAGGTAATCGTCGGCGCCCAGTTCCAGGCCCTTGATGCGGCTCAACTCGTCGCCTTTGGCGGTGAGCATGATGATCGGGATCTGGTTGTTCGCCGCACGCAGCCGGCGGCAGGCGGATAGACCGTCCTCGCCAGGCAGCATCAGGTCGAGCACCACCAGATTGAACACTTCACGCGCCAGCAGCCGGTCCATCTGTTCGACGTTGGGCACCGCACGGGCGCGAAAGCCCTTGCTGGTGAAGAAACGTTCCAGCAGGCTGCTGAGCCCTGGATCGTCGTCGACGATGAGAATCTTGTCGCCTTCAGCGGTATTTGCGGTGCTGGTCATCAATAACTCCTCTGATATCGCCGCGTATTATGGCGTAGCCATTGCGGCGCGTGCCGTGTGCATTGTTAGCAGATTTTTCCCGGGGCGCCACTTCCGTGCAGATCCCGGCTGGCTCAGCGCCATCACCGCAAGCCTGGCGTGATGAGTATAATGCGCGGCTTTCACCCAGCGCCGCCGGGCTCGAATGCCCACCTGCGGCCTCCAGTATTCACATATTGTCAGGTGGTTCTCATGGACAGCATCAACAGCCGTATCGCCCAGGAACTGGGCGTTCGCCCGCAACAGGTCGAGGCGGCCGTGGCCCTGTTGGACGAAGGCTCGACGGTGCCCTTCATCGCCCGCTACCGTAAGGAAGTGACCGGCAGCCTGGACGACACCCAATTGCGCCACCTGGATGAGCGCCTGCGCTACCTGCGCGAGTTGGACGACCGTCGTGCAAGCATCCTGGCCAGTATCGAAGAGCAGGGCAAACTGACCCCGGAACTGGCCCGCGACATCAAGCTGGCAGACACCAAGACCCGCCTCGAAGACCTTTACCTGCCGTACAAGCAAAAGCGCCGCACCAAGGGCCAGATCGCCCTGGAAGCCGGCCTTGGCGAGCTGGCCGACGGTCTGTTCAACGACCCGCAACTGAGCCCGGAAACCGAGGCTGCACGCTTTGTCGATGCCGATAAAGGCGTAGCCGACGTCAAGGCTGCGCTGGAAGGCGCCAAGTACATCCTCATGGAGCGTTTCGCCGAAGACGCAGGCCTGCTGGAAAAACTGCGTAACTTCCTCAAGCAGGAGGCCGTGCTCAGTGCCCGCCTGGTGGCCGGCAAGGAAGAGGAAGGCGCCAAGTTCCGCGACTACTTCGCCCATGACGAACTCCTGCGCACCACGCCTTCGCACCGCGCCCTGGCGATCTTCCGCGGCCGTAACGAAGGCATTCTCAGCGCCTCGCTGAAGGTCGGCGAAGAGCTGCCAGGCACCCTGCATCCGTGCGAGCTGATGATCGCCAGCCATGTCGGCATCGAGAACCGTGACCGCCCGGCTGACAAGTGGCTGGGCGAAGTGGTGCGCTGGACCTGGAAGGTCAAGCTCTACACCCACCTGGAAACCGATCTGTTCGGCGAGCTGCGCGACAATGCCGAAGGCGAGGCGATCAACGTCTTCGCCCACAACCTGCACGACCTGCTGCTGGCTGCTCCGGCTGGCCCGCGGGCGACCCTGGGCTTCGACCCGGGCCTGCGTACCGGCTGCAAGGTCGCGGTGGTCGACGCCACCGGCAAGCTGCTCGACTACACCACGGTTTACCCGCACGCGCCGAAAAACGACTGGGACCGCACCATTGCCGTGCTCGCCGCGCTGTGCGCCAAGCACTCGGTGGAGCTGATCGCCATCGGCAACGGTACCGCCAGCCGCGAGAGCGACAAGCTGATTGCTGAACTGGTGAAAAAATACCCCGCCCTGAAGATCACCAAGATCATGGTCTCCGAAGCCGGCGCGTCGGTGTACTCGGCCTCGGAACTGGCCGCACGCGAATTCCCTGACCTGGACGTGTCGATCCGTGGCGCCGTCTCCATCGCCCGCCGCCTGCAGGATCCGCTGGCCGAGCTGGTGAAGATCGATCCAAAATCGATTGGGGTCGGCCAGTACCAGCACGACGTCTCGCAGCTGAAACTGGCGCGTGGCCTGGACGCCGTAGTCGAGGACTGCGTGAACGCCGTCGGCGTCGACGTCAACACCGCCTCGGTGGCGCTGCTGACGCGCATCTCCGGCCTCAACGCGACCCTGGCGCAGAACATCGTTGCCCACCGCGACGCCAACGGCCCGTTCGCCACCCGTGCCGCGCTGAAAAAGGTCAGCCGCCTCGGCGAGAAGACCTTCGAGCAGGCCGCAGGCTTCCTGCGGGTAATGAACGGTGACAACCCGCTGGACGCCTCGGCGGTGCACCCGGAGGCCTACCCGCTGGTGCAGCGCATCGCGGCCGACACCGACCGTGACATCCGCTCGCTGATCGGCGACAGCGGTTTTCTCAAGCGCCTGGACCCGAAGAAGTTCACCGACGAGACCTTCGGCCTGCCGACCGTCACCGACATCCTCCAGGAACTGGACAAGCCTGGCCGCGACCCGCGCCCCGAGTTCAAGACCGCCTCGTTCCAGGACGGCGTTGAAGACCTCAAGGACCTTGAGCCGGGGATGATCCTCGAAGGCGTGGTGACCAACGTCACCAACTTCGGTGCCTTCGTCGACATCGGCGTGCACCAGGACGGCCTGGTGCACATCTCCTCGCTGTCGGAGAAGTTCATCAAGGATCCGCGTGAGGCGGTCAAGGCCGGCGACGTGGTCAAGGTCAAGGTCATGGAAGTGGATATCCCGCGCAAGCGCATCGGCCTGTCCATGCGCATGGGCGATACCCCTGGCGAGAAGGTCGAAGGCAACCGTGGCGGTGGCCGTGGCAATGGTGGCAACCGCCCGCAGCAAGCGCCACGCCAACGCGAAACCACGCCTGCCGCCCCAGCCAATAACGCCATGGCGGCGCTGTTCGCTAACGCCAAGCAGTTGAAGAAAAAGTGATGGACGTGCCCAAGGAGTACGTCGAGAGCGCCTTCAGCCAGCTGCTGGGCTGCCGACTGCAACACCTTGAACAAGGTGTCGCCACGGTAGCCCTGGCGCTTGAGCCGCACCTGCGCAACCGTGGCCAGAAGCTGCATGGCGGGGCGATCTTCAGCCTGGTCGACATCGCCATGGGCCTGGCCTGCTCGGCCAGCCATGGCTTTGACCAGCAGAGCGTGACCATCGAGTGCAAGATCAACTACATGCGCGCCGTCAGCGACGGTGAAGTGTTGTGCACCGCCCGCGTGCTGCACGCCGGGCGGCGCACCCTGGTTGTCGACGCCGACGTAGTCCAAGGCGACAAACTGGTGGCCAAAGCGCAAGGAACCTTCGCGGTTCTCTAGCTCCCAAACAGGTATCTGCGGTATTTTCGGCAGTATTGAACGGTGGGGCCGCTACGTGTCCCATCGCAGGCTGCATCAGCTCCCACAGGTTTCATGCCGTATCTGGGGGAGCTGGCGCAGACTGCGATGGGCTATGTAGCGGCCCTGAATCGGCGTTGGCATTACCGAAAACCCAGCTAAACCAGGCGACAACGCCAGTTCCTTTGTCCCTACCCTTGTAGACCGTCATATCTACCCCCATATTGGGGCGACTGACGCGTGAAGGAATACATCTTGAGCGACCTCCTCAAAAGCCGCCTGAGCCTGCTCAGTGCCAACCTCCCCTTGCTCAAGCAGTGCCTGCACGGTATTGAGCGCGAATGCTTGCGCGTGACCGACGAAGGTCGCCTGGCCCAGACCCCGCACCCGCAAGCCCTGGGATCGGCGCTGACCAACGAGCAGATCACCACCGATTATTCCGAGTCGCTGCTGGAGTTCATCACCCCAGCCCTGGCCGATCCTGCGCAAGTGCTGGAGAACCTCGAGGAGGTCCACCGCTTCGTTCAGTCCAAGCTTGGCAACGAATACCTGTGGAGCCCGTCGATGCCCTGCGCATTGCCGGCCGAAGAAGACATTCCGATCGCCTATTACGGCACCTCCAATATCGGCCAGCTCAAGTACGTCTACCGCAAGGGCCTGGCCCTGCGCTATGGCCGCACCATGCAGTGCATTGCCGGTATTCATTACAACTTCTCGCTGCCTGAAGCGCTTTGGCCGCTGCTGCGCCAAACCGAAGGCGGCACCGAGAGCGACCGCGACTACCAGTCGTCGGCGTACATCGCCCTGATCCGTAACTTCCGCCGCTACAGCTGGCTGCTGATGTACCTGTTCGGCGCCTCGCCGGCGCTTGACGCCGGCTTCCTGCGGGGCCGTGCGCATCAGCTCGAGCACCTCGACGCCGAAACCCTGTACCTGCCCTACGCCACCAGCCTGCGCATGAGCGACCTGGGTTACCAGAGCAGCGCCCAGGCCGGCCTGACGCCGTGCTACAACAATCTGGCGAGCTACACCGACAGCTTGCGCAAGGCGGTGGGCACACCCTACCCGCCCTACGTCGAGGTCGGCACGCACAAGGATGGCGAGTGGGTGCAACTGAACACCAACATCCTGCAGATCGAAAACGAGTATTACTCGAACATTCGCCCCAAGCGCGTCACCTACACCGGTGAGCGGCCGATCCAGGCGCTGATGGCCCGTGGCGTGCAGTACGTCGAAGTACGCTGCCTGGACATCAACCCGTTCCTCCCGGTGGGTATCGACCTGGCGCAGGCGCGCTTCCTCGATGCCTTCCTGCTGCTCTGCGCGCTCGACGACAGCCCGCAACTGGACAACGGCGAATGTGGCCAATGCACCAACAACTTCCTGACCGTGGTCAAGGAAGGCCGCCGCCCAGGGCTGGAGCTGCAGCGGGGCGGTCAGCCGATCGCGCTCAAGGCCTGGGCCTCTGAGTTGATCGAGCGCATCACGCCTCTGGCCGAGCTGCTCGACCAGGCCAACGGCGGTGAGGAGCACGTTCGGGCGCTACGCGCCCAGCAGGCCAAGATCGATGATCCTGAGCTGACGCCATCGGCCCAGGTCCTGGCACGCATGACCGAACACGACGAAACCTTCGTGCAGTTCTCCCTGCGCCAGAGCCAGCTGCACGCCGCAACGTTCCGCGAGCAGCCGCTGAGCCCGGAGCGCCAACAGGCCTTCGAGACCCTGGCGCGCAACTCGCTGGCCGAGCAAGCCAAGCTTGAGCAGGAAGAAGTCGGCGATTTCGATGTGTTCGTCGGCGCCTACCAGGCGAGCATCCTGGCGATCAGCAACTGATGACCCGCGCAGCCACGCCACGCAAGCCACGCGCAAGCAGCCAGGCCAGGATCGAAGCGATCCTGGCGGCGGCACGCGAACTGCTGGCTGAGCAAGGTGTGGCTGGGCTGTCGGTGTACAGCGTTGCCGAGCGGGCGCAGATCCCGCCGTCCTCGGTGTATCACTTCTTCGCCAGCGTTCCGGCGCTGCTTGAAGCGCTCACCGCCGATGTGCACCGGGCCTTTCGCGAAGCATTGCGCGCGCCGATTGACGCCGCCACGCTGGTGACCTGGCATGACCTGTCGCGGCTGATCGAGCAACGCATGCTCGACATCTACAACGGCGATGCCGCGGCGCGTCAGTTGATCCTGGCGCAACATGGTCTGAGCGAAGTGGTGCAAGCCGACCGGCAGCACGACATGGAATTGGGCGAGCTGATGCACAAGCTGTTCGACCAGCACTTCCAGTTGCCAGCGGTGCCGAGCGACGTCGATGTGTTCGCCCTGGCCATGGAACTGAGCGACCGGGTGTATGCCCGCTCGGTGCAGTTGCATGAGCAGATCACCCCGCGCATGGCCGAGGAAGGCAAGCGGGTGTTCGAGGCATACCTGGGCTTGTACCTGCCGCCGTTCCTGCCGAAACGCTGATAACTTTGGGGCTGCTTTGCAGCCCTTCGCGGGCTTGCCCGCGAAGGGCCGCAAAGCGGCCCCAATACAACAAGGGTCATCACAGCTTGGCGATGGACACCTCGGTCGATTTGACGAAGGCAATCACTTCGCTGCCGACCTGCAGCTCCAGCTCACGCACGGAACGGGTGGTGATCACCGAGGTGACGACGCCGGAAGCGGTCTGCACGTCGATTTCCGACAGTACCGGACCTTCGAGGATTTCTTTCACAGTGCCTTTGAACTGGTTACGGACGTTGATGGCTTTGATAGTCATGGCTTGATTCCTTCTTTCTGGCTTCTGGGGTTCAGTGGGCCCAACGCAGTTGCGTGGGCAAAGGGGCTACAGGGTCCGGCTCGGGCGGTGTGCCCGGGACGGAAAGAACACGGTTGAGCACTTCGCTTTCCAGCGCCGCCAGGCGGTGCGAACCACGCGCCCGAGGCCTGGCCAGGTCGACGTTAAGGTCCAGGCCGACTTCGCCGTCCTCGATCAGGATCACCCGGTCGGCCACCGCAACGGCCTCGCTGACGTCATGGGTGACCAGCAACACGGTGAAGCCATGCTGACGCCACAGACGTTCGATCAGTTGCTGCATCTCGATCCGGGTCAGCGCATCCAGAGCACCGAGCGGCTCATCCAACAGCAGCAGGCGCGGCTGGTGAATCAACGCACGGGCCAAGGCCACACGTTGCTTCTGGCCACCGGACAAAGCCGCCGGCCACTCATTGGCGCGATCGGCCAGGCCCACCGCTTCCAAGGCTTGCAGCGCCTTCGGCCGCCAGTCACCGGACAAACCCAGGCCAACGTTGTCGATCACTTTTTTCCAGGGCAGCAAACGTGCATCCTGGAACATCAAGCGGGTTTCCTCACGAGCCTCGGCCAACGGCGCGGCACCGGCCAGCAGTTCACCAGCACTGGGTTTGTCGAGCCCGGCCAGCAAGCGCAGCAAGGTGCTCTTGCCGCAGCCGCTGCGCCCCACGATGGCGACGAACTGACCGGCCGGGATGTGCAGGTCGATACCGCGCAGCACTTCGCGCTGACCGAAGGTCTTGCGCAGGCCCTGGGACGCCAGGGGGATGCCACGCAGCAAGCGCGGCGGTTGTTCCTTGAGCACGGTCATGCGCCCTCCTTCTTCGCCGGTTGGTAGGCCGGGTGCCAGCGCAGCCAGACACGCTCCAGGCCACGCGCGGCGAGGTCGGCGAGCTTGCCGAGCACGGCATACATGACGATGGCCAGGACCACCACGTCGGTCTGCAGGAACTCACGCGCATTCATTGCCAGGTAACCGATGCCGGCGTTGGCCGAAATGGTCTCAGCGACGATCAAGGTCAGCCACATGAAGCCCAGGGCAAAACGCACACCGACCAGGATCGACGGCAGCGCACCGGGCAGGATCACCTGGCGAAACAGGCCAAAGCCGGACAGGCCGTAGCTGCGCGCCATTTCCACCAACGCCGGATCGACATTACGAATACCGTGGTAGGTGTTCAGGTAGATCGGGAACAGCGTACCCAGCGCGACCAGGAAGATCTTGGCCGACTCATCGATACCGAACCACAGGATCACCAGTGGGATCAGCGCCAGGTGCGGTACGTTGCGAATCATCTGCACCGAGCTGTCGAGCAGGCGTTCGCCCCAGTTCGACAGGCCAGTGATGAAGCCCAGCAACAGACCGATGCTGCCGCCGATCAAGAAGCCGACGCCTGCGCGCCAGCCACTGATCGCCAGGTGGCTCCAGATCTCGCCGCTGCGCACCAGCTCGACGCCCGCGCTGATCACCGCGCTCGGCGCCGGCAGGATGCGGGTCGACAGCCAGCCTGCGCTGACTGCCAGTTGCCACACCGCCAGCAGCAGCACGGGCAAGGCCCACGGCGCCAGGCGTTGCGACAGGTTGGAGGAGGTTGCACGACTCATGGCCTACGTCCTCAGCTCTGCGACACGGACTTGGGCAGGATGTCGTTGGCAACCATCTCGCCGAACGGGCTCACGTAGCCGCCGGACTTCGGCTGCTCTGGGCGCTGCACGTCCAGATGCGGGAACAGCAGTTCAGCCACCCGGTAGGACTCTTCCAGGTGTGGATAACCGGAGAAGATGAAGGTATCGATACCCAGGTCTGCGTATTCCTTGACCCGCGCCGCAACGGTCGGGCCATCGCCCACCAGCGCAGTGCCGGCACCACCACGCACCAGGCCAACGCCGGCCCACAGGTTGGGGCTGACTTCGAGGTTGTCGCGCTTGCCGCCGTGCAGGGCAGCCATGCGTTGCTGGCCAACCGAGTCGAAGCGCGCCAGCGAAGCCTGGGCACGGGCGATGGTGTCATCGTCCAGGTGCGAGATCAGGCGATCGGCAGCAGCCCAGGCCTCTTCGTTGGTTTCCCGCACGATCACGTGCAGACGAATACCGAAGCGTACTTCGCGGCCTTGGGCGGCGGCTTTCTCACGCACCTGGGCGATCTTTTCGGCCACGGCCGATGGCGGCTCGCCCCAGGTCAGGTACAGCTCGACCTGCTCGGCGGCTAGGTCCTGGGCCGCTTCTGACGACCCACCGAAGTACAGCGGCGGACGCGGTTGCTGGATCGGCGGATAGAGCAGCTTGGCGCCCTTCACCTGGATGTGCTTGCCGTCGTAGTCGACGTTTTCGCCTTCGAGCACCTTGCGCCAGATGCGGGTGAATTCGACCGACGCTTCGTAGCGCTCCTGATGGTTCAGGTGCAGGCCGTCGCCCGCCAGCTCGTCCGGATCACCGCCGGTCACCAGGTTGAACAGCGCGCGGCCATTGGACAGGCGATCGAGGGTCGCAGCCTGGCGAGCGGCCACGGTCGGCGAGATGATGCCTGGGCGCAGGGCGACCAGGAATTTCAGGTTCTGCGTCACCGGGATCAGCGACGCAGCGACCAGCCAGGAGTCCTCGCAAGAACGTCCGGTCGGGATCAGCACCCCGCCAAAGCCAAGGCGGTCGGCGGCCTGGGCGATCTGTTGCAGGTAACCGTGGTCGACCGCGCGGGCGCCGTCGGAGGTGCCCAGGTACTTGCCGTCACCGTGGGTGGGAAGGAACCAGAAAATATTAAGGCTCATTGGAGTTGTCTCCTCAAGTGGGGCTCAGCCGGAGCGACGCCCCGGCACAGGCGAATCAATCAAGGCGCGCTAGCGACCTTGGCCGGGGGTGTCCAGATCACGTCCTTGATGCTCAGCGGCTTGGGAATCAGCTTGAGCGCCTGGAAGGTGTCGGCGATCTTCTGTTGGGCGGCCACCACTTCAGGGGTCAGCGGCGCGGCACCGTAGCCTTGGCGCTTGACCGAGGTCAGGGTGATGTCGGCGGGCAGACCGAGCAGGGGTGCAACCTGGTCGGTGACTTGCTGCGGGTTGGCCTGCGACCACTCGCCAACGGCGCGGACTTCTTCGATCAGGGTGTTGATCACCGCCGGATGCTGGGTGGCGTAATTGCGGGTTGCCAGGTAGAACTGGTGGTTGTCGACCAGATCCTTGCCATCACGCAAGGTGCGCGCTTGCAGTTGCTGTTCGGCGGCGGCCTGGTACGGGTCCCAGATTACCCAGGCATCGACGCTGCCACGCTCGAACGCGGCGCGGGCATCGGCTGGCGGCAGGTATACCGGTTGGATGTCGGCGTATTTCAGGCCAGCGTCTTGCAGCGCGCGGACCAGCAGGTAATGCACGTTGGAGCCTTTGTTCAGCGCAACCTTCTTGCCCTTGAGCTCTTTTACCGACTGGATCGTCGAGCCCTTGGGCACCAGGATCGCTTCGCTGTGCGGGGCAGGCGGCTCATAGGCCACATACAGCAGATCGGCGCCGGCGGCCTGAGCGAACACTGGCGGGGTTTCGCCGGTGACGCCGAAGTCGATCGAGCCGACGTTCAAGCCTTCGAGCAGCTGCGGGCCACCAGGAAACTCGGTCCATTGCACCTGGATGCCCTGATCGGCTAGGCGCTTCTCCAGCGTACCCTTGGCCTTGAGCAGCACCAGGGTGCCGTATTTCTGGTAACCGATGCGCAGGCTCTCGGCCTGGGCTTGGGTGATGGCGCCGAAGGACACAGCCGCCGCAAACAGGGCGACCAGACCGCGACGCAAGAAGACTGTGCGCATGGCGCTCTCCTGTGCGAATGAGGTTCGGGTTGCACCTGCTTGCCTCGTTGACGGGCGAGTAAGGTGGAAAAACAGTGAAGCGGTTGGACGAGTTCAGATACTCCAGCGAGCACTGATCAGGCGTTCGTTGAGCTCGCCTGGAGCCACCGGTTTCGGCCGGCGGGCCAAGGCGCTGTGAAACGTTTCCAGCGAATCGAGCAGTCGCGCTTGCAGCGCGTCGGCCAACTGCGCCGGGTTGTTGCCTTCGCCGTAGGCGATCTGGCTGTCGTCGGCGAAGATCCCTTGCAGGGTCTCCTGCGCCTTGAGTGCCGACAGCACGGGTTTGAGTGCGTAATCCACCGCCAGCATGTGGGCGATGCTCCCCCCGGTTGCAATCGGCAGGACCACCTTGTGTTCCAGCGCGCGCTCCGGCAGCAGGTCGAGCAAGGTCTTCAGGGCGCCAGCAAACGATGCCTTGTACACCGGGGTGGAAACCACCAGGCCATCGGCCTGGGCGACCAGGTCTTGGAAGTGGCGCACCTGCGGGCTGTCGAAGCGGGCATGCAGCAGGTCTTCGGCGGGGAACTCACGTACCTGGAAGGTCACCACTTCGACCCCGCGATCCTGCAGCCACTGGCGTGAACGCTCTAGCAGCACGCCGGAGCGTGAACGGGTACTTGGGCTTCCACCGACCGAAACAACCAGCATTGACGCGCTTCCTTGGATTCGTTGCCGGGGCTTTGCAGTTGTACGCCCCGCTGATGGAGTGACATTAACAGCACATCACATATATCTATAAATCATATTTTTTCATTTGTTTATTCCATTTTTAACATAAAGCAAAACCAGCGATTGCGTGGAGCGAGTTGCGTGGGAGCGAGTTGCGTGGGAGCGAGTTGCGTGGGAGCGAGTTGCGTGGGAGCGAGTTGCGTGGGAGCGGGGGTGGGCCGCGGGAGCGATAGGGGGGGCCGCCCGGGGCCCCCGGGCCGGTGCGCCAGAC
>NZ_JBJDNG010000005.1:0-98749 GCF_044900155.1 Pseudomonas sp. NPDC088890 | reverse complement strand
TTTGGGTGTGTGCTTTTTGGGTGGTCGGTTTTTGGTGGGGCGCGTTTTGGTGGGGTGGGTTTGGGTTGGGTGGGGGCGGCCCCCGCTTTCGTTAGGGCGGGCAACCCCCGCTCCCACGCAGCCGTTCCTCCATACAACCCTTCTCCCACGCAGCCCTTCCTCCACGTAGCCCGTCTTCCAGGCCAACGCTGGCTGGGTTTCTCGCAGGCATAAAAAAGGGCCGTCGAAACGGCCCGAAGATCCCTGCTTGGCTAAGAGCAATGCAACGAGGAATAGCTTAACGATTCGGTTGTGGCGTCAGACGCAGATAGGGCTTCACGGCACGGTAGCCTTTGGGGAAGCGCTGCTTGATCTCGTCTTCGTCCTTGAGCGACGGCACGATCACCACTTCGTCGCCGTCCTGCCAGTTACCTGGGGTGGCGACCTTGTAGTTGTCGGTCAGCTGCAACGAGTCGATCACCCGCAGGATCTCATTGAAGTTGCGCCCGGTGCTGGCTGGATAGGTAATGGTCAGGCGCACTTTCTTGTTCGGATCGATCACGAACAGCGAGCGCACCGTCAGGGTGTCGTTGGCGTTGGGGTGGATCAGGTCGTACAGGTCGGAAACCTTGCGATCGGCGTCGGCGATGATCGGGAAGTTGACCACGGTGTTCTGCGTTTCGTTGATGTCATCGATCCACTTATGGTGCGAGTCGACCGGGTCGACCGACAGGGCGATGGCCTTGACCCCACGCTGGGCGAAGTCATCCTTGAGCTTGGCGGTCAGGCCCAGCTCGGTGGTGCACACCGGGGTGAAATCGGCAGGGTGCGAGAACAGCACGCCCCAGCTATTGCCCAACCACTCGTGGAAGCGAATCTTGCCAGCGCTGGAATCCTGTTCGAAATCGGGGGCGATGTCGCCGAGTTTGAGGCTCATGGTGCGGCTCCTGTGTCTGCGTTATGGGTTCAATGTGCCTGTCTTCGCTTCAAAACAAAAAGAATAAATATCGATTTATTTATAACTAGAATGCATACGAAATCTTAGGCACAAAAAAGCCTCGCACTAGGCGAGGCTCTTTTTGTGCAACTGCGACTTACATGAAAGCGTAAGTGTAGTTGACGATGAAACGGGTCTGATCCTGGTCCTGCGCGGAGCTGGTACCAGTACCACGATAGACGCCTTGGCGCAGGCTGAAGCCGAGCCCCTTAAGAGTACCTTCCTGCAGCACGTAGTCGATACGCGCGTCACGCTCCCATTCGGAGAAGGTGCCATTGCCGTTAGCATTACGGCCATCCTCACCACGCAGGTAGGCTACCGATGCCTTCAGACCCGGCACGCCCAGACGAGCGAAGTCGTAGGAGTACTGACCGAATGTGGTGTTTTCACCAGCCTTGGCGAACTGGTTGATCATGCTGTCGGTGAACAGGTAGAAGCTAGCACCGCCCGCACCTTCCGAAGCCGAGTTCAAACCGTCTTTACGCACGTTGCCCTGGTTCAGCCAGACGAAGCCACCGTCATCACTAACTTGCTGGTGACCCAGCATGAGGGAGTGGCCGCCGAGGGTATAAGTGAACATGGCACTCCAGGTCTTGTTATCGACCTCGCCAGGGTTCTTGGCATAACCACCGTTGTTACCGAAGTTATAGCCGCCGCCGTCGCCATTCTTTCCGTCGCTGCTGCTGTCGAAGTAGCGCAGATCAGTCTTGAACGACTGGTCATCGGCAATTTTGAAGACATGAGTCGCACCCAGGAAGTGCTGCTTGTAGAAGTCTTCCAGGTTCGAGTAGTAGTACTGCAGGGTAAGGTCTGGAGTGAGCTTGTAGTCCAGGCCACCGTAGCGGAACTTATTGCTGTCGTTGTAGGCGCCGGAGCCCGAAACAGAAAGGCCCGTACGGTTGCTCGAAGCACGACCCATAGCGTGGGTCAGCTGACCTGCGTTGATGGTCAGGTTCTCGATTTCCTTCGAGGTGATGGTTCCGCCCTCGAAGGTCTGCGGCAGCAGACGACCGTCGTTGGAGACCAAAATCGGCAGGTTCGGCGCCAGGGCGCTACCGAAGTGAGCCTCAGTCTTAGAGAAGCGAGCCTTTACGTTGGCACCGAAACGGCCCCACTGGCTTACAGAAGACTCATCACTGTCGCTCGGCATGAAGCCGCTGGCGTGGTAGCCACGACCACCATCCAGGTGGATACCCCACAGTGCCTGGGCATCGACACCAAAACCAACGGTGCCTTCGGTGAAACCGGAGATGTAGTCGAGCTTGAAGCCCTGGCCAGATTCACGCTGATCTGGACGAGGCTTGTCGCCGTGAGCTTCACGGTTGTTGTTATCGAAGTACATGGTGCGCGAGCTCAGGGACAGCTTGCTGTCCTCAACGAAACCAGCAGCGCCTGCTTGTTGGGCGAGAACCCCCAGTGCCACGGCCAGAGCCAGGCTGGACTTGTACATGTTTTGCTCCTCTACGTTCTAATTTTTGTGTATCTCAGGCGGCGGGATCTGCTGCCCCGCTCTGCCGTGGATGGGCGATTTAGTCCCAAAGTGTGACCGTGAAGTCAATCATTTCTAATCGTTTCACGACTTTGGTCTAAGACGCCCCCTGCGCTACAGGATAATGACAATCCTATAAATCCAAAATGACTGTTTTATGAATCGGTAAGACTTTTGCGGAATATCCTAGGAACCTTTACTACCAAAAGTTGTATCGGCGACCCCGTATAGAGCTTTAGGTTATTTGCAAACGTTTGCTCATAACCTTATTCCACTTCGATCTGAGGGTCGCGAAAGGCTAGCAGGCGATCCTGATTTTTCCAGGCAAGCAGGTTGTCAGTGCGGGCCTCATCGCGGGGCAAGCCCGCTGCCACGCAGAGCCCACAATCGTGAAGACGACCCAGATTGCGTGGGAGCGGGCTTGCCCCGCGATGAGGCCCGCAGGCTTAAAGCATTTGGCTCCTAAGCTAATGCTAAAAAGTTATTTATTTACGATTTCTTAGATCATCTAGTCTTCTCGCCATAATCATCCCGATTGCCTGACGAGGAGTTCAACCATGATCCCGCACACTCCGCTGCGCCTGTTCGCCGCCCTGACCCTCGCCAGCACCAGCTGGTTCGCCCAGGCAGCCGACCTGACCGTCGCTTACCAGACCACCGTCGACCCCGCCAAGGTGGCCCAGGTCGATGGCGACTATGAAAAAGCCAGCAAGGCCAGCATCGACTGGCGCAAGTTCGACAACGGCGCCGACGTGATCACTGCCGTCGCCTCGGGCGATGTGCAAATCGGCTACCTCGGTTCCAGCCCACTGGCTGCTGCCGCCACCCGCAAGCTGCCGGTGGAAACCTTTCTGATCGCCACCCAGATCGGCGCCGGTGAAGCGCTGGTCGCCCGCGACAGCATCAAGACCCCGCAAGACCTGATCGGCAAGAAAGTCGCGGTGCCGTTCGTCTCCACCGGCCATTACAGCCTGCTCGCCGCACTGAAGGCGTGGAACATCGACCCCTCCAAAGTGCAGATCCTCAACCTCGCGCCACCGGCAATCATCGCGGCCTGGAAGCGCGGCGACATCGACGCCACCTACGTGTGGGACCCAGCCCTGGGCGTGGCCAAGGAAAACGGCAAGGTACTGATCACCTCCGGTGAACTGGCGCACAAAGGCGCACCGACTTTCGACGCCTGGATCGTGCGCAAGGACTTCGCCGACAAGCACCCAGAAGTGGTCAAGGCCTTCGCCAAAGTGACCCTCGACGCCTACGCCGACTACCGCAAAGACCCCAAAGCCTGGCTGGCCAACCCTGACAACGTGGCCAAGCTGGCCAAGCTCTCGGGCGCCAAGTCCACGGACATCCCGCTCCTGCTGGAAGGCAACGTCTATCCGCTGGCCGCCGACCAGGCCGATGCCCTCGGTGCTCCGACCACCCAGGCGCTGACCGACACCGCCACCTTCCTCAAGCAACAAGGCAAGGTCGATGCGGTACTGCCGGACTACTCGCCTTACGTCAGCGCCAAATACCTCCCCAACTGATCCGGAGCCTGTCATGGCCTTGCTTGAACTGGAGCGCATCAGCGCACAGTACCCCGGCGCCGCCACCCCGGTGCTGGCCGACATCAACCTGAGCCTGGGTCCACGCCAGCTGCTGGTGGCCCTGGGGCCATCGGGCAGCGGCAAGACCTCGCTGCTCAACCTGATCGCCGGCTTCGTCGCCCCCAGCGGCGGGCGCATCACCCTTGACGGCGTACCGGTGCAAGGCCCCGGCGCCGAACGTGGGGTGGTGTTCCAGGACGACGCCCTGCTGCCTTGGCAGGATGTGCTCGGCAACGTTGCCTTTGGCCTGGAACTGGCCGGCGTAGCGCGCGCCGAGCGCGAGGCGAAAGCCCGCGAAATGCTCGCGCTGGTCGACCTGGCAGACTTTGCCGAACGGCGTATCTGGCAGCTTTCCGGTGGCCAGAAACAACGCGTGGGCCTGGCCCGGGCACTGGCGGCCAACCCCCGCGTGCTGCTGATGGACGAGCCGTTTGGCGCCCTCGACGCCTTTACCCGCGAACAGATGCAAGAGCTGTTGTTGCAGGTCTGGCAGCGCACTGCCAAGCCGGTGTTCCTGATCACCCACGATATTGAAGAAGCGGTTTTCCTCGCCAGCGAACTGGTGTTGCTGGCGCCCAATCCCGGTCGCGTGGTCGAGCGCCTGCAACTGGACTTCGGCCAGCGCTACGCCGCCGGTGAATCGGCGCGGGCGATCAAGTCCGATCCACGTTTCATCGAAACCCGCGAGCACGTGCTGGCGCGGGTGTTCTCGCAACGCGAATCCACCCGCCGGGAGGCGTCCCTATGAGCAGCCTTGAATTGCCCGTCGCCGGCAAACCCACCCGCCAGAGCAAGCCCGTGATCAAGCTGCGCCGACCACTGCCGACCCGCTGGATCAGTGCCCTGACCCTGACCACCCTGCTCGCACTGTGGTGGCTGGTGACCGCCGCGGGCTGGGTCGAGCCGTTGTTCCTGCCGTCACCTGCCGACATCCTGGCCAAGGCCTGGGTGCTGCTGACCCAAGGCTACATGGACGCCAGCCTGTGGCAGCACCTGGGCGCGAGCCTGGGGCGGATCGGCCTGGCACTGGCGGCGGCGACCCTGACCGCGATCCCGGTCGGCATCGCCATCGGCTACAACCGCATCGCCCGCGGCATTCTCGATCCGCTGATCGAGTTCTACCGGCCGATCCCACCGCTGGCCTACCTGCCGCTGATCGTGATCTGGTGCGGCATTGGCGAGTTGTCCAAGGTGCTGCTGATCTACCTGGCGATCTTCGCCCCGATCGCCATCGCCACCGCCACCGGCGTGCGCACCGTCGACCCGGCCAAACTGCGCGCCGCGCAGTCGTTGGGCGCGAGTAAAGCGCAGCTGATCCGCCATGTGATCCTGCCCAGCGCCCTGCCCGACATCCTCACCGGTATCCGTATCGGCCTGGGCGTCGGCTGGTCGACCCTGGTCGCCGCCGAGCTGATCGCCGCCACCAGTGGCTTGGGCTTCATGGTGCAGTCGGCGTCGCAGTTCCTCGTCACCGACGTGGTGGTGCTGGGCATATTGTTGATTGCCCTGATCGCCTTCGCCCTGGAGATGGGCCTGCGCGCCCTGCAACGCAAGCTGGTGCCCTGGCACGGGCAAAGCCACTGATGCTGACTGACCACGCCGGCATCCCGGCGCACGCTTACCAGAAGAGACCGACATGAGCCTGACCATCACCCCTCTCAGCCCGGCGCTCGGCGCCCAGATCAGCGGCGTGGACATCAGCCGCAAGATTACCCAAGAGCAGCGCGACGCTATCGAACAAGCGCTGCTCAAGCATCAGGTGCTGTTCTTCCGCGACCAGCCACTGAACCCGGCCCAGCAGGCCAACTTTGCGGCGCGCTTTGGTGATCTGCATATTCATCCGATCTACCCCAACGTGCCGGATACCCCGCAGGTGCTGATTCTCGACACGGCAGTCACCGACGTGCGTGACAACGCCGTGTGGCACACCGACGTGACCTTCCTGCCGACCCCGGCGCTGGGTGCGGTGCTCAGTGCCAAGCAGTTGCCGGCCTATGGTGGCGACACGCTGTGGGCCAGTGGCGTTGCTGCATTTGAAGCGCTGTCGGCGCCGCTGCGCACAATGCTTGAAGGGCTGACGGCGACCCATGACTTCACCAAGTCGTTCCCGCTGGAGCGCTTCGGCACCACGGCGCAAGACCTCGAACGTTGGGAAGCGACCCGGCGCAATAATCCGCCGCTGTCGCACCCGGTGGTGCGCACCCATCCGGTGAGTGGGCGCAAGGCGTTGTTCGTCAATGAGGGGTTCACTACGCGGATCAACGAGCTGAGCGAGCAAGAGAGCGAGGCGCTGCTCAAGCTACTGTTCGCCCATGCGACGCGGCCGGAGTTCAGTATTCGCTGGCGCTGGCAGGAGAACGACGTGGCGTTCTGGGATAACCGCGTGACCCAGCATTACGCGGTGGATGACTATCGGCCGCAGCGGCGGGTGATGCATCGGGCGACCATCCTTGGGGATGCGCCTTATTGAGCTGTATCGCCTGTCTGGGGCCGCCTTGCGGCCCTTCGCGGGCAAGCCCGCTCCCACAAGTACAGCGCCGGGAGCGGGCGTGTCGGGGCGCCGAACCAGCGCGGCGGGCTGCAAAGCAGACCCAATCTGTTACCTGACCAAATGCAAGAACTGCATATGCCGCTCGTACTGGTCGAGGATGTCGTTGATGATCTGCTCCTTGCTGTAGCCCACCAGGTCATAGTTCTGGCTACCTTCGGCCAGATGCACTTCGGCCCGGTAGTAACGACGGTTCTTCAAATCCTGGGTACCCAACCCACCCAGCGCGAAGGACGGGGTGAAATACCCACGCATCTGCACCTGGTAGATAAATGGCTGTTCCTCACCATGGCCAATCTTCAAGCTGACGTTGTCATGGCTCGGGTCATCCTGGGTAATCAGTACCAGGCCCTTCTGCTCGAACACCTCGCGCACCTCGGCAATCGCCGGACGCACGACATCGTCCATGAACCGGTACACCTCATCGCGTGAAGGGAAATGCACCGCCTGGCTCAAGCGTTGCCGCCAGCCACCCCGGCCGCGGCGCGACTGGGCGAACGGCGCCAGCGAGTGCATCTGCGCGATCTGCCGTTGCGACTCCAGATAGAACGCCTTGTGCAGCCCCCACATCATGCACAGCAAGATCAGCGAGAACGGCAGCGAGGTCAGTACCACGGCAGATTTAAGCGAATCGATACTGCCGGCGAACAGCAAGCTGCTGGTGATCAGCGCAGTCATCGCGCCCCAGAAGATGCGCAGCCAGTTCGGGCCATCTTCGTCGGCGTTGCCGTCCTTGGCCGACAGGGTCGAAAGCACCACCGTGCCGGAATCTGCCGAGGTGACGAAGAACACGAAGCTGATGAACACCGTCACGGCGATCACCGTCTTGCTCCAAGGGTAGGTTTCCAGCAGCAGGTACAGGCTCATCGACGGGTTATCCAACGCCGACTGGCCGAGCGCGGTCATGCCGTGGTTGATCACCTGGTCCAGGGCGCTGTTGCCGAAGATCGACATCCACGCCAGGGTGAAGCCCAGCGGAATCAGCAGCACGCCGAAGACGAACTCGCGGATGGTCCGGCCACGCGAGATCCGCGCGATGAACAAGCCCACGAACGGCGCCCAGGCAATCCACCAAGCCCAGTAGAAGACTGTCCAGCCACCCAGCCAGTCGCGGTTCTCGCCGTAGGCATAAACGTCGAAGCTCTTGCGCGGCAAGGCGCCGAGGTAGTCGCCCAGGTTCTGGATCAAGGTATTGAACAGGTGCTGGGTGGGCCCTGCGAACAGCACGAACAACAGCAGCGCACAGGCCAAAAACAGGTTGATGTCGGACATCACCCGCACGCCCTTCTCCACCCCGGCGACCGCCACGGCCACCGCCGCGCCCATCATCAAGGTGATGAGGATGACCTGCACCCACTGGCTATGATCGATGCCGAACAGGTAGTCCAGGCCAGCATTAAGGTGCAGCACGCCAAAGCCCATGTCGGCGCCCAGGCCGAACACCGTGGCGATGATGCCAAAGCCGTCCACTGCGTAGCCGATCGGGCCGTTGATACGTTTGCCAATCAGCGGGTACAGCGCCGAGCGCAGCGCCAGCGGCAGGTTATGGCGATAGGCAAAGTACGCCAGTGCCATGCCGACGAAGGCGAACACGCCCCAGCCATGCAGGCCCCAATGCAGGAACAGCACCTGCATTGCCTGACGCCCAGCCTCGGCCGTACCGCCTTCGCCTTGCGGCGGTTGGAGCATGTGGGTCAGGGGTTCGGAGACGCAGAAGAAGAACAAGGTGATGCTGATGCCTGCGGCGAACAGCATGCCGGCCCACGACAGGTAACTGAACTCGGGTTCGTCGTGGTCGGCACCGAGCTTGATCTTGCCGTAGCCAGACAAGGCGGTGACCACCACGAAGACCAGGTACAGGGTCATCGCCAGCATGTAGTACCAGCCAACCGTATTGGCCGCCCAGTTCTGTGCCGCGAGCAGCCAATCGCCTGCCGCTTGAGGGTTGGCAATGACCACCAGGCCGAAGATCAGGATGAAACTTGCCGCGAAATAGAACACCGGAGGGTTCATGCGGATATTGCTGGAGGAGGTGGAAGGTGCACTCATTGCGCAGGCACCTCCACGCGGGGCGTGAGGTAGAAATTGAACGGGTTCAGCAAAGGCTATTCCTCCTGTTGAACACCGGCAGCGACCAGCGTTTTACTTTGAACAAGCGTTCAAGTTAAACATGGATCGGTATTCATTGCGACCCGCAACACCCGCCCGCAGGAGCGGGCTTGCCCCGCGATAGCGGCGCTGCATTCACCCTCGCTGTCGCAGATCAAGCCCTCTCCCACGCTCTATCTCGGCACTTTCGATTACTGCTTGCCCTCACAATCAAGCTGCAGATTCGCCTGGGTGATATTGCTCTGAGCCGGCACGCTGCGGGTCAGCCAGACGTTGCCGCCAATGGTCGAGCCCTTGCCGATGGTGATACGCCCGAGAATAGTCGCCCCGGCATAGATCACCACATCGTCCTCGACAATCGGGTGACGCGGATGGCCCTTGTGCAGCGTTCCCGACTCATCCGCCGGGAAGCGCTTGGCGCCCAAGGTCACTGCCTGATAAATGCGCACCCGCTCGCCGATGATCGCCGTCTCACCGATCACCACACCCGTGCCGTGGTCGATGAAGAAGCTCGGGCCAATCTGCGCCCCAGGGTGAATATCGATACCCGTGGCCGAATGCGCCAGCTCCGAACTGATCCGCGCCAGCAGCGGCAAGCCGGCCTGGTACAAATGATGAGCCAGGCGATGGTGGATGATCGCCAGGATACCGGGGTAGCACAGCAGTACTTCGTCGACGCTGCGCGCTGCCGGGTCGCCGTGGTAGGCAGCCAGCACATCGGTATCGAGCAGCACCCGCAAGGCGGGCAGCGCGGTGGCGAAGTCCTGGATCAAGCGCAGGGCATGGGCATCGACGTCGCTCAGGTCGGTCTTGCCCTGGCGCGTGGCGTACCGCAATTCCAGCCGGGCCTGGGTCAATAGCGAGGTCAGGGCTGCGTCGAGGGTGTGGCCGACGTAGAAGTCCTCGCTCTCTTCGCGCAAGTCCACCGGACCCAAGCGCATGGGGAACAGTGCGCCACACAGCTGCTCGAGGATCTGCCGAACCGCTTCACGCGACGGCAACTCACGGCCGCCTTGCTCGCCGCTGCTGCGGCCGTTGCGGGTGCGCCACTGCTCACGCGCGCCGCGCAAGCCGCTGACGATGCTGTGCAGTTGCCAATGCCCTGGGGATGGTTGTTCGCTCACGGTGGTCTCCTGGCTGGCGGGATTTTTCTGAAAAAGTACAAGGTATGTGGACAGGCGGAGCGGGTTTGGCCTTCGATCGTGTTGGGGAATTCGAAATCGCCATCGCGGGCAAGCCCGCTCCCACGTTACGCTCCCACGTTACGCTGGCGGCGCCTGTGATCACTCTACGGCAAATAACCCTCTTGGAAAAAACAACGCTTTATTCCATCCTGCGCTAAGTCGGGCATAAGCAGCACTGACGGACTACCCTCAGAGCTGCCTGATCACTGACAAAAACTAGAAATGGGAATAACAAAATAAGTTTTTATTATTTCCAGGCCTATACAGCCCACCCCTATAGTCGCCACCCACCACTTCCACAACAAGCGCGGGGCTCTGACATGTCGAAATTCGCCAAACCGCTACTCAACGCCAGCCTGGCCATCCTGCTGGGCACCGGTCTGCTCAGCCAGGCCTTCGCCGGTGAGCAGCTCAAGACCATCAAGGACAAAGGCGTGCTCAGCGTCGGCCTCGAAGGCACCTACCCGCCCTTCAGCTTCCAGGACGAAAATGGCAAGCTGGCCGGCTTCGAAGTCGAGCTGTCCGAGCTGCTGGCCAAGGAGCTGGGGGTCAAGGCCAAGATCCAGCCGACCAAGTGGGATGGCATCCTCGCTGCCCTCGAGTCCAAACGTTTGGACGTGGTGATCAACCAGGTGACCATCTCCGAAGAGCGCAAGAAGAAGTACGACTTCTCCGAGCCCTACACCGTGTCCGGCATCCAGGCGCTGATCCTGAAGAAGAAGGCCGCAGACCTGAAAATCGAGAGCGCCCAAGACCTGGCTGGCAAAAAGGTCGGTGTAGGCCTGGGCACCAACTACGAGCAATGGGTCAAGCAAGACGTGCCCAAAGCCGAAGTGCGCACCTACGAAGACGATCCAACCAAGTTCGCCGACCTGCGCAATGGTCGTATCGATGCGATCCTGATCGACCGCCTCGCCGCACTGGAATACGCCCAGAAAGCCGAGGACACCGAGCTGGCTGGCAAACCCTTCTCGCGCCTGGAATCGGGCGTGGCCCTGCGCAAAGGCGAGCCGGAACTGCTCGACGCGATCAACAAGGCGCTGGACAAACTCAAGGCCGACGGCACCCTGGCCAAGCTGTCCGAGAAGTACTTTGGCGCTGACGTGACTAAATGATTGAAGAAAGCTTGCAACTGGTAGCCGATTCAGCGCCCTTCCTGCTCAAGGGCGCAGGCTACACCGTGCTGCTCAGCGTTGGTGGCATGTTCTTCGGCATGGTCCTGGGCTTTGCCCTGGCCCTGATGCGTTTGTCGAAGATCTTGCCGCTGAACTGGCTGGCGCGCATCTACGTATCGTTCTTCCGTGGCACACCGCTGTTGGTGCAGCTGTTCGTGATCTACTTCGGCTTGCCACAGATCGGCATCGAGCTCGATCCGATCCCGGCTTCGCTGATTGGCCTGTCACTGAACATGGCGGCGTATATCTGTGAAATCCTCCGTGCGGCGATCTCCTCGATCGACCGTGGCCAGTGGGAAGCTTGCGCCAGCATCGGCATGACCCGCACCCAGGCGATGCGCCGGGCGATCCTGCCGCAAGCCATGCGCACCGCCCTGCCGCCGCTGGGCAACAGCTTCATTTCGCTGGTCAAGGACACCGCCCTGGCGGCGACCATCCAGGTCCCCGAGCTGTTCCGCCAGGCGCAGTTGATCACCGCGCGCACGTTCGAAGTGTTCACCATGTACCTGGCCGTGGCAGTGGTCTACTGGATACTCTGCACGATCCTTGCGCACTTCCAGAACCGCATGGAAGCGCGGGTCAACCAGCATGACCAGGAGCACTGAAGATGATCGTAGTAGAAGGCCTGACCAAGCGGTTCAAAGGCCAGACCGTACTCAACGGGATCGACCTGACCGTGCAGCCCGGCGAAGTCATTGCCATCATCGGCCCTAGTGGCTCGGGCAAGACCACCTTCCTGCGCTGCCTCAACCTGCTGGAAACACCCGATGCCGGACGCATCCAGATCGGCGACATCAGCATCGATGCCAATCGCCCGCTGGGCGGCCAGCAGAGTGCGATCCGCCGGCTGCGCCAACAGGCCGGGTTCGTGTTCCAGAGTTTTAACCTGTTCCCGCACCGCACCGCCCTGGAGAATGTCATCGAAGGGCCATTGGTGGTCAAGAAGACGCCGCGCGACAAGGCTGTCGAGCTAGGGCGGCGCTTGCTGGCCAAGGTCGGCCTGGCGGGCAAGGAAGACGCTTACCCACGGCGCCTGTCGGGTGGCCAGCAGCAACGGGTGGCGATTGCCCGGGCCTTGGCCATGGAGCCGGACGTGATCCTGTTCGACGAGCCGACATCAGCGCTCGACCCGGAGTTGGTCGGCGAGGTGCTGGAAACCATCCGCGGCCTGGCCGAAGAGAAGCGCACGATGATCATCGTCACCCACGAGATGAGCTTTGCCCGGGATGTGGCGAATCGGGTGATCTTCTTCGACAAGGGGGTAATCGTCGAACAAGGGGAAGCCAAGGCGTTGTTTGCCAATCCGAAGGAAGAACGCACGCGACAGTTCTTGCGTAAGTTCTTGGGGACGGCGGCCTCGCAAGACTAACCACCTGTTGATCTGAGCGTGGGAGCGGGCTTGCCCCGCGATAGCGTCGGTGAATTCACTGGCGCTATCGCGGGGCAAGCCCGCTCCCACGTTCGTTTCACGGTCAGAAAACTGCTTCTATTTATATTCCAAAAGGTTAGTTCATAAAGTTTTTATAAGCGAATAGGGTATATACACCGGACCACCGGACCAACAAACGTCTGTCGCCACCACCACCCGCGACACAGCCACTTTTGTGAGGTAAGGAATGGTCAGGATCACAATCACCCCAGTGCATAACGCCAGGGCATTGAGTGCAGCCAAGGAGCGGTACTGATGTCCAGCCAGCCAGAAACCCTGTTCGCCAGCGACCTCGACAGCTCACCACTGCTGTTGCCTGCCAAGATCCTGCGCAATGACGCCGAAGCCCTGCAGGCCGCCCACGAACTTGCCCAAGTTGCCCGCCAGCAGGCCGCCCGCCGCGACCAGCAGCGCAAACTGCCTTGGGCCGAAATCGAGCTGTTCACCCGCAGCGGCCTGGGCAGCATCAGCATTCCCAAAGCCTTCGGTGGCCCGGATGTTTCTTTTGAAACCGTCGCCGAAGTGTTTCGCATCATCAGCGCCGCCGACCCTGCGTTGGGGCAGATCCCGCAAAACCAGTTCGGCATGCTCCAACTGCTGCGCCTGACCGCCACCGAGGCTCAACAAGCGCTGATTTTCCGCTCCGTGCTCGACGGCTGGCGCATCGGCAATGCCGGGCCTGAGCGCGGCAGCAAAGACACCCTGACGCTCAAGGCGCGAATCAGCCGCGATGGCGAGGGCTATCGCATCAGTGGTGAGAAGTTCTATTCCACGGGGGCGCTGTTCGCCCATTGGGTGGCGGTCAAGGCCCTGGATGACGAGGGCCGCCAGCGCCTGGCATTCGTGCGCCGTGGCAGCCCTGGCTTGCGTATCGTCGACGACTGGTCCGGCTTTGGCCAACGCACCACGGCCAGCGGCACGGTGCTGCTCGACCAGGTGCCGGTGGACGCGGAACTGGTCATCGACAACTGGCGTCAGCGCGACCTGCCGAACATCCAGGGCGCAGCTTCGCAGTTGATCCAGGCCGCGATCGACGCGGGTATCGCTGAAGCGGCCATCGATGATGCGATCAGCTTCGTGCGTGACAAATCGCGGCCGTTCATCGATGCCAATGTCGAGCGCGCCAGCGACGACCCTTACGTGATCGCCGACATCGGCCGCCTCAAGCTCGAACTGCACGCCGCCGAGGCGCTGCTGCGCAGGGCTGCGCGAGTGCTCGATGAGGTCAATGCTGGGGAGATCGATGCAGACGCCGCCGCGCGCGCCTCGATTGCCGTGGCGCAAGCCAAGGTGCTCACCACCGAGATCGCCCTGCAGGCCAGCGAGAAGCTGTTCGAACTTGCCGGCAGCCGCGCCAGCTTGGCCGAGTTCAATCTCGATCGGCATTGGCGCAATGCCCGCGTGCACACCCTGCACGATCCAGTGCGCTGGAAGTATCACGCGATTGGTGCCTACCACCTGAACGGCACCCGTCCTGCCCGACATTCCTGGATCTGAGTGAGCGCCTGGGGCCGCTGTGCGGCCCTTGGCGGGTAAACCCGCTCCCACAGGGACCGCGCCGCCCTTGAAGACGGCGCTGTACCTGTGGGAGCGGGCTTGCCCGCGAAGGGCTGCGCAAGCGGCCCCAAGGCCCCGGAGAACACTATGAACGCAGCAGTCATCAGCAGCGACGCCCAAGCCCTGGCCGTCGCCGAACACATCGCCCAGCAATTGCGCAAAGACAGCGCCCTGCGCGACCGCGAGCGCCGCCTGCCACACGCCGAACTGGAGCTGTTCACCCGCTCCGGCCTGTGGGCCATCAGCGTGCCCAAGGCCTTCGGCGGCGCCGGCGTATCCAACGTCACCCTGGCCAAGGTCATCGCCCGCATCGCCCAAGCCGACGCCTCGCTCGGGCAGATCCCACAAAACCACTTCTACGCCCTGGAAGTGCTGCGAGTGAACGGCAGCCCCGAACAACAGCAACGCCTGTACGGCGAAGTGCTGGCCGGTCGACGCTTCGGCAATGCCCTGGCCGAACTGGGCACCAAGACCGCCCACGACCGCACCACCCGGCTGAGCCGTGACGGCGACGGTTATCGCATCAACGGCCGCAAGTTCTATTCCACCGGCGCCCTCTATGCGCAACGTATCCCCACCTCGGTGATCGATGACGAGGGCGTCCAGCAACTGGCGTTCGTCCCCGCCGACGCGCCGGGCGTGCAGGTGATCGACGATTGGAGCGGCTTCGGCCAGCGCACCACCGGCAGCGGTTCGGTGGTGTTCGACAACGTGTTCGTCGCCGCCGCTGACGTGGTGCCATTCCAGAGCGCCTTCGAGCGCCCGACCACCGTCGGCCCGCTGGCGCAGATCCTCCATGCGGCAATCGACACTGGCATCGCCCGCGCCGCCTTCGAAGACGCCCTGCACTTCGTCCGTACCCGCAGCCGGCCATGGGTCGACTCGGGCCAGGACAAAGCCAGCGACGATCCACTGACCCTGAAAAGCTTCGGCCACCTGTCGATCCGCCTGCACGCCACCGAGGCCTTGCTCGAACGCGCCGGCGAATACCTCGACCGCGCCGCCGCAGCAGCCACAGCCACAGCCTCAGCCTCAGCAGCCAACGTGGGAGCGGGCTTGCCCCGCGATGAATCCGCCACCGATCTGGTCGCCTCCGCCTCCATCGCCGTGGCCGAAGCCCGCGCGATCAGCACCGAGATCTCCCTGGCCGCCAGCACCACCCTGTTCGAACTGGCCGGCAGCCAGGCCACCCTGGCCGAGCACAACCTCGACCGCCACTGGCGCAACGCCCGCGTGCACACCCTGCACGACCCGGTGCGCTGGAAGTACCACGCCATCGGCAACTTCTACCTCAACCAGGTCAATCCACCCCGTCGAGGGACCCTCTGATGAGCAAGCAGATCCTGCTCAATGCCTTCAACATGAACTGCATTGGCCACATCAACCACGGCCTGTGGACGCATCCGCGCGACACCTCGACCCAATACAAGTCGCTGGAGTACTGGACCGACCTGGCCAAGCTGCTCGAGCGCGGGCTGTTCGACGGGCTGTTCATCGCCGACATCGTCGGCACCTATGACGTCTACGGGCAATCGGTCGAGGTGCCGCTCAAAGAGTCGATCCAGCTGCCGGTCAACGACCCACTGCTGCTGGTCTCGGCGATGGCCGCCGTGACCCGCCACCTGGGCTTCGGCCTGACCGCCAACCTCACCTACGAGGCGCCGTATCTGTTCGCTCGGCGGCTTTCCACACTGGATCATTTGAGCAACGGCCGGGTCGGCTGGAACATCGTCACCGGCTACCTGGACAGCGCCGCGCGCGCCATGGGCCTGGACCAGCAGCCCGAGCACGACCGGCGCTACGACCAGGCCGACGAATACCTGCACGTGCTGTACAAGCTGCTCGAAGGCAGCTGGGACGACGACGCCGTGGTCGCAGACCGCGAGCAGCGCGTGTATGCCCGGCCCGACAAAGTGCGCAAGGTCGAGCACCACGGCGAGTTCTACAAGGTCGAGGGCTATCACCTCTGCGAGCCGTCGCCGCAGCGCACGCCGGTACTGTTCCAGGCCGGCAGTTCGCCACGTGGCCTGGCCTTCGCTGGCAACCACGCCGAATGCGTATTCATCAGCGGCCAGGACAAGCCCGCCACCCGCGCCCAGGTCGACAGGGTACGCGCCGCAGCCCAGGCAGCAGGCCGCGATCCGCAGGCGATCAAGGTGTTCATGGGGATCACGGTCATCGTCGCCGCCACTGAACAACAGGCGCACGCCAAATATGCCGAGTACGTGCGCTACGCCAGCCCCGAGGCGGGTGTCGCGCATTTCGCCAGTTCCACCGGGATCGACTTTGCCGCCTATGGGCTGGACGAGCCGATCGGCTTTACCAAGGGCAACGCGATCCAGTCGGCCACGCGCCAGCTGCAAGACAGTGCCTGGACCCGCCGTCGCCTGTTGGATCAGCACGCCCTCGGGGGCCGCTACGTGACCCTGATCGGCACCGCCGAGCAGGTTGCCGACGAGCTCATCGCCTGGATCGACGAGACCGGCCTGGACGGCTTCAACCTGACCCGCACGGTCACCCCGGAAAGCTACGAGGACTTCATCGACCTGGTCGTCCCCGAGCTGCAAAACCGTGGCCGTTACAAGACCGCCTACCAAGCCGGCAGCCTGCGCGAAAAACTGTTCGCCAGCGACCTGCCGCACCTGCCCGCCGACCATCCCGGCGCCAGCTACCGCAACCCTACCCCTGCCCCGACTGGAGCCCTGCACCATGCTTGATAAATTGTTCCGGCCCGTCGCGGCCGCTGTGTTGTCCCTGGGTATCGCCGCCAACGTATTGGCCGCCGAGCCGCTGAAAATCGGCACCACCGCCGCCTTCGCCATCCCGCTGGAAGCCGCCGTGGAAGAAGCCCACAAGCAAGGCCTGGAGGTGAAGCTGATCGAATTCAGCGACTGGATCGCACCCAATGTCAGCCTCAACAGCGGCGACATCGACGTGAACTACTTCCAGCACATCCCCTTCCTGGAAAACGCCAAGGCCGCGGCCGGGTTTGACCTGGTGCCTTATAAGCCGGGGATCATCAACAACGTCGGGTTGTATTCGAAAAAGTACAAGCGCTTCGCCGAGCTGCCTGAAGGCGCCAGCGTGGCCATCGCCAACGACCCGATCAACAGCGGCCGTGGCTTGCAGCTACTGGCCAAGGCTGGGCTGATCAGCCTCAAGCCAGGCGTTGGCTACAAGGCCACCGAAGATGACATCGTCGCTAACCCGAAGAAGCTGAAAATCCTTCAGGTCGAGGCGGTGCAACTGGTGCGCGCCTATGACGACGCCGATCTGGTCCAGGGCTACCCGGCCTACATCCGCCTGGCCAACACCTTCGACGCCACCTCGGCGCTGCTGTTCGATGGCCTGGAAAACAAGGAATACGTGATCCAGTTCGTCATCCGCCCACAATCGAAGGACGATCCGCGCCTGGCCAAGTTCGTCGATATCTATCAGCACTCCCCGGCCGTGCGCGAAGCGCTGAATAAAGCCCATGGCAGCCTCTACCAGGCCGGCTGGGAAGGCTGATATGAGCAGCGCCAGCGCCCTCAGGGCGCCCACTGTCCAAGCCTCGCCGCTGCCCGCTCGCGAACAGGCCTTGCGCCCCGAGGTCAATGACGCCCATGTACGCTTCATCGGCCTGGGCAAGACCTACACCGGCCAGGCCCAACCTGCGCTGCAAGGCATCGACCTGAACATCCGCCGGGGCGAGATCTTCGGCATTATCGGCCGCAGCGGCGCTGGCAAGTCGTCGCTGCTGCGCACCATCAATCGCCTGGAGCAACCGAGTCAGGGCCGGGTGCTGATCGATCAGGTCGATATCGCACCGTTCGACGAAGACCGCCTGGTCGAGCTGCGGCGGCGCATCGGCATGATCTTCCAGCACTTCAACCTGATGTCGGCCAAGACCGTGTGGCAGAACGTCGAGCTGCCGCTCAAGGTTGCCGGCGTGGCCAAGGCCGAACGCCAACGCAAGGTGCGTGAACTACTGGAGTTGGTCGGCCTGGCCGAAAAGCACCATGTGTACCCGGCGCAGTTGTCCGGCGGGCAGAAGCAGCGCGTCGGCATCGCCCGAGCGCTGGTCCATGACCCGGAGATTCTGCTGTGCGATGAAGCTACCTCGGCGCTCGACCCGGAGACCACCGCCTCGATCCTCGAACTGCTGCGCGACATCAATCAACGCCTGGGCCTGACCGTGGTGCTGATCACCCACGAGATGGCGGTGATCCGCGATATCTGCCACCGCGTGGTGGTGCTCGAACGTGGCGAAGTGGTCGAGCAAGGTGAGGTCTGGCAGGTATTCGGCAGCCCCCATCACGAAGTGACCCGGACCCTGCTGGCACCGCTGCAAGCCAAGCTGCCTGCGGCATTGCAAGCCAGCTTGCGATCCAACCCAGGCAGTCGGGATGCCGCTGTGGTGCTCAAGTTGGTGGCACTGGGCGAGTTGGAGTTGTCTGGCCTGTTCAAGGATCTGGGCGGGCAGGTCAGCCTGCTCCAGGGGGGTGTAGAGACCATTGGTGAACGAGCGTTGGGGCGCTTGATCCTGGCGGTACGCGGCTCGGTCCACCAACCGCATCAGTTGCTGGAGCGCGCCCGCCGTTGGGCCGATGACGTGGAGGTGCTGGGCTATGTGGGTTGATCGTCTGCTACAGGGCTTGCTGGACACCTTGTTGATGGTCGGCGTGTCGTCGCTGATCGCGCTGTTGGTGGGTGTGCCGATGGCAGTGCTGCTGGTCACCAGCGACAAGGGCGGGATCTACGAGGCACCGGCGCTTAACCGGGTGCTCGGTGCCTTCGTCAACCTGTTCCGCTCGATCCCGTTTCTGATCCTGATGGTCGCGCTGATCCCGTTCACCCGTCTGCTGGTGGGTACTACCTATGGCGTGTGGGCCGCCGTGGTGCCGCTGACCATTGCCGCGACGCCATTCTTTGCGCGGATCGCGGAGGTGAGCTTGCGTGAGGTCGATCATGGCCTGGTTGAGGCGGCCCAGGCCATGGGCTGTCGGCGATGGCACATCATCTGGCATGTGCTGCTACCTGAGGCGTTGCCGGGCATCGTCGGCGGTTTCACCATTACCTTGGTGACGATGATCAACTCATCGGCCATGGCCGGGGCGATTGGTGCTGGGGGCTTGGGCGACATTGCCTATCGGTATGGTTATCAGCGCTTCGACAGCCAGATCATGCTGACCGTGATTGCCATGTTGGTGGCGTTGGTGGCGGTGATCCAGCTGGGTGGCGATCGTTTGGCGAAAGGTTTGAACAAGCGCTGACGCTAGCGCGGGGCAAGCCCGCTCCCACGCTGCCCCGCAATCGATCTGGGGAAGGCGTGGGAGCGGGCTTGCCCCGCGATGACCTATTCAGCCCCAACGCAAATCCTGCGCAGGCACCGGTCGTCCAAACCAATAGCCCTGCCCCAGCTGACACTGCTGCTCCAGCAGAAACCGTGCCTGCTCCGCCTGCTCGACCCCTTCGGCATGCACCTGCATACCCATGCTCTTGGCCAAGGCGATGATCACCCGAACAATCGCGATGTCATCCTCATCCAGCGGCAGCCCGGCAACAAAGCCCTGATCGATCTTGAGCTTCTGCACCGGCAAGCGCTTGAGCCGCAGCAGCGACGAATAACCCGTGCCGAAATCATCGATCGCCAGGCTCAAACCCAGTTCGCGCAGGCGGTGCAACTGCTCCAGCGCCACCTCCGGGTCTTCCATCACCGCACTCTCGGTGACCTCCAGCTCCAGCAACGCCGGATCCAGGCCGGTCTCATGCAGCACCTCGGCGACTTGCCGGTACAGCTCGCGCTGGCCGAAAAGCCGGCTGGAAATATTCACCGCAACGAACGCCAGCGCATGCCCCTCGGCCTGCCACCGAACCATCTGCCGGCACGCCTGGCGCAACACCCAGGCATCGATCTCGGCGATCAATCCGGTACGCTCGGCAATCGGGATGAACTCGCCCGGCGGCACCAGCCCGCGCTCCGGATGCTGCCAGCGCACCAGGGCCTCGACGCCGATCATCTTGCTGGTGAACAGGTCATGCACCGGCTGGAAGAACACCCGCAGCTCCTCCTGCTCCAACGCCCGGCGCAGCTCGCTGGCGGTCTCCACCCGCTGCTGGGCGTGAGCGGTCAGCTCTTCGGTATACAGCGCATAGCAGGCGCGGCCATTGCTCTTGGCCTTGAACAGCGCGGCATCGGCGTTGCGCAGCAATTGCTCGGCGCTCAGGGCATCGCTGGGGAACAGGCCAATGCCAACGCTGACACTGATGAACAGCCGGTTACCCTCGAAGACGAACGGCTCGCGCATGCGCTCGATGATCTCTTGCGCCAAGGTCGCCGCCTCGCCGACCTGCTGGCAGTTCTCCAGCAGCACGCCAAACTCGTCACCGCCCAGGCGCGCCAGGGTTACGCCTTGGCCCAGCACTTCGCGCAAACGCTCGCCCACAAGCTTGAGCAACTGGTCGCCAATGGTGTGCCCAAGGCCGTCGTTGATGCTCTGGAAGTGGTCGAGGTCGAGCAATAACAGGCCACACCCGCGCTTGTGCGCTTGAGCGGCGGCCAGCGCCTGTTGGGCGCGGTCGTTGAACAGCAGGCGGTTGGGCAGGCCGGTCAGTGGGTCATGGTGCGCCAGATAGGCCAGTTCCTGCTCGGAGTGCTTGATCGCACTGATATCGCTGAACACCGCGACGTAGTGGGTCAGCTCGCCGCTGTCGTCGCGAATGGCGCAGATGGTCTGCCACTGCGGGTAGATCTCACCACTCTTGCGCCGGTTCCAGATCTCGCCGCTCCATTCGCCCTTGTCCGCCAGCGTCGCGTAGATCTGCTGGTAGAACGGCGCATCGTGGCGGCCCGACTTGAACTTGCTTGGGCGTTGGCCGAGCACCTCGTCCTGCTGATAACCGGTAATGCGCATGAACGCCCGGTTGACGTGCACGATCAAGCCATTGCGATCAGTCACCAGCACCCCTTCCAAGGTGCTGTCGAACACCGCAGCCGCCATGCGCAGGCGCTCACGGTCCTCGCTGCGCAGGCGCGCACCGATACCAATGAAGTTGAGCAGCCGGGCGCGCGAGACGAAGATCAGGAACGCGCTGAACAGCACCCACACCAGCACGTTGATGCAGCGTCCCAGGTTCAGCGCCAGTGGATCCTCGGTCAATCGCTGCAAAAGCTGCTCGGACAGCACCAGCCAGAGGATCGAGAACACCACATAGAGCGCAGCCATACGCAAGGCGTCGCGAACGGAAACAGACATGTCGGGTGTGTAAGCCCATAGAAAACGATGGGGCATTATAAAGGCGGAAACATGCCGTGACTCATTCCCGGATCAGAAATTGGTCTAGACGATGGGCGCTTGAACCCGCTCTATCAGCGGTGCACGGCGCGTACAGGAGTGGGCTTGCCCCGCGACAAGGCCAGCGCTATCAACACAGGCCTATGGTTTTATTTCCCTGCCGAGGGATAATGCCAAACGCTACTCCCCCCGTTTTTCCGAGGGCTTCTACACCTATGTGGTACTACGGTTTACTCGACTTGTCGGCCTGGCAACTGGTCGCGGTCACCCTGCTGATGACCCACGTGACCATCGTCAGCGTCACCATCTACCTGCATCGCTATTCGGCGCACCGCTCCCTGGAGCTCAATGCCGGGCTGAAGCACTTCTTCCGTTTCTGGCTGTGGCTGACCACCGCGCAGAACACCCGCGAGTGGACGGCTATCCACCGCAAGCACCACGCCAAGTGCGAAACCCCCGACGACCCGCACAGCCCGGTCTACAAGGGCTTGGGCACTGTCCTGCGCAAGGGCGCCGAGCTTTACCGCGAGGAAGCGCGCAACCCTGAGACCTTGCGCATCTACGGCAAGAACTGCCCCGACGACTGGATCGAGCGCAATCTCTACAGCCGCTACAAGCTGGGTGGCATCGCCCTGATGGCCGTCATTGACTTGCTGTTGTTCGGCACCATCGGTATCACCATCTGGGCCATCCAGATGATGTGGATTCCGTTCTGGGCCGCAGGCGTGGTCAATGGCCTGGGCCATGCTGTGGGCTATCGCAACTTCGAATGCCGCGACGCCGCCACCAACCTGGTGCCGTGGGGCATCATCATCGGCGGCGAAGAGCTACACAACAACCACCACACTTACCCCAACTCGGCCAAGCTGTCGGTCAAGCGTTGGGAATTCGACATGGGCTGGGCCTGGATCCGCCTGCTGAGCATGCTGCGCCTGGCCAAGGTGCAACGCGTGGCCCCCATTGCCCACCGGGTCGAAGGCAAAGCCAACCTGGACATGGACACCGCCATGGCGATCCTCAACAACCGCTTCCAGATCATGGCCCAGTACCGCAAGTTGGTGATTGGCCCGCTGGTCAAGCAGGAGCTGAACAAGGTCGACGCTTCGGTGCGCCATCGTTATCGCCGCGCCAAGCGCCTGCTGTCGCGTGAAACCAGCCTGCTGCAGGATCGCCATCACGTGCGCATCGAGTCGATCCTCGCCCAAAGCCAGGCACTCAAGACCATCTACGAAAAGCGCCTGGCCTTGCAGCAGATCTGGGCCCGCACCAGCGCCAACGGCCACGACATGCTGGCTGCCATGAAAGACTGGGTACACGAGGCCGAAGCCAGCGGTATCCAGTCGCTGCGTGACTTCGCCAGCCAGCTCAAGACCTACTCGCTGCGCCCCACCGCCTGACCGCCGTTGATCGGCACGCCCCGCTCTGGGGCGTGCCATCCGGAACTTCACCCCCCGTAGTTACTCAAATTCGGCATATCGCCCGCGTGGCGGGCCGGATCGTGGCCGCACGCTTTCAGCCGAGAATCGCTCCGTGCTCATGGCCAATAAAATCAATCCACCGTTGCCCGGCAACCCGCCACCCGAAGCCGCCCAAACCCTCCTTGCCCTGTTTCATGCCCAAGGCGAAGTCGCTCGCTTGAGCGAGCGCGACCAACTGTTCAGCTCATTGCTCGATAGCGTCAACGCCGTACTGTGGGCATTCGACTGGGAAACCCGCCAGGTGCTCTATGTCAGCCCGGCCTACGAACGCATCTTCGGCAGGCCCGTGAGCCTGGTGTTGGCTGACTACAACGAGTGGCGCGACAGCATCTTTCCCGACGATCTGGAATACGCCGAGCGCAGCCTGGCCCAAGTGCTCACCAAGGGCTCGGTGGAAGATCGCGAGTACCGCATCATCAATGCCGCAGGCGAGACCCGCTGGCTCAGCGACAAGTGCTACATCAACCAACAACAGGAAGGCGATCGAGTGATCATCGTCGGCATTGCCGAAGACATCACCGAGAAGAAGCACCTCGAAGGCGAATTGCAGCGCCTGGCGACCACCGATGTGCTGACCCAGAGCAGCAACCGCCGGCATTTCTTCGAGTGCGCCCAGCAAGCGTTCGACAGCGCCCGCGCAGAGGGTTCGCCGCTGGCCTTCTTGCTGCTGGATATCGACGACTTCAAGCAGATCAACGACAGCTACGGTCACCAGGAAGGCGACCAAGTGCTGCAGCGTATTGCCGACAGCGGCAAGGCGGTGTTGCGTCGTGGTGATCAGTTTGGCCGCATCGGTGGTGAGGAATTCGCCGCGGTGTTTCCGGGCTGCACGGCGCAGGTCGCCGAGCAGATTGCCGAGCGTTTGCAGCGCGAGATTCAGCGGTTGAGTTTCACCCACGGGCAGCAAACCTATGGCGTCACCGTAAGCCAAGGGCTGACCGGGCTGACCGATGAAGACGCGACCCTCGATACCTTGTTCGCCAGGGCCGATGCAGCGATGTACCAGGCCAAGCGCCAGGGCAAGAACCAGATCGTGCGGGGCTGAGGCGGCCATAGCTTCTCAGTGTCAGGGCTGGGCCAACGCCTTGGCGGGAGTCTGAAGGGGCCGCTGTGCGGCCCCATCGGGCTCCCGTCCAGCGCGAGGTCAGCAACACCCTAGAGCTGATCAGATCCAGGGGCAGCCCGCCCTTCTGGAGCCGGTTCGACTGCTGCAGCATTGGCTTCCTGCGGCTTCGCCGGTACGTTGTCAACCTTACGCAACCGATTCAACTCCGGCAGCCCCAGCTTCAACAACCGCGCAGTCTTGTTACTGGCCACCTTCTCCAGCCCCTGATCCGCCGGCAACCGCGCCAGCTGCCCAGCGAGGTTCATCGCCAGGATCTCGCGCGAATACACCCCGCCGCCCAACGCATACACCGCAGCGATCAGTTCGCGCAATGTCAGCGGCAAACGCCAGCGGGTACGCAGTGCCGAGCCAAAGGGAGCACCGAACTCGTTGAGGGCCAGTTGCACCTGATCTTCATCGAGCTCGCCCCCGGCCAAACGCCATTCTTGCAGGCAGCGCAGCACCGCAAGGTCACCCAGGCAATGCAGCAGCCCTGCGCAATAGCAGCGCGCTTCGTCCACTTCCAACTGGCGCGCCAGGGTGCGGCCGTACTCGGCGGTGTGCAGCGACAGGTTCCAGTAATGCGTCGCATGCTTGGCCAACAAAGGATCACTCAGCCGCGCACTGCGCTTGAGGGTCAGGCCGAGGATAAGGTTCATGCTTTGCGTGCTGCCCAGCTTGTTCAGCGCCTGCAGCAGGGTCTGCACCGGCGCCTCGCGGTGCATCGCGGCGCTGTTGGCGGCGGCGATCAGCACGCCGGTGATCTGTGGATCGTTGCGCACCTCTGCTTCCAGCACCTTGAGGTCGAGCCCCTGGGGATTGAGCGCGCGTTTGATCGCGACCTCGACATCAGCCAGCAGCGGGCCGCCGTCGGCGCTAGCGCGACGTTCCTCAAGAAACGCAGGCAGCTTGGCGCCGGGGTGCAAGGGAGGCACCGGGCAGGCGATCTCTTCACCGCCGGCAATCAGCAGAACTTCCAGGCGTTTGCGCAGCTTGTCCAGATTGAGCGGCTTGCTCAAGTACTCGGTGGGTTGAAACGGCAACGCTTCACGCACACTGGCGCTGTCGCTGCGATTGCTCAGGAGTATGAACGGCAAGCCAGGGTTGTCGCCTTTGGCGCGCACCTTGCGTAACAAGTCCAAGCCATCGAAATCGCTGAGTTCACGCGTGGCGATGATCAGGTCAGGCTTGCTCGACAGTGCGCTGAGCGCTTGTGAGCCGTCGGCGCAGATCTGTAGGCGGGCGTCACAGCGCACGCTGAGCAGGGTTTCGCGCAGCATATCGCGCACCCAGGGATCGCCTTCGGCAATCAATACGCAAGGCGGGGTGGGGTCTGCAGCGCTCATTGGTCAACTCCTGAGTAATCCTGACGCGCAATCCGTTGCAGCTTCCAAGGCAAGTCCATCGGCTAACCATAGCGCTCCAGGCAGACAATAGGCATAAAAAAAACCCGCCTAGGCGGGTTTTTTTCTGACGCGTGTCACAGATTTCACGCCAGCTCAGCGAAGCACTCTTCGATGATCGCCAGGCCTTTGTCCAGCAGCGCGTCTTCGGCAGTCAGCGGCACCAGGATGCGCAGGACGTTGCCGTAGGTGCCGCAGGAAAGCAGGATCAGACCCTTGTCACGTGCCTTGGCAACCACTTGGTTGACGGCAGCGGCGTTCGGCGCGTGCGAGTCTTTGCCCTCGAACACTTCAACAGCGATCATCGAGCCCAGGGCGCGAACGTCACCGATGATTGGGTGCTTGGCCTGGATTTGCTTGAGGCCAGCGACCAGGCGCTCGCCAACAGCCTTGCTGCGATCGAGCAGTTTCTCTTCTTCGAACACTTCGATCACGGCCAGGGCCGCGGCGCAAGCGATCGGCGAGCCGGCGTAGGTGCCGCCCAGGCCGCCTGGCGCGATGGCGTCCATGTACTCGGCCTTGCCGCATACACCGGCCAGCGGGAAGCCACCAGCGATGGATTTGGCGAAGGTGGTCAGGTCAGGCGCGACGCCCATCTGTTCCATGGCGAAGAAGGTGCCAGTACGGCCAGCGCCGGTCTGTACTTCGTCGGCGATCAGCAGGATGCCGTGCTGGTCGCACAGGGCGCGCAGGCGCTGCATGAACGGCTTGGTCACCGGAATGAAACCACCTTCGCCCTGAACGGGCTCGATGATGATCGCGGCGATGTCGCGTGGCTCAGCGTCGTTCTTGAAGATGCGCTCGATCGAAGCGATCGAGTCGTCGATGCTCACACCGTGCAGCTCGTTCGGGAACAGCGCGCGGAAGATGCCGCCTGGCATCAGGCCCATGCCAGCCGAGTAAGGAACGACTTTACCGGTCAGACCCAGGGTCATCATGGTACGGCCGTGGTAACCGCCGGTGAAGGCGATCACGCCAGCGCGGCCGGTAGCGGCACGGGCGATCTTGACGGCGTTTTCCACAGCTTCGGAGCCGGTGGTGACCAGCAGGGTCTTCTTGTCGAAGTCGCCAGGGACCAGCTTGTTGATCTTCTCGCACAGCTCTACATAGGGCTCGTACGCCAGAACCTGGAAGCAGGTGTGGCTGACTTTGGTCAGCTGCTCTTGCACCGCCGCAACCACTTTCGGGTGCAGGTGGCCGGTGTTGAGTACGGCGATGCCGCCAGCGAAGTCGATCAGTTCGCGGCCTTCAACGTCGATCACCGTCGCGTTCTTCGCGGTATCGACGAAGATCGGGTGAATCTGGCCAACGCCACGTGGGACGGCGGCGACACGGCGTTGCATCAAGGATTCGTTGGTCTTGCTCATAATGCCCTCATTCGCGCCGACTCTGACGGCGCTTTTATTCGGGGGTGGCTGGGTCTGTGCACGATCAGTATTCGTTGATCGACTGGCGTGAACGCCCGGGCCACCAGGTACTGCGATGTAAAAAAGACCAGCGAGACGTCGCTCTCGCGCCCCGCTGGCAGAGGTAAAAACCTTGCTACTTAATCAGTTGCTCAGACGCTGATGCACAGGTACTTGATCTCGAGGTAGTCCTCGATACCGTACTTGGAACCTTCGCGGCCCAGGCCCGAGGCCTTGATGCCACCGAATGGCGCAACTTCGTTGGAAATCAGACCGGTGTTGATACCGACCATGCCGTATTCCAGCGCTTCGGCAACACGGAACACACGGCTCATGTCGCGGGCATAGAAGTACGAGGCCAGGCCGAACTCGGTGTCGTTGGACATGGCGATGACTTCAGCCTCGTCCTTGAAGCGGAACAGCGGCGCCAGCGGGCCGAAGGTCTCTTCTTTGGCGACTGCGGCGCTCTTCGGAACGTCGACCAGAATGGTCGGTTCGAAGAAGTTGCCTTCGATCAGCTTGCCACCGGACAGCACCTTGGCGCCTTTGGAGACGGCGTCTTCGATGTGTTCCTGAACCTTGGCAACGGCTTTGCCGTCGATCAGCGGGCCGGTGGTGGTGCCATCTTCCAGGCCGTTACCGATCTTCAGCTTGCCAACAGCAGCCTTGAGCTTCTCGGCGAACGCGTCGTAGACGCCGTCCTGCACGTAGATGCGGTTGGCGCAGACGCAGGTCTGGCCGTTGTTGCGGTACTTGGAGATGATCGCGCCTTCGACAGCCTTGTCCAGATCGGCGTCGTCGAACACGATGAACGGGGCGTTGCCACCCAGCTCCAGGGAAACCTTCTTGATGTCCTTGGCGCATTCTTCCATCAGTTGGCGACCGATTTCGGTCGAGCCGGTGAAGGACAGCTTGCGTACCAGGGAGTTGCCGGTCAGCTCGCCGCCGACTTCACCCGCGCTGCCGGTGACGACGCTGAGCACACCCGCCGGGATGCCGGCGCGGGTAGCCAGCTCGACCAGGGCCAGAGCGGAGTACGGGGTTTGCGACGCAGGCTTGAGCACCATGGTGCAGCCAGCGGCCAGGGCCGGGCCGGCTTTACGGGTGATCATCGCGGCCGGAAAGTTCCACGGGGTGATCGCGGCAGTAACACCGATTGGCTGCTTGATGACGATCAGGCGCTTGTCGGGCTGGTGGCCTGGGATGGTGTCGCCGTAGACGCGCTTGGCTTCTTCGGCGAACCACTCGATGAACGATGCGGCATAGGCGATTTCGCCCTTGGCTTCGGCCAGTGGCTTGCCTTGTTCGGTGGTCATCAGGCGAGCCAGGTCGTCCTGGTTCTCGATCATCAGCTCGAACCAGCGACGCAGCTTGTTCGAACGCTCTTTGGCGGTCAGTGCACGCCAGGCCGGCAGGGCCTTGTCGGCGGCTTCGATGGCGCGGCGAGTTTCGGCGGCGCCCATCTTCGGCACGGTGCCGATGACTTCACCGGTGGCCGGATTGGTCACCTTGATGGTCTGGCCGTTGTCCGCATCCAGCCATTCACCGTTGATGAAGGCTTGCTGGCGGAACAACTGAGCGTCTTTGAGCTGCATGTCGGCTTCCCTTGAGCACCGTGCGCGCACGGGGCGAATTATTGATTGTTGAATAAGCGCCCCCATCAAGGGAGCTGCCGTCAGGAATTCAGGCACCGGGTTGAGCCAAGTGTTCAACCTGCGGGCGTCGAGCGTTTGAAATCTCAAACGAATCCTAAGGGTCTGTTGGGTCTTGGACAATAGGCTGTTCGAAAAAAAGAACGAGTGGTTGAACACCTCGTCTGAATTTCACCTGGGATGGATGGCGAGGGCTGCGCCCTCGTTCGCGGGCAAGCCCGCTCCCACAAGGACCGCGCAGAATCAGAGCCCGCGCTAAACCTGAATGAGGAAAAAAGGAGGGCCGGACGGCCCTCCCGGCAGGATCAGAAGGCTTTATCCAGATCGATCACCAGGGCGCGATAACCGACACTGCCCGGCTGCCGGCTGAGCACCTTGAGCTCCACCAACACGTCCTGGCTGCCCCGGCGCACTTCATTGAGGGTAGTGCTGGTCAGCTTCTCCTTGGTCAGGAAGCCCACCGAAGCGGAATAGATGAACTGGGTATCGGTCTCCGGCCGATAAGCCACCACCGAGGTCACCGGGCTGTACCACTCATCGCCACGCTCCTTGCCATACTCCCAGACCTGCTCGACCGTGCCCTTGGCCTCATCGATGCGGTATTCAACGGCGCGGCTGTAATTGCCGCTGAGCTTGGTCGGCTCGAAGTTGCGTCCCCAGCCGTTGTCGAACACGGTCAGCGTGCCTTTGCCGGTAAGCCAGGCGGTGTGCTGGGTCCACGACCAGTCGAAGCCTTCGCTGGCCACGGGCGTCAGTACCTTGTCCTTGAGCCGCTCGGGCCAACCCTGGGGCGAGGCGAGGATCCACTTGACCTGTTTGTCTCGGCCAATCTTCACCACGCCTTGATGACGGGCTGAAACGATGATGCTGTCGTCTTCTGCGTCGTAATCGATGGCATTGACGTGCGCCCAGTTGCGCCCGGTGCCCACGCCCGGGGTATCGCCGAACGGCAAGTCACCTTCGGCAAGTTCGTTGGCCAGGGTGCTGTCCTGCTTGGCCACGCCGTCCGGCAACTGGATCGCCGCCTTGCCGAGCGTCTCGAGCAACTCGCCACGGTACGGATCGAGGATCTGGTTGAGGTCCCAGAAGTCCAGCACGTCACCCGCCTCGTTGACCTCGATGATATGGTCGCGGATCGAACGCACCCGCTTGCCATCCGGGCGGCGGTAATCGCTGGTGCCGACGCGCAGCAGGTAGGTGCCGTTGACCGTTTCGCGGATCTCGTGGGAGAAGTCGGCGAATTTGTCCGGCAACGTGCGCTGCCACACCTGGCGGCCGAGCAGGTCGTACTTGGAATAGGTCTGGCCTTGGCCCCAGATCAGCTTGCCGTCGCGGGTCTGCTGGAAGCCCATGGTCCCGCCCAGGCCGTCGCGGCGGTTGGAGTCGTGGATCTGCTCGATGTCCAGGTACCAGCGCACGTCGCCATTGCTGTCGGCGATCCAGTTGTTGCCGACCTGATCCCATTCGGCAGCGCCGCCCAGGGCGTTCCACTTCAGTGCGCGGCCACCCGGAATATCGCCGAGCAGGTGGTTGAACAGGTACAGGCGTTTCTCGAAGCCCGGGGCGACCTTGACCGGCACCACCTGCGGCAGCGCCGCTGTCTGTTTAGCCACCACTGGCAAGCGCACGGCCGGGGCATAGATTTCGTACTGTTCGCGAACTCGCTCGCCATCGAGCTTGTAGCTGACTTCGACCTGGTTGACGTGATCTGGGTACAAGCCAAACACCGGGATGCCGCCATAGGTCCACAGCGAGCGATCGGACACGTCGTAGACGATATCTACCCCGCGCTCACCCCGACCACGCACGCGTACATGGGCAGCACTGATGGCCCGACCACCATCGCGGATGATCGCGGTCAGTGGCGCCAGGCGATAGGGGTTGACCACTACATCGCCGAGCAGCGCTTCATCGTGGTCGGGCACCTTGGCGGTGAGGCAAGCGCCCTCGGGCAAGGCGGGGGTGTCGGTCTTGGCATTCATGGCAAAGCTCCTTGTGCTCAGAAGTCGTAACGGGCGGTAGCGCCCACGGTGCGCGGGGTGCCAAGCACGCCGGCATAACCGCCGTTGGCGGAGTTCCACAGGCTGGTGAAGTAGGTCTTGTCGCCGGCGTTCTTGACCCACAGCGACAGGTCGAGCACGCCATCACCCTGGTCCAGGCGCACGCCGGTGGAGAGGTTGACGATCGCGTAGCTGGGGATCTGGCCGTAGTCGGAGTCGTCGATGGTGCCCACCGCCTTGGAGCGGAAGGCGTAGCTGGCGGTAACGTAGGGTTCGATGCGCTCGGTCAGCTGCCACTTGTACTGGCCGTTGAGGTTGGCGATGTACTTGGAGGCGCCAACCACCTGGTGCCCGGACAGGTCGCAGGTGGCGGTGGCGCTGGCCAGGCTCACTTCAGGTGGGCATGGGGCGTCTTTGTAATCGGTGTAACGCACATCGTTCCACGAGCCGTTGAAGTTGACCGTGAGGCCGGTGATCGGCAGCGCAGTGGCCTCGAACTCAAGGCCGCGCGAGCGCACGCTGCCGGCGTTGGCCAGGTACTGCACGCGGTTGACCTGGTCATAGACGTTGGCCTGGTAGCCATGCACCTGGGCCCAGAACAGGTTGGCGTTGAGCTGCAGGCGGTTGTCGAGCAACGTGCTCTTGAGGCCCAGCTCAGCGTTGTTGACCCGCTCGGTGCCGACCAGCAACGAATCGGTCCCAAGCCGTGGCGCGGCACCGACAGTCAGGTTGACCCCGCCAGACTTCTCGCCGTGGGTGAGGCTGGCGTAGCCCAGCAGGTCGTCGGTAAAGCGGTAGCTCAGGCTAAGCAGGCCCGAGGGGCTGAAGCTGTACTGGTTGAGGTCACCCGAATCGTAGGCGCCGACGCGACCGTTGCGCGCCGCCGCTGCCGCTCCAGATACCGCCGCGCCGCCAGACGGGGCATCGCGGGTGACCCAGGCGCTCTTCTCTTCATACGTACCGCGCACTCCGGCAGTGAAATCCAGGCGCTCGGTGAGGTGCCAGGTGCCTTGGGCGAACAGCGCGTAGCTGTCGGTATCGATGTGGCCATTGCCGATGGTGTTGACGTTGGCCAGGGCGCCAGCGGGCGTCTGGTTCCAGATATCGGCCTGCGGGCCGTAATAGGTGAACGACTTGTTATCCAGGTCCTGCTTGAAATAGTAGGCACCCAGGACATAGTCGAACAAGCCACCGGTGGGCGAGGCCAGGCGGATCTCCTGCGAATACTGCTTGTCGCGCACCGAGACCCCGGCGCTGTAGAACACCGGCACATCCAGGCCATCGTCGTTGCGCGGGGTGAAGTCCCACCAGCGATAGGCGCTGATCGAAGTCAGGGTGAAATCGTTGGGCAGGGTCCAATTGGCCTCTACCGACGTTCCCCCCTGGAACACCGTGACCTGCTGCTCTGCATCGAAGTTGACCTTGCGGTCCTTGCCCGACACCAGTGTGGCGCCGGCCTGGGCGGCCAGGCTCTCGTAGCGGTTGACGCCATTGATGGTCGGGCCGGTGCTGTACAGGCTGAGAATGCCGTTGTCGGAATTCTCCTCGTTGTACTCGCCGATCCAGCGCAGGTTGAAGGTTTCATTCGGCTGAAACAGCAGCTGGGTACGAAAGCCTTGGCGCTTGCCACCGTTGAGGTCGTGGCCATCGTGGATGTTCTTCACATAGCCGTCGTCTTCAGTGTGGTAGGCGCTGATGCGCCCGGCCAGGGTGTCGCTGATCGGCCCGGAGAAACTGCCCTGGGTCTGCCAGTAGCCATCCTCGCCCAGCGACGACTGCACGCTGCCTTCGCGATGGAAGGTCGGTTTGCGGGTGGTGATGTTGAGCACCCCGGCGGTAGTGTTCTTACCGAACAGCGTGCCCTGCGGGCCGCGCAGCACTTCCAGTTGCTCGACGTCGAGCAGGTCGAACACGGCCATGCCCGGGCGACCCAGATAGACGTTGTCCAGATAGATGCCGACGCTGCCTTCCAGGCCGTCGCTGGCCGGGTTGTTACCCAGGCCGCGGATCGAGATGCTCGACTGGCGGGCGTGAACGTAGGCCACGTTGGTGCTCGGTACTAGCTGTTGGAGGTCCTGTACCCGGTAGATGCGCTGGGTTTCCAGGGTTTCGCTGCCCAGCACGCTAATCGGCGTGGGCACGCTCTGCGCGGTTTCTTCGCGGCGACGCGCATTGACGGTAACGGTGCCGAGCTTGGCGGCCTGCTCCACCGCCGGGGTGGCGCTGACCGGCTCGTCAGCAAAGCTGTTGCCAGCGGCGGCCAGCAGCACGCCAGCGGCCAGGGGTTGCAGGGCCAATAGTGATGCGCGCGCGGGCCAACGATAGATTCGGGACATGCAATGCTCCTTGAGGCATGGGCCGTGGCGAGCATTTCCGTTGTCGGAACCGAATCGCGGTCAGGCAGACTTATATTCTTTTAAGATCTATAAATATGTGTAATTCATATTTTGTGGAATAAGTGACACCCTTTATAAGGGTCACAACCCTTCCCATCAATTGCATTTCACCGAAAGTTTTCATGTAGAAAATGCATATAGATCTCCGTCAGCTGCGCCACTACATTGCCCTTGTCGAACACCGCAGCTTTGTCGCCGCGGCGGCGGCGGTGAACCTGTCGCAATCGGCCTTCAGCCGCAGCATTCAAACCCTGGAGCACAACGTTGGCTGCCGGCTGGTCGACCGCGCCAGCAAGGAGCTGGCGCCGACGCGGCAAGGCTTGCTGGTGCTGGAGCATTCACGGCGGTTGGTGCATGGCGCACACAACCTGGTCAACGAAATCAACCAGTTCAACGGCGCGACCACTGGGGTGGTGCGCTTCGGCTCAGGGCCTGCGCCGGCGGGCGGCTTGGTGCCGCGCGCGGTGGCGCGTTTCGTCAGTGAGTTTCCGGCGGCGCGCACCTGTTTTCAGGTGGATAACTGGCAGGCATTGAACCGCAAGTTGATTGCCGAGGAGATCGAGTTCTTCGTGGCCGACACCCGCCAGTTCGAGGCTGATCCAGATTACCGCGTGCACAAGCTGACGCCGCAGCGCTGGCACTTCTGCTGCCGCGCCGGACATCCGTTGACCAAGCAGGCCGAGGTACGTGCGCGTGATCTGTTCGATTACCCCCTGGCGACCACCTTCCGCCCGCCGAATATCCGCAAGATCCTCAGCGACCTCAGTGGTCGCCAGGATTTCTTGCCTAGCGTGGAATGCGAGCATGGCTATGCGCTGCTCAATGTGGTGCTGCACTCGGACACCATCGGCATCGCCTGTAGTGCCAACTTGCAGCCGTATCAGGGTGAGCGAGGGTTGCTGGCGCTGCAGCTGGTGGACCTGACGGCGGAGCAGGAGCAAGAGTGCTACACCCGCTACGGGGTGGTAAGCCGGGTCGGGTATGGCTTGTCGCCATTGGCGCAGGGCTTGGTCAGGCAGTTGATTGCCTGTGATGCTGAAACCTGACGCTGCTTGGGTTCGCGCTATTTAGGTTCTTGCTGCCTAAGCTTCGTGGGAGCGGGCCTGCCCCGCGATAGCAGTGGTGGATTCACCATCGCTATCGCAGGGCAAGCCCGCTTCCGCGTTGCATCAGCCCTTGCGCGTAGTCCGGCTCAACTGCCCATCAACCCCCACCGGCACCTCCCCCGCCAAGGTCACCCGGCGCACGATCCGCGGCTGGGTCCCATAGTCATCCACCGCATAATGCTGGGTGGCGCGGTTATCCCAGATCGCCACATCGCCTGCCTGCCAGCGCCAGCGCACGGTGTTCTCCAGGCGCGTCACATGGCCCTGCAACACGGCAAACAAATGCTGCGAATCAGCTAGCGAATAGCCCTTGATACGCTTGACGAAATGCCCCAACTGCAACGCCCGCTCGCCACTGATCGGGTGCACCCGCACTACCGGATGCTCGGTCTCGTAAACGGTCGAGGTGAACACCTTGCGATAGCGCTCAAGCTTGGCGGGATCAACGTCGGGCTTGAGGCTGGCGTAGTCATACTCGTTGCTGTGCACCGCCCACAGCTTGTCCGCCAGCTCGCGCAGCGCCTCCGGCAACTCGCGATACGCCGCCGCCGTGTTGGCCCAGACCGTATCGCCGCCTGAGGTCGGCGCCACCACACTGCGCAAGATCGAGGCCTTGGGGTAGGCATCGACAAAGGTCACATCGGTGTGCCAGGAGTTGGCCCGCTGCCCTTCGGCACCATCGAGCTGCAACAAGTAACTGGTGCCATCGACCACGGGCACCGTGGGATGGGCGACCGGCTCGCCGAGCAGCTTGGCGAAGCCTTCTTGGCTCTGGTCATCCAGATGGGTCTGCTCACGGAAGAAGATCACCTTGTGCTCGACCAGTGCGGCCTGAATGGCCTCGACGGTCGCTGCATCGAGGTCGGCGGCAAGCTTGACCCCGCGTATCTCGGCGCCGATGCGGCCGGCAATCGGCTGGATGTCGAGCTCAACGGTGTGCGGCGCGGTGGCCAGTGCGGCATTGCTCATTGCGGTGGTCCTCACGGTCAAATGATGGGGCTTTGCGGTTATCAGCGAGCGGCCTGGGTGGCCTGTTGTGCTTGCAGCGCGGCATCGAGGAAACGCGGCTCGATCCAATCAGAAACCTGGAAGCTGCGACGGATCAGGCGTTCCTTGGCTGCCAGGTCGACGCCCTGTTGCAGCAGGCCGACGAATTCGGCGTCCAGCCGCGGATCGAAGTAGTGCGCGAGGTTTTCCTGGGCCAGGTCGCCTTCGAGGATCACCTTGGGATAGTTGGCGGTGCTGGCCACCAAATCGACGTAGGCCTGGCGGTTGTTCTCATCGCGCAGCCACTCAGTGGCCTGCTGCTGCGCCTTGACCAGGCGGGCGGTCAGCTCAGGGTGCTGGCGAATGAATTCGCCCGTGCCAAGCAGCACCGCCTGGGTGCTGCCAGCGCCCTTGAGGTCGCGCGAGTTGACCGGCAGTTCGACCAAGCCGCGATCGCGCAGCGAGAGCAGGTTGGACAGCCCCCAGGTAGCGTCGATCTGCTTGGCAGCAATGGCGGCATTGGCGGCATTGAAGTCCAGGTTGATGACCTTCAGATCGCGCTCCGACAGCCCTTGACTGGCCAAGGCACTGGCAAATGACAGCTGGTTGGCCGTGCCGCGAAATACCGCCACCCGCTTGCCCTTGAGGTCTTGCAGGGTCTTGATCCCGGAGCCTGGCACCACGCCCAGGTAGCTTTTCACCCCGCGCACCCCAGCCGACAACACGCGGGTATCCAGGCCATTGGCCTTGCCGATGATGGCCGCCAGATCGCCCAGGTAGGCGAAGTCCGCCTGGCCGTTGGCCAGGGCTTCGTTGATTACCGGACCTGCGCCCTTGAAGAAGCGCCAATCGATCTGGATGCCGTCCTTGGCAAACTCTTTCTCCAGCAGTTGCTGGCTGCGCAGCACATCCACCACCCCGCCCGCGCTGGGCTTGCTGCCAGCGCTCAAGTCGGGCACGGCAATGCGGATGGTGTCGACCTCGGCGGCCTGCGCGTTCAGCGCATAGGCGCTGAGCACGCCAGCCAGCAGGGTGGGGGCGAAACGACTGAGCAAGTGACGCAATGGGATTTTCATGGCAAGGCTCCTTGGCAGGCTGCCACCGGCGAGGGCCGGCGCTTTGGCCAGAAGCTAGGCGGGTCTGCTTAGCACCAACAAAGATCAAATCTTCATTTTTTAGTAACTGAAAGATATAAATCAGGCACTGCGCGGGCCGCAGCCCGGCTTGCGTGAAACGCATGGAAAATATGAGGAAAACGCAACGTCGATAGGCTTCCCCATGCATGAAACGCATGTTCTTATCTCTTGAAGTACATTAATGGAGATTTTTTATTCCATAAATGAATAACCTAACAACGCTTCGAGAGATGCCCGATGAGCGAACTGCTGACCTCGGGGCCTGCCTTGCCGGCCCTGCCGAGATGGCGAATTGGCGCCGAGCGCCTACTACCCTGGCTGCTGCCTTTGGCGCTGGCCGCATTGTGGGTGAGCGCCAGCCACTTGCACTGGATGAGCGAACAGATTCTGCCGGCGCCGACGCTGGTCTGGCAGAGCGCACTGGACTTCGGTACCGGTGAGCTTTGGAGCCACCTGTGGATAAGTGTGCAACGCCTGGCCTGGGGGCTGCTCGCCGGGATTACCGGCGGCCTGCTGCTGGGCACCTGGCTGGGCGCCTCGCGACGGGCGCAAACGCTGGTGCTGCCGACGTTCGTGGCGTTGGCGCAGATCCCCACGCTGGCCTGGATTCCGTTGTTCATGCTGTTTTTCGGCATCGGCGAGCTGCTCAAGCTGGTAGTGCTGATCAAGGCCATCGTGGTGCCAGTCACCCTGCATACCCTGGTCGGCGTGCGCGACGCCCAACCGAAACTGCGCGAAGCGGCCGCAACCCTGCGTCTGCCGCGTCACCTGGTGTTCCGGCGTCTGCTGCTGCCAGCCGCCCTGCCCTCGTTTCTGGCGGGCGTGCGCCTGGCCCTGGCGACGGGCTGGACCTCACTGCTGGCGGTCGAGCTACTGGCCTCGAGCGAGGGCATTGGCTACCTGATGGTCTGGGGCCGACAGCTGTTCATGCTCGATCTGGTATTGCTCTGCATCCTGTTGATCGGTCTGGTCGGGGCCTGCATGGATCGCGGCTTCAGCAACCTTGAACGACGCCTGCTGTACTGGCCGCAACCGGCCACTGGCGAGCAACGCCGCAGCATCGTGCCGCGAGCCTGGCAAGGCTTGCTGCTCCCGTTGGCGCTACTGGCACTGTGGCAGGCGAGCAGCAGCTTCGGCTGGGTCGACGACAACATCCTCACCTCGCCCCTAGGCGTGCTGCACAGTCTGAAAGCTGGCGTGGCAGACGGCTCGCTGCTTGAAGCACTGCGCCTGAGCCTGCAACGCACCCTGGCCGGCCTGCTGATTGGCGGCGGCGCAGGCTTTTTGCTGGGGGTGTTGCTGGGGCTGTCGAACAGGTCCGAACGCCTGCTCGGGCCGAGCCTTTCGGCGCTGCGCCAAGTGGCGATCTTTGCCTGGGTGCCGCTGCTGACCGCCTGGTTTGGCTTGGGCGAAGGAGCCAAGTTGGTGTTCGTCGGCCTGGCGGCGTTCTTCCCACTGTTCATCGCCACCCAACGTGGCATCGCCAGCCTGTCGCCGCAGCTGGGCGAAGCCGCCCGCGCGCTGCGCCTGGACCTGCCGCACCGCCTGCGCTTGCTGGTCCTGCCCGGCGCCGCCCCGGCGATTTTCGCCGGCCTGCGCCTGTCGCTGATCTATGCCTGGCTGGGCACCATTGGTGCGGAATACTTCATGCCCTCGGACGGCGGCATCGCCAGCCTGATGCTCGGCGCGCAACAGCTTTTCCGCATGGATCAGGTGATGGCCGCGATGGTCCTGATCGGCCTGGTCGGCGCCCTGCTGGGCAACCTTGGACAACGCCTCGAATCGCGCGCCACGCGCTGGAGAACCGCATGAACGCCTTTATCAATGCCGCTTTGCACGCCGCCAACCAAGCTGACGCCACGCCCCCGCTGGTGAGCTTCGAGCAGGTCAGCAAGACCTTCACCGTCGACGGCCAGGCATTGGAGGCCATCCGTAATTTCGACCTGTCGATCAACCAAGGCGAGTTCATCGCCATTGTCGGCGCCTCGGGGTGCGGCAAGTCGACCCTGCTGCGCTTGCTGGTGGGGCTGGATACCGACTACAGCGGCAGCATCCGCGTCGATGGCCAGCCAGTACACGGCATTGGTGGCGAGCGCGGCATCGTGTTCCAGGAGCATCGGCTATTCCCCTGGTTGAATGTCGAGCAGAACATTGGCCTGGGTTTGGTCAACGAGAAGCTCACCCAGGGCGAGCGGGCGCGGCGGGTGCATGAATACGTGCAGTTGGTGGGTTTGGTCGGGTTTGAATCGGCCTATCCGCATCAGTTGTCTGGTGGCATGGCGCAGCGGGTGGCGATCGCCCGCGGATTAGTCGCCAGCCCACGCATCCTGCTGCTGGACGAGCCGTTCGGCGCGCTGGATGCATTGACCCGCCAGCAGTTGCAGGATGAGCTGCTGGCGATCCGCGAGCGCTCAGGGATTACCACCCTGCTGGTGACGCACGATGCCGAAGAGGCGACTTATCTGGCGGATCGGGTGGTGGTGCTGGAGCCACGGCCCGGGCGGATCAAGGCGGTAGTGGAAATCGACCTGGACCACCCGCGCCAGCGTACCGGGGTGGCGTTGCATGGGTTACGCGAGAAGGTCTTGCACCAGATTACCGGAGATGGTGGCTATCTGAAGCCGCCCGTGCAGCGGGTGGAAGGTCTGCGCCCAGAATTGATCGCACTTTGAGTTCACTGGCCTTATCGCGGGGCAAGCCCGCTCCCACGCATGCCCGAGCAAATGGCCATACTGCGTGGGAGCGGGCTTGCCCCGCGATGAGGCCAGCGGCTTCAACCCAGCTCCCGAAGATACTGCCAGGGGTAGATCCCGCGCTCATGCCCATCGCTGAACACCAACTGCACGCCATACCCCTGCACCTCGATCCGCTCAATTCGAACATCATCGGGCACCGCCGAAATGCCCCCGCGCAGTTTGCTTGCCCGGCATTGCGAACAGGGGCACGCTCCCCTGAGCCGCACATGGCTGATCACCTGCAGCGCATCTGCCCATTGCACCGCCAACTCGCCCTGCCCGCGCACATTACGTAACCCGCGCGGCGCGTTCATCACGCCGCCCCTTGTAATTGCGCCAGGGCAATGCGCACCGCTTTGCGCACTTCCGGATCACTGTCAGCCTCGGCATTGCGCAACGCCGGCAGCGCCGCGCTATCGCCCAACTCACCCAAGGCCAATGCGGCCTCCTTGCGCAGGTTGGCGATGCCGTGGCCGAGCAGCTCGACCAGCCCTTGCAGGGCCTGGCGGAAACGCAAGCGCCCCAGCGAACGGGCTGCGCGCAGGCGTACCTGCCAGTAGCCATCGGCCAAGGCCTCGACCAAAGCCGGACCGGCCTGGGCATGGCCGACCTTGCCCAAGGTAGTGGCGGCTTCTTCACGCACCTGCCAGGCCTCGTCGCGCAATGCCGCAGTCAGCGCGGGCAACACGCTGCTATCCCGGGCCAGGCCCAACGCCCCAATGGCTGCGCGGCGCACCTCGGTGTCCGACTCCTGCGCGGCGAGCCCGGCCAACGCTGGCAAGGCCGCCTTATGCTTGAGCCAGCCAAGAATCCCCACCGCTTCGCGCCGCACCGCAGCGTCCGCATCTTGCAGCGCCAGCAGCGCCGGGCCTGCGGCGTCTTCCAGGCGCAGTTCGCGCAGGGCACGCAACGCGCTGGCGCGCACGAAGGCATCGGCATGGGTTACCCAAGGCAGGATCAGCAAGCCCGCTTCCAGGCTCTTCAACTCACTAAGGCTTTGCGCGGCGGCCAGGCGCACCGGCTCGGCGCTGTCGGCCAGCGCAGCACACAGTGCCTGCACCACATCTGGCTGTTCCCAGGCTTCGAGCAAACGCGCCGCCTCGGTGCGCACCTCGGTCGAGGAGTCGACCAATAGCGCATCAGTCAGCCACGGCAGGCCCTCGGGCTCTTCCAGATCGGCCAAGTCGATCAGGGCGATGCGCCGCACGGCCGCGTCGTCGGCATTCAAACGCGGGAGCAATTCGACAATATCGGGGTGGTCTGTAGTTCGTTCAGTCATAGCGCGATCCGTAGCGGTGGAGGGTCAGTGTCGGGCAGGCCAAGTGGCGTCAGGCGCGGCAGTTCGCGGCCTTCCTCGTGGCGCAGCAAGGCCAGGCAGTGACGCTTGAGGTGGGTGAACTGCGCGCTGGTCAGCAGGCTGGCGTGGCGTGGGCGAGGAAAGCTCAGGCGCACGTCTTCGATGAAGCGACCTGGGCGTGGGCTCATCACCAACACCCGGTCAGCCAGGAACAGCGCCTCGTCGATGTCATGGGTGACGAACACCACGGTGGTGCGGATGCGCGTCCAGATATCCAGCAGCAACTCTTGCATGCGAGAGCGGGTTTGCGCGTCGAGGGCGCCGAAGGGTTCGTCCATCAGCAGCAGGCGCGGGCGATTGATCAGCACCCGGGCAATTTCGGCGCGCTGCTGCATACCGCCAGAGAGCTGGCTCGGCCAGCGTTCAGCGAAGTCGGCCAGGCCCACCAGCTGGAGCATTTCGCTGGCGCGTCGATGCCGCTCAGGCTTGCCCTTGCCCTGCATCTTCAGGCCGAAGGCCACATTGTCGAGCACGCTGCGCCACGGCAGCAGGGTGTGATGCTGGAAGACCATACCGCGCTCCGGCGATGGCCCCGCGACCGGCGCACCATCGACCTCGAGTACGCCCGAGCTGGGCACCAGATGACCGGCCAAAGCCCCCAGCAGGGTGGACTTGCCACAACCCGATGGCCCCAGGATGCAGACGAACTCGCCCGGCGCGATGGTGAAGTCCAGCGCCTGTACCGCTTCGAACGCCTGACTGCCGTGCCCCAGGCGTATCGACACGCCACGCGCTTCGATACGACCAGGCTCGGGGGCCTGTTGATAACTGCTCATCACGCGCCCCTCCGCAGCCGATACCAGGGCGTGGCCAGCGCGCCGAGGCGTTTGACCAGGGCACTGCTACCCATGCCCAGCACGCCGATCAACAGCATGCCGACGATGATGTCCGGGTAGTTCTGCAAGGTGTAGGACTCCCAGGTGTAGTAGCCGATGCCAAACTGCCCGGCGATCATCTCGGCGGTGACCAGGCAGAACCACGAGGTGCCCATGCCGATCGCCAGGCCAGTGACGATACTCGGCAGCGCACCCGGCAAGATCACCTCCCGCAGGATCGCGTAGCGCCCGGCACCCAGGCTGCGCGCCGAGGCGACCAGGCGGGGGTCGACCGCCTCGACGCCATGCACGGTGTTGAGCAGGATCGGGAACAGCGCGCCGGTAAAGGTGATGAACACCATCGACAGCTCAGACGATGGAAACATCAGGATCGCCAGCGGAATCCACGCCACCGCCGGGATCGGCCGTAGCACCTCCAGTGGGGGCAGCAAGGTGTCCTCGGCCCACTTCGAGCGGCCGATCACCAGCCCTAGGGACACGCCCAGCACAGCCGCCACCAGGTAGCCGGAAAATACCCGCGACAGGCTGCTAGTCAGGTGCGCGAGCAACGAACTGGAGGTCAGCAGTTGCCAGGCCGCATCGAGCACCGCCTTGGGTGTCGGCACATAGGTGAAGGTGAACAGGCCCAGGTTCAGCTTGCTGCTCGCGGCCAGGTGCCAGAACAGCAGGCAGGCCAGCAGCGAGGCCAGTCGCACAGGCCAGCGCGTGAAGGTGCTTGTCATGAAAATTCTCCCGGGTCGGGGCCGGCCGATCAGCGCTGGGCGACCAGCTTCTGGTTGGCGCTGACGAAGTCCAGGGCCTCGCCACCGTGGGCCTTGGCGAACTGCTCGGCCTGATCCTTGAGCAGGAAGGCTGCCAGTTCGCCCTTGCCGTTACGCACGAACCAGGCCTGGTTGGCCAACAGTTTGATACCGCTGTCAGCGGCCTGGGCGTAGATCGCGCGGATGTCCTTGCCCTCCTGCTCCAGCTGCGCCAAGGCGCTCAGCGCCGCTTCAGGTGAGGCGTAGTGGCGCACCTTGTCTTCGCCGCGCACCCAGATCTGCGCCAGGCGGCTGAAGTCGGTGATCGGCTTGCCGGTCAGGGCGTCATTGGCCTTGAGGGGCAGTGGCTGGTAGTGCTTGAGCGCCTGCTCGTAGTCCAGCCCGGCCTGCTTGAAGGCGGCGCGAATGTACTGGTCATCGATGAACTGCGCGGTGTCCAGGCCACGGTCGGTTTTCTTCAGCAGCTTGAGCGTGTCGATCGACGTAGCCACCGCCTGGCGGTATTCAGGCTTCCAGGTCAAGTCGCGGGTCTGCAGGCCGAGCGGGCCGTGGAACAGGTAATTGACCTCGGCTTCGATGCCGGTGACCTTCTCGATCAGCTCGCTGTACTTCTCTGGCTCGGCGGCGATCAGGCGATCGGCCTCAAGGCTCGCGCGCAGGTAGGCGGTCACCACCTCGGGGTATTTCTTCGCGTAGTCGGCATCGACCAGCGCGCCATGGAAGGTCGGCGCATTGGCCTGCGAGCCATCGAAGATCTTGCGGGCGAAGCCGCGATTGGGGAACAGCTCGGCGAACGGCACGAAGTCGGCATGCGCTTCGATGCGGTTGCTGCGCAAGGCTGAACCGGCAATCTCAGGCGCCTGTGCGATGATCCGCACATCTTTCTGCGGGTCCCAGCCTTGGGCGGCGACGGCGCGCAACAGCATGCCGTGGGCGGTCGAGGCAAACGGCACCGAGATGGTCTTGCCCTTGAGCTCGGCTAGCGACTGCACGCCTGAGGCTGCCGGCACCACGATGCCGTTGCCACTGCCGTGTACGCTACCGGACAGCACGCTGATGAACAGGCTGCGCTTGCCAGCATCGAGGTGAGCGACGCCGTTGAACGAGCCGGGGAAGTCGGCCATGGCGCCGAAGTCCAGTTTGCCGGCGACCATCTCGTTGGTCAGTGGCGCGCCGCTGGTGAAGTTCTTCCACTCGATCTGGTACTGGGCGTCCTTGTACTTGCCATCGTGTGGCAGGTATTTGTCCAACAGGCCCAGCTCGCGGATCAGCAGGCCGCCGGTGGCGCAGTTGATGGTGGTGTCCTGGGTGCCGATGGCGATGCGGATGGTTTCGGCGTGGGCATTCAGGCCAGCGATTGCCAGCGCGAGGCCGGCCACGGTTGCTACAAGGCGCATGGTGTTTCCCCTCGAATCATTTAGGTATTGGAATCGTCTCCGCCACCAGGCTTGGGTGGTGGGAAACGAGGGGGCGTACAGGTAAGGCGTCCGGTGGTTGGCCGGATGGCGGGTGTTTCAGCGCAGCAGGTACGGGATATCGACCTTCACCGCGCCGGTCGGGCAGTCCTTTTCGCAGGGCATGCAGTACCAGCATTCGTCGAAGGCCATGTAGGCCTTCTGCGTGGCCGGGTTTATGGCCAGCAGGTCCATGGGGCACACCTCGACGCAGACGGTGCAGCCTTTTTCGGCGATGCACTTGTCTTCGTCGATGGTCACCGGGGCGCTGCTGCGAAAGAATATTTCCTGGGGTTGATAGGCCATTTCACGGGGTCCTTGGGGCCTTTGGCCCTCGTTCTGTCAGTGGCATCGCAATCGCGGGGCAGGCCCGCTCCCACGCTAGATCCCAGGCGTGGGAGCGGTCTTGCCCCGCGATCAGGCGGCATCGGCCTTTACACGCAGCCGGTCGTACGCGGTCTGTTCGTCGGCATCCAGGGCAATCAGGTACGGCTCGACCGCCTTCTTGAAACTGGTCATCGCACCGTCCTCGCCCTTCTTCAGGTGGCAATGGCAGAACCACTCGCCATCGTTGCGCTCGGGGAAGTCGACCCGGTGGTGGTACAGCCCCCAGCGGCTTTCCTCGCGGAACAGCGAGGCGCGTGCGGCCATTTCGGCACAGTCGCGAATCACCGTGACCTCCATCGCCCGCATCAGCTCATGGGGATTGTTGGCCTTCATCTGCGCAAGGTCGCGTTCGATCTCGGCGAAGCGCGCCAGGCCGATCTCCATCTTTTTCGTTACTTTGGGCGGCTGCAGGTAGTCGTTGACCATGCGCCGCAGCTTGTACTCGACCTGCGCTGGCGGCAGACCGTGCTCACGCTGCAACGGCGCGAACACCCGCGCCCGCTCGCGCTCGACCTGCTCGACATCGACCTCGGCAAATTCCCGCCCGGCCACGTACTGCGCGGCATTGACCCCGGCGAACCAGCCATAGGTGAAGGCGCCGAGCATATAGTTGTGCGGCACCGCAGCCATGTCGCCCGCCGCGTACAGGCCCTTGACGCTGGTCTGGGCCTTCTCGTCGACCCACACGCCCGAGGCCGAATGCCCGGAGCAGAAGCCGATCTCGGAGATGTGCATCTCGACCATGTGCTGGCGGTAGTCGGTGCCACGATTGGCGTGGAACTGGCCGCGACTGGGGCGCTCGTTGCTGTGCAGAATCTCTTCGATGTTCTGGATGGTTTCCTCGGCCAGGTGATCGAGCTTGAGGAATACCGGGCCATTACCACCCTCCAGCTCCTGATGAAACTCCCACATCATCTGCCCGCTCCAGTAGTCGCACTCGATGAAGCGCTCGCCCTTGCTGTTAGCCGTGTAGCCACCCAACGGGCCAGTGACGTAGGCGCAGGCCGGGCCGTTGTAGTCCTTGATCAGCGGGTTGATCTGGAAGCACTCAAGGTTGGCCAGTTCAGCCCCTGCGTGATAGGCCATGGCGTAGCCGTCACCGGCATTGGTCGGGTTCTCGTAAGTGCCCATCAAGTAACCCGACGAAGGCAGGCCCAGACGCCCGGCGGCACCGCAGGCAAGAATGACGGCCTTGGCGCGGACGACCTTGAACTCACCGCTACGGCAGTCAAATCCAAGAACTCCGGCAGCGGCGCCCTGGCCATCGAGCAGTACCCGTGTGCAGACCATGCGATTGCTGATCTCGATCCGCGCCCGCTTGAGCTGGCGGTACAACACCTTCTTGATGTCGTGGCCCTCGGGCATCGGCAGTACGTAGGCGCCCATGTGGTGCACCTTCTTCACCGCATAATCACCCGTCTCGTCCTTTTCGAACTTCACGCCCCAGCGGTCGAGCTGCTCGATGGTGGCGAAACTGTGAGTGGCATAGGCGTGCACTGCGGTCTGGTTGACGATGCCATCGTTGGCGACGGTGATCTCCTTGGTGTACTGCTCAGGCGTGGCGTGGCCGGGAATAATGGCGTTGTTCAGGCCATCCATGCCCATGCTGATGGCACCGCTGCGCTTGACGTTGGCCTTGTCCAGCAGCAGGACGCGCAGACTTTTGTCGTGCTCCTTGGCCTTGATCGCCGCCATCGGGCCGGCGGTGCCGCCGCCGATGACGATAATGTCGTAGTCCTGGGTCTCGATACTCATGCCTTGCCCCCCTTCTGGCGGTCGATGCGCAGGCGATACTGGAAGGCATCGCCGCGGTAGTAGAGGTGTTCGAAGTCCAGCGGCGTACCATCGGCGGCGTGGGTCAGACGTTCGATGCGCATGATCGGCGCGCCCTCCTCGACCTCCAGTGCCTGGGTCAGGTCGCTGTCGGCCAGCACCGCGTCGATGGCCAGATCGGCGTGCCCAAGCTCGATGCCACAGTCGTTCTCTAGCACCAGGAAAATGTCGCGGGTGACCAGGTCGGCTTTTTCCAGCTTTTCACCGACCGCCTTGGGCAGCCAGGTCAGCTCCAGCGACACCGGCTCACGGTTGATCAAGCGCACGCGGCGGATCTCGGTGACCAGCTCTCCCTCCTCAACCTGCAAGCGCGCGGCTACCAGCGCACTGGCTGGCACGTGACGCAAGCTGCGCAGGCGGTTGATCACTTCGTAGCCCATCTGCGTCATCGACTCGGCCAAACCTTGCAAGGTGCTGACGTTCTGGAACGCCTTGGGCTTGGCGACGAAGGTGCCCTTGCCGTGGATCTTGAAGATCAGCCCCTCCTTTTGCAGATCGCCCAGCGCCTGGCGCACAGTGATGCGGCTGACATCGAAGGCCTTACCTAGCTCGTTTTCCGACGGCATGCGGCTGTGCGGTGGGTAGCTGCCATCGAGAATGCGCTCGCGCAGCAGTTCCTTGAGCTGGGTGTAGAGCGGTACCGGGGACAGGGGGAGCAATTGGGCCATGGTTCTCTTCGCTGATCGGTGACTTGTTATAACAAGTTGTGACCAGAGAATAGCGAGTATAAGAATGGCTAGGGAAATACTGATATCGAATATGGATATTGCTGGCAGGCAAGTATCGGGCTCGGGTGGGGGCGGCCTGAAGATCCACAGGGAAAAACACCACAGATCAAGGCGATGGACGTCATTCCCCAAGATGGGTATCATTGCGCCGCGTTGCACTCGTAGCTCAGCTGGATAGAGTACTGCCCTCCGAAGGCAGGGGTCGTGGGTTCGAATCCCGCCGAGTGCGCCATATCTTGAAAAGCCCTGGGACTTGTCCCGGGGCTTTTTCGTTTGTGCACCGCGTCGCGTTTCTGGTACTCCCGTGCCGCTGTCCTTTGATGTTAGCGTGAGCAGCTTCCCGTTCATCCGAGCGGGTACCTCCTTTCATGCATCAGCAAAGGAATGCGCTTACCCATGCACCTGAAAAAATTCTCTGCCCTGACCCTGTTGCTGGCCAGCATCGGCCTGTTCACCTCGCAGGCCCAAGCCAATCTTTCCCAGCAGCAATCGGCCGCCATCCTCAAAGCCTACGACGGCAGCGACCCGGCCGACTTCAAGCAATTCATCGGCAAGCTGGCCAACAGCGACCTGGCCAAGGCCGACAACCTGGGTGACACCCTCAAGGCCTACCTGGCCGGCAAGCCGCTGGCCGCCGAACAGCACAACGAGATCAACCGCCTGCTCGGCCTGTATACCCGCATCAAGTACGGCAAGGCCGCCACTGACAACCTGCGCGAGCTGGTCGCGATCCCGACTTTCCAGGTCGAAGGCGTAGCCCAGCATGACAATCCGCAATTTCACAAGATCGCCGACAAGATCAAAGCCTTGGCCGAGAGCTTCGGCCTGACGTTCCGCAACATCGACAACCGGGTCTACGAGATCACGCTCGGTGAAGGCAAGGAAGTGGTCGGCATTCATGCCCACGCCGACGTGGTGCCGGCCAATCCAGACAACTGGAAGCTCGACGACGGCACTCACCTCGACCCGTTCAAAGTCACCCTGGTGGGTGATCGTATGTACGGCCGCGGCACTGAAGACGACAAGAACGGCATCATCGTCGCGCTGTACGCCATGAAAGTCGCCAGGGACGAGAAACTGCCGCTGGCTCGCCAATTGAAGCTGTTGGTCGACACCACCGAGGAAACCACCGGTGAGGCCATCCCCTATTACTTCGAGCGCAACCCGGTGCCGGACTACAACCTGGCACTGGACGGCGGCTATCCGGTGGTCATCGCCGAGAAAGGCTCTGGAGTGGTAATGGCCACCTTCCCCCGCCGCGCAGCCAGCGGCCAAGGTGCCGAGCTCACCAGCCTGACGGGTGGCCTGGCCAACAACCAGATCCCCACCACTTCGGTGGTGACCCTGATGGGCGACAACCCTGCCGATCTCGCCGCGCGCCTGAACAAAGCCGGTGCGCAGTTCGTCAAGGATAACGGCGCTAACTTCAGCATCGAGGCGAAAGTCGAAGGCAAGCAAGTGCTGCTGACCAGCAAAGGCGTCTCGGCGCACTCTTCCGAGCCTGAGTCCGGGGTCAATCCGGTCGCGCGCATGCTGGTGTTCATCAACGGGCTGGGTGAGCACGTGCCGCTCAAGCACAACCACATCACCGACGCCGCCCGCTACGCCGCCGACAATTGGGGGCTGGACTACACCGGCAAGAAGCTGGGCATTGGCTTTGAAGATTCATTCATGGGCCCGCTGACGGCCTCGCCGACCTTCGTTGGCCTGGATGACAAAGCCCTGAAATTGGCGGTCAACTTGCGTGTGCCTAAAGGCAAGCCAGTCGACACGCTCAAGGCCGAACTGGCCGACAAGCTCGGTGCTTGGGCCAAAACCAGCGCTGTTGCGGTGTCCTTCGACACCAACCTGGACCAGCCGATGTACCGCAATCCTGAAGGCGAATGGGTCAAGGCCCTGCTCGCAGTAGCCAGCGAGAACCTTGGCATGCCCCATGAGTTCGGCACTTCTGCCGGCGCCACTTCGGTGCATGACTTGCCCAATGGCGTGCAGTTTGGTCTGGCCATGCCCAACGTGAAATACACCGGGCACAACGACAACGAGTTCAAGACTGTGGAGCAATTCATGCTGGACTTGCAGATCGTCAGTGAGATGGTCGCGCGGATTGGGCAGATGCCAAAACTTTGAGGTTTAGCTCAATGGTTGAAAAAGGCGCTATGGCGCCTTTTTCTAAGGCCTGCGCTATGACCACGGGAATTATTGGCGCCAGCATTTCGCCATAATCGAAATATTTGGTAATCTCTGCGCCGCTTGCGCGCTCAGCCCGGCTCTTCGCAGGGCCTGACCGCCTGTTAGTTAGAGAATTTTTTAACCGGTGCCCAGCGGACATTGAGGTCCACGGCATCGGATTTCGACACAGGGACGCGTTCGAAAAACGCCACAAAAGGATTTGCAATGGCAATGGTATTTTGCCGCGGCTGCGCCAAACAGTTGCACGAAACGGCACCCGCCTGCCCACTATGTGGCGCCCCCCAATTCGCTGTCACACCGCCTGCCCAGAGCATCGGCGGCGAGTCGTCGTGGATGGGCGTCACCGCGCTGATCCTCGGCATCCTCTGCTTGCTCTCCCTGTTCGATGACGCCGAATGGGACGCCGACACCCTGCTCGGTCTGAGCCTGTTCGCCTCGATCGGCCTGGTCAGCGGCATTGTCAGTATCAGCCAGAGAAAACCCGGCAACGGCATGGCCGTCGCCGGCGTCGTCATGACGGCGTTCTCACTGCTCTGCTTTATCGGACTATCAGTTAATTAATCGTGAGGGAAAACAAATGAGCATGGTGTTCTGCCGTGGTTGCGCCAAACAAATTCACCAGTCGGCCCTGAGCTGCCCAGGTTGCGGCGCCACCCAGACCACAACCTACACAGGCACGATCGGCAATGGCGCGACCGCGACCGTGGCCAGTGGTAATGCCTACATCGAAGTGATGAAGAAGTACGCCGTATTCAAGGGCCGTGCGCGCCGCAAGGAATACTGGATGTTCATCCTGCTCAACATGCTGGTGGCCTTCGTGGTCGGTTTTGTCGATGGCCTGATCGGTACCGCGCCGGCGCTGGGCGGTCTCTATAACCTGGCCGTGCTGCTGCCGAGCATCGCCGTTGCCGTGCGTCGCCTGCACGACAGTGACCGCAGCGGCTGGTGGCTGTTGGTGCCGATCGTCAACCTGGTGTTCCTGATCCAGGACGGCACCCAGGGCAGCAACCGCTTTGGTCCGAGCCCGAAAGGCATCGTCTGAGGCGGCCGGTGCACATGGATCAGGGAGGGCGGCCTGCGGGCTAATGCTGTTCACATAAGGCCTGGTCAGCTTTGGCGCTGCTCTGCAGCCCTTCGCGGGCAAGCCCGCTCCCACAGGTCCGGCGCCGACCGTTATAGCGGCGCTGTTCCTGTGGGAGCGGGCTTGCCCGCGAAGGGCCGCAAAGCGGCCCCAACAACTTACGGACACAAGCCAGGCTCATGACGTTTTTCAATCAGGTCCATGCCGTTTTCCGCGTTGCCGTGCAGAGCGTCGTCGCCGATGCTTTAGTTACCTGAAGACCAGCATTCCCCCCCCACCGAGGCCTGTATGAAGAACGTCGAAGAACTCCTCAAAACCAAGTCCCAACATCAGACCGTCTACACCATTGGGCCAGATCTCTCGGTGCTCGAAGCCCTTAAGCTGTTGGCGGAGAAAAACATCGGTGCCTTACCGGTGGTAGAAAATGACCAGGTGGTGGGGATCGTCAGTGAGCGTGACTATGCGCGCAAGCTGGTACTCAAAGGCCGCTCATCCGCCGCTACCCCGGTCAGCGAAATCATGACCCGCGATGTGCTCACGGTCGATCCGGGCAAGAGCCTGGATCATTGCATGAACCTGATGACCGACCGTCACCTGCGCCATCTACCTGTGGTCAAGGACGGCAAGCTGCTCGGCCTGCTGTCGATCGGCGACCTGGTCAAGGAAACCATCGCCGAGCAGGCCAGCCTGATCCGCCAACTGGAGCAGTACATTCGCGGCGAATGATCAGTGATAGGCGCTCTCCAGCTCGTCCAGTTGATGGTCGAAGCTGCGCAGGCGCGCCGACCAGGTGTACACCAGCACTTCCAGATCGCGGTTGAGCAGCGCAGTGCCGCCCCGGCTGTTATCCGGGGTATCGCACAGATCCAGCTGGTAGCGCTCGCGGGCCATCGCCGCGGCCACGCTGGAAAGGTCGCGGGCAAAGGCCAGCCAGTGATGGTGCGGGTCGTGGGTCTCGCGGTCGAGTTCACGGCATTGGCACTTGAGGGCGTCCAGGCTCTGTTCCAGCGGCGTGCCCTTGAGCTCGCCCATGACTTCTTCGAAGGTGCGCCCCGAATGCCAGTAGCTGCCCCAGAAATAACGGTCGAACACCGTCTCGACCCGGCGTAGCGCCACCTTGGTGTTCCAGATGGTCACCAACGTTCGCCCTTGGCTCACTTCGCGCTTGTTCAAGTGCAGTTGCTGCCAGGCGATCCACGCCAGACCGCAGAGCGCCACCGCCGCAGTCACCGCCGCAGCGGCGTACATGAACTGCACCGCCTGGTTCATCTGGTGGGTGTGCCGGATACCATAGAAGTAACCGACGGTCAGGGTGCCCAGGATCGTCACGGTGCACCAGAAGCCTGGTGCGTAGGGATCTTTCATCGCGCTATCCCCTTATTGTTTTACCTGAGCATAGCAACGACCAAATCACCCATCAGGTGCCGCTCGGCGCTTTATTTTCGCGGGCGACGCAAGGCCTCGTTGAGTTGATCGAACGGCACCGCCCAATCGGCATCTTCGATGATGCTTTCCTTGAGGAACGCGCGCTGGGAGTCGGTCCAGAACGGCGCATCGACCAGCTTGATGTCGTTCTTCAGCGGCGAATGAGAGGTGATGAACTGATCGATGCTCTTGGCATCGTCCGCCAGCCCTAGTTGCTTGAACAGATCGGAAAACGGATGGTTCGGTGCTTCCATGGGTTCCTCCTTGGCCGGGAAGGTCGTCCACGACGCCCGCCCGGCACTGGGTTGAGATTCATCAGCAGAGCTCGCGCACTTCGGCCTGCGGGACCAGCTTGAGGTACTGCTCCATACTCATGTGGATCAGGTGATCGTGATCACCTGCCTCAAGGTAGACATCACCTTGGCGGGTCAAGGTCGGGTCGAGCAGCATTTTTATGTCATAGGCATCGCCCAACGCCGGAACAGCACCGCGTTCGCAATCACCGAACAGGGTCGGCAGGCCGCTTTCGCGGGTCAGTTGCCAGGCGCCGGTCATGCGCACCTTGCTCATGTCCAGGTGCCGGTTGGCCGGCAGCACCGCCATGATGTAGTTGCCGTGGCGGTCGTCGAGCAGCACCGACTTGGCGACTCGCTCGGCCGGTACGCCTGCGGTGCGCGCCGATTCCAGGCTGGTCGCGGAATGGGGATGGGGAACAATGTCATAGTCGCAGTTGGCCTGGTCCAGGCGCTGCTGCAGGGTCTTGGCCATACGCATGATGCACCTCCGGTTTCACCCCCACTTATAGGAGCGGCGTTGTGCCGCGATTGGGCAGCAAAGCCGCCCGAGCGCCTGCGCATGAACAGCGCTGGCCTCGCCCCCTCTCCAAGTTTAGGCCCTGCCTCGAAGGGCACGACTAAACTTCACTGATAGAGACACTCGAGGTGACGACAGGTGATCGCTCGCTGCTGGCGCTGTTTGCTGTTGTTACTGCTGCTCGGCGTTGCCACGGGTGGCCACGCTGCGGCTGGCGGCAGCATCTGGATGCTGGATATCGATGACGCGATCGGCCCGGCCAGCGCCGATTACCTGGTACGCGGCCTGGACCAGGCGCAGCGACAAGGCGCCCAGCTTGTGGTGATCCGCATGGACACACCAGGCGGCCTGGACAGCTCCATGCGTCAGATCATCAAGGCCATCCTCGCCAGCCCCATACCCGTTGCCACATTCGTCGCCCCAGGTGGCGCTCGCGCTGCCAGTGCCGGCACTTACATCCTCTATGCCAGCCACGTGGCAGCGATGGCGCCGGGGACCAACCTGGGCGCCGCCACCCCTGTGCAAATCGGCATGCCCGGCAAACAGCCAGGCGAGAGCAAGGACGACCAAACCGATACGCCAGACTATCAGGACACCCTCGCCCGCAAGCAGGTCAACGACGCTGCTGCCTACATCCGCGGCCTGGCCCAGTTACGTGGACGCAACGCCGACTGGGCGGAAAAGGCGGTACGCGAGGCCGTTAGCCTGTCGGCCAATGAAGCGCTGCGCCTGAAGGTCATCGACCAGATGGCCAACGATGTGCCCGACCTGCTGCGCCAACTGGACGGCAAGGCCCTGCAAGCCGCCGGCGAGCCGCGCCAGCTGCAAACCAATGGTGCGCCGCTGGTCGAGCACCTGCCGGACTGGCGTACCCGTCTGCTGGCAGTGATCACCAACCCCAGCGTGGCGCTGATCCTGATCATGATCGGCATCTACGGCCTGCTGTTCGAATTCATGAGCCCCGGCACAGGTGTGGGTGGCGTGATCGGCGGCATCAGCCTGCTGCTGGCGTTGTACGCCCTGCAGCTGCTACCGGTGAGCTATGCCGGGGTGGCGCTGATCATGCTCGGGCTGGCGTTCATGATCGCCGAGGCGTTCTTGCCCAGCTTTGGCGTAGTCGGCTTTGGCGGCATCGTCGCGTTCGTGGTCGGCGCGGTGATCCTGATGGACACCGACGCCCCTGGCTACGGCATTCCGCTGCCGTTGATCGTCACCTTGGCGCTAGCCTCGGCGCTGTTGCTCGGTGGCGTGCTGGGGATGGCCATGCGGGCACGACGACGGGCGCTGGTCAGCGGCGATGCCGGCTTGGTCGGCAGCCTGGTGACAGTGACCCAGGTCACGGCGGACAACCCGTTCTGCGGCTCGGTACAGGCCCAGGGCGAACAATGGCAAGTGCAATGCGCGACGCCACTGCAGCCCGGCCAGCCGGTACGGGTGATCGCCCGCCACGGCGTGCGGCTTGAGGTCAGCGCCACTGCGCCCACGGCGCAAGGAGAATGACGATGTTCGTGCAATTAGGCTTCGGCGCGCTGCTGATGCTGATCGGCGTGCTGCTGATCTCGGCGTTTCGCATCCTGCGCGAATATGAGCGCGGGGTGGTGTTCCAGCTTGGGCGCTTCTGGCAGGTCAAGGGGCCGGGGCTGATCCTGCTGATCCCGGTGATCCAGCAAATGGTTCGGGTAGACCTACGCACCGTGGTGCTCGACGTGCCGCCACAGGATGTCATCACCCGCGACAACGTCTCGGTCAAGGTCAACGCGGTGCTGTACTTTCGTGTGCTCGATCCGCAGAAGGCGATCATCCAGGTCGAGGACTTTCTCAACGCCACCAGCCAGCTGGCCCAGACCACCCTGCGGGCCGTGCTCGGCAAACACGAGTTGGACGAGCTGCTGGCCGAGCGCGAGCAGCTCAATCAGGATATTCGCCAAGTGCTGGACGCGCAGACCGATGCCTGGGGAATCAAGGTGGCCAACGTCGAGATCAAGCATGTCGACCTCAATGAATCGATGATCCGCGCTATCGCCCGCCAGGCCGAAGCCGAGCGCGAGCGGCGGGCCAAGGTGATCCACGCCGAGGGTGAACTGCAAGCGTCGGAAAAGCTGATGCAGGCCGCGCAGATGCTCAGCAAGGAGCCAGGGGCGATGCAGTTGCGCTACATGCAGACGCTGGGTTCGATTGCCGGGGACAAGAGCTCGACCATCGTCTTTCCGATGCCGCTCGATTTGCTCAAGGGAATGGTGGATCGGGATCGCTCATGACTGGGGCCGCATTGCGGCCCCAAACTGCATCAGAGCGGCGCCCGACGCAGGGTCGCGAGGAAGGTCGCAGCGCCCAGGAACAACCCGGCGAAGGTGCGGTTCAGACGCTTCTGCTGCTTGGGCGTACGCAGCAAACGCAGCACCCGCGAAGCCAGCCCGGTATAACCCGCCATCACCAGCAGATCGACGCTGATCATGGTCACGGTGATCGCCAGGTACTGCGGCAACAGCGCCTCGTGCGGGTTGATGAACTGCGGCAGCACCGCCAGCATGAATACCAATGCCTTGGGGTTACTGACGTTCACCAGAAAGCCACGAAAGACCAGGCTCAACGGCTTGCCAATCGGCCGCACGCCGGACTCTTCGCTCATGTCCATCGGCAGCGCGCGCCACTGTTTGTAGGCCAGGTACACCAGGTAACCGACGCCGAACCATTTGATGACTTGGAAGGCAGTGGCGGAGGCGGCGAGGATCGCGCCGACACCGGCAGCGATGATGGCGATTTGCACGATCAGGCCGATCTGTAGGCCTAGCGCGTTCCAGTAACCGCGCCAGAAACCGTACTGTAGACCGCTGGACATCGAGGCGATCGCCCCGGCACCTGGCGACAGGCTGATCACCCAGCACGCGGCAAAAAAGGCCAACCACGTTTCCATCGACATCACACACCTCGCTCGTGCACATGTTGCAAAACGTTAAGCTACGAGGTTGATGAAAAAATGACCAGCGATATTTTGCAGGGACGGGTTTAGGCAGCCTTTCAGTCCCCTTGAACCGAAACATCCTTAGCCACACCCGGTACCTCAGCGCCCCGCCAGCGCCGCACCGATTTCTGGAAGAACTGGCTGTTCGGCACCTGCACCAGCGCCCCACCCGCTTCGGGCAGCTCCATCAAGGTCGTGAACAGCAGGTTGATGGCAATCACCCGACCCTTTACCCCTGGTTTGTCGAGGGTATCGACCAGCTCGACCACATCACCAATGCGAAACGGCCCCACGGTAAAGATCAGCACCGCACACAGCAGGTTGGACAACACGCTCCACATGGCGAAGAAAGCCACCGCCGCAACCGCGACGAAGCCTGACAGCGCAGTCCACAACACCGTCGCCGAAACGCCCATGCGCTCCAACACGAACAGCAGCGCGCTGCCCATGATCAGCCAACGCAAGCCGCCGCGCACCGGCACCAGCAGCTCCGGTGGCAACGGGTAACGCTCGCCCAGGCGGCTCAGGCAGCGGGCGATGAAGCGTTGCAGGACAAACGCTGCGACCAGGATCAGCAAAATCTGCAAACCCAACCACAGTGCGTCCATCCATTGCCCCGGCAGCAGGCCTTGCAACTCCTCCATCAGGACAGCGCCTCAAGCTCGGCTTGCATGCTTTCCAGCAGTTCCAAGGCCTCCATCCAGGACTCCTCCAACTGCGCTTCGCGTTGCTTGAGTTTGCTCTGGCGGGCGAGCAAGTCGCGCAGCTCGTCCTTGCGGGCGGCTTCGTACAAGCCGCTGTCACCGAGCGCAGTCTCGATCTCGGCCAACTGGCTGTGGACCTGGCCCAGCTCGGTCTCCAGCTTCTCGGCGGCGCGCTTGTGCGGGGCCAGTTGCTGACGCAAAGCGGCTGCGGCCTGGCGCTGGGCCTTTTTGTCAGTCTTGTCCGGGTTGGCCGGCGCTGTACTGACCGGCGCGTTGCGCTGGCGGTAGTCGATCAGCCAGCGGCTGTAGTCATCGAGGTCGCCATCGAAGGTGTCGACCTTGCCGTCGGCCACCAGCAGGAAGTCGTCGGTGGTGCTCTTGAGCAGGTGCCGGTCGTGAGAGACCACCACCACTGCCCCACTGAACTCCTGCAAGGCCATGGTCAAGGCCAGGCGCATTTCCAGGTCGAGGTGGTTGGTCGGTTCGTCGAGCAGCAGCAGGTTCGGCCGCTCCCAGGCAATCAGGGCCAGCGCCAAACGCGCCTTCTCACCACCGGAGAAGTTCACCACCGGCTCCTCGGCGCGGGCGCCATGGAAGTCGAACCCGCCAAGGAAGTCGCGCAGGGTCTGCTCCCGTTCAGTTGGGGCGATGCGTTGCAGGTGCAACAGCGGGCTGGCCTTGTCATCCAGCGAATCGAGCTGGTGCTGGGCGAAGTAGCCCACCGCCAGGTTTTCGCCGCGCACCAGCCGCCCACCGAGGGGTTGCAGCTCACCGGCAAGGTTCTTGATCAGGGTCGATTTACCGGCGCCGTTCGGGCCGAGCAAGCCGATACGGGCGCCTGGGGTCAGCTGCAGCTTGACCTTCTCCAGCACCGCCTTGTCGCCATAGCCCAGGCGCCCTTCGGAAAGGTCGAGCAGTGGACTGGAGATTTTTTCCGACTCGCGGAAAACGAAGTCGAACGGCGAATCGACATGCGCCGCCGACAGCTCTTCCATGCGTTCCAGCGCCTTGATCCGGCTCTGCGCCTGACGGGCCTTGGTAGCCTGGGCCTTGAAGCGGGCGATGTACTTTTCCATGTGCGCGCGCTGCGCTTGCTGCTTCTCGTAGGCCTGCTGCTGTTGCGCCAGGCGCTCGGCACGGGTGCGCTCGAAAGCGGTGTAGCCGCCCTTGTAGAGGTTGAGCTTGCGCTGCTCGACATGCAGCACGTGATCGACCACCGAATCGAGGAAGTCGCGGTCGTGGGAAATCAGCAGCAGCGTGCCTGGATAGCCCTTGAGCCAGTCTTCCAGCCAGAGGATGGCATCCAGGTCCAGGTGGTTGGTCGGCTCATCGAGCAGCAGCAGGTCGGACGGGCACATCAGCGCCTGGGCCAGGTTGAGGCGCATCCGCCAGCCACCGGAGAAGTCACCGACGCGGCGGTCCATCTGCTCGTTGCTGAAGCCAAGGCCCGCCAGCAGCTTGCGCGCACGGGCGTCGGCAGTATAGCCGTCGGCGATCTCCAGCTCGCTGTGCAAGCGGGCCAGGGCCGTGCCGTCATGGGCTTGTTCGGCCAGCGCCAGCTCGGCCTGAACCTGGCGCAGGCGGATGTCGCCGTCGAGCACATAGTCCACCGCCACCCGGTCGAGGGTGTCGACCTCCTGGCGCATGTGGGCGATGCGCCAGTCGCCAGGCAGCTGGCAATCGCCGCCGTCGGGCGTGAGCTCACCGCGCAGCAAGGCGAACAGGCTGGATTTGCCGGCGCCGTTGGCACCGATGAGGCCGGCTTTGTGACCGGTGTGCAGGGTCATCTCGGCGCCATCTAGCAAGCGCTGCGGACCACGCTGTAAAGTGAGGTTGGATAGTCTGATCATGATGGTCGCGGAGTCTACCAGCTTCCTCGGCCGCAAGCGCGAGTGGAACCATGCACACCGACCTGTGGAATCACGCCCTGGCCCTGTACGCCAAGCCGGGTGTCGAAGAGGCCTGCCTGAGCCTTCAGCAATTGGGTGCGGACGTTTGCCTGCTGCTCTGCGCAACCTGGTTGCAGGCGCAGGGTGTCAGCGCTGATGCCGATCGCGTGCAGGCCTTGGGCGAGCTTGCCCGGACTTGGCAGCAGGAGGTGGTGATGCCCCTGCGCAGCCTGCGCCAACAATGGCGCAGCGCTGCGCAAACCGACCCGCAGTTGGCCGCCTTGCGTGAGCAGGTCAAGGGTTTGGAATTGCAGGCAGAGAGAACGCTACTGGAGCGCTTGCAAGCATGCTCGCGACAATGGCCCGCGGGCTCGAACGAGACCACGGACGATTGGTTGGCCCGGCTGGCACCAGACCGTTGTCACGACCACGACGCGCTGCATCAGCTGCGCGTCGCGGCGCAGCAGCTTCAGGAAGCCGAAGACGGCGTCTGAGCTGGGGCGCTGGCCGGGGCCGAAGCGGTCGAGGCTGGCGCTGCCGAGTTGGTCGCAGAGGCCGAGCTGCTCGCGGACGGTGCAGGCTTGGCTTCGGCTGGCTTGCTTTCGACCTTGGCAGCGGCAGGCTTGGCTACGGCTGGTTTGGTGGTAGCTGGCTTGGCCGGTGCTTTAGCAGCAGCAGGCTTGGCGGCGGGTTTCGCAGCGGCTTTCACGGGTGCCTTGGCAGCGGCTGGTTTGGCGGCTGGTTTAGCCGCGGCGGTCTTGGCAGCAGGTTTGGCGGCTGGTTTAACCGCGGCGGTCTTGGCAGCAGGTTTAGCAGCAGCGGTTTTGGCCGGTGCTTTGGCGGCGGCTGGTTTGCCTGCAGGTTTCGCTGCAGCAGCTTTAGATGGCGCCTTGGCCGCTACTGGCTTGGCGGCTGGCTTGGCAGCAGGTTTGGCTGCAGCGGTCTTGGCCGGGGCCTTGGCGGCTGTCGGTTTCGCGGCAGTTTTAGCAGCTGGTTTGGCGGCAGCGGTTCTAGCCGGGGCCTTGGCTGCGGCTGGCTTAGCAGCCGGCTTGGCAGCAGGTTTGGCTGCGGCGGTTTTCGCCGGGGCCTTGGCGGCAGCGGGTTTAGCTGCGGTTCTGGCTGCTGGCTTAGCGGCAGCGGTTTTTGCGGGTGCTTTGGCGGCGGTGGCTTTCACCGCTGGCTTGGCAGCCGACTTAGTCGCAGCAGGTTTGGCTACAGCTTTGCTGGCAGCAGCACGCTGGCCGAGGGCCTTACCGGCTGCTTCACGCACTTTGCCAACACCCTGGGCAAGTTTCAGGCTTTCCTGAGCATCACGCTTGAGTTGCTGGATATAAGTACGGGTCTGCGATTGACGCTCCTTGAGTGAATCGAGCAATGCTTCAAGTTCACCCGCGGCTTTATGCGCCTTGTTCTGCGCCTTGGCTTTGCCGGCCTTGGCCGCGTCCTGCAATTTCAGACGCGAGTTGTGCAGTTTTTCCTGCGCCTTGCCACGTTGCTTTTCCAACTTTGCCAACAGTTTCTCTGCATCCGCCAGCGCTTGCGAGCAGGCATCTTCCAGATGTTCGAGCAGGCTACCGGAAAGTTGCTGGAGCAGGTGCAACGGCGTACTTACTGGCTTCTTCTTGGCCGACATGGTTTACCTCCTGGCTGACGAGATTGCGGCTCATACTATGCTTCTGCTGCTACCGCCGCTAGGGCATGTTGACAGTATTGTTAGCGCCGCGTTGCATGCCTGGGCAAAGTTGTTATCTTGCAGCTCCGTGCAAGTGTAGTTCGCCATTAAAGTATTGCTGATATTTACACGGGGGCGACAACAAGGCTGGCATACTTGCCACTCTTCGCAGCAGGAGTCGACCGTGCCTCGTTATCTTGTTTTTGGCCTGTGCCTGATGGCGCCCTTGGCCCTCGCCGCCGCTGATAAACCATCATCCAATGACCAGGACCTGGCTTACAGCCTGGGCGCCAGCCTTGGTGAACGGCTGCGCCAGGAAGTCCCCGGCCTACAACTCGACGCCCTAGTCGAGGGCCTGCGCCAGGCTTATCAGGACAAACCCCTGAAGCTCGACAAGGCGCGCATGCAGCGCATTCTCGAGCAGCACGAAGAGCAGGCCAACGCCGCTTCCGAGCAGACTCAGGTGGACCAACTCAAGGCCGTGGAAACGCGCTTCATGGCTAACGAACGCGCCCGCAAAGGCGTACACGAATTGCCCGAAGGTATTCTCTACAGCGAGTTGGTCGCAGGCACTGGTACTCAGCCAAACGCCACCGGCAAGGTGCAGGTGCGCTACGTAGGGAAGTTGCCGGACGGCTCGGTGTTCGATCAGAACCAGCAACCACAATGGTTCAGCCTGGATTCGGTAATCGAAGGGTGGCAGGTGGCACTGCCGAAGATGAAGGCGGGCGGCAAGTGGCGGCTGGTGATTCCATCGGCCCAGGCCTACGGTGCCGAAGGTGCGGGCGACTTGATCGCGCCCTACACCCCGCTGGTGTTCGAGATCGAACTGCTGTCGGTGGCGGACTGAGCCGGGCCATCAGGCCTGGACCGCATCCTCTTGCTTGTGAGCGTTGTGCAGCACTTCGATCAGGCAGTCTTCCAGTTCGAAGCGCTCACGTAGCAAGGCACCGAGCTTGCTCAACTTGTCGGCGAATCGCTCAGGATCGGTGCACTCACCTTTGGCACAATGGTCGTTGAACGCCAGGGCGATCTGAGTGCTGTCATCGATGCGCGGGTTGATCTGGGTAGCCAGCTCCAAGGCCCCCTGATCACCGAAGGCCTTGGCTTCGCTGACCAGCTGTTCGCTGATTTCGAAATGCCAGGCCGAGACATAGTCGACCAACACCGCGCAGAAACCGCTGTTCTTGTCTTTGTCGGCGAAGGCCGGCTTGGCATCGCGCAGGGCACGGAAAGACTGCACCAGCTCTTCGCGTTCCTGGAGCCAACGGTCAATCAGCTTGTGAACCCCGCCCCAGCGTTCCTGGGCATTCTGACAACTATCGAGCATGGCGATTCTTCCCTTCTGGGTAGATGCCGCTGCACCTCGTTCCACAACTCTGCGGCACAAAGGTGACATCAGCAGGCGGCATCGAGCAGTTGTGTTTTTCGGTATCCGTGCAGGGAGATTATTCCCGCACGTGCTGCCCTTCAAGGTACGCATTGGACAAAGTTCATACAAGCGTTTCATCCCTGGGTATTACGCCATTGGTCGAGCAACTGGCCCAGGCTTGCGCCAAGTCAAAGCGTGTTGAGGGTGCGGAAACGATACGCCAACAGGCGCGACAGGGGCAGCGCCGCGAGCAGCAGGAAGGCCAGCAGGCTCCATTCGGGCAGGGTCAGGTCAAGAAAGCTCCAGGTCAGCGAGCCGCAGTCCGGGCCGCCCAACAAAAACGTCTTCAGACCCTGGCTCCAGGAGTGCTCGAAAAGCCTGCCGATAGGCGCCGGGCAGGTCTCGATCGGCATACCACTGCCCTGTAGCCAGACATGCCGCGCCGCCAACAGCGCGCCCCCTGCCGAGCAGGCCAGCGTCAGCCGCGCATAGGTGCGCCAGCCCAGCCCCGACGGCGCGTGAACAACTGCACACAAGCAGACCATGGCGTACAGTGCCAACAGCAGGCGCTGGCTGTAGCACAGCGAACAAGGCGCAAGGCCCAGGCTGTTTTCCAGCACGAAGGTTGCGCTCAGGATCGCCAGCGAGGCGAGCAAGGCAGGCAGGTAGCAAATTCGGTAACGGGCCAGCGACATGAGCGATGTAGGTCCCGGGGGAGTCAGTGACGTGACTTGAAACGGTAGAGGAAAGCGACAGTTTGTTTCAAGGCACTACAGTAGAGACAAGTCGCTGAATGCGCGGGAAAAGTTTCATCTTTGCGTAGGAAGATTCTGATGGCGGTACTGTAACCCGGCCGAATGCTTGTGGATAAACGCCGTACCCCCGGACCTGCACATCATTGCGCAGGTCCGGGGATGGGTCAGGCGCGTACGCCCTCGGGCAGCGGCAGCGCCAGCAGGCGCTCATCCAGCAACCCCAAACCCTCCTGGAACAACTGATTGCTGCGCTCGATCTCGCCTAATCCTGCGAGCAGACGCGCAAGCTCGGCACAGGTTTCTGGATTGCGCTCCAGGCGCAGGCTGCTTTCCAGATAGTCACGGGCTTTGCCCCAAAGACGATTCTGCAGGCTCAGGCGGCCCAGCGTGAGCAGCAGGCTTGGGTCTTGCGGGTGGTCCTTGAGCCACCCTTCGGCGGTCTGCAACTGCCGCGCGGGGTCTTCACCGCGCACCAGCCCGTAGAGCCGGGCCAGGTGGCTCTCGTATTGGCGCTTGAGTGCCGCGCGCAGCACCTGTTCGGCTTCACCCTGGGCGCCCACCTGGCGCAGCTGTTCGGCATAGGCCAAGACCAGTTGCGGCTCTTGGCGCTGGGCCGAGGTCAGCTGCTGCCAGGCGCGCTCCAAGGCTTGGCGCGCGCTCTGGGAGTCTTCTCCTCGGGTTGTCGCCAGATTCAGGTTTTGCCCCCAGGCCCGCTGTTCCAGCTCGGCCAGCTCGCTAGCCGGCAACACCTTGCCCTTGCGCAGCTCGGGCAGCAGGCGAATCAGCGCCGGCCAATCGCCGCGCTGCAGATACAATCGTTGCAACAGACGCAGCACCTGGCCGTTGTGCGGGTGACGCTCGTGCATCGCCAGCAAGGTTTCCAAGGCGCCATCGGCTTCACCACGGTCCATCTGCAGTTGCGCATGGGTCAAGGCAATCGCCAGTTCTGCTTGCGGCTGACGCTCCAGGGCGCGCTCCAGCAGGTTGTCGCTGTCTTCGCTGCGGCCCAGCTCGTTGGCTGCCCGCGCGGCACCGAGGTAGTACAGCAGCGGCTGGCGCTCGGCCTCGGCAGCGCGATGCAGGTGACGCTGAGCGCTGGCCCAGCGGCCTTCGGCCAGATCCAGCTGGCCTTGCTCGACAGCGATACGCGTGCGCCGACGGCGGTTGCGCCGCGACCAAGGGTTGACCACGCCACTGGAGGTCAACACCAGGCCAATCAGGTAACGCAGCAGCCACAGCGCCAGGACGATACCCACCAACGCACCCAACGCGGCCCACAAGCCAGACTGGTAGCGAAAGCTGCCATAGGCGATCAGTACGTAGCCACTGTGCTTGGCAATGGCGATGCCCAACGCTGCGGCTACCACGATTGCCAGTACCGCCAGCAGGTAGACCCGCTTCATGGCTTGCCCCCTTCTGTTTCAGTGGGCAGATGGCGGCGCTGAATGTAGGCCTGCACTGCGGCCAGGCTTTCGCTCAAATCGGGGGTAACCACCGAGACCGGCTGCTCGGCCAGGGCATTCAAGCTGTCGAGCATGGCCTTGCTTTGCGGGTTGTCGGCGTTGAAGTTGGCCAGCAACACGCTGCGGGCATCGTCCAGGGCCTGGGTATAGACCTTTGCCTCACCATTGAGGGCCGCCCACTGGGCTTGCTCGATGGTCAGGCTCAGGGCCAGGCGCAACTGATTGAGCGACTGCCCGGCCAGCAGTGGGCGGACGTTGTCGTCAGCGTCGAATTCGATCTGGAAGTACTTGGAAATCTCTGCCCACCACTGCGACCAGCGGCTGGCACCATCGCCGTCGGAGGTCAGCGCGCCGAGGGCGTCGGCATTGCCATCGAACTCTGGCGACTGGGCGCTCAGCTGCTGGACTTGCTCGCGCTGGGCAGCCAGCTTGAGGAACAGGCCGGTGCGGTCTGGTTGCGCAGTGCTGTTGAGGGTAGCCAGGCTGCGGGCCAGTTGCTCGCGAGCGGCGAAGGCACCTGGATCGCTTTGTTCACGCAGGATCTCGTCAGCGCCTTCGACCAGAGCCTTGGCACTGGTGATGTCTTGCAGGGCGGACAAGCGCAAGGTCGCCAGGCGCAACAGGTGTTCGGCCTCAGCCAGGCGCCATTCCTTGCGGCTCTCGCCCAGCACGGTTTCCAGGCGTTGGCTCAGACGCTGCTGATCGCCCTGCAGCTGCGCCACCAGGCGGCGACGGTCTTCCAGCTCACTGGCTGCCGGCAGACTGGCCAGCTGGGCGCTGATTTGTTGATCGCGTTGCTGCAAGGCAGCGGTCTGCTCGCTCAGCGCTTCGAGGCGCTGGCCCTGGCCTTGCTCGCTGCCCTGCAGCTGTCGCACCTGCCAGACGCCCCAGCCCCCGACCGCGACCCCGGCGGCACCGAGCAGCAACGCCAGCACTGCAAGGCCATTGCCTGAACGCTTGGCGGGCTTTGCGGCTGGGGTTTCCAGCGCGTCGGCTGCGGTGGGCTGTTCGTTGTTGGACAAGACAGTTTCGCTCACGTATCCATCCTTTGCATGGGGGCGCATCGCTCTGAGCTTAGCGCCTTAAGAGGCAGGTGCAGCGCTGCGCTGCACAGCTGCCAGCAAGGCCGTGGCACTGGCGCCACGGCAATCCACAATGTGTTGGGCGCCGGCCGCTCGCGCTTGCTCGGCTACCCGCGGGCTTGGCACGAACAACGGCACATGCGCCAAACGTGGCCAATCTGCACCTGCCAGCTGCCGCAAGTGTGCAAAACCCTGCCCACTGCTGACCACTAGGCCATTGAGGCGTTCCGCTTCGATCTGGCGTACCAGTGTGCCTGGCGGGTACTGCGGCAGGCAGCGGCGATACAGTTCCAGATAATCGACACTAGCACCTTGCTCAGCAAGACGCTCTGCCAGCAGTTCACGACCTCCGACACCGCGGATGATCAAGACCCGTGAATCCGCCCTGGCGGTAGCCTTACGCAGATCGGGTAGCTCAAGCAAGGCCTCGCTGTCGTCACCTGCAGTAGGGCAAGTCACCAAAAGCCCAGCATCCTCAAGCACGCGGGCGGTCGCTTCACCCACCGTGAACCAGCCCTCGCGGGGTGCTTGCAGGCCGGTCTGGGCGAGCCGTTCGAGCAATAAGCGGGCAGCCGGCTTGCTTACCACGATGAAAGCCTGATAGCGCTGTAGCTCGCTCAGACGCAGGGTTTGTGGCGCATCCAGGGCAACTGGCTCGATCGCCAACAACGGCAGGCTGCTGCTGGCGATACCGGCAAGCGCCAGGCTGTGCGCCAGTGCCGCACAATCCTCTTCAGGTCGGGTCAGCAGCAGGCGCCAGGGGCTCACGGATGGCCAGCCTCGCCATAGACTTCCTTGAGGATCGCCTCGGCGCCCTGCCCCAGCAGGTCTTCGGCGACCTGCACGCCCAAGGCTTCGGCTTGCGTGCGCGGCGCACGCGCCTCGGCGACCAGCAAAGTGCCGCCACTCGGTTGCCCCACCAGGCCACGCAGCCACAGCTGCTCGCCTTCGAGCACCGCGTAGCAGGCAATCGGCACTTGGCAGCCGCCATTGAGGTGTTTGTTGAGCGCGCGCTCGGCCACCACTCGGTCGGCGGTATCAATGTGGTGCAGTGGCGCCAGCAAGGCGTGGATTTCACTGTCGGCGCTGCGGCATTCGATACCTACCGCACCCTGGCCACCGGCTGGCAGGCTGTCGTCGACGCTGATGCTGGAAGTAATACGGTCTTCAAAACCCAGGCGAATCAAACCGGCAGCGGCGAGGATAATGGCGTCGTACTCGCCAGCATCGAGCTTGGCCAGGCGGGTGTTGACGTTGCCGCGCAGGAACTGGATCTTCAGATCCGGCCGACGCGCCAGCAGTTGGGCCTGACGACGCAGGCTGGAGGTGCCGACGATGCTGCCCGCTGGCAGCGCTTCAAGACTGGCGAAGCGGTTGGAAACGAACGCATCACGCGGGTCTTCGCGTTCACAGATGCAATACAGACCCAGGCCTTGCGGGAAGTCCATGGGTACATCTTTCATCGAATGCACAGCGATGTCGGCTTCGTTGTCCAGCAGCGCGGTTTCCAGCTCCTTGACGAACAAGCCCTTGCCGCCAATTTTCGCCAGCGGCGCGTCGAGCAACTTGTCGCCGCGGCTGACCATGGGCACCAAGCTCACCCGCAGGCCTGGATGAGCCTGTTCCAGGCGCGCTTTGACGTATTCGGCCTGCCACAGGGCCAGGGCACTTTTACGGGTGGCAATGCGGATTTCGCGAGTGGACATGTAACGCCCCGATACAGAGAGATGCTGTCGATGATAACAGCTCCTCCGGGTCTGCCTGCAGACCCAGATCAGCAATCGACGGCCCTCGCCGCAAAGGCGCAGTGCTGCCCTGCGCGAGCAGCTGGCAGGGTTGTGTCAGTGCAGCCCCTGCATCATCTTGCGCACGCCGGCCACATGCCGGCGGCTGACCGTCAGCGCATCACCGTCCAGCCCTTTGAGGAACAGCTGGAAATGCCCAAGCGGCGTGCGCTGCAGACGCTCGATACGCTCGCGGGCAACCAGCGCATTGCGGTGAATCCGCACGAAGCGTTCGCCGAACTCGTCCTCAAGCGCCTTGAGCGGTTCATCGAGCAATACTTCCCCGGCCTCGTGGCGCAGGGTGACGTACTTGTGGTCGGCGATGAAATAGATGACTTGCGGCAGGGGGATCAACTCGATGCCCTTGCGCGTTCGCGCGCTGATATGGCTACGCGGATTGCCACCGCCTTCATTGGCCGGGCGTGTCAGCGCTGCCAACTCGGCGCGGTTGGGTTTTTCGGCTTTACGCAGGGCATCACGCAGCGCCTGCGGCTGAATCGGCTTGGCGACGTGGCTGAGCTTACTGTCCTTGAAAGCTTCGCTGTCGTATTCATCGCCGGCGGTGCAGAACACCACAGCTGGCGGCGCTTCGCGTTCGCACAAGCGTGCAGCGACTTGCAAGCCATCAAGGCCGGGCATGTCGATATCCAGCAGGACCACGTCGGGCTTGTGGCTTTCGATCAGGGCCAAAGCCTCATCGCCGTTGGTGGCGCTGGGCTCCAGCACTGTGTAGCCCTCCAGCTCGCCTAGCAAGCGGCTTAGGCGTTCGCGGGCTTGGGGTTCGTCATCAACGATCAGGACATTCATAATTGCGCTGGATTCCTGAATGAGTCTCGCACGGGTATAGCGTAGACAGGTGTGGGTCGACCGACACCGCGGTCACGCTCTAGACCGATGCAATGGCCAAAGATTCACTAGTCCGGCAGATTCACTGCCAGTCCTTTGTCCAACTGTAGACGGTCCGTGGAACACTGCCGTTCAATCGCTAAATATCCTTACGCAAGACAGGGTCTGGGGTTTTCTCGCGATTTCAATCGACCGGCGCCCTGCGGCAGCCCGCGCAACCCTGCTATTATCGGCGCCACTTTTTATCGTTCACGCCTTCAACGAGTGAATCCATGAGCACCGACAAGACCAATCAGTCCTGGGGCGGCCGCTTCAGTGAGCCCGTCGACGCCTTCGTCGCCCGTTTCACCGCCTCGGTCGATTTCGACAAGCGCCTGTACCGCCACGACATCATGGGTTCGATCGCCCACGCCACCATGTTGGCGCAGGTCGGCGTACTCAGCGACGCCGAGCGCGACACCATCATCGATGGCCTGAAGACCATCCAGGGCGAAATCGAGGCCGGCAACTTCGACTGGCGCGTCGACCTGGAAGACGTGCACATGAACATCGAAGCGCGCCTGACCGACCGCATCGGCATCACCGGCAAGAAGCTGCACACCGGCCGTAGCCGTAATGATCAGGTGGCCACCGACATCCGCCTGTGGCTGCGTGACGAGATCGACCTGATCCTGGCCGAAATCACGCGCCTGCAGCAGGGCCTGCTGGAGCAAGCCGAGCGTGAGGCCGAGACCATCATGCCGGGCTTCACCCACCTGCAAACCGCGCAGCCTGTCACCTTCGGCCACCACCTGCTGGCCTGGTTCGAGATGCTCAGCCGTGACTACGAGCGTCTGGTCGACTGCCGCAAGCGCGCCAACCGCATGCCCCTGGGCAGCGCCGCGCTGGCCGGCACCACCTACCCGATCGATCGCGAACTGACCTGCAAGCTGCTGGGCTTTGAAGCAGTGGCCGGCAACTCGCTCGATGGCGTCTCCGACCGTGACTTCGCCATCGAATTCTGCGCCGCCGCCAGCATTGCCATGATGCACCTGTCGCGCTTCTCCGAAGAGCTGGTGCTGTGGACCAGCGCCCAGTTCCAGTTCATCGACCTGCCTGATCGCTTCTGCACCGGCAGCTCGATCATGCCGCAGAAGAAGAACCCGGACGTACCGGAGCTGGTACGCGGCAAGAGCGGCCGCGTGTTTGGCGCCCTGACCGGCCTGCTGACCCTGATGAAAGGCCAACCACTGGCCTACAACAAGGACAACCAGGAAGACAAAGAGCCGCTGTTCGACGCCGCCGATACCCTGCGCGACTCGCTGCGCGCCTTTGCCGACATGATCCCGGCGATCAAGCCACGTCACGCGGTCATGCGTGAAGCGGCGCTGCGTGGTTTCTCCACCGCGACCGACCTGGCCGATTACCTGGTACGCCGCGGCCTGCCGTTCCGTGATTGCCACGAGATCGTTGGCCATGCGGTGAAGTACGGTGTCGATACCGGTAAAGACTTGGCCGAGATGAGCCTGGACGAGTTGCGCCAGTTCAGCGATCAGATCGAGCAGGATGTATTTGCCGTGTTGACCCTGGAAGGCTCGGTCAATGCGCGTAATCACATCGGCGGGACTGCACCGGCGCAGGTGCGTGCGGCTGTAGTGCGCGGCAAGGCGTTGCTGGCTGCGCGATAAGCTTCCTTGCGAGGGCTTCGCCCTCGTTCGCGGGCAAGCCCGCTCCCACAGGGACTGCGCTGAATCCGTAGTCGACGCGGCCCTTTTCGCAGGGGCTGCGCAGAATCCACAATCGACGCGGTCCCTTTCACAGGGGCTGCGCGCAGCCCACAATCGACGCAATCCCTGTGGGAGCGAGCTTGCTCGCGAAGGGCCGCAAAGCGGCCCACTGCAGCCAACTCACTGACCTAAAGATCAGCGCTTCTTGCTGATCATCTCCAGGAAGCCCGGCATCGCCGCTGCTTTATCCGCGACAATCGTCGCCATGTGCGGGTTATCCCCCATCAGCGCCAGCAGCGCCTTGGCCTGCGGGAAGTCTTCCAGCAAGTCCAGGTTCAACACCTTCTTGCCCACCGCACAGGCCAAATCGACCGAGAAACAGAACATCAGGTCGGCGAGGGTCAACTGCTCGCCAGCAACATACGGGGCGAACTTGCCATTACGCTTGAGCGTGGCAAACCCGGCAATCAGCTCGGCACGCGCCTTTTCCTTGACCAGCGGCTCGACCGCCTGGCCAAAGAACGCCTCGGCGTAGCAGGTACGCGCGGGAAGTTCGATATACAACTCGATCTCCTTGAGCAGCTCGCGCACCTTGGCCTGGCCGAAGGCATCGGCTGGGAGCAGCGGCTTGCCAGGTTGGGTCTGCTCGATATAGTCGAGGATCACACTGGTTTCACTGATAAAGCCATGTTCAGTCTCCAGCGTCGGCACCTTGCCACGTGGGCTGATAGCCAGGGCCTGGGGTGTTTGCCCGCCATAGAAGGTCACCTCCTCGAACGGCAGGCCCTTCTCCAGCAAGGCCAGCTTGACCATGTTGTAGTAGTTACTGACCGAAAATCCGTGAAGCTTGAGCATTGATACAGCCTCCAGGCCGTGTGGGGATGGCCCCGGTGTTATAGCCGCAACCCCTCGCCATGACCAGCGTCATGCACCGCGTCGATGGCCGGGCATTGCCTGCGCGAGCATGGCAAACTGTGCACTTCACTACAGGAGCACCGCCATGAGCGAACCCCGCGACATCGATACTGATGAAGAAGAAGCCTTCGCCGAGGCCACCCTGACCCAGGCCATCGAAAACCAGATTGAAAGTGGCGAGCCCCCCGCCGCCAAGGCCACCTTCAACAAGCTGACCCTGGTCGGCTACGAGCGCGAAGACATCCTCAACCTGATGGCTCACGTGTTGGCCATCGAGATTGACGCCCTGCTCGACGAAGATCGCCCGTTCAATACCGAGTGGTACGAAAACGCCTTGCGGGCACTGCCGGAGCTGCCACCTGAGGCGGATCAAGGCGACCAGTAAAAAGTCTGACTACACTCCACGCTCAGGCACCCATTGCGGTGCCACATCCTTGTCTGGAAGTCAGGAGTCGCCATGTCCCTTACCCCCGAGCTGATCGCTGAACTGGAAGTCCTTGCCCTGTTCAATCTGGACAGCAGCCAGGAAGGCATCCAAGTCCACAATAACGCTTCCCCCGCGCTGATCGCCGCCGCCAAGCGCCTGCACGTAAAGGAACTGACCGACCAGCCCGATGGTGGTTATCTGACCAGCCTGGGACGTGATGCGGCTGAGCATGTCCAGTCACTGCTGATCATTCTGAAAAGCGCAGAGACCGCCTGATTTGTGTAATCCTGTTCGCGGCCAAGCCCCCTCCCCTACAAGTAGGCGCGGGCTTGCCCGCGAAGAGGCCTACAGCCACGCTAGAAATCTGACGCCAAAAATTCACATAGCCCTTATCCGACTCCCCCGCTCAGGCTAAACTCGCCACAGCCCCGGCCTGACCCTGAGTGCGCAATGAACCACCCCCACGAAATTCGCCCCGATCTGGATGAAGGCATCGACCGCAAGGTGCTGGCGAAATTGCGCGCGCGCTTTCTGCTCATCAATAACGGCCGGCTGGAACGGGCGATGGACGGCCTGTCGACACGCCAGCAGCAGGTGCTCACGCTGTTGCCGCTATTGTTCCACGTCAACCACCCCCTGCTACCGGGGTATGTCAGCGGCAACACCCCCGCCGGTGTGTCAGGCTTCGAGCCTGAGCCCGAGCGGGTTGCCGAAGCCCAGCGCCTGGCCCGCTCGTTCACCCACAAGCCGCGCCTGGGCAATGCGCCACGGCCCATTCACGGTCTGTTCCTGATGGGCAGCCTGGGCACCCTGGCCCAAGCCGAACACAGCGACATGGACCTCTGGGTCTGCCACGCCCCGGACCTTGGTGAGGGCGCACTGGCGGAGCTCAGACGCAAATGTCAGCTGCTTGAAGCCTGGGCGATGAGCCTGGGCACCGAGGCGCACTTTTTCCTGATCGACCCGCAGAACTTCGTCCAAGGCGAGCGCGACAGCCAGCTCAGCTCCGATGACTGCGGCACCACCCAGCATTATCTATTGCTCGACGAGTTCTATCGCACCGCGATCTGGCTGGCCGGGCGCACCCCGCTGTGGTGGTTGGTACCCGTGTATGAAGAGCACAATTACCAGGCGTACACGCAAACCCTGCTGTCCAAACGGTTCATTCGCGCCGACCACGATCTGGACCTTGGCCACCTGGCGCACATCCCGGCAGGCGAGTTTGTCGGAGCCGGCCTGTGGCAGCTGTTCAAGGGCATCGACTCACCGTACAAATCGCTGCTCAAGTTACTGCTGACTGAGGTCTATGCCAGCGAACAGCCAGCCGTGCGCTGCCTGAGCCTGGATTACAAACAGGCGGTGTTCGCCAACCAGCTCGACCTCGATGCGCTCGACCCTTACGTGATGGTCTATCGCCGCATCGAGCAATACCTGCAGCGGCGCGGTGACCCGCAGCGCCTGGAGCTGGTGCGCCGCAGCCTGTACCTGAAGATCAACAAGAAACTCAGCGGCCTTGGCCGTTCGCGCAATGGCGACTGGCAGCGGCGCTTGCTCGCCCGACTGGTCGAGGAATGGGGCTGGGATGAACGCCAATTGGCCCTGCTCGACAGCCGCAGCCAGTGGAAGGTGCGCCAGGTCGCGGTCGAGCGCCGGGAGCTGGTCGCCGAGCTCAACCACAGCTACCGCTTCCTCAGCCAGCTCGCCCGCGAGCAGAACGCCAGCAGCCGCGCCGACCAACGCGACCTCAATGTGCTCGGGCGCAGACTGTACGCGGCGTTCGAGCGCCGTGCCGGCAAGATCGAAGTGATCAACCCTGGGATCGCCCCGGATCTGGCTGAAGACACCCTGACCCTGGTGCAATCACCCAACCGCAAGGAGCCAGGCACCCACCACTGGGGCCTATACAACGGCAATCTGGGCGTGCACGAGTGGGAGCATTTCAGCCCGATCAAGCGCTGCCGCGAACTGCTCGAGCTGCTGACCTGGGCGCACCGCAATGGCGTGATCGACAGCAGCACGCGGCTCGCTCTGCACCCCGGCGTCAGTGACTTGAGCGAGTTCGAGCTGTTCAACCTGCTGGGCAGCTTGCAGCAGAGCATCGCCCTGCCGCTGGAGCCAGTCAGCGAGGTGCGTCTGCTGCAACCAAGCGTGGCCGACGAGATCCTCCTGCTGGTCAACGTTGGCCTGGACCCCCTGCGTCATCACCGCGACCTGAACATCCTGATGACCACCGAACGGACCGACTCGCTGAGTTATGCCGGCGTGCGTGAGAACCTGGTACTCAGCCTCGACCAGATCACCCTCAACAGCTGGAACGAAGTGCTGGTGCAGCGCTATGACGGCGAGCATGCCCTGATGCGCTGTCTACGCGACTTCCTCAACAGCCTGGGCCAGCGCAGTCATCGCCCGCGAGTGCGGGCGCGCTGCTTCTGCCATAACCGCGCCCAGGCAATCGCGCAGCGGGTCGAGGAACTGTTCGACACCGCGCAACTGCTGCTCGATCAAAACTTGAACCACCGCTACTTGGTGCAGATTGCCCAAGACACCCACGTATTGGAGCTGCTGCCTGGGCATGTCACCTTGGCCACCCTGGCCAACCATGAAGACGTGCTCAGCTACCTGGGCGAGGAACGCGGCCAGTACAGCCCCTTGCACCTGGATGCCAATGCCCTGCAGGACCACGACCTGCCGCGGATTCTTGAGCTCGGCCAGCCGCAGTGCATCCAGGTGTTCTACCGTCTGCTCGAGGGCTGGGCCGACCTGTATGTGCTGGATGAATACAATGCGCTGTGGCAACAGCGCCTGCCGCTGGATGATGAAACCCACCTGCTGCTGCCGCTGCAGCGCTTCCTGCGCTCGGTGGTGATGCGACGCGATGCCAGATTGCCGCTGGACAGCCTGCAGCAAGCGTCATTGCAGATCGACTACTACCAGTTACTGCCCTCGGGATCAGGAAAGGTCCGCAGCCTCGAGCCGCGTCCGGCGCCAACCGACGGCATCGTCCAGCCCTATTACGAGGTCCAGGCGATTGTCCAGGCTGGTATTGGCGACGCAGTGCATATCACGCTTTATTGCGACCAGCAGGAGTTCTCGCAACTGGATCATGGCGACCAGTTGTATGCCGTGGTCGCACGGCAGATCCTCGGACAGCGTCGTAGTGCCGGCAGTTATCGCTGCTATATCACCGATTTGGATCTGTCCGAATTGCTAGCCGATGAGCAGGGGTCGACCTGCCTCTACCTGCGCTACAAAAGCGAACTGGAGCAGGCGTTGAATGCAGGCCTGGCGCAATTGCAGGCGTCACTGGAGCCCTGACTGCCCCATCGCGGCACAAGCCCACTCCGACAGCCCTGGAGGAGCGGGCTTACCCGGCTATGAAGTCACGTCGTTTTCAAAGATCGAAGTCGCCAGCCGCTTCCGGCTGGTACTCAACCTCAAGCAGCTTGAGTTTGAGGGTCTTGCCAGCCGGCGCCGGCCAATCGATCTGGTCGCCCACCGACAGCCCCAGCAGCGCGCAGCCAATGGGCGCAAGGATCGAGACTTTGCCTTCGGGCCCCGCGTCTTTCGGATACACCAGGGTCAGGTGGTAGTCCTTGCCACTGGCTTCTTCACGGCAGTGCACGCGCGAATTCATGGTCACCACCCCAGCCGGGACCTCCTCGTGACCGACCACCTTGTCGGCGCGGTCAAGCTCGGCCATCAAGGCCTCCACACCTGGCGTGTTTTCATCGAGGCTGTCGATCAGACGCTCGAGACGTTGCACGTCCAATCGGGTGAGGATGAGGGAAGGTTTGGTGCTCATGATCCAGTCAGACTCCTTGTTCATCAGGCAAATTGTGGTGGGCAGATAAAGCAAAACCCCGCCCAAGGGCGGGGTTTGTGAATGCTTTCGGCAGCACCGACGCAGAGCCCGACAGTATCACAGCCGGGTAAATACTCAAGCCCGGGCGCGCTGGGCCTCGGCTTCGCGGCAAATCTGCCGGCGCCGTTCGTCGTCGGCCGAGCGCCATTCGCGGATATGCTCGACATGGCGGTGGCAACCGGTGCACACCCGCTGCTCATCCAACCGACAAACGCTGATGCACGGCGACTTCACCGCGGTGCTGACATTACTGTAGAGCGGCTTGGGTGGCCGCGGCTGCTCGCTCATCTCAGATCTCGTCGAAGTCCAGCTTCTCGCCGACCCGCTCCCAAACGATGCGTTCGAGCATTTCGCCGAGCAGCTCCTCACTTTTCTCGCAGACCCACTTCTTGCTTTCTTCGTCGTAGTCGAAGTGGAAGCCCCCGGACTTGTCAGCCAGCCACAGTTGGCGCAGCGGCTCCTGGCGGCTGAAGATCAGCTGGCTGCCGTTGTCGAACTTGATGGTCAGCACGCCGGCGGAGTTTTCCATGTCCAGGTCCAGGTCGGTTTCATCGAACAGGTCTTCCAGGGCCTGTTGGGTCGCGTCGACCAGATCGTGGAAACGCGCTTCGCTCAAACTCATTACACAAACCTCGAAATTGGCTGCTTACGGCAAGCGGGGCACGATACGGACGCTGGCCGGCGAATGCAAAGGATAACCCAATCTCGAGGCAGGCCCGCGCCCGCCAGGCGGACCGGCCCTTGCATAGGCAATCAGGCAGGCGCTCGGTATACTCGGGCGCAATACTGCATATTTCAAGGATTTCACCAATGAAGCGCCTGATTTCCTCCCTCGCGGCGCTGGTCGCGGTTGCCTGCCTCGTTTCGGCCTGCGGTCAGAAGGGCCCCCTGTACCTGCCGGAAGACGGCAAGAACGGCAAAGCCAACAAATCGCACCAGCACCAGCACGCTCAGCCCTCGCAGCAGCCAGCGCCGCAGCCAGAGCAAGAACCCGAGCAGCAGCCAGCGCAGTAAGGAAATCCAATGGACGCTTTCAACTACCGCGACGGCCAGCTGTTCGCGGAAGGCGTGGCCCTCTCGGCCATCGCCGAACGGTTCGGTACGCCGACCTACGTTTACTCGCGCGCTCACATCGAGGCGCAATACCGCAGCTACACCGATGCCCTGCAAGGCGTCGAGCACCTGGTGTGCTTCGCGGTCAAGGCCAACTCCAACCTCGGCGTGCTGAACCTGCTGGCCCGCTTGGGCGCAGGCTTCGATATCGTCTCTGGCGGTGAGCTGGAGCGGGTATTGGCCGCTGGCGGTCGGGCTGACCGCGTGGTGTTCTCCGGTGTCGGCAAGACCCGCGAAGACATGCGTCGCGCCCTGGAAGTCGGCGTGCACTGCTTCAACGTCGAATCCACCGATGAGCTGGAGCGCCTGCAAGTGGTGGCCGCCGAGATGGGCAAGGTTGCCCCGGTCTCGCTGCGGGTCAACCCGGACGTCGATGCCGGTACCCACCCGTACATCTCCACCGGCCTCAAGGAAAACAAGTTCGGTATCGCCATCGCCGATGCCGAAGAAGTCTACGTGCGCGCCGCGCAGCTGCCGAACCTGGAAGTGGTCGGCGTCGACTGCCATATCGGTTCGCAGCTGACCACCCTGGAGCCGTTCCTCGATGCCCTCGACCGCCTGCTGGCGTTGATCGACCGCCTCGGTGAGTGCGGCATCCTGCTGCGCCACCTGGACCTGGGCGGCGGCGTCGGCGTGCGTTATCGCGACGAAGAGCCACCGCTGGCCGGCGACTACGTCAAGGCCATCCGCGAACGCGTCGGCGACCGTGACCTGGCCCTGGTGTTCGAACCAGGCCGCTACATCGTGGCCAACGCCGGCGTCCTGCTGACCCGCGTCGAATACCTCAAGCACACTGAACACAAAGATTTCGCCATCGTCGATGCGGCGATGAACGACCTGATCCGCCCAGCCCTGTACCAGGCCTGGATGGGCGTCAGCGCGGTCCAGCCGCGTGACGGCGAAGGCCGTGCCTACGACCTGGTCGGGCCGATCTGCGAGACCGGCGACTTCCTCGCCAAGGACCGCGTGCTGAACTTGGCCGAAGGCGATCTGCTGGCCGTCGAGTCGGCGGGCGCCTATGGTTTTGTCATGAGCTCGAACTACAACACCCGTGGCCGCTGCGCCGAGGTGCTGGTCGACGCTGACCAGGCCTTCGAGGTACGTCGCCGCGAGACCATTGCTGAACTGTTCGCTGGCGAAAGCCTGCTGCCGGAGTGAAACCATGCTGCTGCGTTTCACCAAGATGCACGGCCTGGGCAACGACTTCATGGTCCTCGACCTGGTCAGCCAGCACGCGCACATCCAGCCCAAGCACGCCAAGCAATGGGGTGATCGGCACACCGGCATCGGTTTCGACCAGCTGCTGATCGTCGAGGCGCCGAACAATCCCGACGTGGATTTCCGCTACCGGATCTTCAACGCCGACGGTTCCGAGGTCGAGCAGTGCGGCAACGGCGCGCGCTGCTTTGCGCGCTTCGTGCTGGACAAGCGCCTGACCGCGAAAAAACTGATCCGCGTCGAAACCAAAGGCGGCATCATCGAGCTGGACGTGCGCAACGACGGGCAGATTTGTGTCGACATGGGGCCGCCACGGCTCAATCCGGTGGATATTCCGTTCGAGGCGCCCGAACAGGCCCTGAGCTATCCGCTGGAAATCGACGGCCAGAGCTATTCGATCGCCGCCGTCTCGATGGGTAACCCACATTCGGTACTGCGCGTCGACGACGTGCACACCGCGCCCGTACACGCGCTGGGCCCGAAGATCGAAAACCACCCGCGCTTCCCACAACGGGTCAACGCCGGCTTCATCCAGGTCATCGACCGTCACCGCGCCAACCTGCGGGTTTGGGAACGCGGCGCCGGCGAAACCCAGGCCTGCGGTACCGGCGCCTGCGCCGCTGCGGTGGCCGCCATCAGCCAGGGCTGGATGGATTCACCGGTGTCCATCGATCTGCCAGGCGGACGCCTGAGCATCGAATGGGCTGGCCCAGGCCAACCGGTGTTGATGACCGGCCCGGCCGTACGTGTCTACGAAGGACAGGTTCGTCTCTAAGCGAGTAACCGCCATGACCGATCAGCCACAGGTTGTACCCGAACAAACCACCGACCTCGATGCCGAGGCGGTGGTGGCTTACCTGCGTGCCCACCCGACGTTCTTCGCCGAGCACGACGAACTGCTCATCGAGCAACGCATCCCCCACCAGCGCGGCGACAGCGTGTCGCTGGTGGAGCGCCAGCTCAAGCTGCTGCGCGACCGCAACATCGAGATGCGCCATCGTCTGTCGCAACTGATGGACGTGGCCCGCGACAACGACCGCTTGTTCGATAAAACCCGCCGGCTGATTCTCGACCTGCTCGATGCCAGTAGCCTGGAAGAAGTGGTGATGGCCGTCGAAGACAGCCTGCGCCAGGAATTCCAGGTGCCCTTCGTCAGCCTGATCCTGTTTGGCGAGAACGCCACGCCCGTCGGCCGCTGGGTCAGCAACAGCGAGGCGCAACAGGCCATCGGGGCTCTGCTGGGCAGCGGCAAGACCGTCAGCGGCAACCTGCGCGAACACGAGCTGGCCTTCCTGTTCGGTGACGAGCAGCGCAAGGAAGTCGGTTCCAGTGCGGTCGCGACGCTGGAATACCAGGGCCTGCACGGCGTCCTGGCCATCGGCAGCCGCGATCCGCAGCACTACAAAAGCACGGTCGGCACGTTGTTCCTCAGCTACATCGCCGAAGTGCTCGGCCGGGTCGTCCCGCGCCTGACCCAGACCCTGCGACCGGTGCGCTGATGGAGCGCCAGCTGGAGGCTTATTGCGCACACTTGCGCAACGAGCGCCAGGTGTCGGAACACACCCAGCTGGCGTACCGTCGCGACCTGGAAAAGGTCCTCGAATACTGCAACAGCCAGGGCATCGCCAGCTGGCAAGCGCTGCAGATACAGCAGATGCGCCAGCTGGTGGCGCGCCAGCATCACCATGGCCAGTCTTCACGTAGCATCGCCCGGCTGCTGTCGGCAGTGCGCGGGCTGTATCGCTACCTCAACCGCGAAGGCGTTTGCACGCACGACCCAGCCAATGGTCTGTCGCCGCCCAAGGGCGAAAAGCGCCTGCCCAAGGCACTGGACACCGACCGCGCCCTGCAACTGCTCGAAGGCGGCGTCGATGACGACTTCATCGCCCGCCGCGACCAGGCCATTCTTGAGCTGTTCTACTCCTCAGGCCTGCGCCTATCGGAATTGACCAATCTCGATCTTGAGCATTTGGACCTGGCCGCTGGGTTGGTCCAGGTCCAGGGCAAGGGCAACAAGACCCGCGTTCTGCCAGTCGGTCGCAAAGCCCGCGAGGCGTTGCAAGAGTGGCTCAAGCTGCGCGGCATCAGCGCCCCCCGTGACAACGCGGTGTTCTTGAGCCGCCAAGGCCGGCGCCTGGGCCCACGGGCCATCCAGCTGCGGGTCAAGGCGGCCGGAGAGCGCGAGCTGGGCCAGCACCTGCATCCCCACATGCTTCGCCATTCTTTCGCCAGCCATTTGCTGGAATCGTCCCAGGACCTGCGCGCCGTGCAAGAGATGCTCGGCCATGCCGACATCAGCACCACGCAGATCTATACCCACCTGGACTTCCAGCACCTGGCCGCGGTGTACGACAGCGCCCACCCCCGGGCCAAACGCAGCAAAGGCACAGACTCATGAGCATCAAGCTGATTACCTTCGACCTGGACGACACCCTGTGGGACACCGCACCGGTCATTCTCAGCGCCGAAACCGTCCTGCGCGACTGGCTCGAAGCCAACGCCCCGCGCCTGGGCGGTGTGCCGGTCGAGCACCTGTATGCCATCCGCGAACGCCTGGTCCAGGCTGAGCCTGGGCTCAAGCACCGCATCAGCGCCCTGCGCCGGCGGGTGCTGTTCCATGCTCTGGAAGAGGTCGGCTATAGCGAGCAGCAGGCCCAGGCATTGGCCAACGAAGGCTTCGAGGTGTTCCTGCATGCGCGGCATCAGGTCGAGGTATTCCCTGAAGTGCAGCCGGTACTGGAGATCCTGCGCCACCACTACACCCTAGGCGTGGTCACCAATGGCAATGCCGACGTCAGCCGGATCGGCTTGGCGGATTACTTCAAGTTCGCCCTGTGCGCCGAGGACTTGGGGATTGGCAAGCCAGACCCAGCGCCCTTCCTCGAAGCGCTCAAGCGCGGTGAAGTGCAGGCGGCGCATGCCGTGCACATTGGCGACCATCCTGGCGATGACATCGCCGGGGCCCAGCGCGCCGGTTTGCGCGCGGTGTGGTTCAACCCGCAAGGCAAGGCCTGGGCCGGCGAGAAAGCGCCGGACGCGGAGATTCAGCGGCTGTCGCAATTACCCGAGGTGCTAGCGCGCTGGCGCTGAGGCAATCAGCAAGCACTCAAGCGGCTGCGTGGGAGCGGGCTTGCCCGGCGCCATCACCCACAAAAAAGCCCGCAGCGACGGCGGGCTCTTTTGCAAACAACCACTCAGATAGGGCGGCTGCCGTATTTGTTGTCCGGCTTCTTGGGCGGATCGGCGACCACGTTGGCCTCCACTTCCTGCACCTTGCCACCGCGCGACAGAAACTCTTCCATCGCCTTGGCCAGCGCATCACGCTCCTTTTGCTTGGCTTCCATGCTCGGCATCTCGTCTACCGAGACCGCCGCCTTGGACTTGCCCTTGGCAACCGGAGCGGGGCTATCGTCGCCAGCGTCTTCCGCGCCGTCGTCCGCCGCAGCTTCCAGGCCGTCATCAGCCTCGTCTTCGTCGCCTACTTCGAGGTCATCATTTTCCAGATCGTCGTCGCTCATGTTCTACCTCATGACTTGCGAAAAGCAGGTTAGTTATAGACCAGTGCAGCCGTAGACCGGCTGCCACCGGTGAAAATTCAACTGGCCGTGGGTTGGCCACTGCCCTGGGCATCCGCCTCCGGATGGGCGGCGGGACCCTGCAGGCCCTGCTCCTGGCAGGACCTGACGAAATCTTTTGAGCCCTTGCTGGCCATACGATATTGGCAAGCCTAGCAAAGGGTAGCGAAGTGTGGGGACTACTCGTCTAACACCCTTCGGCGCGCATTCTAGCGTGCTCGCAGAAAAAGCAAAGCTCCATAAACGCCCTATGTGTTGTAAGTTTTTTGCGCGCGTCGCAAACGGCGCAGATAAACCGTTTGCTGTGCGCGAAACTGCAAAATTCAGACAAAAAAATGCCCGGCGAACCGGGCAAGTTTTTCCAGCGTCGCGGTTACAGGTTGTAGCCGCGTTCGTTGTGTTGAGCCAGGTCGAGGCCGACCGACTCTTCTTCTTCGTTGACCCGCAGGCCCATCAGCACATCCAGCACCTTGAGAATCACGTAGGTGACGATGGCGGTGTAGACCACGGTGAAGATCACGCCTTTGGCCTGGATCCAGAACTGCGCGCCGATGTCCTCGACCGCGCCGAAGCCGCCCAGGGCCGGTGCTGCGAACACGCCGGTCAGCAGCGCGCCGACGATGCCGCCGATGCCGTGCACGCCGAAGGCGTCCAGCGAGTCGTCATAGCCCAGCTTGCGCTTGAGGCTGGTGGCGCAGAAGTAGCAGATCACACCCGAGGCCAGGCCGATCACCAGGGCGCCCATCGGGCCGACGGTGCCAGCGGCCGGGGTGATGGCGACCAGACCGGCAACCACACCCGAAGCAATACCCAGGGCGCTCGGTTTGCCATGGAAGATCCACTCGGCGAACATCCAGCCCAGCGCCGCAGCAGCGGTGGCGATCTGCGTGACCAGCATGGCCATCCCCGCAGTGCCGTTGGCCGCAGCCGCGGAGCCTGCGTTGAAGCCGAACCAGCCGATCCACAGCATGGCTGCGCCCATCAGGGTGTAGCCCAGGTTGTGCGGGGCCATTGGCGTGGTTGGGTAGCCTTTGCGCTTGCCCAGTACCAGGCAGCAGACCAGGCCTGCAATACCGGCGTTGATGTGCACTACGGTGCCGCCAGCGAAGTCCAGTACGCCCCAGTCCCACATCAGCGCGCCGTCACCGCTCCAGACCATGTGCGCAATCGGCGCATACACCAGGGTGAACCACACGGCCATGAAGATCAGCATCGCCGAGAACTTCATCCGCTCGGCGAAGGCACCGACGATCAGCGCCGGAGTGATGATGGCGAAGGTCATCTGGAAGGTGATGAACACCGCTTCCGGGAAGGCAGCGGTCAGGCTGTCAGGGGTAACGCCATTGAGGAAGGCTTTGGAGAAGCCGCCGACAAAGGAACTGAAATTGAGAACGCCTTTTTCCATACCGGTGGTATCGAAAGCCAGGCTGTAGCCGTAGACCATCCACAGGATGCTCATCAGGCCGGTAATGGCAAAGCACTGCATCATTACCGACAGCACGTTCTTGGAGCGGACCATGCCGCCGTAGAACAGGGCCAGGCCCGGAATGGTCATGAACAGGACCAACGCCGTCGCCGTGAGCATCCAGGCGGTATCGCCGGAGTTCAGCGTGGGGACAGCTTCCTCGGCCAGGGCGAGGCCTGGCATTGCGAGGGACAATAGGGCTCCTAGCCCTGCGATCTTACGCAGAGTCATGTTGTTTTCTCCTGGGGCGTTGGGTTTGGTGAGGCTTTTTTTGTTGCTTAGATCGCGTCGGTATCGGTTTCGCCGGTACGGATGCGGATCGCCTGCTCCAGATTGACTACGAAAATCTTGCCGTCACCGATCTTGCCGGTGTTGGCGGCCTTGGTGATGGCCTCGATTACCCGGTCCAGGTCCTTGTCGTCGATGGCAACGTCGATCTTCACCTTGGGCAGGAAGTCGACCACGTATTCAGCACCGCGATACAGCTCGGTGTGGCCCTTCTGCCGACCGAAGCCTTTGACTTCGGTGACGGTGATGCCCTGCACGCCGATTTCCGACAGCGACTCGCGCACGTCGTCCAGCTTGAACGGCTTGATGATGGCAGTGACTAGCTTCATGAAACTCTCTCCCGATTTGGTGGACTTGCCCCAGGAAAACAAACCCGTCTCAAGTCTAAGCGCAGCGCCCGGCTTTGTAACGCATCGTTGGCACCCTCCTCACCGTCGATGCACGCCTCGACGGTGCTGAACAGCCTTTCGGCTCGGCCTGCGCACTGCCTGGTCACAAGGAACTGCATCAGTGCATGGCTCGCAGAGGTCTTTGCAGAAACCTTGCCAGGTCGGATAAACCGCCCAAAAACAGCTTGTTGCGTGAAACACGAAGGATTGGCCAGTCGCCACCAGCAAAAACATGCACAACTTCGGTGCGCGTCATTCAGGGGCGCTGCGCAAAAACTGTGCAACGCAGGGGCAGCCAGAGAGCCAAAGGTGGCGTGCTACACTGGCGCTCTTTTCACTGATCAAGCGGACAGCCGAACATGCTCGCGCCCAAAGCCCTACTCGACGCCCTCAGCGACCAAGCCTCACGCCTGTTCAGCGGCGACACCGCGCAACCGCGCGCCGAACTGGAAAGCCAGTTCAAAGTCCTCATGCAAAGCGCCTTCAGCAAGCTGGACCTGGTCAGCCGCGAAGAATTCGACAGTCAGATGGTGGTCCTGGCGCGCACCCGCGCACGCCTGGAGGCCCTGGAGAAACAGGTTGCCGAGCTGGATGCGCGAATGGCTCCCGCCGCAGCGCCCCAGCCAGCAACGGATAACTCAGCAGCAGATTGATGCAGGCCGTCATTTGGCTTCGTTAGCCCTGCCCCTCCAGAGGGCAGGCGCCCGGGTCTGAATTTTGTTTTATGCCAACATTATCTTTTTAGGTATAAATTATACCAAGCGAGATAATTTAGGATAATTCGATGAGCCCTTCCCGCCCGATCTTCAAACGAGAGCTATTGGCCAAGACACTTGCCAACGATCTGGCCGGGGAATCGCTGGTCGACTATAGCTCGGGGATGTTCCTGGCAGCCCCGCGGCGTACGGGTAAGAGTACCTTCCTCAACAACGACCTGATCCCGGAGTGCGCACGCCGTGGCTGGCTGCCGGTGTATGTCGACCTCTGGGCAGACCGCGAAGCCGACCCCGCCGACTTGATCAGCGCCGCCATCGGTAACGCCTTGGGCCAATACCAAAGCGCGTTCGAAAAAGTCGCTAAGAAGGCGGGAATCGACAAGATCAACTTGCTCCGTACCCTGAGTTGGGATTTCAGCAAGCCGCGCCTGCCACAAGGCACCACCCTGGCTCAGGCACTGGGGGTATTGCATGCGGTAGCGGGCAAGATGGTCGTGCTGGTGATCGATGAAGCGCAGCACGCGCTCAATACCGAAAGCGGCATCAACGCCATGTTTGCCCTCAAGGCTGCCCGCGATCAGCTCAACCGCGGCAGCGACCCGGATGGCCTACGGTTGGTATTCACCGGATCAAGTCGCGACAAACTGGCCAACCTGGTACTCAAAAGCAAACAGCCCTTCTATGGCGCCAACATCACGCCCTTTCCGCTCCTGGGCAAAGAGTTCGTCGCATTCATCACCCAGGTGTGGAACCAACGCCTGGCCGCTACCAACCAGTTCAAGGTCGAAGATCTCGAGTATGCATTCGGCCTGGTCGGCAGACGCCCGGAAATGCTCGCCAAATTGCTCGCGGAAGTCAGTGTCGGCTTGGGCGAAGCGGGCAATCTTGGCGAGTTGCTGAAAACCGGTGCACTCAATCACCAGGCCGGGGTCTGGAGTGATTACGAAAGTGCCTTCAACGAGCTTTCGCCCTTGCAGCAGGCGGTATTGGAGGTGATGGCGCGGCGCGTCATCGACAAACAGCCGTTTTCGCCGTTCAGTGAACAGACCTTCACAGAAATCAACCGTCGGCTGGAGCTGGGCCAGAACCTGCCGAACGCGACGGCTCCCAATGTGCAGAAAGCCCTTGAGGTGCTGCGCGAGCAAGAGCTGGTATGGAAAGCCAATCGCGGCGAATACGCATTGGAAGATTCCGCCATGGCCGAGTGGCTGACCAGAGCGTGAGCCGCGCACCTGCGCTTGCCGGTAAAACCTCGACTCACTCTTTCCAGTTGCCTCGGTGACGGCGCCGCTACGCTTTGAAAAGCCGCAGGAGGCGGCCTACATCTCAGCGACCACGGAGTGTCCATGTCCCTTGCCCTTGTCCACAGCCGCGCCCAGGTCGGCGTGCAGGCGCCGGCTGTCAGCGTTGAAACCCATCTGGCCAACGGCCTGCCCAGCCTGACCCTGGTCGGCTTGCCGGAAGTGACGGTCAAAGAAAGCAAGGACCGCGTGCGCAGCGCCATCGTCAATGCCGGTCTGAACTACCCCGCCAGGCGCATCACCCAGAACCTCGCCCCCGCCGACCTGCCCAAGGATGGCGGACGCTACGACCTGGCCATTGCCTTGGGCATTCTCGCCGCCGATGGCCAGGTCCCGGTAGCTACCCTGAGCGACATCGAATGCCTGGGCGAGCTTGCCCTCTCGGGGGCAGTGCGCAGCGTGCAAGGCGTGCTACCCGCCGCGCTCGCTGCCCGCGAGGCCGGTCGCGCCTTGGTGGTGCCGCGCGATAACGCCGAAGAAGCGAGCTTGGCGAGCGGGCTGGTGGTGTATGCCATCGGCCATTTGCTGGAACTGGTCGCTCACCTAAATGGCCAGGTGCCGCTGCCACCTTATGCTGCCAATGGCCTGGTCCTGCAGAGCAGGCCTTACCCAGATTTGAGCGAGGTGCAAGGCCAAATCGCGGCAAAACGCGCCCTGCTGGTAGCGGCGGCAGGTGCGCACAACCTGCTGTTCACCGGCCCGCCAGGTACTGGCAAGACCCTGCTCGCCAGCCGCTTGCCGGGTTTACTGCCGCCGCTGGATGAACACGAAGCGCTGGAAGTTGCCGCCATCCAGTCAGTCAGCGGGCGCACACCCTTGAACAGCTGGCCACAGCGACCTTTTCGCCATCCGCACCACTCGGCCTCCGGGCCGGCATTGGTCGGTGGCGGCAGTCGTCCACAGCCAGGCGAGATCACCCTGGCCCATCACGGCGTGTTGTTTCTGGACGAACTGCCCGAGTTTGAACGCCGGGTGCTTGAGGTGCTACGCGAGCCGCTGGAATCGGGCGAAATCGTCGTCGCCCGGGCCAAGGACAAAGTCCGCTTCCCTGCCCGCTTCCAGTTGGTGGCGGCAATGAACCCCTGCCCCTGTGGTTACCTGGGCGACCCCAGCGGACGCTGTCGCTGCAGCTCCGAGCAGATCCAGCGTTATCGCAACAAGCTCTCCGGCCCGCTGCTCGACCGCATCGACCTGCACCTGACCGTGGCCCGCGAAAGCACCGTGCTGACCAACACCCCCAGCGGTGAGACCAGCGCCAGCGTCGCCCGCGTGGTCGCCGAAGCTCGCGACGTACAGCAGCGCCGCCAAGGCTGCGCCAATGCCTTTCTCGACCTCGAGGGTCTGCGCCGGCACTGCCCCTTGAGCGGCGAAGACCAGCGCTGGCTGGAAAACGCCTGTGAACGCCTGACGTTGTCGCTGCGCGCGGCGCACCGATTACTGAAGGTCGCACGGACCTTGGCCGACCTGGAACAGGTGCAGGACATCGCACGCACGCATCTGGCCGAGGCGTTGCAGTATCGGCCGGGGTCCTGACAGGAGCGGGCTGGGAGGCCCATACACCGGTTCAATCCTCGCCATAGCAGCAATATATTTTGCGCGCTAACTATTTGCGCTCAATATTGCCTCCAGACAGCAAGCAGTCGTCGCCCACTACCGACTCATCTGGAGAACGATCATGACCCTTCGCAAAAGCTTCGCCATTGCCGCTACCACCTTCGCCGTTGCCAGCAGTGCCAGTGTCTTCGCCCAATCCGGTGAAGTCCGCGCCTACCACTACGGCATGGACATCGATCAGGTGATCAGCGTGCAGGCCCCGGCAAACCCTCAAGGCCACAGCAGTACCGCCACACTCACCTACCGCGACAGCAATGGCCAGGTACACCAGGTGAGCTACAGCCAACCCAACACCCTCGCCAATCAGAACTGAATGTGAGTCAGACACACCGAACAGGGCCGCTTTGCGGCCCTTTCGCATTAAAAGGCCATCACCAAAATAGAAACATCTTGTAATATTTAGCACGTAATTTTAGTTGTACGACATCCTATCTACTGTGTTCGACTGCGCCAGCTCTCACAACAAAAATAACGGAGACACCATCGATGACGAGCATACCTTCCGTGGAGGGCAAAACTGCCACGCCCTCGCAAAGCCGCCTTTCTCGGGTAGTCAAACTGCTCGGGCCGGGCATCATTGCCGTGCTGTCCTGGCTCGGCGCAGGTGATCTGATCACCTCGTCGGTGGCCGGGGCCAACTACGGTTACGCGATGATGTGGGTGCTGGCAGTGTCACTGCTGCTGCGCTACCTGATCGTCAATATCATTGCCCGCTTCCAGCTGTGCAATAACCAGGGCATGACCATTCTCCAGGGCTACGCCCAACTGCATCCGGTGTTTGCCTGGTTCATGCTCGGCTATGCCTTGCTCATGGGCCATCTGATGAATGCCTACATGATCAAGGGTGCCGGCGAAGCGCTGGCGATGCTGCTGCGCATCGACTATCCGCTGCTGTGCTCGATGGCCGTGGTGCTGGCGGTATGGATGCTGGTCGGGCGCAATATCTACTCGATGATCGAAGGGGTGATGAAGCTGCTGCTGGCAGTGATGACCCTGGCGTTTCTCGCCCTGGCGGTGATGTCTGGCCCAGATGTGGTCGGCATCGTCAAAGGCACCATCGGCTTTAGCATCCCTGCTGATGAGGGCGTGCACGGCGCCATGCTGGTCGCGGTGTCGGTGATCGGTGCGGTGGCAGGGTCGGTGGCCAACTTCGTCCACCCGTACGTGATGCGCCAGAAAGGTTGGACCGGCCCGCAGCACAAGCGTGTACAGCGCAATGACCTGCTGTTCGCGGTGTTCGTCGGCATCGTGATCAACCTGGCGATCTGGATCGTCGGCGCAGAAATCCTGCGTCCCAATGGCATCGAAGTGAACACCCTGGGCGACCTGGGCAAGGCCCTGGAAATGTTCTTCGGCCCGATCGGTTGGTACATCTTCTTCATCGGCGTGTTCGCGACCTTGTTCGCCAGCATCTCCGGCAAGACCACTGCCTTCCCGATGCTGATTACTGATGCCTTCCAGCACGTGCGGCCACAGCGGCGTGAGCGCTATGGCAAGGAGTTCCACAAGGACCCGGCGCACCGCTGGTTCATGCTGTTCATCCTGGTCACGCCGCTGATCTGGTCGATCCCCGGCATGCCGGACTTCGTCACCCTGACCATCGGGGTCAGCGCACTGAACATCGTCGGTCTACCGGTGATTTCGCTGGGCTTGCTGATCATGTCCAACCAGAAGTCGCTGCTGAGCAAGGAGTACCGCAACAACCTGTTCGAGAACATTGCCCTGGCCTTCGCCACCGGCCTTGCGTTGTGGGTAGCGTTCCAGCTGGGTGTGGATCTGTTCACTTAAGTCATCGTACAACGTGACCGGGGTTGCTTCGCGGCCCCGGTATCAAACAGCCAAGGCCAAGCCTATTGCCTGCAACAACGCCTCTTCGCTGAATGGCTTGCGCAAACAGGCCACCGCCCCTTCGCGCATCGACTCATCCAGCCCGGCATCGTTCCAGTGTGCAGTCATGCAGATCACTGGCACGCGCCAACCCATCGCCGCCAGTTCACGTAGAACCTGCAAGCCACCGAGCCCCGGCATTTTCAAGTCGAGCAAGACGCAGCCCGCCTCACGCGCCATCCCTGACCCGAGGAATTCCTCCCCCGAGCTGAACGGCAGCGGGTCGAAGCCTGCTGAGCGCAACAGGTTGGCCAGGCTTTTGCGAACGGACTCGTCATCATCGACGATGCACACCCAAGCCTTGGCGGTTGAAACGGGTCCGTTCATGCGGCGCCCTGGCCCTCGACGTAGCCAGAGCTCGCGACCACGTTGTGCATCGAAACCAGATCGACCAGCGAGCGCGACTGCATCTTGTTCATGATGTTTTTCTTGTGCACCTTGGTCGTCACTTCGCTGGTTCCGATGTGTTTGGCGATCTGTTTGTGCGACAGCCCACTGACCACCAGCGAAAACACCTGGCGCTCGCGAGTAGTGAGGCGCGCATACTTGTCTTTAACCTGTCGCGCGTGCTGCCACGCCCTGCCCGCCGCCACCGCGCGCAAACGTACGACATCGAGCAGCGCCAACAGCTGCTGCTCATCGAACGGTTTGGTCAGCACCTCGATCGCCCCCGCGCGCATTGCCTGCACCGCCATGGGAATAGTCCCGTAGCCGGTCATGAACACCACCGGCCACGGCAGGTCGAGCTTGCCGAGCATGTCCTGAAGCTCCAGCCCAGTAGCGGCTGGCAGATTGATGTCCAGCAACAGGCAGGCATAAGGTGAATCCCACTGCGCCTGCAGCAGTTCCTCTGCCGAGGCGTAAAGCCGGTGAGGGATACCCTCCACCCGCAACAACCTGCCCAGCGCGGAGCGCACCGATGGATCGTCGTCCACCACCAGCACCGGCACAGCGGCGCCATCGTCGCTCGGGGGCGGTAGGTCGGGATCGAGGTTGAATGAAGGGCTATGGGCAAATGACGCAAGGTCTGCGGCAGTATCGACTGCCAACCGGTAGCCTCGACGGGCGACGGTCTGGATCAGGCGCTTGTCACCGAGCATCTTGCGCAGCAGCGATACCTGCACCTGAAGATTGTTGTCCTCGACCACGGTGCCCGCCCAGACCTGGCTGAACAGCTCTTCCTTGCTCACCACGCGGCCCTTGGCCCTGACCAGCATCGCCAGGACATCGAACGCACGGCCACCCAGAGGCAATGGCTTGCCGTCGAGGAAAGCCTCTCGTCGCTCCAGCGACACCAGCGCATTGCCTAGTCGGATCATGATCGTCTCGAGTTTCACAGGCCAAGGCGGTTGCACAGCCCCATGCAATCTAGGTGAGCGTGCGCGTTCAGACAATTATCCCGAGGGATAGGTTGGCCTGAGGATACACCTCCAACGCACGCGGCAATCGAGCAAAGGCCGCGGCGCAGGATCCAGAACGGTCAGATTGGTTCCCATTCCTGCCAAGCCGCCTACAACGGGCATTCGCGCCGGGTCCGCTGCGTATACTCGCGTTGAACATGCAGGCTGCAGGGGATGCGCGATGCTGGGTGAACGCCTCGTTCAATGGCCTATCGATCACGATCCGTCGATCGATGAAGACTGGCTCAACCGTTGCGATACGGCCTTGCTGGCACAGGAGGGCGAGCTCAGCTACTTCCGCTTGTGGGACGCACGTTCTGCTCGAGCTTGGACGGCGATACGCGCGCCAGTGGAATCGCCCGCTGCCTGCCAGCGTCTGGAGCGCGACTACCGACTGCGGCTCGACCCTGAATGGGCTGTCACGCCATGTGCATTCGTGCGCTCGGCCGAAGGCCCCTTGTTGGTCTACCCAGCAGGTGAATCGCTGGCCGAAGTCATCGCCCAAGGACGGCCTACCCTGGGCGCGTTTCTGCAGATCGCGGTCAACGCCAGCAACGCACTGGCGCAGGCCCATCAGGCCGGGGTCTTGCATGGCGCGCTGCAGCCCCAGCATGTCGTATTGCTCGCTGATAATCGGGTCAAGCTCGGTGGGTTCCAGGCCGACAGCGGCCAGCGGATCAATGATCAGGGCAGAGCAATCGACACCTGGTCGTTCCTCGCACCCGAGCAGGTTTGCCCGCACGGCTCCAGCAGCGACCGACGCAGCGACCTCTACGCCCTAGCCGCCATCCTCTACCAACTACTGGTGGGTGAACTACCGCTGGCCGGTCGCGACAAGCAGCATTGGCGCCAGCTGCACGCAGGCGTTCGGCCCCGCCCCGCCGCCGAGCTCAGCCCAGACGTGCCCCAGGCGATCAGCCTGATCCTCGCCAAGGCACTGGCCAAAGAGCCTGATGCGCGTTACCAGAGCGCCCAGGCGCTGGCCGTCGATCTTGCCCATTGCCAGCGTCAATGGCAGGCGAGCCAGACGATCGCGACCTTTACCCTGGGCTGCTCCGACCCCATGCCCTGCACTCACGAGCGCCTGTATGGCCGCAGCAGCGAGTTGCAGTCCATCGCCCGCATCCTCAAGACCTTGCGTCGTGACAGCACAGCCCAAGCGCTGTTCATCAGCGGGGCGACGGGCATGGGCAAATCGAGTCTGGTCAAGGCGGCCTTGCGCGATCATGACGCCGGCTATTGGGCGGCCGGCAAATGCAACAGCCTGGAGCAGGCCATCCCCTACGCCCCGTGGGTCGACATCCTCGGCGCGCTGACCACCCAGTTGCTGGCCAAGAACCCTGCAGACCTGGAGACCATCCGCAGCCAGATCCAGCAGCGCATCCAAGACCGCGGCCGCTTGCTCGGCACCCTGGCCCCAGAGCTGAAGCTGATCATCGGGCCAATGGCCGAATTTCCGCAACAACCCTCTCGGCTGGCACTGGAAAAGGAGTTGCGGGCAATCGTCGATTTCCTTCAACTGTTCACCGCGCCTGGCCGGCCATTGATTCTTTTTTTCGACGACTTGCAGTGGGCTGACGACGCCTCGTTGCACCTGCTCAGGGAGTTGCTGGCGCGCTCCCCGGCTAACCTGCTGCTGATTTTTGCCAGCCGCTGCAATGCTGCCGGCAACCCGGCTGGCAAAGCCTACGAACTGGCCAACTCTACCCATTTGACCCCGCTGCACAGCCATCACCTGGAGCTGCTGGCGCTGCCTGTCGATGCCGTCGCTCAGCTGATCAGCGAGCGCTATCACGTCAGCACTGACGACGCCCAGCAGGTCGCTGAACTGGTGCACGCGAAAACCGCCGGCAACCCACTTTTCGCTCGGCAAATCCTCAAAGCCATGGTCGAAGACAAATTGTTCACCTTCGACCCCCTGGCCATGCGCTGGTCGTGGTCTCTCGAAGCTGTGGCCCAACACCGTTATGCCGACAATGTCGCCGACCTGATGATCCATCGCCTGGGCCGCTTGCCAGCGGCGCAACGGGAGATCCTGCGAGTCGCCGGCGCCGCTGGCGGGCGCTTCGACCCACCGCTGCTGGCCAAGCTGGTGACGATCGACCACGATCGCTTGGGCGAGCATCTCAGCGCTTTGCTGGACGCAGGCTTTCTTGCGGCCAGCCAGCACGGCTTGAGTTTCTCGCACGACCGCGTGGAGGAAGCCGCCTACCTGCTGACTGCCGCTCCGGAGCGCGCTGCACAGCATGCCCAGATCGCCCGGGTGATGAAATACGTGTGGCGCAATGCGCTGGCCGATGCAGTGTTCGAGATCGCCAATCAGGTGCAACGTGCAGAAAAGTCTGTGTTCAGCACTGAGGAGTGCGAGGCCTACCTGATTCTCCTGATGGAGGCGGCACGACGCGCCCGTGACTCGGCCTCGTACGAGCAAGCCGCAGGATATCTGAACGCCGGCGAGGAACTGCTACAGACCTGCGGCTCGCCAGCGGTCGACTACCGACACGCCTTCAGCCTTGCCTGCATGGCGGCAGAAGGCGACATGCTGCTGTCGCGCATGAGCCAAGCCCAGCAGCGGATCGGTGAATGCCGCAAACGGGCGCGCTCGCCGCTCGACCAGGCCATCGCCTGCAAACTGCGCGCACGATTCAAAACCCTGCATTCAGACTATGACGCGGCGATCAACGATGCGCTTGAAGGCCTGCGCCTGCTGGGCATCGAGCTTGGCCGTGGCAGCGATGCGCTCCAGGTCGAGGCTCAACTGCGCAGTATCCAGGCGCTGATCGAACAGCGCGGCCGGCATTGCCTTGAGGCGTTGCCCAAGGCCGAGAGCGAAACAGTCATCGTCGCCATTGGCCTACTGGCGACCTTGTCTTGCTCCTTCTTCATTGATGACGATATCCGTTACCTGCACCTGGCGAAAATCCTCGAACTGACCCTCGCGCACGGCGTTGCCCCCGGCAGTACCTACGGCCTTGCCTGGTTCGGGGTGATGGCGGCAGAGCGCTTTGGTGCGTATCACGATGGTCACGCCTACTGCCTGGCGGCGCTCAAACTGATCGAGCGGTACGGCTTTGAGGTCGACCTGACCAGCACCCTGCTAGCCCTCGACCAAGTCAGCGCCTGGACTGCGTCGATGGATTTCGCCCGGCGCACCGCGCAGCAAGCCATCGACTCGGGACGCTTGAGCGGCGACCTGGCGATGGCCTGCTACGCCTGCAACCATTTGGTCTCCGATTCGCTCGTGATGGGCCAGCCCTTGCATTCGGTTGCCGAGGAAATCCAACGCGGCCTGGCTACTGTGCGCCAGTATGGCTATCGCGATATCGAACAGATCCTGCTGGCCCAACAGGCCTTCGTGAGCGCCTTGAGCGAGGGTGGCGAAGCCTACCGCGACAGCCTCGAAAGCTCGCGCTACGACGCCGTGGAAACCCACGCCACCTCACGCACGACGTTATTCTTCAAGCGGCTGTTCGAAGGCATGTCGGCGTTCTACCTGGGGGATATCAACCAGGCCGTGGTCGCCCTAGAACGCGCTGCCCCCCTGACCTGGGCAGTGCCTGCGCATATCAACCTGGCCGACTATCACCTGTTTTGCGGCTTGACCCTGGGCAGCCCGGAAGCGCCCGGCAGCCTTGAGCACAAGCGTGAACAGTTGAGCCGGCTGCGCGAGCTGTTCAGCCAGTGGGCACAGTTCAATCCAGTCACCTTCCGCAACAAACTGCTGTTGATCGAAGGGGTGATCGCCAGACTCGACGGCGATGGACTGGCAGCCATCCGCTGCTTTGACCAGGCGCAGATCGCCGCTACCGCCGCAGGCTTCATTCATGAACAAGCGCTGGCCCACGAGCAACTGGCCGAGGTGTGCATCCCCAGCGGTCTGATATCCGGCGCCAACCTGCACCTGCGTATTGCCCGCGACTGCTTCCATATCTGGGGTGCAGTCGGCAAGGTGCGGCAGTTGGAAACACTGCACCCGTTTTTGCGTACCCAGCCGATTCAGGAGACCTATCGCTCGACCTCCCAGGCCAGCCTGGACCTTGAAGCCGGCATCCAGGCTGCGCGGGCGCTGTCTGAAGAAGTGCTGCTTGAAGGGCTGATCGAAACGCTCATGGGCCACCTGACCCTGCACTCCGGTGCCGACCACGGCGCGTTGCTGATCGTCAGCGGTGCCGAGTTCCAGATGGCCGCCAGTGCAGCCATCAGCGACAGCGGGCTGCAAGTGAGCATGGAAGATTGCCAGAAGTTCATCACCCAAGCGCCGCTATCGATCATCAACGCGACCATGCGCACCAAAAAGCCGCTGCTGCTGCATGACGCCCTGTCCGACTGCCCCGAGGCCTTCCGCCACGACCTGCAAGCGCGCGGCGCGCGCTCGGTGCTGTGCCTGCCGCTGGTGATTCAAGGGGTGTTGATCGGCCTGGTCTATCTGGAAAATCGACTGGTGCCCAACCTGTTCGGCAGCCAGCGGCTAGCCATGCTGGAAATCCTCGCCTCGCAGGCCGCAGTATCGCTCCAGACGGCCAAGTTCTATACCCGCCTGGCCGAAGACAACCAGGCCCGCGCGCAGATGGCCGCGGAACTGCGCCACTCGCGCGCCGAGCTTGCGCGCAGCTCGCACCTGCAGGTGATGAACGAGTTGTCCGCCTCGATCGCCCACGAAATCAGCCAGCCCCTGCTGGGCATCGCCTCCAATGCCGCGGCCAGCCTGCGCTGGCTCAAGCGCGAGCAGCCCAACCTTGAGGAAGCCATCGGCGGCCTGCAAGACATCCGCGCCGACAGCGAACGGGCGGCGAGCATCGTCAAGGCGTTGCGCGCCCTGGCCAAGCAGACGCCGATGCAGCTCAAGGTGGCCAGGCTGGATGAGTTGCTCGAAGACGTTATCCGCATGACTTCATCCGATGCGCTCAGGGCTGCGGTGAAGGTCCAGGCGCAACTGCAGCCTGGGTTAAGCGCCAAGGTCGATGCAGTGCAGATTCAGCAACTGGTGTTCAACCTGATCACCAATGCCCTGGAAGCGCTAAGCGATTTTCGCACTGACGGGGTGCTGCAGATTGCCTGCGCCCTTGGCGAGGCAGGCGTTGAAATCAGTGTGGATGACAACGGCCCAGGTATCGCGCCAGAGGAGCAAGGGCGGGTTTTCGATGCGTTCTATACCACCAAGGCCAGTGGCTTGGGGATGGGCTTGGCGATCTGCAATTCAGTCGTGCAGGCGCATGGCGGCAGTCTGCGTGTGCAGGCCTCGACGCTGGGCGGCTGCCGGATTGTGGTGACGCTGCCCTGAAAGCTGGGGCCGCCGCAGCGGCCCCGCGGTATTACTTGGCCGTGAGTGCCGAGTAGCTGTTCATCAGGTTGCGATAGTTAGGAATCCGCTGCGACAGCAGATTACCCAAGCCTTCGATGTCGTTGCGCCAGTCACGGTGCAGCTCACACGCCACCGAGAACCAGTTCATCATCTGCGCCCCGGCCTGGGTCATGCGCACCCACGCCGCCTGCTGCACGGTTTCGTTGAAGGTGCCGGACGCATCCGTCACCACGAACACCTCAAAGCCTTCGGCCAGGGCCGACAAGGTCGGGAACGCCACGCACACGTCAGTGACCACGCCCGCGATGATCAACTGCTTGCGCCCAGTGGCCTTGATCGCCTTGACGAAATCTTCGTTATCCCACGCGTTGATCTGCCCTGGACGGGCAATGTATGGCGCGTCCGGGAACATTTCCTTGAGCTCGGGCACCAGCGGGCCGTTCGGGCCTTGCTCGAAGCTGGTGGTCAGAATGGTCGGCAGGCCGAAGAACTTGGCCAGATCGCCCAGGGCCAGGACGTTGTTCTTGAATTCGTTGGGCGAGAAATCCTGGACCAACGAAATCAGACCGGTCTGGTGATCGACCAGCAGTACCACGGCATCATCTTTGTTCAGGCGCTTGTAGTCGGGATTGCTCATGATGTAACTCCTTGGGTTGGGAACACCCTTCAGACCTATCCATAGGGATAGAAATGGCTTAAGGGTGGTAGCTCGGAACTTGCGATCTGGCCGACTGGCGCCAGGCCTTGGGCGGCTGCCCGACCAGGCGGCTGAAGACACGGGTGAAGTGCGACTGGTCGAAAAACCCGCACTCCAGGCTGACATGGGTGATTGGCGCTTCAGTGACCAGCAGTTGCTTGGCCTTCTCCAGCCGCGCCAGCAGGCGCCAGGCCTGTGGTGAGAGCCCGGTATTGATCTTGAACGCGCGAGAGAAGTGGCTGCGGGTCAGGTTGCACACAGCGGCGATCTCGATGATCGACAGGTCGCTGTGCAGCATCAGCTCCTTGGCTCGATGCAGACGCCCGGCCGTAAGTGCGCCTGGCTCGGTCTGGGTGGGCATGGCGAGGCTCCTCTTTCAATGGGAGCAGTCTCGCCGCCGGCTCATGACAAAGTCCTGAGGCAAAGCTTAATAGTTCTTAATTGTGCCGCCCGCGCCTTGTTAAGATGCCGCACAGATTCAAGAGGTATATGGGTTATGCAGCAGCCCCATGCTTACAAAACCGTGGCAGTGGTCCTGTTCGATGATGTGCTGATGCTCGACGTGACGGGCCCATTGGACGCGTTCGCCCTGGCCAACCGCTTCTTGCCTGCAGAACGCCGTTACCGCCTGCTTACCCTGGCTGAGGGCGAAGGCAAGATCCGCAGCTCCTGTGGCTTGCAGGTGGTGGCTGACCTCAGCTTGCAGCAGCTGCCCGGTGACATTGACCTGTTGCTGGTACCAGGCGGACCGGGCGCCTATGACGTGGCGCTGCCTGGGCTGGAAAACTGGCTGCCCCGGGCCGTAGCCAGCGCCAAGCGCTTTGGCGCGATCTGCACCGGGGTGTTCTTGCTCGGCCGCGCCGGCCTGCTCGGCGGCTTTCGCTGCACGACCCATTGGAACTACGTGGAGCGCCTGGCCCAGCAGTTTCCCGAAGCGAAGGTCGAGACCGAGCAGATCTACGTGACTGACCGCAACCTGATCACCTCGGGCGGGATTACCGCCGGGATCGACCTGGCCTTGGCCGTGGTCGCCGAAGATCACGGCAAAGCGTTGGCCTTGGAAGTGGCCAAGGTGCTGCTGGTGGCCCGCCATCGCCAGGGCGGCCAGTTGCCCTACGGGCCATTGCTTGCCGCTGTGCCGCGCGATGGCTCACCTATCGCCAGGGTCCAGGCGTATATCGTCGATCACATCGACCAAGCGTATACCGTGCAAAAGATGGCCGAGCTGGTGGCGATGAGCAGCCGCAATTTTGCTCGCACCTTCCACCGCGAGGTGGGCCTGACACCTCTGCAGTACCTGCAGAATGCGCGGATCGACCACGCCCGCAAACTGCTTGAAGGTAGCGACCTTGCGTTGAAGGTAGTGGCGGCGCGCAGTGGTTTTGGTAGCGATCGGCACATGCGCAAGGTGTTCTGCGAACGGATCGGGATGACGCCGAATCAGTATCGCGCGCAGTTTGGCGAGGGCTGAGGGCAAAACTGACTGTCACCTTCAAGGAGACAATCAGTCTCATACGATCCAGATTGTCCAAGCCTCCCCGACACCCCACAATCCGCCCTCCACCTATTCAACGCTGCCCCGTAGCAGCTCATGGAGTCCGAGCGATGCCACACGAAGGCAGCCTTCTACAAACCGCGGTGATCTTTCTGCTTGCCGCCGTCATTGCCGTGCCTCTGGCCAAGCGCCTGCAGCTGGGGGCCGTTATCGGCTATCTGCTCGCCGGGGTGGCCATCGGCCCACAGGCCTTGGGGCTGATCCGCGATACTGAAAGCGTCGCGCATATCTCCGAACTGGGCGTGGTCCTGCTGCTGTTCATCATCGGCCTGGAGCTTTCGCCTCGACGCCTGTGGCTGATGCGCAAGGCGGTCTTCGGCGTGGGCCTGGCGCAAGTGCTGCTGACCGGCGCCGTCATTGGCGCCATTGCCGTGTTCGGCTTCGGCCAATCGCTGCCGGCGGCGCTGGTGGTGGGGCTGGGCCTGGCGCTCTCCTCCACTGCGCTTGGCCTGCAAAGCCTCGCCGAGAGTAAGCAGCTCAACGCGCCGCATGGCCGCTTGGCGTTTGCCATCCTGCTGTTTCAGGACATCGCCGCCATTCCCCTGATCGCACTGGTGCCGTTGCTGGCTGCCAGTGGCCCGGACACCAGTCATGGCGACAGCCTGGAGCATGGCCTGAAGGTGTTCGCCAGCATCGCAGTGGTCATCGTCGGCGGTCGTTACCTGCTGCGCCCGGTGTTCCGCATCGTCGCCCGCACCGGCCTGCCAGAAGTCTCCACCGCCACTGCGCTGCTGGTAGTAATCGGTACCGCCTGGCTGATGGAAGAAGCCGGTATCTCCATGGCCCTGGGCGCTTTCCTGGCCGGCCTGCTGCTGGCGGACTCGGAGTATCGCCACGAGCTGGAGTCACAGATCGAACCGTTCAAAGGCTTGCTGCTGGGGTTGTTCTTCATCAGTGTGGGCATGGGCGCAAATCTCAGCCTGCTGCTCGAGGCCCCCCTTCTGCTGCTGGGCCTGACGCTGCTGCTGGTGGCGGTGAAACTGCCACTGCTGATGCTGGTCGGGCGCATCGGCGGCCTCAACAAAGCCAATGCGCTGCGCTTGGGCGTGGTGCTGGCGGCCGGTGGCGAGTTTGCCTTCGTGGTCTTCAAGCTGGGCAAGGACCAAGGCCTGTTCGACGCCTACACCTATGACCTGCTGCTGATGACCATCACCCTGTCGATGGCCGCTACCCCGATGCTATTGATCATCTGCGCGCGCCTGCTCAAGCGCCCGCAAGCCACCCGCGAAGTGCCCGAGCAGTACAAACAGATCCAGACTGATGCGCCGCGTGTGGTGATCGTCGGCATGGGCCGCATGGGCCAGATCGTCTCGCGCATCCTGCGCGCGCAGAACATCCCCTTCATCGCCCTCGACACGTCGGTGGACGCCATCGAAATGACCCGCACCTTCGAACAAGTACCGGTGTTCTATGGCGACCCACTGCGCGCCGAGGTGCTGCATGCGGCGAAGGTCGGCGAGGCCGAGTATTTCGTGATCACCACGGATGATCCTGAGATCACCACCCGCACTGCCGAACGGGTCAAGCGCCTCTACCCGCACTTGAAAGTGTTGGCCCGGGCACGTAACCGCCAGCATGTGCACAAGTTGACTGACGTTGGCGCCGTACCGATTCGGGAAACCTTCTACTCCAGCCTGGAGATGACCCGGCGCGCTTTGGTTGGCCTGGGCTTGACCGAGGAGCAGGCGGCGGATCGTATCGAGCGCTTCACCGAGCATGACGAACAGGTGCTGGAGACCCAGGGCCGTGTGCGTGATGACCGCGCCAAGGTAATGCAGAACGCCAAGGAGGCGCGGGAGGAGCTGCAACGCTTGTTCGAGTCTGATGCCGATTGAGCGGCTCAGGCAAAAGCCAGACGGGTAATCTGCGGATGTTCTCTATGTGCGGCCTGCCAGAGATCGTACGCGGCTTGCTCAGCCAAATACTGGCGGGCATCACCGAGGCCTGCCAGCTCAAGACGATAAGCCAAGTCGGCAGAGAGGGCGGCGCGGCCATTGAGCACGGTGGACAACTGCCCTCTGGAATAACCTAGGTGACGAGCCAATGCCGAGACATTCATGCCGATCGCAGGCAAGACATCTTCGCGCAGAGATTCGCCGGGATGAGGCGGATTGTGTATAGCCATAGTCTGTAACCTGAAGATTTATCAGTTCAGAAGTTTGTGCTTGATGAACTCGAATTACCCGGGCATGCCTTCCATGGGAATCGTGGGATTCTTCCCAAATGCGCGAGTTCTAGAACAACTGGAGCCGCTTTGCGCCCCAAGATTGTTGTATCAGCATCGTCCTACAACCGCTGAATACCTTTCTTACTGGTTACCACCAGACCAGCGAAATACCCTACGAAATCTGTCGCCCCCCATCTGATTGTCCGGGAAATCCAAGCCCACTAGGCTGACCGGGTCGCTGACGTTTCAGCGATCGGGTGTGGAAACCTGGAAGGTCAAGATTGGACTGCCTCAATGGCAGTTGTGCGCGGGAGGCCTCTGGCCTACCGGATTCCTTCTTGACCGGTTTTCCACCCCGCGTACAGCTGCCGCCCTCTGCGTGGAAACAGATTGGTTGCAGTCCACTCAAGAAGGTTCTGCAATGAAAAAAATCGTCCCCGACCCACCGCTCCCCAGCACCCAGCAACACGCCTTCGGCCACTGCGACGCCGGCCATCCGCCGATCTTCTGTGTCAATCCCAACATCACCGCCCACGACGCCTTGGTGCATGTCGCGCTGTACCTGCGCAGCGCCTACGCCAGTGGCTACCAGGCACTCGATCATGTGCACGAAAAAGGCAAAGGTCTGTTCTGGGCCAACCTGCACGCCGTCGAAATGGCTGATGCGCTGGTTGAAGCGATGCTGGAAGGGATCGAGTCGCAGCCTGTGCGCTGAATAGCTCGCCAGCTTTTTCACCGACACATGCAAAAAGGCCGGCACCCCCTTAGGGATGCCGGCCTTTTCGATTGCAGTGGCTGATTATTGACCCGCAGTCAGCGCGTTGTAGCTGGTCATCAGGTTGCGGTAGTCCGGGATGTGGTTGGAGCACAGCGCGGCCAGGCCTTCGATGTCGTTGCGCCAGTCGCGGTGCAGCTCGCAGGCCACGCCGAACCAGGTCATCAGCTGGGCGCCAGCACGGCTCATGCGGTCGTGGGCGGCGTCGCGGGTCATCTCGTTGAAGGTGCCGGAGGCATCGGTCAC
>NZ_JBJDNG010000004.1:463115-491295 GCF_044900155.1 Pseudomonas sp. NPDC088890 | reverse complement strand
TTTATTTCGAAGTATTTTGCGAGAAACTCGTTCAACTTCAAACACTTGACTCGCTTGCGATCTCTCGTAGCGGGAGGCGAATTCTACAGCGTTACTAGCTGCTGTCAACTACCTTTTTTACCGCCTTGAATCTCAAACGCTTGTTGCATCTCGCTGCGTGCATCGCTGCGAGGAGGCGAATAATACGCGGTTTGAAATCAGAGTCAACACCTTGATCTAAAAAAACTTTCTGACTGTTATTCGGGTTGTGAGCAACTAAATAGAAGCGCAATGGATCTGTAGAGAACCACCCAGCGGAGCACAGCGGCCATGAGCGATGCGCAGAGCGACAAAACCCCAGGCCTGTCAGCGGATGAAGAGCAGGAAATCAGCCACAACCAACCGCCCCGAGCAGCGGTCCTGCACGAGATCATTCGTGCCCAGGGCGACCAGGAGCTTGAGCGCACGCTCGCCGCGCTATGGTGGTCAGCCTTGGCCGCAGGCCTGAGCATGGGCCTATCGCTCATGGCCATGGGCTTGTTCTATGCCCGCCTACCCGAAGGCGATAGCGCCCAGGTGATTGCCAGCATCGGCTACAGCGCGGGGTTCATGGCCGTGATTCTGGCTCGCCAACAACTGTTTACCGAAAACACCCTGACTGCCGTGCTGCCGTTGATGACCACTCCCACCCTGGCCAATCTGGGTCGGCTGCTGCGACTCTGGAGCGTGGTTCTCTTGGGCAATCTGGCCGGGACTATATTAGTAGCGTGGGTGATGCTCGAATTGCCGATCTTCGACAGCAAGGCCGATGTGGCGTTTCTGGAAGTGGGCCGCAAGGTGATGAAGAACGACATCAGCCAGATGTTCGCCAAGGGCATCGTCTCCGGATGGATGATCGCCACCATGGTCTGGATGATCCCCGCCATGGAGAACGCCAAGATCTGGATCATCCTGATGATTACCTACTTGATGGCATTGGGCGATTTCACCCATATCGTCGTAGGCTCCGTGGAAGTGTCCTACCTGGTATGGGCCGGAGATGAAACCTGGCAGGCCTTCTGGCTGGAGTTCGCCTTACCCACCCTGGTCGGCAACATTATCGGCGGCAGCTTTATCTTCGCCCTAATAAGCCACGCCCAAGTCCGCAGCGACAGCGGCAAGCCTCCTTCGCAGCTACTTAAAGAAGGCAATAAGCCCACAAGCCGCCGCCAGGAGCCCAAGCTCTGATCTTCAGCGTGAAGCCACCGAGCGCTGCGCCGCCCTGCCCTGCTGGCGTATCGGACGTGGCTGCCACCAGTTCTGCCCGGCATGCGGTGAGTCGAGGCTGATGCGCTCGCCCATCTGCGGCGTACTCAGTTTCACCTGCGCCTGCGCGGCCAACGCCAGAATGCGCTCGAACGGTTCCTGCCAACCATGGATGGAGAGATCAAAGGTGCCGTTGTGGATCGGCAACAACCACTGCCCGCGCAAATCCAGGTGTGCCTGCAAGCTCTGCTCTGGCTGCATATGAACATTCGGCCAGGCCAGGTTATAGGCACCGGTCTCGATCAGGGTCAGGTTGAACGGCCCATAGCGTTCGCCGATCTGCCGAAAGCCGTCGAAGTAGCCGGTATCACCACTGAAGAACAGCCGCAGGTCATCGTCGATGACCACCCACGAGGCCCACAGGGTTTGATTGCTGTCGAACAGCCCACGGCCAGAAAAATGCTGCGCCGGGGTGGCGATCAAACGCACGCCGCCCACCTCGGTTTCCTGCCACCAGTCGAGCTGACGCACTTTCTCACTCGGGACACCCCAGTCGATCAGCCGGTCGCCCACGCCCAAGGGGGCAAGGAACTTGTCAGTGCGCCCTGCCAGTTGGCGAATGGCCTGTTCATCGAGGTGATCGAAATGATCGTGCGACAGAATCACCGCGGCCAGTGCCGGCACCTCGTTCAGCGCCAGGGGCGGCGCATGAAAACGCACTGGCCCAGCCCATTGCACCGGCGAGGCGCGTTCGGCGAAAACCGGGTCGGTAATAAAGAAGCGCCCACGCAGCTTGAGCAGTACCGTTGAATGCCCCAGTCGCCAGAGGCTGTGGTCTGGCGCATCGAGTACCTGCTGGCGGGTCATCGGCAGCAGGCTGATTGGCGCAACGGGTCGGGTCTCGGGGGGCTTGCGCAACAACAAGTACTTAAGGCCAATGCGCAGTTTTTTCATTACCCCATCCTGGGGCAGCGTCGCCTGATTGTGGAATCGTCCATCCCTGTAGTGCGCCGGGTCAGCGGCGTTAGAGGCCGTGGGCAGCATGAACAGAAGCACTCCGAGCAGGAACAAGGCGTTCATGTTACCCCACAGTGATCGGATCAACCGTGAATTGGCTTGTAAGGTCATTTTTCGCCGAGCGAACACTGTTGAACAATATTCACGCGATTTATGCGATAAACGGCGTCCCACGGAAGAACCACGACCATGATCGATAATAACAGCGGCAAGGGACTCTCATTCGTCAGGCGCATCTACCTGCCGCGGATCCTCGGCATGGGCATTGGCCTGTTCTGCGTGATGGCTGCGATGGCCCCCTTGCAGCCGCCGACCTGGATCTGGGTGCTGATGCTGGTCAACGCTGTGGCCTGGCCACACCTGGCCTATCAGTGGGCGATGCGCTCGGCAGCGCCCTACCGGGCCGAGCAGCGCAACTTGTTGCTCGATTCGCTGATGGGCGGGTTCTGGACCGCTGCCTTCCACTTCAATCCACTGCCCAGTGTCACCATCCTGTCGATGATGGCCATGAACAATGTCGCCGCCGGCGGCAAACGCTTGGTTATTCGCGGTTTACTGGCACAGCTGGCCGGTATGCTGCTGGCCAGCTTGCTAGTCGGTACCGGCTTGCAGCTGCAAGCCACCTCCTTGCAGGTTTTCGCCTGCCTGCCGATGCTCACCCTCTACCCATTGGCATTGGGCTGGGTGTGCTACCGGCTGGCAATCAAGCTGGCCGATCACAAGCGCCAACTCAGCGCCCTGAGCCGCACCGACAGCCTCACCGGCCTGCTCAACCATGGCTCGTGGAAGGACCTGCTGCTACTCAAATTCCAGATCTGTCGCCAGCAGCAGCTACCCGCGGTTATCGCCCTGATCGATATCGATCACTTCAAGTCCATCAACGATACCTTCGGTCATGTGGTCGGCGACTGCGTGCTGCGCCATCTGAGCCAGGAACTGCGGCGTAACCTGCGCGAGGATGACCTGGGCGGGCGCTACGGCGGCGACGAGTTTTGCGTGATCTTCCCGAATATCGACGAAGCGCGTGCCGGCCAGGCCATGGAGCGCCTGCGTGAACGGGTCAATGCTTACCGCAACCCGCAGCTGCCTGCGCTGCGTATCAGCCTGAGCATCGGCCTGGCGGCGTTCAATGCCGAGCTCAAGTCTGCCGAACACTGGCTTGAAGAAGCCGACAAAGCGTTGTACGCAGCCAAGCACCAAGGCCGCGACCAGGTGAATTTCAATCGTGGCGGCGGCGCACCGCTCAGGCTGGCCTATCCTGAATGAACCTTCCCTCAAGCCATCGGCGGGAGGGATGCAGTTCTACAAGGAGTAGCCTCGCGCATGGACAGGACCGTCGCCCTATCGCCCGCAAGCCCCGCTCCACGTCTGCAAGTACATCGTTTGATCTTTGGCTTTTCTGCGCTGTTTCTGCTGGCCGCGCTGGTCACGCTCGGGGCGCTGTTCAATATCGCCGCCACCCTGGATCAGCAAGAGCAGGATCAAAGCACCTTCCACGCCACCCAAGCACTGGAGCAGCGCCTGCTCGCCTCGCGTCAGTTTCTTTCCAGCTACGCGGTGTGGGACGCCGCCTACCAGCACCTGAGCGGTGAGGTCGACTGGCAATGGGCGTACGAGGAGAAGAACGTCGGCGAATCGCTGTTCAGCGCCAGCGGCTATGAAGGCGTGTTCGTCATTGATGACCAGCGCACAACCTATGCCCTATTTAAAGGCAGCCCAAGCCAATCGCCGGCCAGCGCCTATATAGACGCTGCCCTGGCGCCGATCATAGCCCAAGCGCGAAAAGCCGCCCCCGCACGCGAGCAGATCAGTCATTTCGCCTTGCTCAACGGCTGGCCGGCAGTACTCACTGCCGCCGCCATTCGCCCTGACATAGAGGTTTCAGAAGCCGACGTGGCCCAGGCGCCGATCATGCTCTTCGTCGACCAACTGACCGAAGCCAAGCTGACCAAGCTCGGCCAGGGTGCAGGTTTGAGCGACATGCGCGTCGAGCCAGTCAACAGCAATGCGCACGGCCAACCGCGCATAACCCTGGGCAACACCGGCTATCGCCTGGCCTGGAGTAGCCCACAACCCGGCCGCCAGTTGCTCTGGGCGGTGCTGCCGCCCTTGCTCGGCGCTTTAGTAGTGCTGGGCCTGGTGATGCTTTATCTGTTTCGCCATGCGTTGCGCAGCTCACAGGCCATCGACCTGAGCCTGCAACGCCTGCAACAGAGCAATCAGGCCCTGGAAGCCAGCGAGCAGCGCTTTCGCGCAGTTGCCGAGGCGGCGTCTGACTGGATCTGGGAAACCGATCGCCACCAGCGCCTGACCTATCTCTCGCAGCGCTTCGCCAGCGTCACCGGGTATCGCGTGGAGGACTGGCTGGGCCAGCCGCTCAACCAGTTGCTGGCGTGCGACACCACGCCCCTGTCACCCTGGCTGGACGCCCAGACCGACACCGATCCACAGCAGTTGGCCAACCTGCGCTGCGCCTACCGCGACCACATCGGGCAGAACCGCTACTGCCGGATTTCGGCACGTGCGATTGTGTATGCCGGCAAGCTGGCAGGTTTTCGCGGGACCGCCAGCGACATCACCGACGAGGTCGATGCCCACGCCAGGATCCAGCACCTGTCCATGCATGATGCCCTGACTGGCCTGGCCAACCGCAACAAACTGTCGCGTCATCTGGAGCAAGCCCTGCTGCGCGGCAGCGACTCGCCGCCGCTGACCTTACTGTTGCTGGACCTGGACAACTTCAAGCCAATCAACGACTCGCTCGGCCATCCGGCAGGCGATGCGGTATTGCAGGAAGTGGCTGCTCGCCTGCGCGACACCACCCGCGACGGTGATCTGGTGGCGCGGCTTGGCGGTGATGAATTCGTCCTGGTCCTCAGCGGCATGGACAATCGCAGCGAGATCGACCGCCTCTGCGCGCGCCTGATCGAGCTGCTGCAACGGCCCATCGCTTATGAAGAACAACAACTGCACATCGGCGCCAGCCTGGGGGTAGCCCAGACCCGATCGCAGGGGTTCGATGCCGGCGAACTGATCCGCTGCGCCGACATTGCCCTGTATCAGGCCAAAGCCGACGGCAAGAACACCTGGCGCTACTTCTCGCCGGAAATGAGCCAGCAGATCCAGTACCGCCGGCAGCTGGAAAACGACCTGCGCCGAGCGCTCAAGCACAATGAGTTCGTCCTGCATTATCAGCCGCGCTACCGCCTGGACGATCTGCGCATCGTTTCCGTAGAAGCATTGGTGCGCTGGCAGCACCCGCAGGAAGGCTTGCTTGGCCCGGACATCTTCATCCCGCTGGCCGAACAAAGCGACCTGATTGCCGCACTCGGGCGCTGGGTCCTGCGCGAAGCCTGCAGCACCGCGCGCGACTGGCCGCAGGCGCTGCTGGTTTCGGTCAATCTGTCTCCGGCGCAGTTCTCGCGCAGTGACGTGGTCGCCGATGTGCGCGAGATCCTGTTGGAGACCGGCTTCCCGGCGCAACGTCTGGAGCTGGAGATTACCGAGAATGTCATGCTCAACGACATCGAAGGGGCGCTAGGCACGATGCTCGCGCTCAAGGAGTTGGGCGTGCGGCTGAACATGGATGATTTCGGCACCGGATATTCATCGCTGGGTTATCTGCGCACCTATCCGTTCGACAGCATCAAGATCGACAAGCGCTTCATTGCCGGCCTGAATAGCCAAAACGGCAATGACCGCGCGGTCGTGCAGGCGATCATCAACCTGGGCAAGGCAATGGGTTTGACGGTCACCGCCGAGGGAGTAGAGACCGAGCAACAGCTCAAGGCGCTGGGCAAGGAGCGCTGCCATGAAGTGCAGGGCTATTACTTGAGCAGGCCGGTGGACAAGGACAGTTTCGAGGCCTTGTTGCGTCAGCCGGATGATCAGCAGCATGGGGCGGGTTGAGCCTTGGGGGTTGTGTCAAATCAGGCCTCTTCGCGGGCAAGCCCGCTGCCACAGCAATAGCGCCAATTTCCAGTTCGGCGCGCCCCCTGTGAGAGCGGGCTTGCCCGCGAAGAGGCCGCTTCTACCACAACATCTACCGCGCCCCCGACAAGAACAACCGATCAATCAGCGCAAATTGCGCTCGGCGACGATTTCCGGCAGGTCCGTGCGCTGCAAATAAATGCGTAAAGGCTGGCCAATATTCAGTCGATCATCCACATGTTGCCCAAGTAACAAGGCTAGCCGCTCACGGCATAACGCCATGCGCGTCCCGGCTTCGGCTCGCCAGACAAATTCGCTACAGGGAGTAATGCTGTCATCCGCCACGTCCATGCCGAACGCGTCTTCTGAAAAGCGCACGATATGCGTACCGCGCTTGCCGTGAAAGCCGACGAAACCCTTGAGCTGGTCAGCGGCGCTGCAGATGTCCTGGGATGTAATGGCCATGGCGTACCTCGCAAAAAGATGGGAGTCACGCACGCAGGGTAGGCGGCTGCCTCTGTCGGGCAACGCGCAAGGGCCAGCCTAGCGCAAGTCGCCAGGGGACGGCCAAGGTTTTCGCAGCCGTGAAGCCATCCGCTCGGTTCAACTGGCGCTCGCCGCTGGATCGACCTGCCCCTTGAGCAGCACCGCCAACCAACTCATGAACGCCTGAACCCGGCGTGGCACATGGCGCTGACGGGCATACAACAAAGATACCGGCATGGCCTGGGCCTGCCAGGGTTCGAGCACCGACACCAACGCGCCACTGCGCAGGTGCTCGGCCACACCAATTGCAGGCACCTGGATCAAGCCCAGGCCTGCCAGACAAGCGGCAGAATAAGCTTCGGCATTGTTGACCGTGACCACGCCACTCATGGGCTGCAAGTACACTTGCCCTTCCCGCTCATACTCGAATCCTGCGCTGCGCGCGCCAAGATTGCGCACGTAGTGGACCAGTCGATGCCCGGCCAGGTCGGCAAGACTGTGCGGCATGCCGAATGTGGCCAGGTAAGCGGGGCTGGCGCAGTTGCGCATGCTCAACTGGCCGATCGGCCGCGCCACCACGTCCAGGTCACTGAGCGCCCCAATGCGCATCACGCAATCAAAGCCTTCACGTAACAGGTCGACCTGACGATCGGTGCAGCTGATTTCCACTTCAAGATGAGGGTGACGCTGGAGGAACTGCGGCAACGCCGGGATGATCACCCGCCGCGCCATCATGGTCGGTAGATCGATCCGCAGGCGGCCAGACAATTGCGCATCGTCGGCGCGAAACAAGCTTTCGATCTCATCCATGCCCGAGAGCAAGTCCTTACTGCGCTCGTACAGCAGCAGCCCGTCCTGAGTCGCCTGGACTCGGCGGGTGGTGCGGTTGAACAGCCGACTACCGAGCAATCGCTCTAGCGCCTTGACCTGCTCGGAGACGGTAGAGCGCGGCAGGCCCAGGCTCTCCCCGGCCAGGGTGAAACTGCACAGTTCATTGACCCTGACAAAGGTCTTCAGCAGCTCAAGCTTGTTCATCCTCAGGCACTCGATTATCCGGATCTAGCGAACAGTATTTCCAAATTCACAGGATTTAACAGCCTGGAGGCGATCAATAACCTGTTCCTCACAACCACCCATGAGGACTTCGCCATGACTCGCAAAATTGCATTGATCACCGGCGCCAGCCGCGGCCTTGGTAAAAACACCGCCCAGCACCTGGCGGCGCGCGGCATCGATGTTATCGGCACTTACCACAGCAAAGCCGATCAAGCCTTAGCGCTAGCCGAACAACTGCAACAAGCGGGTGGGCGCGCCGCCATGCTGCAATTAGATGTCGCCGACAGCAGCAGCTTCGCAGGTTTTGCAGCACGTCTTAGCGACACCCTGGAGCAGCACTTTGGCCGTCGTCAGTTCGACTACCTGGTGAACAATGCCGGGATCGGCTTGAACGTGCCGTTCAGTGAAACCAGTGAGGCGCAGTTCGACCAGTTGCTGAATATCCAACTCAAAGGGCCGTTCTTCCTTACCCAGCAGATGTTGCCGCTGCTGGCCGACGGCGGGCGCATCGTCAACATTTCCACGGGCTTGACCCGCTTCGCCCTGCCCGGCTATGCCGCCTATGCCGCCATGAAAGGCGCCATGGAGGTGCTGACCCGCTACCAGGCCAAGGAGCTGGGCGCTCGGGGGATCCGGGTGAACATTCTCGCGCCAGGGGCGATCGAAACTGACTTTGGCGGCGGGGTGGTGCGCGACAATGCCCAGGTCAATGACTTCATCGCGGGCAATACCGCGTTGGGACGAGTCGGCTTGCCTGATGATATTGGCGCAGCGGTGGCGCTGTTACTTGAACAGGGCAATGGCTGGATCACTGGGCAGCGGCTGGAGGTCTCCGGGGGGATGTTCCTGTAACGCTGTCGTCTATTGCAAAGCTATCGCGGGGCAAGCCCGCTCCCACGCAGTGGACTGTGCCATGACGTCCGCGGGGCAAGCCCACACAATGGACTGCTCCCCGGGCCTCGTGGGAGCGGGCTAGCCCCGCGATAGCGGCAGTACGACCGGCAAGAACTTCAAGGTTCGGCCTGCTCCTCATGTACCTGCACACTGGCCGTCATCCCCGCGCTCAGGGTCACCCCCTGCGGCACCTGATCCAAGCGAATCCGCACCGGAATCCGCTGCGCCAGCCTCACCCAGTTGAACGTCGGCTCAACCTCAGGCAACAGCTGGCTGTCAGGGTTACTGTTGGCGTCGGTGATCCCGCGGCTGATGCTCTGTACATGCCCCTGCATCGAATCGCCGGCCCCCATCAGCCAGACCTTGACCGAATCGCCGACGCGAATGCGCGGCAACTTGGTTTCTTCGAAATAGGCCTGGATATAGAACGTCGAATCATCCACCAGGGCCATCACCGACTGCCCTGTGTTGACGTAGTTACCCTGCGCCAGGCGCAAGTTGGTGATATGCCCACTACGCGGCGCGCGCACTTCGCTGCGCTCAAGGTTGATCTTGGCCACTTGCAACTGCGCTTGGGCCTCGTGCAGTTCACCGCGCGCCACCGCCGCATTGATCTGGGCATTCTCGCGCAGCTCGGCACTGATCGCATCGGGGCCAAGCGCGGTGCGCCGCGCCGCTTCGCGTTCACGCAGGTGCAACTGGTGGGCGCGGGTCTCGGCGACTGCCTTGGCCTGGTCGAACGCGGCCTGAAAGCGCTCGCGGTCGATGCTCATGAGCACATCGCCCGCTTTGACCTGCTGGTTATCCTGGACCTTGAGCTCTCGCACCCAACCCGACACATCCGGGGCAATCACCACCACGTCGGCGCGAACCCGGGCGTCGCGGGTCCACGGCGTCAGCATGTAGTACTGCCAAAGGTGATAGCCGGCAAACACGGCGATGATCACCACGCACAGGGTGACCAGGGTACGTACCGCTGTACGCATGGACTGACTCCTTACAAAGGCCCTAGCAGACGTACCACCAGGAACAAGATACAAACGAACAATGCCGCATCGAACAACGCTTCATGCCAGATCCAGCGCCCAAGCGGCGTGGCCTGCACCAGCAGGCGCAGCGCACCGGTCACCAGCAGCGCAATCAGCACGTAGATCAGAAACGGGCTGAGCAGCACACCGCCCACCGCCCATTCACGCAAGCCCATGCATTTCCTCCTGCCAACGGCACCACTTGCCCCAGCTCTTCTGTAACTGCAGCACGGCGCCCTCGGCCAGCCGCAGCGGGTCGCTCGGCGGCTGGCGGCGCAGGGCCGCGATGAATTGCTCACTGGCCGCATCCAGGCGCTGGCCGCGCCCCGGCGCCGGGCCTCTGGAAAGCACCGCTTCGACTTGCTGCAAGTATTGCCTTTGCGCCGCATCGAGCGGTGCCTGGGCCACAGCCAGGCACATGCGCAGGTGCACCAATTCATCGCCGATGTCCAGGCCGTGCAGGCCATCGTCCCAGCGTTTGCGCTGAGCTTCGGGCAGCTCGCTGGCATGGCGCGCCAGCTGCATCAGGCGGTCGGCCATGCGCCCGCCGAACCAACTGTCGGCGCCACGCAGGTCGCGGCGGGTCAGGCGAACCAGGTCACTCTGCGTCGCAGCGCGCAGCCGCCGGCCCAACCACGTTGGATGGCGGATCACCACCAGGCGGAAGGCCAATACCGCAGCGCCAACGCCCATCAGCATCGCCTGGGCGCTGTTGAGCATGCTCGCCACGTCAAAGTGCATGGCATTGAGCGGCGACACCAACACAATGAAATGCAGGCAATACGAGGTGGCGGTAGCGCCGGTGCGCGGATGGGCCATGCCCAGGGCGCCGAAGAACAGCGGCACGCCCATGGCTAAACAGAGCATGGCGAAGCTGCTCCACTGCGGCAGGAGAATCTGCCCCACCACAAACGCCACCGGGATCGCCAGGAAAATCCCGCGCAAGAAACTCAAGCCGATCTGTGCGCCGTTCTCACGGCTGGCGAACAGGCTACAGACCACGCAAGTCAGCACCAGCCCGCCAGGTGCCGACGGCCAGGCGGTGGCTAACCAGAAACTGCTCATGACCAAAAACGCCAAGGCGCTGCGCGAGCCGAACAGCAGAGCCAGCGGCAGGTCACGATGCACGGCCAGACCTTGCGACATATCCTTGGGCGTCCTGCCCTCCTCGACATCCTGCAAAGCCTGGGTCGCCGCCATGGCGTAGTCCAGCAACAAGGCCATGCGCGCGAGGCAGTAATGTTCGGCAGAACTGATCTGCTCGTCGTGGGCGGCGTCCCAGATACGTTGGCGCAACAGCAACAGGCTCGGCAGTTCGGGCTGCGCCAACTGGGCGCGAACCTCATCCAGCCACGGCGACAGGCGCTGGGCCTCCTGCTCATCGAGCTGGCGCCACTGCCGGCGTACCGAGCGCGAGATGCGCAGCAGCACCATCAGTTTCTGACTCAAACCGCGAATGGCCCTGGCCCGCTGCCGGCCACTGCTGCCTTCAAACCAGGCGTGCTCGCGCTGCGAATCGATGGCGACGATCCGCCCCAGGATGTCCAGCAAGCCTTGGCGCGCGCCCTCCTCACCGCCGAGCATGGCAGTCGACGCTTGCATGCCGTTTTGCCAGGCCTGGCGCGCCTGCCCACCAAGCTGCTGCTCGACCCGCATGGGCCAGAGCAAGGCGCTGGTAGCGGTTGCGCAGACGATGCCCAAGCAAATCTCGGTGCAGCGCGCTACCGCCTGATCGAACACCTGCAGCGGATGATCGATGGCCGGCAAGGCAATGATCGCCACGGTGTAGCCGGCCAGCACGAACGCATACGACCAGGCACTGCGCAGTTGCGTGGAAGCGGCGGTGCACAGCGCCAACCACAGCGCCAGGGTAAGCAGGAACAGCCACGGCGTCTGTGCGAACAAGCCGATGAACACCACCGACATAAAGGTGCCGACCAGGGTCCCGGCCAAGCGCGCCAGGCCCTTCTGCACCACCATGCCTGACAAAGGCTGGGCGACGATAAAGGCGGTCATCAAGGCCCAAGACGGCTGCTCCAACCCCCAGCGCATGGCCAGCCACAACGCCAGGCCGCCGCCCAACAGGGTCTTGATGGCGAACTTGATGGCGAGGTTGCTGGGTGCGAACAGAGCCTGGAGGGTGATGGGCACGAATCGGACCTTGCGGGGGTGATGAGTAGAACGATAGACAACGCTGGCAAGGATAAAGCGGAAACGAATAATTAGCTAGCTAATCATCTTTGTATGTCATTTGCTCTGTGCCCCGCTATGAGCGCGTCATCGGCAAAAAGCGCAGACAAAAAAATGGGCGACCGAAGTCGCCCTAAATGCCTTGCGTGCTCGTGAATCGGGAAGAATCAACGCGGTTTGCGTTTGTTCGAATCCTTCCAGATGAAAATGCCCAGACCGGCGAAGAACACCACCATCAACCCGACCGTTACCACACCTGCGATAACCACATTGTCGAAGAACATGTCGGCGCTCCCGTATTCGTTTGCCGTTGTCCGATGGATGCAAGGTAACCAATGCGAGAGAGGAGGAAATTGACCGGGGTCAATGGTGCCCGAGGCCGGGCACGCGAGGCGGGCGCAGGGTTGACCTGCGTCAAGTTTCAGCGTTTCTTGGGCTTGCCCTTGGGCTTCTTCTTTTTGGCCTGGCTCAACGGCATGGCCTGCTCGAAGGCCTGGCGCACTTCATTGAGGCGCTTGTCCTTGAGGTCATGGATACGTTTGGCGCGCTCGGCACCGAAGTCGATCAGGTTGTCTTCACTCATGGGCGGGCCCGACAGTCAGCAGAGACTTGCATGATGAAGCCAGGCGCAGGCGTTGACCAGTCAGACTTCGATATCGACCAGCAAACCCTGCCTCGGACGCTCGCCGAGTGGCGCCACCGGTACCGTGTTATCGGCGTTGAGCTCTTCACCGGCAAGGGCTTCGTAACGCTCGTCCTGGTTATTCTGCCGCCGTTGTTGCTGGCGGCGCTGCTCATCGCGCAGCAGCAGGGCTTGTTCGTCAGGGTCGCGCTTGTGCTTGAGGTCAATGGCGCTTTCGCCGGAAGCAGGCTGCGCGGGGACCACCGGACGAATATCGGGGGTCGGCTTGACCGGATCCTGTTGCGAGGTCACGGGGGCGGCACTGAGCGGGATGATCGGCGGCAGCATGGGGAAGTTCTCCTGTCGCTACTGTGTCGGCCAGCCTTCAACTGTCTTGAGCGTGCAGCCAGGCGATTGTGCGGCGCGTCACAGCGGCGCACCAGCAAGTATAGATGGGCTTACTGGGCTGGCTCGTCGTCCGGCTCATCCTCAGGCGACGGGCTGGTTTCGCTCCAGGGCCGCTTGTAGACCTGTTGCCAGACGCTATCGAGGTGCTCACGCACGACTTGTGGGGCGCTCTTGAGCGAGGCGCTGTCTTCGCGCTCGCCACCAATGGGCTCCTCACCGGCCGGAGTAATCTGCGATTGTCCGGTGATGCTGTAGATGGCCTGGCCTTCGCGCATTTCGATGGCGATGTCATGGGGTTCGATACCGCCGCCACAGAACGCATGGCTGGCCACGGTCAGTTCGGCGATGCCATCTTTATCAAGGTCGCTGACATCACTGACGTCGCTATAGAAATCCACATCCAGATCCAGCCCCGGACATGTGGTCTCTTGCTCGATCTGCCAACGCGGCCTGAATGCATCGCTGTCCGCGCTGCGCGCATACAGAGTGGCCTTGAGCACCACCTTGTCGACTTCCTGCTCGCTCTCGGCATCGGTGGCCTGGCCGTCGACCCGGCTCAGCACCAGTAGCCCTTCACCCTCCCGGTCACGAAAGTGCACGCTCTTGATCGGCGTCTGTACGCCAAGTACTTCGAGCTGCTCGACCGGGATCGGTGGCAGGGTTTGAAAAGTGTTTTGGTCACAGGCGGCCAGTAGCAGCAAGCTGCCCAGGCCCAGGGAGGCGTTCAACCAGCGCTGCTTGGCAAGCATTCGACTTGGAGCCCTCGTGGTGTTGAGGTGTTCGTCGATGAAACAGCTAGACTCTTTATTCTTTGGTCTGCCCGGTCTATCCGTTAACATAGCCGGCTTTTCATCGGCGGGAGTTCAGGCAGTATGGCGCAGCAGTATCAACCGGGGCAACGCTGGATCAGCGACAGCGAAGCAGAGCTCGGCCTGGGTACCATCCTGGCGCAGGATGGCCGCCTATTGACCGTGCTTTATCCGGCCACTGGCGACACCCGTCAGTATTCCCTGCGCAATGCGCCGCTGACCCGCGTGCGCTTCTCGCCAGGCGACCAGATCACTCACTTCGAGGGCTGGAAGCTGACCGTTCGCGAAGTCGAAGATATCGACGGCCTGATGGTCTACCACGGGCTCGACGGGCAAAACCAGCCGCGTACCCTGCCTGAGACCCAGCTGTCCAACTTCATCCAGTTCCGCCTGGCCAGCGACCGACTGTTCGCCGGGCAGATCGACCCGCTGGCGTGGTTCTCGCTGCGTTACAACACCCTGCAGCACAACAGCAAACAGATGCTCTCGTCGCTGTGGGGCCTGGGCGGCTGCCGCGCCCAGCCCATCGCCCACCAGTTGCACATTGCCCGCGAAGTGGCCGACCGGATCGCCCCGCGGGTACTGCTGGCCGACGAAGTCGGCCTGGGCAAGACCATCGAAGCCGGCCTGGTGATCCATCGCCAGCTGCTGACTGGCCGCGCCAGCCGCGTGCTGATCCTGGTGCCAGAGAACCTGCAGCACCAATGGCTGGTGGAAATGCGTCGGCGTTTCAACCTGCAGGTGGCACTGTTCGATGCCGAGCGCTTCATCGAAAGCGATGCCAGCAACCCGTTCGAAGACGCTCAGTTGGCGTTGGTCGCGCTGGAGTGGCTGGTCGACGACGAGAAAGCCCAGGACGCGCTGTTCGCCGCCGGTTGGGACTTGCTGGTAGTCGACGAAGCGCACCACCTGGTCTGGCATGAAGAACAGGTCAGCCCTGAATACGGCCTGGTCGAGCAACTGGCCGAGGTCATCCCCGGCGTGCTGCTGCTCACCGCCACGCCCGAGCAACTTGGCCAGGACAGCCACTTCGCCCGTCTGCGTCTGCTCGACCCGAACCGTTTCCACGACCTGGCCGCCTTCCGCGCCGAGAGCGAAAACTATCGCCCGGTGGCCGAAGCGGTGCAGGAGCTGCTCGAACAAGGCCGCCTGTCGCCCAAGGCCCACGCCACTATTCACGGCTTCCTCGGTGCTGAAGGCGAAGCGCTGCTGGCTGCGGTCAGCGATGGCGACAGCGAGGCCAGCGCCCGCCTGATCCGTGAGCTGCTCGACCGCCACGGCACCGGCCGGGTGCTGTTCCGTAACACCCGTGCTGCGGTCCAGGGCTTCCCTGAGCGCCAGCTGCACCCCTACCCGCTGCCCAATCCCGAGCAATACGCCGAGCTGCCCAGCGGCGAGCGCGCCGAGCTGTACCCGGAAGTGGCCTTCCAGGCCCAGGGCCCGGGCGATGATGAAGAGCGCTGGTGGCGCTTCGACCCACGGGTCGACTGGCTGATCGATACCCTGAAGATGCTCAAGCGCACCAAGGTCCTGGTGATCTGTGCCCACGCCGAGACCGCGATGGACCTGGAAGACGCGCTGCGCGTGCGCTCCGGCATCCCGGCAACCGTGTTCCACGAAGGCATGAGCATTCTTGAGCGCGACCGCGCTGCAGCCTACTTCGCTGACGAAGAGTTCGGCGCCCAGGTGCTGATCTGCTCGGAAATCGGCAGTGAGGGGCGTAACTTCCAGTTCGCCCACCACTTGGTGATGTTCGACCTGCCGGCCCACCCCGACCTGCTCGAACAGCGTATTGGTCGTCTTGACCGGATTGGCCAGAAGCACACCATCGAACTGCACATCCCCTACTTGCAGGACAGCCCGCAAGAGCGCCTGTTCCAGTGGTACCACCTGGCGCTGAACGCCTTCCTCGCCACCTGCCCGACCGGCAGCGCCCTGCAGCATCGCTTCGGCCCACGCCTGTTGCCGCTGCTCGAAAGCGGTGAAACCGGCACCTGGGACAAGTTGGTCGCAGAGGCGAAAACTGAGCGCGAGAACCTTGAAGCTGAACTGCACAGCGGTCGCGACCGCCTGCTCGAGCTCAATTCGGGTGGCGCTGGCGAAGGCCAGGCCCTGGTTGAAGCGATTCTCGAACAGGACGACCAGTTCGCCCTGCCGATCTACATGGAAACCCTGTTCGATGCCTTCGGTATCGACAGCGAGGACCATTCGGAAAACGCCCTGATCCTCAAGCCGAGCGAAAAGATGCTCGACGCCAGCTTCCCGCTGGGCGACGACGAAGGGGTGACCATCACCTACGACCGCGCCCAGGCACTGTCGCGCGAAGACATGCAGTTCCTTACCTGGGAACACCCAATGGTCCAGGGCGGCATGGACCTGGTGTTGTCCGGCTCTATGGGCAACACCGCCGTGGCGCTGATCAAGAACAAAGCGCTCAAGCCGGGCACCGTGTTGCTCGAACTGCTGTATGTCAGCGAAGTGGTAGCGCCACGCAACTTGCAGCTGGGCCGATACCTGCCGTCGGCAGCGCTGCGCTGCCTGCTCGATGCCAACGGCAACGACCTGGCCGCGCGGGTGGCGTTCGAAACCCTCAACGACCAGCTGGAAAGCGTGCCGCGCGCCAGCGCCAACAAATTCATCCAGGCGCAGCGCGATGCGCTTGCGCAGCGGATTGCTGGCGCCGACGCCAAGATCTTGCCGGTCCATGTCGAGCGCGTGGCCGAGGCGCAACGGCGCCTGGCGGCTGAGGCCGATGAAGAGCTGGCGCGTTTGACCGCGCTCAAAGCGGTTAACCCGAGCGTGCGCGACAGTGAGATCGATGCGCTGCGCAAACAGCGGGTTGATGGCTTGGCCATGCTGGAGAAGGCGGCGCTGCGGTTGGAAGCGATTCGCGTGTTGGTTGCGGGCTAAATTCAAGGTTGTAAATAGTGGGCTGCTTTGCAGCCCATCGCAGGCAAGCCAGCTCCTACAAGGTCCGCGTGATCTTGTAGGAGCTGGCTTGCCTGCGATGGGCCGCAAAGCGGCCCCAACTTATTAGATCTAACCGCTATTAAGCCAATAACCAAATGGTAGAGAGCAAAATGCCATTAATCAGGAAGGCTTAAGCACCTCTTCCTATACTGCTTGCTGAACAGTCTCCATCCCGCTTCTCAGGAGACGCGTGCAGGGTCGACGAAGAGGCAAGCAATGGACTGGCTGGGACTGCAATTGTTCGCCGATTTGCCGGCTACGGGACAGATCGTACTCGACTGCCGTCACGAACCGTTCCTGGTAGCGCTCGCCTATCTGGTGGTCTGTGCGGCGTGTTTTGCCACCCTGGACATGGCCGAACGGCAAAGCAACAGCGAAAACCTCGGTGCGCGCCGGCAATGGCGCATCCTGGGTGCCTGTTGCCTGGCCGGTGGGGTCTGGGCCATGCATTTCATCAGCATGCTGGCTTTCCGCGCACCGCTGGAAATCCACTACGACGTGCCCATGACCGGGCTGTCCCTGCTGATTGCCCTGCTCGCCTCTTGGCTGGCGATGAACAGCCTGGACCGCAGTGAAATGCGCCCGCGTCACTATCTTCAAGCCGCCGTTTTCATCGGCCTGGGCATCACCTTGATGCACTACGTGGGCATGGCCGCCCTGCAAATCAGTGCTCAACAGTACTACCAGACCCACCTGCTGCTGGTCTCGTTGGGTATTGCCATCGCCGCCAGCCTGGTGGCCTTGTTGATGGCGCGGCACTTGCGCAACGGCAGCGGCACCTTGCATCTGGCCATGAAGTATGGCGCCAGCGTGCTGATGGCGGCCGGCATCGTGGTCACCCACTTCACCGGCATGGCTGCCATGACCCTGGTGATCCCCCCTGACGCCGCCCTGAGTCTGCCGTCGACCGACAACAGCCTGCAAATGGGCTTGACCATCGCCGTCATCACCCTGCTTATCAGCGGCAGCAGCATCAGTGCCGCCCTCGCCGACAAGAAATTGCAAAGCAAAGAACACGACCTACGTCGGGTCAGCGTGCTGCTCAGCCAATTGGATCAAGCCCGTGTTTCGCTGCAGCAAGCCGCCCACTACGACGCCCTGACCAACCTGGTCAATCGCCGCGGCTTCAACCAAGTGTTTGCCGAGCGCCTGGCCGAGCAGGCCGCCAACGACGGCATGCTGGCGGTGATGTTTCTCGACATCGATCACTTCAAACGCATCAACGACAGCCTCGGCCATGCCGCCGGCGACGACCTGCTCAAGGTCATCGCTAGCCATATCAAGGCCGCCACCCGCAGCCAGGACCTGGTGGCGCGCTTTGGCGGCGACGAGTTCTGCATCGTCACCAGCCTGAATAACCGCGATGAAGCACGCCAGCTAGCGCTGCGCATCATGCACCGGATGAAAGACCCGATCGATCTGGGCGGCCGGCGCATGGTGATGACCACCAGCATTGGCATCAGCATCTTCCCCGACGATGGCCGCAACGCCGAGGAGCTGCTGAAAAACGCCGATCTGGCTCTGTATCAATCCAAGGGCTGTGGGCGCAATAACCTGAATTTCTTCAATAGCGGCCTGCGCACCCGCGCCACCCTGGAGCTGCAATTGGAAGAGGAACTGCGCGTGGCCCTGCTCGAAGAGCGCGGCCTGTGCGTGCATTACCAGCCGATCTTCGATTTGCACAACGGCCAGGTAGCCAAGCTCGAAGCCTTGGTCCGCTGGCAGCACCCACAGCACGGCCTGCTTGGGCCGGATCGCTTCATCGGGATTGCCGAAGCCAACGGCCTGATCGCCGACCTTGACCTGTGGGTGCTGCGCCGCGCCTGTGAAGACCTGGCCCAGCTCAATCGCCACGGCTATACCAGCCTCAAGGTGACGGTCAATTGCTCGGCATTGACCCTGGGCCGCGAAGAGCTGGCCACCGAGGTGGAACTGGCGCTGTTCCAAGCAGGCCTGTCGCCACGGCAATTGGAGCTGGAGGTGACCGAAAATGCCCTGATGGGCGACATCAATCGCACCATCAACCTGCTCAAGCGCATCCGCGCCCAGGGCGTGGCGCTGTCGATCGACGACTTCGGCACCGGTTATTCGTCCCTAGCCTACCTCAAGCGCCTGCCGCTGGACGTGCTGAAGATCGACCGCTCGTTCATCCAGGACGTCCCCTCCAGCCAGAAAGACCGCGAGATCGTCCAGGCGATCATCATGATGGCCCACACCCTGCACCTGCAGGTGGTGACCGAGGGCGTGGAAACCGTCGAACAGCACGAATTCCTCGCCGCCCACAGCTGCGACTACCTGCAAGGCTACCTGCTCAGCCGCCCGGTACCGCTGGGCGAACTGCGCCCGGTGCTAGAACGCCTCGACCGCCAGGACAGCGACTTCAGTCCTTGTGTCGATACAGTTCTACCAGGGTCGCCGGATCTTTTTGCAGATACCCCTGGCTACCATGCAAACGCATCAATTGCGCGGCGAGGCCACTGAGCGGGGTTGCCGTGCCCTGCTCGCGGGAAAATTTCACGGCGGTATCCAGGTCCTTGAGCAAGGTGCGCACATGCCACTTGATCGGTTCGAAGCGGCTCTCGGCCATTTGCGGGGCGAGTATCTGCAAAGGCTTGGAGTCAGCGAAGCCGCCCGCCAGCGCCTCGGCGATCAGGCCGGCCTCGACCCCTGACTGCTCGGCAAGTGCAACCACCTCGGCGATCACTAGCGCGTTGCAGGCGACGATCATCTGGTTGCAGGCCTTGGTCACCTGCCCTGCGCCAACGGCGCCCATATGCGTCACTCGCTGGCCGAGGTTGAGCAGCACCGGGCGTGCCCTGGCCAAATCCTCGGCCGCACCGCCCACCATGATCGCCAGCGTCCCCGCCTCCGCCCCCGGAGTGCCACCCGACACAGGGGCATCCAGCCAGGCCATGCCACACAATGCAGCCAACTCCGCGGCCATCTCGCGGGTGGCGGTCGGCTCCAGGCTGGAGAAGTCCACCAGCAGCTGCCCACTACGCCCGCCCTGGGCCACGCCCTGCTCGCCGAATACCACATCGCGCACCACGGCAGTATCCGCCAGGCACAGCAGTACCATGTCGGTATCGCGGCATAGATCTGCCGGGCTGGTAGCCAGACGGGCACCTGCCTCGACCAGCTCGGCGCATTTATCCGGGCTGCGATTCCATACCGTCAGCCGATAGCCTGCGGCCAACAACCGCCGGCACATCGGCAGGCCCATCAGACCGATTCCGGCGAATCCTAACGCAGGCAGTGCAGTACTCATGAACGACTCCAGATTAAAGAAGGGTGACAAACGGGCGATGTAATGCCATCGCGAAAGAAAAACCCTTAGAAGCTGTAAGGCAAACCCCTATCGCACCCGTAAATGGCGCACTGATACAGTCGCGAACTTCTCCGTGATGGCCAGATGATATTCACCTCTTCGGGCCAACCACTCCAGGCAAATGGCGCACTATGACCTCTACTAATAATTCTGCCAATGCGGTGCCCGAGTCGGCGGTCCCCTCCACCGCGCTGATGACAGCAGCGCGCGAACCGCTGCCCACTCGCAGCGTGCCGGCGCAGCAGTACCTGTATTTCACCGAGCAGGATATCCAGCGCATCCTCGACAACCTCGATGGCCTGCGCGACCTGGTGTTCCCCCAGAACGGCCACATCGAGGACGAAAGCCAGCTGCGCCTGGAGCAGCAGTTTCCTTCGGTGTGCCTGATCGGCCTTGGCCGCTGCGGCTCGAACATCGCCCTGGACGTGGCGGAGCTGGTCTACAACGCTCGCACCTTCTTCCTCAACGAATTCAACAACGAGGATCGCCACAAAGGTGAATCGGGCTACAGCCCGGCCCGCTGGATTCGCCAGAACCTGCGCCTGGTGCAGAACAAAGGCGCAAAACCGGTGTTTCTGGTCGAGCCATTGGTGATGCTCGGTGACCTGGACAAGGACATCGCCGGACGCATCCGCTTCTCGCGCAAGGGTGAGCGCGGCGGCTTCCTGCGGGACTACAGCAAAATGAAGATCATGGACCTGTCCGAGGTCCATGCCGGTGGCGCCGGTAACGCACCGATTCTCGGTCAGTACCTGGCCAAGATCATCCTCAACAAAGACACCCAGCGCTTCTCCAGCGCCGACTGGAAATTGATCCACTCGTACCTGATCGACTCCTGCGGGATCAAGGCCAACCAGTCGCGGCTGTACTTCTACATCTTCAGCGCCGGTGGCGGTACCGGTTCGGGCATGGCGTCGGAATTCGGCCTGGCCCAGCAATATTCGTACATGAACAAGACCTTCGACACCAAGCCTGCCGACGAGAACGACGGCAAGAGCGGGCATTCGTTCGTCTTCGAACCGATCTTCACCAGCGGCATCTGCGTGCTGCCCAATGCCTCGGATCATCGCAGTGAAATGTCCGAGGCGCTGCACATCAACGCCGGTCGCCTGCTGTGCAAATACCTCTCCGAGGAATGGGACTTCTCCTATAACTTCGACAACGAAGACAGCAGCGAAGCCAGCGTCATGGGCCGCATCCGCCCGTGGAACGCGATGATGCTGATTTCCAACGACATCATGCGCTACGCCGAAGAAAGCGATGACGGCACCATTCAGAACATCGACGTCAACGCGATGGAGAAGCACGCCAACCAGTACATCTCCCAGCAGATCTTCAACATCCTCACCGCCCAGGCGGTGACCACCGATTACGATCAGAACTACTTCCGCCGCGCCGGCATCGACATTGGCGAAACCATCCGCCTGGACGCCAATGACCTGTTCATGAGCCTGGCCGGCCCGGTGGCGATTGCCTATGCCGAATCGGTGGTGCCGGAGATCCCGGCGCAGGGATCGGACAAGTTCAAGGTATTCGAGCGCGAAGCACCGCGCCTGGACATCGATGATCTGTTCTTCCGCTCCATCGACCTGCCACACTTCAACAAGCAGACCCAGGCCATCGAAGGCATCAGCCTGCTGCCGATCGAGTCGCGCCGTTATCGCGCGGCGCTGGAGCAGTACCAGGCTTCAGGCTTCGACCCGGCGGCATTGCATGACCTGCACTTCTTCAAGAACTGCTCGTCGGTGGTATCGATCGTCTCGCTGCCCAAGGACTACAAGCTATCGTACATGGACCTGAACCGGCTCAAGACCCACCTCAACAGCCTGTTCCCCAACACCACCCTAAAGCGTTATGCGCTGGTGATCGGCGCCTCGGCCAACCTGTCGCTGACCACCTTGATCGCCAAAAGCCCGTGCCTGTCGGACGACTTCCTGACCTTGATCGTGGCGTTCATCAAACGCTGCTTCGCGCGTAACCCGTACCGTTTCGACGATACCCTGGACAACGCGATCCTGGAATTCATCACCAGCGAGCACTTCGAGGAAGAGCGCATTGACGAGTTACTCAATGAGTTCGAGAACCCGGCGAAGATCCTCGATACCAACTGGTATGCGATCAAGCCGATGTATGAGAAGAAATACCGCGAACTGATCAACGACAAGAGCCGGTTTGTCTCGATCAACGACATTCGCTTGTCGCGCGAGTGCGTGAAGAAGGCGGTGAAGTACCTGCGCGAGATCTTCCGCCACCGGATCGGTAAGACCCGGGTCATCTCGCTCAATAATCACACCGGGCGCGTCGACTACTGAGGCACTGGGGCCGCTGCGCGGCCCATCGCAGGCTGTCGCCAGCTCCCCAGGTACAGCGCTGCAGGTGAGCGCGACGCGATGACTGTGGGAGCGGGCTTGCCCGCGAAGGGCCGCTCTGCGGCCCCATTACGCATTCCGTAAACTGTTACCGCTGCGCCGAATCAACCCGGCACTGTTACCAACTTCCACCTTACGTGCGCGTCAACACGCACTCATTTGATGCGCCTGCGCATTTCCACGCACCAAAAAAGCGCGACATTACTGCGCTTTCTTCTCTTGCATCACTACGAACGGCGAAACCACCACCGCCCAGATCTCTGGATCGCGGCTTTGCAGGTCAAGCGCCTGGTCTGCCGACAACGCTCCGACAGTGCCATCACTACGCCACTTGGCGAAGATCTCGCTGCGATTCTCGGCCATCGCCTCGGCAACGGCGATCAGGTCCAACTCAGGCGCGACCCAAATCAGGTCACCCTTGGCCCAGAATCGTTCCAACGCCTTCCACTCGATGATTGCAGTCTCGCCGAGCAATTTGGCATAGAGGGTGCTTGTTTGATCTGTCATGGGTTCCTACCGGCAAAAAATCGGCCAATGAAAAAGGTCGGCATTTTTGCAGAAAAACCCGGTTTCAAATACGTAAATTGGTCGATTGGTCCCGAACTTGTGGGGTGGGGCTGGTGATGCAGGCAAAGTGATGGCGCTTTTCTGTATCTTTGTGTCGATCAAGCGACACCTCGGCAAATTGGCGCTTTTCAGCCGCTTTTCAAGCGCTTGGACAGCGCTCTACACTGTACCGGTACAGTTCCGGGACATGTTCCGGGGGAAGGTGGGCTTGCGTCTGGCATGGCCATGCCGCAAATCCCGCCCGGTCTGTAGCCCTGGCCGCCAGGACTATAAGAATTACAACAGAATGAGTGGAGCACTATGATCAAGATTTCCAAGCTGTTCGCCGCAATGGTTCTGGCCGGGGTAGCCAGCCATTCGTTTGCCGCCGACACCATCAAGATCGGTATCGCCGGTCCTAAGACGGGTCCTGTGACCCAGTACGGCGACATGCAGTTCATCGGCGCCAAACAGGCTATCAAGGACATCAACGCCAAGGGCGGCGTCGATGGCAAAATGCTTGAAGCCAAGGAATACGACGACGCGTGCGACCCGAAACAGGCCGTGGCAGTCGCCAACAAAGTGGTCAACGATGGCGTCAAGTTCGTGATCGGCCACCTGTGCTCCAGCTCCACCCAGCCTGCGTCCGACATCTATGAAGATGAAGGCGTGATCATGATCACCCCCGCCGCCACCAGCCCGGAAATCACTTCCCGTGGTTACAAGCTGATCTTCCGCACCATCGGCCTGGACAGCGCTCAAGGCCCAGCGGCCGGCAACTACATCGCCGACCACGTCAAGCCGAAGGTCGTTGCTGTTCTGCACGACAAACAGCAATACGGCGAAGGCATCGCCACTGCGGTCAAGACCACTCTGGAAGGTAAAGGCACCAAGGTTGCCGTGTTCGAAGGCCTGAACGCTGGCGACAAGGACTTCTCCTCGATCATCCAGAAACTCAAGCAAGCCAACGTCGACTTCGTCTACTACGGCGGCTACCACCCAGAGCTGGGCCTGATCCTGCGCCAAGCCCAGGAAAAAGGCCTGAAAGCCAAGTTCATGGGCCCAGAAGGCGTCGGCAACGACTCCATCTCGCAGATTGCCCAAGGCGCTTCCGAAGGCCTGCTGGTCACCCTGCCGAAGTCCTTCGACCAGGATCCTGCCAACAAAGCCATCGCCGATGCGATCAAGGCTGACGGCAAAGACCCAAGCGGTCCATTCGTGTTCCCAGCCTACTCGGCTGTCGAGCTGATCGCCGAAGGCATCAAGGCAGCCAAGTCCGAAGACACCGACAAGGTAGCAGAGGCCATCCACGCCGGTACCTTCAAGACTCCGACTGGCGATCTGTCGTATGACAAGAATGGCGACCTGAAAGACTTCAAATTCGTGGTCTACGAATGGCACTTCGGCAAACCGAAGACCGAAGTCTCCCCTCAGTAACTGCGTGACTAAATAGCTGAGCTAACGAGCCCACTGTGCGAGCAGTGGGCTTTGTTTTACGAGGTTCATGGACCTGATTCCCGCGATCCGGGGGCCGGTTCACCTGAAAATCTTAAAACCGTCACTCGCGGTTTCCTGGCCTACCCCCTGCCAGTGAAATGCAAATCAGGTTTTTAGGAGCGCTGTAATGCCTGAGATCTACCATTTCTTCCAACAACTGGTTAATGGATTGACCATCGGCAGCACCTACGCTTTGATCGCCATCGGTTACACGATGGTGTACGGCATCATTGGCATGATCAACTTCGCCCACGGCGAGGTGTACATGATCGGTTCCTATGTGGCCTTCATCGCCCTTGCCGGGCTGGCCATGATGGGCATCGACTCGCTGCCGATCCTGATGACCGTGGCGTTCGTCGCGACGATCTTCGTTACCAGTGCCTATGGCTACAGCATCGAACGGGTTGCCTATCGCCCCCTGCGTAACAGCAACCGTCTGATCCCGCTGATTTCCGCTATCGGCATGTCGATTTTCCTGCAGAACACCGTGCTGCTTTCGCAGGACTCCAAGGACAAATCCATCCCTAACTTGATTCCGGGGAGCATCTCCTTCGGCCCAGGTGGCGCGGAGGAAGTCCTGATTTCCTACATGCAGATCCTGGTGTTCATCGTCACCCTGGTGGCCATGACCCTGCTGACCCTGTTCATCTCCCGTTCTCGCCTGGGCCGCGCCTGCCGCGCCTGTGCCGAAGACATCAAGATGGCCAACCTGCTGGGCATCAACACCAACAACATCATTGCCCTGACCTTCGTCATCGGTGCCGCGTTGGCGGCGGTGGCGGCTGTATTGCTGAGCATGCAATACGGCGTGATCAACCCCAACGCCGGTTTCCTGGTAGGCCTGAAGGCCTTCACCGCGGCGGTATTGGGCGGCATCGGCAGCATTCCGGGCGCCATGCTCGGCGGGCTGGTGCTGGGCGTGGCCGAAGCCTTCGGCGCCGACATCTTCGGCGACCAATACAAGGATGTGGTGGCGTTCGGTCTATTGGTTCTGGTGCTGTTGTTCCGGCCGACCGGCATCCTGGGCCGTCCGGAGGTTGAAAAAGTATGAACAAAAATCTCAAACAGGCGTTTTTCAGCGCCTTGCTGGTGTGGGCCGTGGCCTTCCCGGTGCTGGGCCTGAAGCTGAGCATCGACGGCATCAACCTGATCGTGCACAGCCAGGGGCCGTTCACCCTCACGGTGATCGCCGTGTGTTCGGTGCTGATGTTCCTGCGGGTGCTGTTTGACAAGCAATGGAGCGCCGTCACCTCCAGAGGCTCGGACCGCAAGCTGATCTCACCGGCAGTGAGCAACTTCCTCACCCTGCCCAAGACCCAGCGCTGGATCATCCTCGGCCTGATCGTAGTGGCGCTGGTGTGGCCGTTCTTCGGCTCACGCGGCGCGGTCGACATTGCCACGCTGATCTTGATCTACGTGATGCTGGGCCTGGGCCTGAACATCGTGGTCGGACTGGCTGGCCTGCTCGACCTGGGCTACGTCGGCTTCTACGCCGTCGGCGCCTACAGCTACGCGATGCTGTCGCACTACTACGGGTTGAGCTTCTGGATCTGCCTGCCAATCGCCGGCCTGATGGCAGCCACCTTCGGCTTCCTGCTGGGCTTCCCGGTATTGCGTCTGCGCGGTGACTACCTGGCGATCGTGACCCTCGGTTTCGGTGAGATCATCCGCCTGTTCCTGCGTAACCTCACCGATCTGACCGGCGGCCCCAACGGCATCAGCAACATCGAGAAGCCGACGTTCTTCGGCTTGACCTTCGAGCGGCGTGCAGCCGAGGGGATGCAAACCTTCCACGAGTTCTTCGGCCTGCCTTACAACTCGATCAACAAGGTCATCTTCCTTTACCTGGTAGCGCTGCTGTTGGCCCTGTTGGCGCTGTTCGTCATCAACCGCCTGCTGCGCATGCCGATTGGCCGCGCCTGGGAAGCCTTGCGTGAAGACGAAATCGCCTGCCGCGCATTGGGCCTGAACCCCACCGTGATCAAGCTCTCGGCGTTCACCCTGGGTGCCTGCTTCGCCGGTTTCGCCGGTAGCTTCTTCGCTGCACGGCAAGGGTTGGTGACGCCGGAGTCGTTCACCTTCATCGAGTCGGCGATCATCCTCGCCATCGTCGTGCTCGGCGGCATGGGCTCTCAGTTGGGCGTGATCCTTGCGGCCATCGTGATGATCCTGCTGCCGGAGCTGATGCGTGAGTTCAGCGAGTACCGGATGCTGATGTTCGGTGCGCTGATGGTGTTGATGATGATCTGGCGTCCGCAAGGCTTGCTACCTATGCAACGTCCACATTTGGAGCTGCGTCGATGAGCCGCGAAATTCTGCAAGTCAGCGGCCTGAGCATGCGCTTCGGCGGCTTGTTGGCGGTCAACGGCGTGGCCCTGACCGTCAAGGAAAAACAGGTGGTAGCGCTGATCGGCCCGAACGGCGCCGGCAAGACCACGGTGTTCAACTGCCTGACCGGCTTCTACAAGCCAAGCGGCGGCACCATCCTGCTCGACGGCCAGCCGATCCAGGGCCTGGCCGGCCACCAGATCGCCCGCAGGGGCGTGGTGCGCACGTTCCAGAACGTGCGTTTGTTCAAGGAAATGACCGCGCTGGAAAACCTGCTGATTGCCCAGCACCGGCACTTGAACACCAACTTCTTCGCAGGCCTGTTCAAGACTCCAAGCTTCCGTCGCAGCGAGCGTGAGGCCATGGAGCGCGCGCAGTACTGGCTGGAGAAGGTCAACCTGACCGAGTTCGCCAACCGTACCGCCGGCACCCTGGCCTACGGCCAGCAGCGGCGCCTGGAGATCGCCCGCTGCATGATGACCCAACCGCGGATCATCATGCTCGACGAACCAGCCGCTGGGTTGAACCCCAAGGAAACCGAAGACCTCAAGGCACTGATCGGCTATCTGCGCGAATCCCACAACGTGACCGTGCTGCTGATCGAGCACGACATGAAGCTGGTGATGAGCATCTCCGACCATATCGTGGTGATCAACCAGGGTACGCCCCTGGCCGACGGCACGCCGGAGCAGATCCGCGACAATCCTGAAGTGATCAAGGCCTACCTGGGGGAAGCGTAAATGCTCAAGTTCGAAAACGTTTCCACCTTCTACGGCAAGATCCAGGCACTGCACAGCGTCAACGTCGAGATCAACCAGGGCGAAATCGTCACCTTGATCGGCGCCAACGGTGCCGGTAAGTCGACCTTGCTGATGACCCTGTGCGGCTCGCCCCAGGCCCATAGCGGCAGCATCAAGTACCTGGGCGAAGAGCTGGTTGGCCAGCCTTCCTCGCACATCATGCGCAAGAGCATCGCCGTGGTCCCCGAAGGCCGCCGGGTGTTCGCTCGCCTGACGGTCGAGGAGAACCTGGCCATGGGCGGCTTCTTCACCAACAAGGGCGACTACCAGGAGCAGCTGGACAAGGTCCTGGAGTTGTTCCCACGTCTGAAGGAGCGCTACATCCAGCGCGGCGGCACCATGTCCGGCGGCGAACAGCAGATGCTCGCCATCGGCCGGGCGTTGATGAGCAAACCCAAGCTGCTGCTGCTCGATGAACCGTCGCTGGGCCTGGCGCCGATCATCATCCAGCAGATCTTCGACATCATCGAACAGCTGCGTCGTGATGGCGTGACGGTGTTCCTGGTCGAGCAGAACGCCAACCAGGCGTTGAAGATCGCTGACCGTGCCTATGTTCTGGAAAACGGCCGAGTGGTGATGCAGGGCACCGGTGAAGCATTGTTGAGTGATCCAAAGGTACGTGACGCCTATCTGGGTGGTTGATCGACATTGCACACAGAAAGGGCCTACGGGCCCTTT
>NZ_JBJDNG010000004.1:274924-463019 GCF_044900155.1 Pseudomonas sp. NPDC088890 | reverse complement strand
CTTTTTTTGCCTGTGACAAAGGTGGCGGCCTCTTCGCGGGCAAGCCCGCTCCCACAGATACACCACTGTTCTCAAGTAGGTGGTAATCCTGTGGGAGGGCACCGGCGAAGCATTGTTGAGTGATCCAAAGGTACGTGACGCCTATCTGGGTGGTTGATCGACATTGCACACAGAAAGGGCCTACGGGCCCTTTTTTTGCCTGTGACAAAGGTGGCGGCCTCTTCGCGGGCAAGCCCGCTCCCACAGATACACCACTGTTCTCAAGTAGGTGGTAATCCTGTGGGAGCGGGCTTGCCCGCGAAGAGGCCTGCATGGGCCATCGAGGGCTTGTGATCCCCACCCAGCCTGAGTACCGTGGCCAGCTCTTTTGCAAGATTTCCGGAGCCCGCCCCATGCGCCTCACCCAATCCCTGCTGCTCACCGCCCTGCTGCCCTTGTTCGCCGGTTGCCAGCTCATGGCAGACAAGCCAAACGACCCGAACATCGGCACTACGCGCATGCAGGGCGAACTGAGCGCGGCAGGCGGCCAATTGTTGTTCAAGCCTTGCAGCGAACCTCGTCACTTCGTGATCAAGGACGTCGCCGGCACCGGCATCCTGCAGGAAGCCGCCAACCTGGCCGAAGACGCCAACGACAAGCTGTTCGCCGACGTGCGCGGCCGCCTTACCGGCAGCAAGCAGGTCAATACCGATGGCCAACTCGACGTCCGTCACCTGTATCGCCTCGAGCCCTCGACCAACGCCTGCGAAGACCCCAACTTCAAGCAGCTGACCCTGCGCGCTGGTGGCCATGAGCCGGAGTGGGACATCAAGGCCAGCGGCAAGGGCATGGTGCTCAACCGGGTTGGCCAAGAGCCACTGCCCCTGCCCTTTCTGGAAGAACAGGTCCCCGGCGGCGGCCTGACCCTGAGTAGCGAAGCCAACGGTAAACAGGTCGAGCTGTGGGTCTCCCCGCAGCGCTGCGTCGACAGCGCCACCGGTGCCATCCGCCACCTGCGCGCGCAGCTGAAGATCGACGGCCAGACCCTGCAAGGCTGCGGTTACTATGGCGGCGCTCGCGACAACTGATCGTCGGGCACTTTTATCCTGCCAGTCAGGGCGGCGAACAGCTTATACTTGGCGGTTTGAGTAAAGCCGCCGGCCGCCCATGGCCGGGATACTGGACCCTGCCATGCTACGAATCACCGAACTGAAGCTGCCCCTGGACCATCCTGACGAAGCCCTGCGCGAGGCCATCGTCCAGCGCCTGGGCATTAGCGATGACCAACTGCTCAGCTTCACCCTGTTCAAGCGCAGCTACGACGCCCGCAAGAAAAACAGCGAACTGCTGTTCATCTATACCATTGACTTGGAGGCAGCCAACGAAGCCGAGCTGCTGGCCAAGTTCGCTGACGATCGCAACATCAGCGTGGCGCCTGACGTCAGCTACAAGTTCGTTGGCCAAGCGCCGGCCAAGCTTGACCAGCGTCCGCTGGTGGTGGGTTTTGGCCCGTGCGGCATCTTCGCTGGGCTATTGCTGGCGCAGATGGGCTTCAAGCCGATCGTGCTCGAGCGCGGCAAGGAAGTTCGTCAGCGCACCAAGGACACCTGGGGGCTGTGGCGTAAAAGCGTGCTCAACCCTGAGTCCAATGTGCAGTTCGGCGAAGGCGGCGCTGGGACCTTCTCCGACGGCAAGCTGTACAGCCAGATCAAAGACCCGCAGCACCATGGCCGCAAGGTCCTGGAAGAGTTCGTCAAGGCCGGTGCGCCGGACGAGATCCTCTACATCAACAAGCCGCACATCGGTACCTTCCGCCTGACCGGCATGGTCGAGAACATGCGCGCCGAGATCATCGCCCTGGGCGGTGAAGTGCGCTTCGAGCAGAAGGTCAGCGACCTGCTGATCGACGGCGAACAACTCACTGGCGTGGTGCTCGACAGCGGCGAACAGCTGCACTCGCGCCATGTGGTCCTGGCCCTGGGCCACAGCGCCCGCGACACCTTCCGCATGCTGCATGGCAAGGGCGTGTTCATGGAGGCCAAGCCGTTCTCGGTCGGTTTCCGTATCGAGCACCCCCAAACCCTGATCGACAAGGCTCGCCTGGGCAAATACGCCGGTCACCCGAAGCTGGGCGCCGCCGACTACAAGCTGGTGTACCACGCCAAGAACGGTCGTTCGGTGTACAGCTTCTGCATGTGCCCGGGCGGCACCGTGGTCGCCGCAACCAGCGAGCCAGGCCGGGTGGTGACCAACGGCATGAGCCAATACTCGCGTAACGAGCGTAATGCCAACTCGGGCATTGTCGTGGGTATCGATCCGGAGCGTGATTACCCAGGTGGTCCACTGGCTGGCATCGAACTGCAGGAGCGCCTTGAAGCGCACGCCTATGTGATGGGTGGCAGCAACTATCAGGCGCCGGCGCAACTGGTCGGTGACTTCGTTGCCGGACGTCCTTCGACCGCGCTCGGCAGTGTCGAGCCGTCGTACAAGCCGGGGGTGACCCTGGGTGACCTGGCGCCGAGTCTGCCAGACTTCGCTATCGAAGCGATTCGTGAGGCGCTGCCTGCCTTCGACCGGCAGATCAAGGGCTACAACCTGCACGATGCAGTGCTGACCGGGATTGAAACCCGCACCTCTTCGCCGCTGCGTATCACCCGTGACGCGAGCTATCAGAGCGTCAATCTCAAGGGGTTGTTCCCGGCCGGTGAAGGCGCGGGTTACGCGGGCGGGATTCTCTCGGCGGGCGTCGATGGCATTCGCATCGCAGAAGCGGTAGCGCGCGATATCCTCGGGCTAAATGGGTAACCTGGCGTCAGCCATCGCGGGGCAAGCCCGCTCCCGCGAGCTTAATTGCGCGTCATCGTGGGAGCGGGCTTGCCCCGCGATAGGCAATAAAAAACCCCGACCGGCGCTGCCAAGTCGGGGTTTTGTTTTTCAGCGAATTGCTCAGTGGGTCACACGGCTGGTGCCGTCGACGGTGACGATGCGCACACGCTCACCCACGCGGAAAATTTCGTTTTCCTGCACCGCCTGCACATAGGCGCGCATATTGCCGTCGTCTTCACGCACGGTGACCTCGACACCTTGGGTACGGGTAATGCCCTCTTCGGCGGCAGAACCCGCCAGGCCACCGGCCACAGCGCCGATTACCGCAGCGACGATGCTGCCCCGGCCACCACCGATAGCACTACCGGCAACACCACCGACGATAGCGCCCGCGCCACCGCCGATTGGGGTCTTGGTGCCTTCGATCTTCACCGGGCGCAGCGATTCGATGGTACCCATGCGCACGGTCTGCACGCGGCGGGCCTCATCACGGGAATAGCTGTCACCGGTCAGGCTCGACGCACAGCCGCCGAGCAACAGCGACAGGGTGGTGAAGCTCGCCACCAGCAAAACAGATTTACGCATGGGTTGAATCTCCATAAGTCAGGTGTCCATTAGACTCCGCAGGTTGACGGCTGTCACGACACATACGTTACAAATTTGTTTTCATTCAGCTCTGGTACAGCCGCCGTGCTGTCACTATTTAGTCAGACCAAGGATAGCCATGGATTACTTCATCGTCTTGGTAACAACTGTCGCAGGCCTGTATTTCCATGGCTGGCTGTATCTACGCATGCGCCGCTGGATGGACCGCGACCTGGCGTTGTCGATGGCTGGAAAGGATGATGATAAACGCGCCTACATGCTGCAGCGCCTGGAGCTGGCGCGCGCGCAAAAGATCAAACGCAAGGCATTGGCGGCCTGGCTGGAACGCGAGGCCGCCAACTATCGGGCTTAAGGTGCCAGGCGCTCACGCAGCCATTGGCCCTCGACGTGGCGATAATTCAGGCGGTCATGCAGGCGACTCGGCCGCCCCTGCCAGAACTCGATTCGCTCAGGCAGCAGACGATAACCGCCCCAATGCTCCGGGCAGTGCGGCTGGCTGTCGGAGAAGCGCGCTTCGGTCGCCTTGACCAAGCCTTCCAATTGCTCACGCCCGGTAATGACCTGGCTCTGCGGCGATGCCCAAGCGCCCAGGCGACTGCCCAGCGGACGCACCTGGTAATAAGCGTCCGACTCCTGCGCGGTAACTTTCTCCACTTGCCCTTCGATTCGCACCTGACGCTCCAGCGCCGGCCAGAAGAAGGTCATGGCAGCGTAGGGATTGGCCAGCAGCTGCTGGCCTTTGGCGCTGTCATAGTTGGTGAAGAAGGTAAAACCGCGCTCATCCAGTCCTTTGAGCAACAGCACCCGGCAATGCGGGCGGCCGTCGGCATCGACTGTGGCCAGGGTCAGGGCATTGGCCTCCACCGGTGGCTGCTCGGTCTTCACCGCATCAGCGAACCATTGGTGGAACAGGGCGAACGGCTCGCCCGGAGCCTGGCTTTCAACCAGGCCATCCCGGGTGTAGTCGCGGCGCATATCGGCCAGGGATTGGGTCATGACTGCGTTTCCTTGACGATCAGTTGGTCTTCGCAGGGCTATTGGCAGCTACTTTCTTATCGGTTGCGGCCTTCTTGGCGGCAGGTTTTGCCGCGGCTTTTTTGGCAACGGGCTTGGCTGCGGGTTTCTTCGCAGCTGCCTTGGCCGGTGCTTTCTTGGCGGCCGGTTTGGCGGCGGCGGCTTTCGCTGCAGGCTTACTCGCAGCCTTAGCTGCCGGAGCCTTGGCGTCTTGCACTGCAACCATGGCGGCTGGAGTCGGTGCTGGTGCGGCCTGCTGATACTTGGCCAGCAGCGCGACCATGGTGTTCTGCGGGGTCAGCAACATTTCCACACGGCGGTTCAAGGCCCGGCCTTCAAGGCTGTCGTTGGCCGCACGCGGCATCACCGAACCCATGCCCTTGAGGGTCAGGCGGTCTCGCTGCAGGCCGCTGAGGCGGAAGATCGCCGATACCGAAGCAGCGCGTTCCAGGCTGAGCTTCTGGTTGGCAGCAGCCACACCGCTGCTGTCTGCATGGCCGAGCACCAGCACAGCGGTCTTGGGATCGACCTCTACCGCCTTGGCCACGCGAGTAATCGGCCCCAAGCTCGCTGGCAGCAGCATGTTCGGGCGATCAGGGTTGTACGAACCCTCCACCGGAATAATCACCGCCATGACATCTTCACGCCGCTCGACTTCGAACTTGCTGCCCTTGACCGCCTCACGCAGCTTTGGCTCGTACTCGTCCAGCCAGGCCTGGGTGGCCTTGTGATCGATCTTCGGTACGACTGGGCCTTTGGCTTGCTTGTCGTCACCACCAAATGGCCACCACCAACGGCTGGCGCTATCGGCTTTGGCGTCAGCCTTGGCGACCTTCTCGGTCACTGCTTCTTTCACTTCCTGTTCGGCGACTTTGTCGGAGCCGAAAGGCCACCAGCTGAGGCCGCCGTCTTTGGCAGTACCTTGCGAGTGGCTGGCGCAGCCGGTCATGGCCAGGCACAGGGCGAGTGCTAAGGTTTTATGTGAAGACATCAGCGATACACCATGAATTAGAAAGAAATTTTGCCCACACACATGAGGCGTTGGCATTGAGGATAGTCAAAGGGTCGGGCCAATACCCGCGTTACCCGATCAAAGGCAAGTGCCAAGTACACGCACCAGCTGTTGCGCCCGCGGGTCCATCAGCACGTAGGGGCCGAGCGTGTTGGTGACGAAACCAAAGGCGACATCGTGCTCGGGATCGGCAAAGCCGACCGAGCCACCCGCTCCTGGATGGCCGAAGGCGCGGGCGCCCAGCCCGAAAGTGGCATTGGCGACCGTGGGCTGATCAAGCATGCAGCCCAGGCCGAAGCGGGTCTGGGTCAACAGGGTACGATCCTGCCCAAGGCTATGTTCGCGCGTCAGCTCATCGAGCAATTCAGACTCCAGCAGGCTGCCATCGAGCAGACCGGCATAGAAACCGGCCAGGCTGCGAGCATTGCCATGGCCATTGGCCGCCGGCTGCTGCATCCGTCGCCACTCCGGCTTGTTGGTGCTGGTGAGAATGGCTGGCGGGTTGGTAAAGGCTCGCGTCGACAGCGCTTCAGGCTCGCGCAGGGTCACCTGCAGCAAACGCTGTGCAGCAGCGTCGCCAGGGTTGCCTTTGCCGCGAGCAATGTGCGCGACACGGTGGAACTCTTCATCCGCCAGGCCGACATGAAAATCCAGGCCCAGGGGTTTGGCGGTACGCGCGACGATCGAGTCGCCCGGGCCACGGCCATCAGCGCGGCGAATCAGCTCACCGATCAACCAGCCAAAGGTAATAGCGGCGTAGCCATGCTCGGTGCCCGGCGTCCACCAAGGGGTCTCAGCAGCCAGGGCAGCGGTCATGGTCTCCCAGTCATAGAGTGCTTCGGCGGGCAGCAGTTCCCGGATCGCCGGCAGGCCAGCGCGGTGGCTGAGCAACTGACGCAGGGTCACCTGCTCCTTACCGGCCTGGGCGAACTCCGGCCAGTAGCGCGCCACGGGCGTGTCCAAGGCCAGTTTGCCCTCGCCGACCAGTTGCAAGGCGGTAACGGCGGTGAAGGTCTTGGTGCAGGAGAACAGATTGGCAATGGTATCGCTGTGCCAAGCTTCGCGGCCGTCCTTATCGGCGCTACCGGCCCACAGGTCGATCACGGTCTCGCCGCCGACCTGGATGCACAGCGCGGCGCCGCGCTCCTGAGGATCCTCGAACAATGCGGCAAACGCTTCACGCACTGCCTCGAACTTCAGCTCATAGTGACCCTGGATCTGCACCCGCCTACTCTCCGTACGACTCGTCTTCACAAAGTCGTGCATTGTTTCAGTAGTTGGCGGTTTTGCAAACTGAATGTGGCCGGATGGTCGTAGGGAAAAGTCGACAAACGGCACCGAAATGCCGCTTTATGACCTACGGAGCAGGCTTGTTCAGCGCCTTGCGCAACTCATCCATTACCTGCTGATTGCTCCTGCGCACCGCTTCGACAAAACCTGGATATGGCACATCGGTAATTGCAATCAGCCCCAAGTGCCCATTCTCGCCATCGAGCAAGCGCCCACTGGCCGGTTGGTCGAGGTACTGGAACCAGTGCGCGCCGACAATCATCGGTTGAGCCAGCGCAGCCTTGAGGAAGTTGGCGTAAGCCGGGCCGCGATCTTCCTCGCGTACCAGCTCCAGCGGCCCCGGCCAGAATGGCCCACGGTCGCGGGAACCGAACTGGAATTCGGACACCAGCAACGGCTTGTCCAACTCGGCAAGCCGAGCGAAATCGTAGCCATCTTCAGGCTTGAGGGTATAGAAGTTGAAACTCAGCACGTCGCAGAACTCGGCGCAGGCTTTCACTGCCTCTGGAGTACTGGCCGCATAGCGCCCGCCCAGCAGCAAGTGGTTGGGGGCATGCCATTTCAGCGAGTCGGAGATGGTCTTGAAGTAGGTATTGGCGAATACCTGCTGGAAATGCTGATAATCGCGCTCGATTTCCGGATGCTGCGCATTGGGCAGCGGCGCTTCGAAGCCTGGGTCTTCCATCAGTTCCCAAGCTTGCAGGTCTATACCCCAAGCCTTGGACAGACCTTCCTGGTTGCGGTACTTGTCGCGCAGCTGCTTGAGAAACGCGCGCTTGGCCGGTACATCGGTGGTCAGCCTCAGGGTGCCGAAGGCCAGCCCATAGCGGGCCTTGGGATCATCACCTGGCGCTGCCCAGGCCAGTTCATTGTCGGCGAAGTAGCCAATCAGCCAAGGATCATCGCGGTGATCACGGGCGGCGATGGCTACGGCGCGCTCGGTCGCCATGGCAAAGCGTGGATCGAACGGATCGGGCATGCGCCCCCACCAGTCCATACCGGTACTGATGCTGGCGTAGTCGCCAACGATTGATAACGGTAGTGTGTAGGGCACTCGCTTGGCCAGGCCAAGGGCCGGATCGCTCCAGTTACCCAGGGTATTGAAGCCCCAGGCCTGCATGCGATCGAGGGTGTGGCTCTGCCAGCGTGCTGCGTCGAGGGCCGCCGGTGGGCAGGCAACGGGTAGTTGCCCTTCTACTGGCGCCGGACAAGGCTGGCCATGCCCACGATGCAGGTTGGCAGCATAGAAGTCGAACCAGCGACCTTTGTTGAAATTACGTCCCTGCGACGAGGCATTGCCATCATCGTTGTTGCCTTGGCCATAGAACGCGGCGAGACGCTCGCCTTCGCCCGGCAAGGCGATGAACATACTTTCGCGTCCGCTTATATAGGTACGACCGCCGTCGGCGGCCACGGCATTGATGCCGAGCGAATAGAACGGGTGCCCCTCAGGGGTCACCAGGAACCAGCGGCCATCACGCTTTTCCGTACGGAAAAACCCTTTGGCTTCGAAGGCCGGGCCGGCGATCAGCCCACCGTAGCTGTCCAATTGCTGTTTGCCGCGCTCTGCCAACCAGCCTTTGAGCTGAGCTTGTTCGCGGGTATCAGCGGCCTTGAGCTGATCATCGTTGACGATCTTTTCCGGCCAGCGTCCCCGGGTGGACTGGCCATAAGCATCGATCAAACCGTCGTAGGCGGCCTTGAACGCCAGGTCGTCATCCTGGATACCGACTTTCTCGATCAGCAGGCTTTGGGCCACCTTGGGTCTTGGAATGCTCAAGGTAACCGAACTGATCTGCTTGAGATCGACTTCACCGACGCTGCTGGTCAGCAGCAGCCGTTGCCCTTGATAGGTCCACGGCATGGGCGGCCCCGCACGCATGCCCTGGCTCAATGGCGAGCTGGCCTTGAGCGGAACCATCACTGTCTGCGCAGGCCCGGCGGGCAGGTCGATACGGCTGGTAAGCGTGCGGCCATCACTGCTCTGCACCGTGACATCCACACTCAAGGCCCAGTCCATAGCGCTTTGCAGGCGCAAGGTCAGCGCCTGACCGGCAGACCAGTCCCAGACGCCACTCTGCGGGCTGAGGCCCAGTGTCGGCCGCTCCACCGGATTGAACACCACCCGCCGCAGCACCTCGCCCTCGGCCGTCTGCTCCGCGTTGTACTGCGGCATGCCCGCATCAGCGGTGATCACATTGACCACTGAAGCCGGCCGCACAAAGCTGAACAACGTCTGCTGCGCGGCCAGCAACGGCGAGCTGAACAACAGCGTAAGTACAGCGGGCAAGGTGCGATGGAGCATAGGGCTGGGGCTCTCCTTCAGAGCCCTCATGGGCCCTTGACTGAGTGATGGACAACGGGCCGGGCGTCTTGCTCCGGCCGTCAGGAAATCTCCCGCCTAAATGGCGGCAGCGCATTGAGAATAGCCTTGCCGTAGCGCTGGGTGACCAGGCGTCGATCAAGCAAGGTGATGACGCCGCGATCCTGCTCGGTACGCAGTAAGCGACCGCAGGCCTGGATCAACTTGAGCGAGGCGTCGGGTACGGCAATTTCCATGAACGGATTGCCACCGCGGGCTTCGATCCACTCGGCCAAGGCCGCCTCGACCGGATCGTCCGGCACCGAGAATGGGATCTTGGCGATCACCACGTGCTCGCAATAGGCACCCGGCAAGTCGACCCCCTCGGCGAAGCTGGCCAGGCCGAACAGCACACTGTGCTGGCCATCGTCGACCCGCGCCTTGTGCTTGTTGAGGGTTTCCTGTTTGGACAGGTTGCCCTGGATCAACACCAGTTTGCGCCAGTCACGGTCCAGGCCATCGAACACGTCTTGCATCTGTTTGCGTGAGGAGAACAACACCAGCGCGCCGCGGGCCTCCTCGAGCATTGCCGGCAGTTCACGAATGATCGCTGCCGTGTGCCCAGCAGCGTCACGCGGATCAGCGCCCAGGTCAGGCACTCGCAGCAGGCCAGCATCGCCGTGCACGAACGGGCTGGGCACCACGCACGTCACCGCGTCGCGAGGCAGGCCCGAACGCATGCGGAAGCGGTCGAACTTGCCCAGCGCGGTGAGTGTAGCCGAAGTCACCAGAGCGCCGTGGGCGACGCTCCACAGGCTGCGGCGCAGCATTTCGGCGGCAAGGATCGGGCTGGCGTTGACTTCGATGTCGAATAACGCACCGGTTTCGGCCAGCGTCAGCCAGCGCGCCATTGGCGGGCTGTCTTGCGGGTCTTCGGCGGTAAACGCGGTCCATAGCTCCCAGTTGCCCTGGGCGCGGGTCATCAGGCTGCCGAACAGTGGATACCACTCTTCGGCCTGGTGGCTGGCAATACCGATGTTGTTTTCCCCGTCCATGCCTTCCTTGAGCAGGTCGGCCAGACGGGTGAACAGGTCGTTGAGACGCGAGAAGCCCTTTTTCAGCTCTATGCCGACTTCGCGGATCTGCTCTGGTACCACTCCACCCTCGAAGCGGTAGCGTGGGCGCTCACGGCCTTCGGTGTCTTCGCCGGGGCGGAAATCCGCGACCTGCTCGCACAAGGTGAACATGAACTGCTGCTGGGTGCGGATTTCGCGGGCCAGCTCCGGCACCTGTTCGATGTACTTGCCCAGGTCACCCGGCAGCGGATGCTGGGCGAGCAGCTTGGTCAGGTTCTTGGCCGTCTGCTCCAACCAGTCGGCAGTGGAGCGCAGGCGCGAATAATGCGCGAAGTGGCCGATCGCCTTGTCTGGCAGGTGATGGCCTTCGTCGAATACGTACATGGTGTCACGCGGGTCGGGCAGTACCGCACCGCCACCCAAGGCCAGGTCGGCCAGGACCATGTCATGGTTGGTGACGATTACATCGACCTTACCCATGCCCTCGCGTGCCTTATAGAAGACGCATTGCTGGAAGTTCGGGCAGTGGCGACCGGTGCACTGGCTGTGGTCGGTGGTCAGGCGCGCCCAGTCCTGGTCTTCGAGGGTTTCCGACCAGCTGTCGCGATCACCGTCCCAGCGATTGCCGGCAAGCTTCTCGATCATGCTGTTGAACAGCTTCTGGCTGCGCTCGTCGACTTCGATGTGAAAGCCTTCTTCCTCGAACAGCTGGGCGGTCGCCGACTGGGCGTGACCTTCCTGCAGCAGCACGTCGAGCTTGGACAGACACAGGTAGCGCCCGCGCCCCTTGGCCAGGGCGAAGCTGAAATTGAGCCCGCTGTTGCGCATCAGGTCGGGCAGATCCTTGAACACGATCTGCTCCTGCAAGGCCACAGTCGCGGTGGCGATCACCAGGCGTTTGCCGGCAGCCTTGGCGGCGGGAATCGCCGCCAGGCTGTAGGCGACGGTCTTGCCGGTACCGGTGCCGGCCTCGACCGCGACCACGGCCGGCTCGCCCGAGCGGCGACCTTCGTCGTCGCAGGCGATATCGCCGAGCACTTTCGCCACTTCGGCGATCATCAGGCGCTGGCCATAGCGAGGCTTGAGGCTCTTGGCTTCGAGAAAACGCGAGTAGGCGCCCTGGATGGTGGCTTTGAGTTCGTTGCTGATCATGGTCTGCAGGCGCCCGAAGGGCTGGATATATTTTCAGTGTTTCGCATGGGGCGGCTATCATACCCCGCTATCGCCCTTTGTGCCGCATGGAGATCCTGATGCTTGCCTTTGCCCTGCCCTACACACTGCATGTTTTGGCTGCCCTGGTCTGGGTTGGCGGCATGTTCTTCGCCTGGCTGGTCCTGCGCCCGGCCACGGTTGCCGCCTTGGAGGGGCCTGCGCGGCTGCGCTTGTGGGTGGAAGTTTTCCGACGTTTCTTTGGCTGGGTCTGGGCGGCGGTAGCGGTTTTGGCGATCAGTGGTATCGGGATGTTGCATTTGCGTTTTTCCGGGTTTGAAACGGCGCCTCGGTATGTGCAGGTGATGATTGGGGGTGCGATTGTGATGTTTGCGCTGTTTATGCGGGTGCAGGCGTTGATGCTGCCGGAGCTGCGGGCGGCGGTGCAGGCTGGGGATTGGGCGGCTGGGGCTGGGGTTTTGGCGCGGATTCGGCGGATGGTGGGGGTTAATTTGCTGGTGGGGTTGGCGGTGGTTGGGGTCGCTAGTTCGCGGGTTTTGGTTTGAGGTTGGGCTGGGGCTGGGGCTGGGGCTGGGGCTTTTAGAGATTGAGCTTATCCGTTTGATGTGGCGGCGCTGCTGGCCCCTTCCGCCCTTACGGCGGCCTACTTTGGTCTTGGCCAAAGTAGGCAAAGCCGCTCGCTCCTGCATACGGCCCCTGCGCTGCGCTCCGGGGTCCCTTCGCGCCGGCGCCTTCCGGGCCCGCGCGGCCTACGATTTGCTGCGCAAATCTACATCTCGCGCCTTCGGCTGCGCCGAAGGGTGCTGGCGCACCTGGCCCTACAGGCACCTCTGCTCAGCCTCCTGAAGTCGCGAATCTGCGTTGCCTGGAGTTGCGCGCATAAAGATCAAGAGCAGGCGAATCGCTGCGCTCTCGCTAAAGCCAAAGCCAAAGCCAAAGCCAAAGCCAAGTTTGTATTTTTGATTTGTGGGGTTTGGCCTGGCCTCATCGCTTTGACTTTTCCCGCGATGAGGCCTGAAGGAACGCTTGCGCTACTTCGCGACCACGCGTTCAGAAGGGCGTCGAGCGCCGGCTACGAGCTTCTCCACCGCTTTGCTCGCCGCTACCATGCCAAAGGTCGCCGTTACCATCATCACTGCGCCGAAGCCGCCGGAGCAGTCCAGGCGCACGCCCTCGCCGACGAAGCTTTTCTGCAGGCAGACACTGCCATCACCCTTTGGGTAACGCAGCTGCTCGCTGGAAAACACGCAAGGTACCCCGTAGTTGCGCGAGGTATTGCGCGAGAAGTTGTAATCGCGGCGCAGGGTCGAACGCACCCGCGAGGCCAGCGGGTCGTTGAAGGTCTTGTTGAGATCGCCGATCTGGATCTGGGTGGGGTCGATTTGCCCGCCGGCGCCGCCAGTGGTAACGATGCCGATCTTGCGTCGACGACACCAGGCGATCAGCGCCGCCTTGGCCATCACGCTGTCGATGCAGTCGATCACACAGTCCATCTGCTCGGTGATGTACTCGGCCATGGTTTCGCGGGTGACGAAGTCAGCCACGGCATGCACTCGACAGGCCGGGTTGATCGCCCGCAGGCGATCAGCCATGACCTCGACCTTGGCGCGCCCAACTTGGCCCTCCAGGGCGTGCGCCTGGCGGTTGGTGTTGCTCACGCAAACATCGTCCAGATCGAACAGGCTGATTTCACCCACCCCGCTACGGGCCAGCGCCTCTGCGGCCCACGAGCCCACGCCACCAATGCCGACAATCGCCACGTGGGCATCGCGCAGGCGTTGCAGCCCCTGGTCGCCGTACAACCGGGCGACGCCGGCAAAGCGTGGATCTTCTGTGCTCATGGCCAATACCCCGAAAAAACCGGCGCACATTATACGCCAATCGAGCGCTCCCAGGGCCGCGGCACAGCGCCGCCAATTGGCACCTTCCCTAGCATCCCTGCTTTAATGTCCTACCACGCAACCAGATATGGACGACAATAGAGCGGGATCAGAACTTCATCCTCTGCGGAAAATCCAATCAACTACCTTCCCAGGTAAGCGTAGGACTCACGCCCCTGTGGCGCCCGCCCCGCTCCCTTCATCGGAACCTTGAAACGCTTATGTCATCACGCAAATTCGGCCTCAACCTGGTGGTGGTGCTGGCCATCGCCGCGCTGTTCACCGGGTTCTGGGCGCTGATCAATCGCCCAGTGTCGGCCCCTGCCTGGCCGGAACAGATCTCCGGTTTCTCCTACTCGCCGTTCCGCTTGGGCGAAAGTCCGCAGAAAGGCCAGTACCCAAGTGACGATGAGATGCGCCAGGACCTGGAGCAGATGAGCAAGCTGACCGACAGCATTCGCATCTATACCGTCGAGGGCACCCAGGCCGAGATCCCACGCCTGGCCGAGGAACTGGGCCTGCGCGTCACCCTGGGCATCTGGATCAGCCCCGATCAAGAGCGCAACGAGCGTGAGATCAGCAAGGCCATCGAGCTGGCCAATACCTCGCGCAGCGTGGTCCGGGTGGTAGTGGGCAACGAAGCGCTGTTCCGCGAAGAGATCACGCCTGAGGCATTGATCCAGTACCTGGATAGGGTCCGCGCGGCGGTGAAAGTACCGGTGACTACCAGCGAACAATGGCATATCTGGAAAGAACACCCAGAGCTGGCCAAGCACGTCGACCTGATCGCCGCGCACATCCTGCCGTACTGGGAGTTCGTGCCCATGCAGGACTCGGTGGAGTTCGTTCTCGACCGTGCCCGCGAGCTCAAGCTGCAGTTCCCCCGCAAGCCGCTGCTGCTCTCGGAGGTTGGCTGGCCAAGCAACGGCCGCATGCGCGGTGGCGCCGATGCGACCCAGGCCGACCAGGCGATCTACTTGCGCACCCTGGTCAACACCCTCAACCGCCGCGGCTACAACTACTTTGTCATCGAAGCCTATGACCAGCCGTGGAAGGCCAGTGACGAAGGCTCGGTGGGCGCCTATTGGGGCGTGTTCAACGCCGAACGCCAGCAGAAATTCAACTTCGAAGGGCCGGTGGTGGCGATCCCGCAATGGCGGGCACTGGCGGTCGCGTCGGTGGTGCTGGCGATGCTCGCCCTGACCATCCTGTTGATCGACGGCTCGGCCCTGCGCCAGCGCGGGCGGACCTTCCTGACCTTCATCACCTTCCTGTGTGGTTCGGTGCTGGTATGGATTGCCTACGACTACAGCCAGCAGTACAGCACCTGGTTCAGCCTGACCGTGGGCTTCTTGCTCGCGCTGGGTGCAATTGGCGTGTTCATCGTGCTGATGACCGAGGCGCACGAACTGGCCGAGACGGTGTGGACCGCCAAGCGGCGCCGGGAGTTTCTCCCCGTGCAGGGCGATTCTGCCTACCGGCCGAAGGTCTCGGTGCATGTGCCCTGCTACAACGAGCCACCAGAAATGGTCAAACAGACCCTCGATGCCCTAGCCGCGCTGGATTATCCGGACTACGAAGTGCTGGTGATCGACAACAACACCAAGGACCCGGCTGTCTGGGAGCCGCTCAAGGCCCACTGTGAACTGCTCGGCGAGCGCTTCAAGTTCTTCCACGTCGCGCCGCTGGCCGGTTTCAAGGGCGGTGCGCTGAACTACCTGCTGCCACACACTGCCAAGGACGCCGAGGTGATCGCGGTGATCGACTCGGACTACTGCGTCGACCGCAACTGGCTCAAGCACATGGTGCCGCACTTCGCCGACCCGAAGATCGCCGTGGTGCAATCGCCACAGGATTACCGAGACCAGCATGAAAGTGCCTTCAAGAAGCTGTGCTACAGCGAATACAAAGGCTTCTTCCACATCGGCATGGTGACCCGCAACGACCGTGACGCGATCATCCAGCACGGCACCATGACCATGACCCGGCGCAGCGTCCTGCAAGAGCTGGGTTGGGCCGAGTGGTGCATCTGCGAGGATGCCGAACTGGGCCTGCGGGTATTCGAGAAAGGGCTGTCCGCCGCCTATGCGCACAACAGCTATGGCAAGGGCCTGATGCCCGATACTTTCATCGACTTCAAGAAGCAGCGTTTCCGCTGGGCCTACGGCGCGATCCAGATCATCAAGCACCACGCCCGCGCCCTGCTGCGCGGCAAAGGCAGCGAGCTGACCCGTGGCCAGCGCTATCACTTCCTGGCCGGCTGGCTGCCGTGGGTCGCCGATGGCATGAACATCTTCTTCACCGTCGGCGCACTGCTGTGGTCGGCAGCGATGATCATCGTGCCGCATCGGGTCGATCCGCCGCTGATGATCTTCGCCATTCCGCCACTGGCGTTGTTCTTCTTCAAGGTCGGCAAGATCCTGTTCCTGTATCGTCGCGCGGTCGGCGTCGACCTAAAAGATGCCTTCGCCGCAGCGCTGGCGGGGCTGGCGCTGTCGCACACCATCGCCAAGGCGGTGCTGTACGGTTTCTTCACCAGCAGCATGCCGTTCTTCCGTACACCGAAAAATGCCGACAGCCATGGCTTGCTGGTGGCGATTTCCGAAGCGCGCGAAGAGCTGTTCATCATGCTCTTGCTGTGGGGCGCTGCGGCCGGGATCTATCTGGTCCAGGGCCTGCCGAGCTCGGACATGCGTTTCTGGGTGGCGATGTTGCTGGTGCAGTCGTTGCCGTACCTGGCGGCGTTGATCATGGCCTTCCTGTCGTCGCTGCCCAAGCCTGTCGCAAAGTCTGTTGAGCCCTCGACTGCTGCCCAAGGCTAAGGGGCACGTGGGAACGGGCTTATTCCGTGATAGCGAGTGTGGATTGAACATCGCTATCGCGGGGCAAGCCCGCTCCCACGCCCTTCCCTCAAGGTCATTGGCCTCCTGCCGCCTGCCCTGGGCGTGCCCGGCGACATCATTTGATATAAGATAACGCCCCTGATTTCCCGCCTTGCCTTGCCCCCGGAGTCCCCCATGACGGCCCCAGCCGAGCTCTCGCCTACCCTTCAACTGGCCTGCGACCTGATCCGCCGCCCCTCGGTGACCCCGGTCGACGCCGACTGCCAGACCCAGATGATGAACCGCCTGGGTGCCGTCGGCTTCCAGCTCGAACCGATGCGTATCGAGGACGTCGATAACTTCTGGGCCACCCACGGCACCCAGGAAGGCCCGGTACTGTGCTTCGCCGGCCATACCGACGTGGTCCCCACCGGCCCGGTGCAGCAATGGCAGCATGAGCCGTTCGAAGCGCTGATCGATGCCGACGGCATGCTCTGCGGGCGTGGCGCGGCCGATATGAAAGGCAGCCTGGCCTCGATGGTGGTGGCCAGCGAGCGCTTCGTCCACGACTACCCCAATCACCGCGGCAAGGTCGCCTTCCTGATCACCAGCGACGAAGAAGGCCCGGCCCACCATGGCACCAAAGCCGTGGTCGAGCGCCTGGTCGCGCGTAAAGAGCGCCTGGACTGGTGCATCGTCGGTGAGCCGTCGAGCACCAACCTGCTCGGCGATGTGGTGAAGAACGGCCGCCGCGGCTCGCTCGGTGCCAAGCTGACTGTACGTGGCAAGCAGGGCCATGTGGCCTACCCGCACCTGGCGCGCAACCCGATCCACCTGGCCGCGCCAGCACTGGCGGAACTGGCTGCCGAGCACTGGGACGAAGGCAACGCATTCTTCCCGCCGACCAGCTTCCAGATCTCCAACCTCAACTCGGGCACGGGCGCGACCAACGTGGTTCCGGGCGACCTGACGGCGCTGTTCAACTTCCGCTTCTCTACCGAGTCGACCGTCGAGGGCCTGCAGGCGCGCGTCGCCGCCATCCTCGACAAGCACCAGCTGGACTGGTCGATCGACTGGGCACTGTCGGGCCTGCCGTTCCTCACCGAGCCAGGTGACCTGCTCGATGCGGTGTCGGCCAGCATCAAGGCAGTGACTGACCGCGATACCCAACCGTCGACCAGCGGCGGCACCTCCGACGGCCGCTTCATCGCCACCATGGGTACCCAGGTGGTCGAGCTCGGCCCGGTCAACGCCACCATTCACCAGGTCGATGAACGTATCCTGGCCAGTGATCTCGACCTGCTGACCGAGATCTACTACCAGACCCTGGTGCGGTTGCTCGCCTGATGCTCGCCTGCCCGCTCTGCCAGGCAGCCCTGGCACCCCTGGACAACGGCGTAGTGTGCCCTGCCGGCCACCGCTTCGACCGCGCGCGCCAGGGCTACCTGAACTTGCTGCCGGTGCAGCACAAGAACAGCCGCGACCCAGGTGACAACCAGGCCATGGTCGAGGCCCGCCGCGACTTCCTCGACGGCGGCCATTACGCGCCGGTGGCGCGGCGCCTGGCAGAACTGGCTGCCGAGCGCCAGCCCGGCGTCTGGCTGGATATCGGCTGTGGCGAAGGCTACTACACCGGGCAAATTGCCCAGGCCCTGCCGGCGGCGCAAGGCTATGCCCTGGACATCTCCCGCGAGGCGGTCAAGCGCGCCTGTCGCCGCGCGCCAGAGGTGACCTGGATGGTCGCCAGCATGGCCCGGGTGCCGCTGGCCGATGCCAGCTGCCAGTTCATTGCCAGCGTGTTCAGCCCGTTGGACTGGCAGGAGGCTCTGCGCCTGCTCAGCCCAGGCGGTGGCCTGATGCGGGTCGGACCGACCAGCGGCCACCTGATGCAATTGCGCGAGGTGCTCTACGATGAAGTACGCCCCTACGCCGACGACAAACACCTGGCATTGGTCCCGCAAGGCATGGCCCATGCTCATAGCGAGATCCTCGAGTTCCGCTTGAGCCTGGCCGAGCCCAAGGCCCGTGCCGACCTGCTGGCCATGACCCCACACGGCTGGCGCGCCAGCGCCGAGAAACGCGCACGGGTGATCGACCAGCCCGAGCCGTTCGAGGTCACGGTTTCCATGCGTTATGACTATTTCGTGCGCCAAGACTGAGCACACCCGGAGCCTTTTTATGCGCCAACCCGATATCGAGATCTACCTCAAGGACAGCGACGTCGACCACAAGCAGATTTCTGCCTGGCTCGCCCAAGCGCTGGGCCCTTGCAGCGAATGGAAGCAAAAAGGCCAGACCTGGAAATGCCAGGCCGGTAACATTCCGGTCACCTGGTTACCCAAGGCTGTAGGGAAATGGAACAGCTTGTACCTGGAAAGCGACCAGACTCCATGGGACGACGACATCGCCTGCGCACGCGCAGCCTTTGCCGCGCTCAACGTGGAAATACGTTGCGCACCGGGTAGCTGGGCGGAAGAACAAGGGGAAGAAGATGCCGATCGCTGGATCCGCATCAGTGCCGACGGTGAAGAGGAAATCACCTGGCGTACGAGCTGAAGCTCGTTGCGCTTGGCATCAGGCTGCAAGTTCCACGGTCAACTTGCAGCTTGAAGCTTGAGGCTTAAAGACCGACTACATCCTCGGCCTGCAGGCCTTTCTGGCCCTGGGTCAAGTTGTACTCGACCTGCTGCCCTTCGACCAGGCTACGATGACCCTCACCGCGGATTGCCCGATAGTGGACGAATACATCCGCCCCACCCTCGCGCTGAATGAAGCCATAACCCTTGGCATCGTTGAACCACTTTACATTCCCAGTCTCACGAGACGACATCTGAACTACTCCGGTTTTTTATTGTGAAGATCGCCTTGCTGACACAGGTTCTCCACCCTGTGCCGACACAGCTTGCCGAAATATCCTGCAAGGTGCGGACCGAGTATATGACAGAGAACAAAGAAAATTCATGACCGCCCCGTGAATTGCAGATTTTTGCTGAACTTACGCCGATACGGCAGACTAACTGATTGTAAATAGACCCGATCCTCTCATCAGGGCACACACATTCCATGACCCGTTCTCCCTTGCGTCGCCTGATCTTCGGCGCCCTGCGCCGCGTGCTGTACCTATGGGTGCGCTCCGAGACCATCAACCAATCGTCCCTGACCCTCAAGCTCGATCGCAGCCGCCCGGTGTTCTACGCCCTGCCCTCGCCGTCACTGACCGACCTGGCGGTAATCGATCGAGAGTGCACCAAAGCGGGGCTGCCGCGCCCGGTATTGCCCGTTGTCGTGGGCCCCTTGCAGGAACCGGCCGCATTCTTCTACCTGACGCCAGACCCGGACTGGCTCGGCCGCCAGGATAAACGCGGTGCACCGCCAACGCTCGAGCGGCTGGTCGCGGCGATCAGCCAGCACGCGGAGGAAGACGCGCAGATCATTCCGGTGAGCGTGTTCTGGGGGCAGACCCCCGCCAGCGAATCGAGCCCATGGAAGCTGCTGTTCGCCGATAGCTGGGCCGTCACCGGCCGCCTGCGGCGCTTGCTGACCATCTTGATTCTTGGACGCAAGACCCGCGTGCAGTTCTCCGCGCCTATCCACCTGCGCGAGCTGGTCGAGCATAACAAGGGCCACGAACGCACGGTGCGCATGGCTCAACGGCTGATGCGGGTGCATTTCCGCAACCTCAAGACGGCAGTGATCGGCCCGGACATTTCCCACCGGCGCAACCTGGTCAAGGGCCTGATCCACGACCCGCTGGTGCGCCAGGCCATCGCCGATGAAGCCGAACGGGAGAAAATCCCACTGGCCAAGGCCGAGGCCCAGGCCTTGCGCTACGGCAACGAGATCGCCTCGGACTACACCTACACTGCGATCCGCTTCCTGGAGGTCGTGCTCAGCTGGTTCTGGAACAAGATCTACGACGGTATCAAGGTCAATCACATCGAGCAGGTGCAGGGCATCGCCCCCGGCCACGAAGTGATCTACGTGCCGTGTCACCGCAGCCATATCGACTACCTGCTGCTGTCGTACCTGCTGTTTCGCAATGGCCTGACCCCGCCGCACATCGCTGCCGGCATCAACCTCAATATGCCGGTGATCGGCGGGCTGCTGCGGCGCGGCGGGGCGTTCTTCATGCGCCGCACCTTCAAGGGCAACCCGTTGTACACGGCCGTTTTCAACGAGTACCTGCACACCCTGTTCACCAAGGGTTTTCCGGTGGAATACTTCGTCGAAGGCGGGCGTTCGCGTACCGGGCGCATGCTGCAACCGCGCACCGGCATGTTGGCGATCACCCTGCGTAGCTTCCTGCGTTCCTCGCGTACGCCGATTGTCTTCGTGCCGGTGTACATCGGCTACGAGCGCGTGCTGGAAGGCCGCACCTACCTGGGCGAGTTGCGCGGCGCAAGCAAGAAGAAGGAGTCGATCTTCGACATCTTCAAGGTCATCGGCGCGCTGAAGCAGCGCTTCGGCCAGGTCTACGTCAACTTCGGTGAACCGATCCGTCTGGCCGGCTTTCTCGACCAGCAGCAACCTGGCTGGCGCGAGCAGGCGCTCGGTCCGCAGTTCCGCCCGGCCTGGCTGAATGAAACCACCACCCGCCTGGGCGAAACCGTGGCCCGCCACCTCAACGAGGCGGCGGCGATCAACCCAGTCAACCTGGTGGCCCTGGCGCTGCTTTCGACCAGTCGCCACGCCCTCGACGAACGCGCGCTGGTGCGCATTCTCGACCTGTACCTGGCGCTGCTACGCCAAGTGCCCTACTCGTCGCACACCACCTTGCCCGAGGGCGATGGCCTGGCCTTGATCAAGCACGTGCGGGGCATGGACCTGCTGGCCGAGCAGAACGATGCGATGGGCCGCATCCTGTACCTGGACGAAGCCAACGCGGTATTGATGACCTACTACCGCAACAACGTCATGCATATCTTCGCCCTTCCAGCGTTACTGGCGAGCTTCTTCCAGAGCAGTTCGCGGATGAGCCGCGAGCTGATCGGCCAGTACGTCAAGGCGCTGTACCCGTACCTGCAGGCGGAGCTGTTCCTGCGCTGGGCGCCCGAGCAACTGGACGAGGTCATCGATCAGTGGCTGGCAGCTTTTGTCGAGCAAGGCCTGCTGCGCTTCGAAAACCAGGTCTACCTGCGCCCGGCACCGAGCTCACGGCAGTTCGTGCTGTTGACCTTGCTGGCCCGCACCATCACCCAGGCCCTGCAACGCTACTACATGGCCACCTCGCTGCTGCTCAACAGCGGCCAGCAGACCTTGAGCGCCGAGGAGCTGGAAGACCTGTGCGTGATGATGGCCCAGCGCCTGTCGATCCTGCATGGCCTCAATGCTCCGGAGTTCTTCGACAAGACCCTGTTCCGCCACTTCATCCAGACGCTGGTGCAACAAGGCGTGCTGCGCCCGGACAACAACGGCAAGCTTGGTCATCACGACAAGCTCGGCGAGCTGGCCGAAGGGGTGGCCAAGCGTGTGCTGTCGGCAGAGCTGCGTCTGTCGATCCGCCAGGTAGCGCTGCATCGCAATGATCTATAGGGACAGCTTTCCAACTTACTCACACTCCTGCCAACACACAGACTCGTCAGTGCGCGATAACCGCGCACTCACTATTCTTCGTGGCAGGAGCCATGTTATGAGCAAAGTAAACTTTATCGAGTTGTTTGGTTCATTAAGTTTAGTAGATATACCCCACTATGATGCAACACCACATCAAATCATTATTGCTTTGACCCCACCCACAGTCACTGAACTACGCGAGGCGAGGTCTTACTGCATTCAGCAATATAGTGGCACCCGCATCCCCTTCCAATTGACCGTGGACACCGGCGCTTTTGAAGCGGGCGAGGCGCTCGAGCTGGAGGCGATAATTCAGGCGGGCTTCGGGCCTGACAGCAATAAGGAACGGGTAAAAATCCCACTGATGCTCAATCATGCTACAGCGCGCGTGGAGCAGAACATTACCGTCTCAGGTTCGAGCACCTCAGCGACCCAACAACCCGCTTCAACAGTGTTCACTGAAATTCATGGCGATATTTCAATTCCTCAGATCGACGACCTGGAAGGTCACCAGCTCATCATTAGCTTAAATGAAGTAGGGCTGAATGATGACCTGCAGCCTTTCTTCAATAGGATCAGCGAAACCAGTTATCAGGTTCGCGCACTTAAGGCGCCCTTCTCTCTTCGATACGATAACAACGTATTGACCAGCGGGCGCAGCTATGACCTTCTTTTCATCCTGCGCGCGCCTTCAGGTAAATTTGTAGCCGGCCGAAACCTGAGAAATATCGACCTGGCTGAACTCACTGAAGCCCAGCAGGTGACGCTGGGACGGCCGAGGGGATAAGGCACTCCCGAAGTGAGTCCTGAACACTAGCAGGGCTCACTATCGGCGAAGAAAATCCGCTAAAGTCCCTGGGGTTGGCCACAAGCCAGCCCCAGGACTACGGAGATTCCATGAAAAAGCTCGTTATGCTGTGTTGCGCATCCCTGCTCGCAGCCTGTTCCAGCACTACCCCGTCGAACCAGGCCAGCCTGGATGGCGAAGTCTTCTACCTCCAGCGCATTGCCTTGCCACCGGCCGCTACCTTGAGCGTGAGCCTGCAAGACGTATCGCTGATGGACGCCCCCGCCGTGACCCTGGCCAGCCAGGCCGGCCCAGTCAAGGGTAACGTACCGCTGCCGTTCCACTTGACCTACGACCCAGCCCAAATCAAGCCTGGCCATCGCTATGCGGTCAGCGCGCGCATCGAACTGGACGGCAAGCTGCTGTTCATCAATACCGAACACCACGGTGTCCAGCTCGACGGCAGCGATGTGCAGCCGGTGCGGATCAAGGTCGATCCGGTTCGCTGATCCCCGTTTATTCATTTGCATAAGGAAGTCCCCATGATTCGCTCCTCCCTGCGCCTCACCACCCTGTGCGCCGGCCTGCTGCTGTCTGCCAGCACCCTGGCGGTGTCGCTTGGCGACCTGACCCAGAACGATGCGGCTGGCGGCCTGAAGGACGCCCTGACCCAAGGCGCACAAGTTGCCGTCAAGCAACTGAGCACCCCTGGCGGTTTCAGCAACAATCCGGACGTGCGTATCGAGCTGCCGGGCAACCTGGGCAAGGCCGCCAAGGCGATGAAGATGTTCGGCAAGGGCGACCAGGTCACAGCCCTGGAAGACAGCATGAACAAGGCTGCCGAAGCTGCGGTGCCACAGGCGCAGGCGATTCTGGTCGACGCCGTGAAGAAGATGACCGTGACCGATGCCAAGGGCATTCTCAGCGGTGCAGATGACTCGGCAACCCAGTACTTGAACAAGAGCAGCCGCGAGCAGATTCGCGCCAAGTTCCTGCCAATCGTCAAGGCGGCCACCGACAAGGTTGGCGTGGTTCAGCAGTACAACAGCTTCGCCGGCCAGGCTTCGGCCCTGGGTCTGGGCGATGCCAAGAGCGCCAACGTCGAGAGCTACGTGACCGAGAAGGCCCTTGACGGTCTGTTCGAGATGATCGCCAAGCAAGAGCAGAGCATTCGCCAGAACCCGGCCCAGGCGGCGACCAGCCTGGCCAAGAAAGTCTTCGGCGCACTTTGATGTAACTGTTGGGGCTGCTTTGCAGCCCCAATCTCATCAGTCTTTCCTGACCCTGAACCACGCCGCATACAAAGCCGGCAAGAACAACAGGGTCAACACCGTGGCGACGATCAAGCCCCCCATGATCGCCACCGCCATTGGCCCATAGAAGACACTGCGCGACAGCGGAATCATCGCCAGCACGGCCGCCAACGCGGTCAGCACGATCGGCCGGAAGCGCCGCACCGTGGCCTCGATGATCGCCTGCCAACGTTGCATGCCAGAGGCGATATCCTGCTCGATCTGGTCGATCAGAATCACCGAGTTACGCATGATCATCCCCGCCAAGGCGATGGTGCCGAGCATGGCGACAAAGCCAAACGGCTGGCGGAACACCAGCAGGAACAGGGTCACGCCAATCAGCCCTAGCGGGGCGGTGAGGAACACCATCACCGTGCGCGAGAAGCTGCGCAGCTGGATCATCAGCAGGCTCAGTACCACCACGATGAACAGCGGCATGCCGGCATTCACCGACTTCTGCCCTCGCTCGGAGTCTTCAACAGTACCGCCCACCTCCAGCAGATAACCGTCTGGCAAGCTGGCGCGTACGTCCTGCAAGGTGGGCGAGATCTGCTTGACCAAGGTCGCCGGCTGCTCCTTGTCATAGATATCGGCACGTACGGTGACCGTCGGCAGGCGATTGCGGTGCCAGATGATGCCCTCTTCAAAGCCGTACTCCAGCGTCGCCACCTGCGACAGGGCAACGCTTTGGCCATTCTCGGTGGGCAATGCCAGGCTGCCGAGATTGGCCAGGTCACTGCGCTCTTGTTGAGTGCCGCGCAGGAGGATCTCGATCAGCTCGTTGTCTTCGCGGTACTGGCTCACCGTACTGCCGGTCAACGAACTCTGCAGGAAGCTCGCCAGGTGCGAAGTGCTCACGCCCAAGGCACGCGCGCGGTCCTGGTCGATTTCCAGGAACACCGCCTTGCTCGGCTCTTCCCAATCCAGGTGCACGTTCACCACGTGCGGGTTTTCCCGCACCTTGTCGGCGACTTTACGGGCCAGTGCGCGGACCTTCTCGATGTGCTCGCCGGTCACACGGAACTGCACCGGGTAGCCCACGGGTGGGCCGTTTTCCAGGCGCGTGACCCGCGAGCGCAGCTCTGGGAACTGCTCATCGAGCGTGGCGATCAGCCAGCTACGCAGCGCTTCGCGATCTTCCAGCGATTTGGCCAGGACCACGAACTGGGCGAAGCTCGCCGCCGGCAGTTGCTGGTCCAGCGGCAGGTAGAAACGCGGAGAGCCGGTGCCGATATAGGCCACATAGTTATCGATGCCATCCTGGGCCTTGAGCAGCCCTTCGAGTCGCTTGACCTGTTCGGCGGAGTTGCTCAGCGAGGCGCCTTCGGCCAGTTTCAGGTCGATCATCAACTCAGGCCGGCCCGAGGCCGGGAAAAACTGCTGGGGCACGAAGCGGAACAACAGGATGCTGCCGACAAAGGCGGCGATGGTCAGCAGGATGACGGTCTTGCGCCGCCGCACGCACCACTCCACCACGCGCCGTACGCGTTGATAGAACGGTGTGGCGTATGGGTCTGGCGCATGCCCATCGCTGCCGTGGCGCGCCGCGTGCAGCTTGGCCAGATCTGGCAGCAGTCGCTCCCCTAGATAGGGCACGAACAGCACTGCCGCGACCCACGAGGTGAGCAAGGCGATGGTCACCACCTGGAAGATCGACCGGGTGTACTCGCCGGTGCTCGACGCCGCCGTGGCGATCGGCAGGAAGCCCGCCGCCGTGATCAGGGTGCCGGTGAGCATCGGGAAGGCGGTGCTGGTCCAGGCGTAACTCGCCGCCTTGAAGCGGTCGAACCCCTGTTCCATCTTGATCGCCATCATTTCCACGGCAATGATCGCGTCGTCCACCAAGAGGCCCAAGGCCAGTACCAGCGCCCCAAGCGAAATCTTGTGCAGGCCGATACCGAAGTAATGCATGGCAGCGAAGGTCATGGCCAGCACCAGCGGAATCGCCAGGGCCACGACCAGGCCGGTGCGCAGCCCGAGCGAGAAGAAGCTCACCAACAAGACGATGACCAACGCCTCGACCAGCACCTGGACGAACTCGCCAACACCGGCCTTCACCGCTGCCGGCTGGTCGGACACCTTGCGCAGCTCCATCCCCGCCGGCAGGTTGTGCGCCAGCCGCTCGAACTCGCCTTCAAGAGCCTTGCCCAGCACCAGGATGTCGCCGCCCTCCTTCATCGACACCGCCAGACCAATGGCATCTTCGCCCATGAAGCGCATGCGCGGCGCGGGCGGGTCGTTGAAACCGCGGTGCACCTCGGCCACATCGCCAATCCGGAAGGTGCGGTCACCGACCCTGATCGGGAACTGGCGGATCTGCTCGACGCTGTCAAAACGTCCACTGACGCGCAATTGCAGACGCTCGCTGGCGGTTTCGAAGAAGCCTGCGGTACTCACCGCATTCTGCTCCTGCAGCGCTTGCTGAACCGCCGCCAGCGGCACACCCAGGGTGGCCAGCTTGAGGTTGGACAGCTCGATCCAGATCTTCTCGTCCTGCAGGCCGATCAGCTCGACCTTGCCCACATCCTTGACCCTTTGCAGCTGGATCTGGATGCGGTCGGCGTAGTCTTTGAGCACGGCGTAATCAAAGCCGTCACCGGTCAGCGCATAGATATTGCCGAAGGTGGTGCCGAATTCGTCATTGAAAAATGGCCCTTGGATTTCCGGTGGCAGGGTGTGGCGAATGTCTGCGACCTTTTTACGAATCTGGTACCACAGCTCCGGAATATCCTTGGAATGTAGCGAATCGCGGGCCATGAAGGTCACCTGCGACTCGCCCGGGCGGGAGAACGAGACGATCTTCTCGTACTCGCCCGTCTCCATCAGCTTCTTTTCGATGCGCTCGGTCACCTGGCGCGAGACCTCCTCGGCCGTTGCCCCGGGCCAGAGGGTGCGGATGACCATGGCCTTGAAGGTGAACGGCGGATCCTCGCTCTGCCCCAGCTTGGTGTAGGACATCGCGCCAATGGCCGCGAGCAGGATCATCAGGAACAGTACGATCTGGCGATTGCGCAGCGCCCAGGCGGAAAGATTAAAACCCATCGGGACTTACTCCTTGGCCGCCAGGTCTACTTCACGGTTGGTGCGATCCACCGGTCGCACTTGCTGGCCTTCGCGCAATACATGGCCGCCTGCGGCAACCACCCAGTCGCTGGCTTCGAGGCCTTCGAGCACGGGCACGTTGTCCGCGCCATAAGCGCCCAGGCGCACTGCAGCACGGTGCAAGCGTTTGTCCTGGCCGACACGCCAGACATAGGCCTGGCCTTGTTCGGCAGTCACCGCCGACAGCGGCACCGACAGCGGCACCTGGCCGTCGTGGGCAATGAACACCCGCGCGCTCTGGCCCAGTTCGGCCGGCGTCTTGGTCGAATTGAAGGCAATTCGCGCGGCAAAGGTGCGCGAGCGTGGGTCGGCTGCTGGCGACAGCTCGCGGATATGGGCCTCGAAACGCTGGTTGGGGTGCGACCACAATTCGACGCTAACCTTCTGCCCCACCGCGAAGCGGGCGAACTGTTGCTCTGGCAGGCCGATGACCACTTCACGTTCGCCATCGGCGGCCAGGGTAAACACCGTTTGCCCGGCGGCCACGACCTGGCCGACCTCGACCTGGCGCTTGGCGATCACCCCCGCCTGCGGCGCACGCAGCACGGCATAGTCGGCCTGGTTGCCGGCGACATCGAACTCGGCCTTGGCCTGCTTCAGACGGGCAAGCCCGGCGCGATAGAGATTCTCGGCGTTGTCGTAGAGCGAGCGGCTGACCATTTGTCGATCGAGCAGCTTCTGGTAGCGGTCACGCTCGGCCTGCACCAGGGCCAGATTGGCTTGGGCGGCGGCCAGTTGGGCGCGGTTAGCTTCCAGTTGCAGGCGGACGTCTTGCGGGTCGAGTTCAGCCAACGGCTGCTCGGCCTTGACCCGCTGGCCCTCCTCGACCAAGCGCTTGCTGACCTTGCCGGCGATGCGGAACGCCAGCTCCGGCTCGAACCGCGCTCGCACCTCACCCGGGTAGCTGTCGGCAGCCGCAGCGGCGGGTTGGGGCTGAACCACCAAGGCCGGGCGGGGTGCGGCCGGTGCTGCGGTCTGCTGACCACAGGCGGCCAGCAGCAAGGCCGCGGTGGCAGGCAAAGCGATGGACAAGGCATGACGCAACATGATGAATGACCTTTCGCGAAGAGCACTTCGAATATTTATACTGCCGAGTATATTAAATCAGGGAACCGAAGCCGGGAAGCTGGCGTCGCACAGATAATCAACATTAACGATTGGTCGCAGATTGCAGCCGGAGCGCGCCTGACCCGGTAAGATGGGCGACTGTTCACCTAGATGCGGATTCCAATGTCCAACGACGCACCCATCGGCCCTGGCCGGCCGAAGGACCTGGCCAAACGAGAGGCCATCCTCGAAGCGGCCAAGGCGCTGTTCCTCAGCCTTGGCTATGCCAACACCAGCATGGATGCGGTCGCTGCGGCGGCAGGTGTTTCAAAACTCACGGTCTATAGCCACTTCACCGACAAACAGACCTTGTTTGGCTCGGCGGTGATGGCGACCTGTCAGACGCAATTGCCTGAGCTGATCTTCGAATTGCCCGACGGCGTGCCGTTGGATCAGGTGCTGTTGAACATCGCCCGCGGCTTCCAGGCGCTGATCAGCAGTGACGAGTCGGTGAAATTGAGCCGTTTGATCATTGCCCTGGGCAGCCAGGACCCAGGCTTTGGCCAGTTCTTCTACGAAGCGGGGCCCAAGCAGGTACTGGGCGAGATGGAGGCGCTGCTGCGCTCGGTGGCTGAGCGCGGGTTGTTGCAGATCGATAACCCCTTGCGAGCGGCCGAGCATTTCTTCTGCTTGATCAAGGGCGCGCCGGATTATCGCTTGCTGCTGGGCTGTGCGCCGGCGTTGTCGGTGGATGAGGCAGAGGTGCATGTGCGCGAAGTGGTGGGCTTGTTTATGCGGGCTTATCAGTTTTAGGTTTTCACCCCATCGCGGGCTTGCCCCGCGATGAGGCCCATGCCAATTAAATTACAGCCGCTGCAAAATCAACTCTCCCGCAGCCCCCGCCAACCCAGGTTGCCCCGGCTCACCCGCACGCCCATTGGCCCCAGCATCGGTGCGATACACCAGACAGCCTTTGCTAGAGCCTCCTGCCCCAGCCTTGCCGGCAGCACCCGGCTTACCCGGCGCACCACCCTCCAGGCGAACCTGAACACGCTCCTGCGGATAGCCCTCAGGCAAGGCAAGACGGATCCGCCCACCGGCCGCGCCGTCATGGCCATTGCCGCCATTGTCGCCATTAGCCCCACGGCTAGCCTGCCCCCAGGTACAACCACCGGCCTTGCCATTGGCGCCATCGAGGCCGACATACCCAGGCGCCCCAGCCCCACCGCGAGCATCGATCGCCAGCCGATCCGCCTCCAGCGCATGCAGTTGCACATCCAGATTGCGCCCCGGTCGAGCAGCCCGCTCATAGCTGCCCGGCGCGCCTGGCGCACTGATCTCACTGCCTTCGGCAAAACGGGCACTGCCCGCTTCGATACTCAAGGCCGTTTCAGCCGGCGCCACGGCAATTCGCGCATCACGGCCAAGCTCCAGTTGATCGACTTTCAGCGAGGTCAGCGACGCCGGTAGCAATAACGTTGCAGAATCCGCAACGCGTAGGTGCTCAAGGTGCACGCTGCTGGCTTTATTGGCCAAACGCAGCACCGAATGGGCGGCGACTTCCAGGCTTTCGGCGTGAGCCAGCGGGCTGGTCAATGCAACCAGCAACATCAATTTACGCACGGCGCGGCGCCTCCTGAGGCTTGGGAATGGACATTACATGGAAAATACCCGTCAGCAGGATCTGCAGACGGTCGAACCAGCGGTGGCTGCGTTGGCGCAGGCTGGCGTTGAAGAACAGTACTTCGAGCACATGCAGGCTCAGCAGCAAGATACCCGCAGCATTGATCAGTAGATTGAACGGCAGCGGCTGGGGCATCAGCCAGTTCACCAGCACCACCCACCAGAACACCACGGTCAGGGCCTTGCCCAGGCCCAGGATGAACTTCATACCCCGCCCCCTGAGTTGTTGTTATGACGAAGCGGCCCGTTCGAGCGGGCCGATTCGGCAACAGTAACCGCATGGCAGAAAGCGCGCCAGAGGGGTTCAGTCCAGGTGCAGTTCCACCCGTCGGTTGAGCGCGCGGCCTTCCTCAGTGTCGTTGTCGGCCACCGCTTCGCTCTTGCCGCGGCCTTGGCTGGTCACCTTGCTGGCCGCCACTCCCTGGCTGATCAGGTATTCGGCGACACTGCTGGCACGGCGTTCGGACAAGGTCTGGTTATAGCTGTCGGAGCCTACTGCGTCGGTATGGCCAATGACCTTGATGCTCGTCACGCTGGGGTCATTGAGCTTGGGCAGCACATCATGCACTCGCTGCTGGGCGGCAGGCGTGAGGGTGGCCGAGTTGAACGCGAACAGCACCTGGCCTTGGTCGTCCAGGGTGATCACCTGGGAAGTGGCTACAGGCTCTTGCGGCGTTCCGCTGGCAGGTGGATAGCCCACAAACGGACAGCCCATATGATCGACCTGGGTGCCAGCCGGCGTATCCGGGCAGCGGTCGCGGCGGTCGAAGACGCCGTCGCCATCCTCGTCGCCATCCTGGGCATAGCAGATCAGACCGCCCGCGATCGCCCCGGCCGCGCCAAGCCCGGCCGCCCAACTGGAACTCTCGATAGCGCCCAGGCCACCGCCGGCCAGCCCGCCAAGCAGGCTGCACAGAGGCCACGTCCTTTGATTGAGGGGCGCACTGCCGTCACTGTGGGTTGCGCAGCCTGTGAGCAGACTTGACGCCAACAGCAACGGCAAAGCCGCCTTCGACATAACACTCATGGTGAATGCTCCTGTGTCACCGGCCGCTACCGGTCTGACAGGAGTAAAGACGCGCCCGCGCCACTTCTCAAGGCGCGGGCACGTGCCATCAACGCTGGATCTTGATTTCCGTACGCCGGTTCATGGCCCGCCCATCAGCGGTAGCGTTGTCGGCCACTGGCTGGGTTTCGCCAGCGCCAACCACCGAGACGAAGCTGCTGCGCGGCACTCCACTTTCAACCAGGTAATCGGTGACCGAATGGGCCCGACGCTCAGACAGTTTCTGGTTGTAGCTGTCGGAGCCGACGCTATCGGTGTGCCCGGTAACGCTCAAGCGAGCGCTGGCCGCCTCTTGCTTCAATCGTGTCGCGATGGTGTTCAAGCGCTCCTTGTCGGCGGCGGTCAGGCGCGCGGAGTCGAACTCGAAGTGAACGTCGCGAATGACAATGACCTCTTCCTTCTCGACCACCACCTCCTCGACCACGGCAACCGGCTCAGGCGGGCAGCCATTGGCGTCGACCTGCACCCCACGCGGGGTACCGGGGCACTTGTCGCGGCTGTCCGGCACGCCATCACCATCTTCGTCACCATCGCCGTGGGCCCAGCAGTAACCTGCCGCCAGGCCACCGCCCAGTAGCGCGCCCCAACCCGCCCAGCTGGAACTCTCGATGGCGCCAAGCGCTGCGCCGCCCACACCCCCGACGGCAGCACACTTCGGCCAGTCGGTTTTTTGCAAACCTGCACAACCAGTCAACACACTGGTGAGCAGTACCAGGGGTATCGCTGTGCGTACTATGCTCATTTTGTTGCGTCTCCTAGGGGGAATCGGCAGATGGCCGATCCCTGGGAGTAAAGACCGCACATTTCCTCTCTGCCAGCGATAAGCCACGATGCGCTTTGCCCGCGCGCCGGGGACGGCTAGTCTTGAACACCCCCAACGAGGATTGGCAATGACCGACGGTTTTTCCCAACGCACCCCGCAGCAGGCACTGGCAGCCTTGCTGGAACGCTTCACGCCGCAGCGACTATTGCTGGTGGGCACGCGCTTTCCCGCCTTGGACGCGTTCGCCCAGGCCCACCCCGAGGTCACGATAGAAGTGGCCGAACCTGGCGCATTGCCGGCTCTAGTAGCGGCGCAACGTTACGATCTGGCCGTGCTGGTCGATTGCCTGGAGCACCTGTCCAAGCGCAACGGCCTGCAACTGCTCGGCGGCATCCGCAACCTCAATGCCAGCCGGGTCGCGGTATTGGCCGACCTGGCCGCCTGCGGCTGGCACGACACCGATTTTTTCTCCCTGGCAATGTCGGCGAGCGAGAAATTCCGCCGTGACCAACAGGTATTGAGCCTGTTCACCTATGATCTACATGACTACAAGCAAGTCCCGGACTGGCTCAACGCCAGGTTCTGGGCCAACCCTGAAAATTTTGGCAAGTATTGGTGGTGATTTGATGAGTGTCTCGGTCTGCCCCTGTGGCAGCGGCAACCTGCTCGACGCCTGCTGCGGGCATTATCATTCCGGTACCCCGGCCCCCGACGCGCAGGCGTTGATGCGTTCGCGCTACAGCGCCTATGTACTGGGCCTGATCGACTACCTGGTGGCGACCACCCTGCCTGCCCAGCAAGCGGGCCTGGATCGCGACGCCATCGCGGCGTGGAGCGCGCAAAGTACCTGGCTGGGCCTGGAAGTGGAGAGCGCCGAGGTGCTCGGCGGCCAACCCGAGCATGCCTTCGTCACCTTCACCGCGCGCTGGCACGATGCACAAGGCGAGCATGCCCATCGCGAACGCTCGGCCTTCGTCCAACGGGATGGGCGCTGGTACTTCATCGACCCGACCGTAGGCCTGAAGGCCACGCGCAACGACCCCTGCCCCTGCGCCAGCGGGCAGAAATTCAAGAAATGCTGTTCCAGTTACGTCGGTAGCTGAGCATGAGCGCCCTGGCCCGCCTGCTGCTGCTCAGCCTGGTGCTGCTGGTAGCCGGTTGTGCCAGCTGGGGGGGCGACGACTGGCGCGAACCTGAGGTGCATCTGGTCAAGGTCGAGACCGTCAAGGCGCGTTTGCACCAGCAGGAGTTCGTGCTGCACCTGCGGGTCGACAACCCTAACGACAGTCGCCTGTTCATTCGCAACCTGGGGTATTCGCTGCGGCTCAATCAGCTGACCCTGGTGGAGGATGAAACCAGCGTCTGGCGCAGTGTCGGCGGGCACGCCCGGCGGACCTTCAAGATCACCGCGCGAACCAACCTCTGGCAGCACCTCAAGCCCCTGGCCAAGCTACTCAAGAGCCGCCAGCCGCTGCGCTATCAACTGCAGGCTGAGCTCAATACCGGGCTGATCATCTGGCGAAGCCTGCACTTGTCGCGAAGTGGTGAGATAATGCCCGGCGATTTCAACCCGGAGTGACCCGCAATGACTCAACAACCCCATGTCCATGGCCCTGACTGCAACCACGATCATGATCACCACCACGATCACGACCATGGCCATGTGCACGGCCCGCACTGCAACCACGGCCACCAGGAGCCGGTGCGCAACGCCCTGAAGGACGTTGGCCGCAACGACCCATGCCCGTGCGGTAGCGAGAAAAAATTCAAGAAGTGCCACGGCGCCTGATCCACGCCCGGTACTGGCCTCTTCGCGGGTTTACCCGCGAACGAGCGCAGCTCGATCTCCCGCCCGGCGACCACTGGGCAGCCCCACGAAAATAAAGCTTTGCAGCACCTTGCATGGCGCCCCCTCGCTCACTACCTTAGCGCCTTTCGAACCCCGCCACGCCTTGCAGGAGCCTTGTCATGGCCGCGCCCGCCTTTCCTCCCATCCGTCCCCGCTTCGCCGCCATGGCGCTGCTCAGCCTGTTCGGTCTCGCCGGCTGCCAGATGGGCGGCTATCAGGACAGCGTGCCACCGACCACTGGCGTGCAGCCACTCAAGGGCCTGGCGCAGAACGTTTCGGTACGCCGCAACGCCATGGGCGCGCCGCTGATCGAGAGCAGCAACTTCCACGATGCGCTGTTCAGCCTGGGCTACGTGCATGCCGGTGATCGCATCGAGCAGATGATCAGCATGCGCTTGCTGGCCCAGGGCCGTTTGGCCGAACTCGCAGGCCCCGAGGCGCTGGATATCGACCGCTTGATGCGCGCCGCCAATCTCAAGCAGAACGCAGCCCAGCTGTACGCCGATGCCTCGCCGCGGCTCAAGCGCTTCTTCGAGGTCTATGCGCGCGGGGTCAACGCCTACCTGTTCCGCTACCGCGACAAACTGCCGGCCGAGCTCGCCCGCAGTGGCTATCGCCCGGAATACTGGAAGCCCGAGGATTCGGCCCTTGTATTCAGCTTGTATGCCTTTAGCCAATCGGTGAATGTCCAGGAAGAGCTGGCAGCCCTGACCCTTGCGCAAAAAGTCGGCAGCGACAAGCTGGCCTGGCTGCTGCCGGGGGCACCGGACGAACCGCTGGCCGAAGCTGAAGTCGACAAGCTTAAGGGCCTTAATCTGGCTAGCCAACTGCCAGGCCTGGCAGCCTTGGCCAGTGCCAGCCAGAAGCTGGCCGACCTCGGCCTGCTTGGCAGCCCAGGCTCGGCCAACCTTGCCCTGGGCCCGCAGCGCAGCCGCAGTGGCAAGAGCCTGTTGGCCAGTGATAGTCGCGCCGCCTGGGCGCTGAGCCCGGTTCAGATTCATACCGGCAAGTACCAGGTCGCCGGCCTGTCGCTGCCAGGATTGCCGATTCTGCTCGGCGGCTACAACGGCAAGCTGGCCTGGAGCAGCAGTGCGGTCATGGCCGACAACCAGGACCTGTACCTGGAACAGGTCCGCCGCCAGGGCACCCAACTGACCTACCTGGCCGACGGCAAGTGGCTGCAAGCCCGCGCCCGTAGCGAAACCTTCTTCGCCCGCGGCCAGCGCCCGCTGCGCGAAGTCATGTACGACACCCGCCACGGCACCCTGCTCGGCCAGCCGGGCACTAACGGCCTGGGCCTGGCCCTGAGCCTGCCGCAGCTCAAGGGTGATCGCAGCCTTGATGCGCTGTTTGACCTGACCCGTGCGGCCAACGTTGAGCGCGCCTTTGACAGCACCCGCGAGGTCGGTGCAGCCGCCCTGAACTTTGTCTTCGCCGAGCCCCAGCACATTGGCTGGCAGGTCAGCGGCCGCTACCCCAATCGCCGTGAAGGCCAGGGCCTGCTGCCCTCGCCAGGCTGGGACGGGCGGTATGACTGGGACGGCTATGCCGACCCGATGCTGCACCCCTACGATCAGGACCCGCCAGCAGGCTGGATCGGCCACGCCAACCAGCGCAGCCTGCCCAAGGGCTATGGCATGCAGCTGTCCAACACCTGGTACTACCCGGAGCGCGCCGAGCGCCTGGCGCAGTTGGCAGGTAACGGCCGTCATGACAGCCGCAGCCTGATGGCGCTGCAGAACGACCAGGTCACCTTGCTTGCGGACAAACTCAAGCAGATGTTCGACGCTCCAGGCATGGCCCAACCGCTCAAGCAGGCCATCGATGCCCTGCCCGGAGCACAACGCGACAAGGCCCGCGACGCCCTGGCCCGGCTCAAGGCCTTCGATGGCCGCCTGAGCCCGGTGTCGGCGGATGCCGCGCTGTACGAGCTGTTCTTGCAGGAAGTGGCCCGGCAAACCTTCCTCGACGAGCTTGGCCCTGAGTCCAGCCCCGCCTGGCAGGCATTCGTCAGCAACGCCCAGTTGTCCTATTCGGCCCAGGCCGACCATCTGCTGGGCCGTGAAGACAGCCCGTTCTGGGATGACCGCAGCACTTCAGGCAAAGAAGACAAACCCACCATCCTCGCTCGCAGCCTGGCCGGCGCAGTGGATGCCGGCACTGCGCAACTGGGCGCTGACCGTCGCGCCTGGCAATGGGGCAAGTTGCACCAGTACCGCTGGCCAGCGGCCAACTACCATGGCCTGGGCGATGCCATCAGCCGGGCGCCAATCGCCGCCGGTGGTGATTTCAGCACCTTGGCGATGACCCCGTATGGCTGGGGGCGCAACTTCGACACGCAACTGCCGGCCTCGGCGCGGATGATCGTCGACTTCGGCCAGGCAGAGCCCTTGCAGCTGCTGACCAGCAGTGGCCAGTCCGGTAATCCGGCCAGCCGGCATTACGCTGATGGCCTGGATGCCTGGTTCAAGGGGCGGTTCATGAGCCTGCCCATCCAGCCGCAGAACTTTGCTCGGGCCTATGGCAGCCAGCGCCTGACCTTGGTGCCGGGCAAGTAAGCAGACAACGAAATGGGCGTAATGCTGTTCACTTAAGGCCCTTGTCGCCTGCTTTGGGGCCGCTTTGCGCCCCTTCGCGGCGGTTCGGCGCTCCGACAAGCCCGCTCCCACAGGTATAGCGCCGCTCGGACGGTCGGCGCCGTACCTGTGGGAGCGGGCTTGCCCGCGAAGGGCGCAAAGCGGCCCCAAGATCTGCCAACCCAAGCGAACTTCCCCTGTCAGCCCACGCTCCTACTTGGTAACCCCTAGCCAGCGCGCCTGCCATGGATCTTGTGATCGCCCGCCCCGAAGGCCTGTACTGCCCGCCCGGTGATTTCTACATCGACCCGTGGCGCCCCGTCGAGCGCGCGGTGATCACCCATGGCCATGGCGACCACGCGCGCACCGGCAATGCGCGCTACCTGACTGCCGAACCCGGCGCGGGGGTTCTGCGCAGCCGCCTGGGCGCGGACATCAACCTACAGACCCTGGCCTACGGCGAGCGCCTCGATCACCACGGCGTCACCTTGAGCTTGCATCCTGCTGGGCACGTGCTCGGCTCGGCCCAGGTGCGCCTGGAATACCAGGGCGAGGTGTGGGTGGCCTCCGGCGACTACAAGGTCGAGCCCGACGCCACCTGCGCGCCCTTCGAGGCGGTGCGTTGCCACACCTTCATTACCGAATCGACCTTCGGCCTGCCGATCTACCGCTGGCCGCCACAGGCGGTGATATTCGAGCAGATCAACAGCTGGTGGCGGGCCAATCGCGATCAGGGCAAGGCCAGCGTGCTGTTCTGCTACGCCTTCGGCAAAGCGCAACGCATCCTGCATGGGCTGGATGCAAGCATAGGGCCGATTCTTGTGCATGGCGCAGTCGAGCCGCTGAACCGGGTCTACCGCGAAGCCGGGGTGGCCCTGCCCGAAACCCACTATGCCGGTGACTTTACCCGTAGCGATCCGCTGCTGCGTCAGGCCATCGTACTGGCGCCACCGTCTGCTGGCGGCAGCAGCTGGATGAAACGGTTTGGCGACTACAGCGACGCCTTCGCCAGCGGCTGGATGCGCCTGCGCGGCACCCGTCGGCGGCGCGGGGTGGATCGTGGTTTCGTCTTGTCTGACCACGCCGACTGGCCTGGATTACTCTGGGCCATCGAGCAAACCGGGGCCGAGCGGGTGATGGTGACCCATGGCTCGGTCAACGTGCTAGTGCGCTACCTGAGTGAACGCGGGCTGGATGCCCGCGGATTCGTCACCGAATACGGCGACGAAGACGACGCCAGCACCGAGCAGACTTCGCCATGAAGGCCTTCGCCGAGCTCTACCTGCGCCTGGACGCGACCACTTCCAGCAATGCCAAGCTGCAGGCCCTGCGCGACTACTTCAGCCAGGCGCCGGCCAAGGATGCGGCTTGGGCGGTGTATTTTCTCGCCGGCGGCCGCCCCCGGCAGTTGGTGCCGACGCGGCTGTTGCGTGAACTTGCCATCGAGCTGTCGTGCCTGCCGGACTGGCTGTTCGAAGAAAGCTACCAAGCAGTGGGAGACTTGGCCGAGACCATTTCCCTGCTGCTGCCGGACAACCCCCACGGCAGCGAGCAAGGTCTGGCCGAATGGGTCGAGCAGCATTTGCTACCGCTGCGTGGCCAGCCCCCGGAGGCGGTGCGCGAACGCCTGCCACAGCTGTGGGCACAGCTCGACCGGCAAAGCCTGATGCTGTGCCTGAAGCTGATCACCGGCAGCTTTCGGGTTGGCGTCTCCAAGCTGCTGGTCACCCGCGCCCTGGCTCAGCTCGCCGAGCTCGATGCCAAGCGCGTAGCGCAGCGGATGGTCGGCTATACCGACCTGAGCCATAAACCGAGCGCCGACAGTTACCTGAAGCTGATCGCTGCCGAGTCTGCCGATGAGCACAGCCAGCGTGGCGGGCAGCCCTACCCGTTCTTTCTCGCCCACGCGTTGCAGGCACCTACCGAGCAGTTCGCTGGGCTGCTCGGCCCGCCCAGCGACTGGCAAGTGGAGTGGAAATGGGATGGCATCCGCGCCCAGGTGGTCAAGCGTGATGGCCAGTTGTGGATCTGGTCGCGGGGCGAGGAATTGGTGACCGAGCGCTTCCCCGAACTGCACAGCCTCGCCTCGACCTTGCCCGATGGCTGCGTGCTCGACGGCGAGATCCTGGTCTGGAAACCTGGCGCAACGGCCGCAGAAGTGGCAGTGCAACCATTCGCTTTGTTGCAGCAGCGCCTCGGCCGCAAGACCCTGGGCAAGAAACTGTTGGCCGATGCGCCGGTGGTACTGCAAGCGTACGACCTGCTCGAATGGCAGGACCAGGACTGGCGCAACCGGCCCCAGCACGAGCGTCGCGCGCAGCTGGAACGGCTGGTGGAGCAATACCCACTGGCACCTGTCCTGCTCTCGCCCTTGTTGCAAGGGGATGACTGGGCCGATCTCGCCCGCCAGCGTGAGCAGTCACGCAGCCTAGGAGTGGAAGGCTTGATGCTCAAGCAGCGCGAGGCGCTCTACGGGGTCGGGCGCACCAAGGACATGGGCGTGTGGTGGAAGTGGAAGATCGATCCATTCAGCGTCGATGCGGTACTGATCTATGCCCAACGCGGCCATGGCCGGCGCGCCAGCCTGTACAGCGACTACACCTTTGCCGTCTGGGATGCGCCTGCTGGCACTGCCCAGCGCAGCTTGGTGCCCTTCGCCAAGGCCTACTCGGGGCTTAGTGACGAAGAGATGCGCAAGGTTGACGCGATCATTCGCAAGACGACGGTGGAAACCTTCGGGCCGGTGCGCAGCGTAACCCCTACCCTGGTGTTCGAACTGGGCTTCGAGGGCATCGCCCTGTCCAAGCGGCACAAGAGCGGAATTGCCGTGCGCTTTCCGCGAATGCTGCGCTGGCGATTGGACAAGCCGGTGGATGAGGCGGATGACCTGGGCACCCTGCAAGCATTGCTGGCGTGATTGACAGCGCAAAGCCACTGACAACATGCGCAATCGCCAAGTTTATGCTTCTATCTTCAATCGCAGACCGTTCAACCCAACGCCTACCAGGACCACCATGCACCACTCGACCCACGACCTGCTGTCGCCCGTTCCGGGCATCACCCGCCAGTTGCACAGTTTCCACTTCGGCCCACGCGGGGGCGGCAAGGTCTACATCCAGGCCTCGCTGCACGCCGACGAGCTGCCCGGCATGCTGGTGGCCTGGCACTTGAAGCAGCGTCTGCTGGAGCTTGAGCAGCAAGGCCGACTGCGCCAGGCGATTGCCTTGGTGCCGGTGGCCAATCCGGTGGGTCTGGAGCAGGTGCTGCTCGACGCCCCACTGGGGCGCTTCGAGCTACAGAGCGGGGAGAATTTCAACCGCAATTTCGTTGATCTGTCAGACAGCATCGGTGACCAGATCGAAGGCCATTTGACCGATGACCCGGCGCATAACCTTGCCTTGATCCGCGAGTACCTGCGCCGCGGCCTGGACGCTCACCCGGCGCGCACGCCGCTGCAGTCGCAGCGCCTGTGCCTGCAACGGCTAGCCTGCGATGCCGACATGGTGCTCGACTTGCACTGCGATTTCGAAGCGGTCGAGCATCTCTACACCACCCCAGAGGCCTGGCCCAAGGTCGAGCCGCTGGCACGCTACCTCGGCGCCCAGGCCAGCCTGCTGGCCACCGACTCTGGCGGCCAGTCGTTCGATGAATGCTTCAGCCTGGTCTGGTGGCAGTTGCAGCAACGTTTCGGCAAACGCTTCCCGATCCCGCAGGGCAGCTTCTCGGTGACTGTCGAGCTGCGCGGCCAGGCCGATGTCAGCCACGAACTGGCGAGCAAGGACAGCCAGGCGATCATCGACTTCCTCACCCATGCCGGCGTCATCGATGGCCAGCCCGCGCCTCTGCCTGCACTACCCTACCCAGCCTCGCCGCTGGCTGCGGTTGAGCCGGTCACCGCGCCGCTGGGCGGCCTGCTGGTGTTCCACGCCAAACCTGGCCAGTACCTGGAAGCCGGGCAACTGATCGCCGAGGTGATTGATCCGCTCAGCGATCGCGTGACCGCGCTACGCAACAGCCAGGCCGGGCTGTTGTACGCACGTAGCGTGCGGCGGATGGCTACCAGCGGAATGGTCATCGCTCATGTCGCCGGCGAAGAGATCTGCCGTAGCGGCTACCTGCTGGGTAATTGATCGAGTAAAACCAATCGCCGCGGCCAACGGTCTGTAGAAGCACAGCCTTCGACGGATCCGCCGCATGAGCGCCTCGACCGACCTTGCCAACGCCTGGTTTACCGCCCGCGGCTGGAAACCGTTCGCTTTCCAGCGCCAGGTCTGGGCGGCGGTCGAGCGAGGTGAGTCAGGCCTGGTGCATGCCAGCACTGGCGCTGGCAAGACCTATGCGGTGTGGCTGGCGGCACTGCGCGCCTTTGCCCAAGCAGGCACTGCACGCCAACCAGCGCCGCTACAGGTCCTGTGGGTCACCCCTATGCGCGCCCTGGCAGCAGACACCGCGCGCGCCTTACAGACGCCATTGGACGACCTGGAGCTGAACTGGAGCGTGGGCGTGCGCAGTGGCGATACCAGCGCTTCGGAGCGAGCGCGCCAAGCTCGACGCTTGCCCAGCACCCTGATCACCACACCCGAAAGCCTCACCCTGTTGCTGACCCGCGAACATGCGGTTGAAGACTTTTCTGCACTGCGCATGGTAGTCGTGGACGAATGGCACGAACTGCTCGGCAACAAGCGTGGCGTGCAGTTGCAACTGGCCTTGGCGCGCTTGCGCCGCTGGCGGCCGGAGCTGGTGGTCTGGGGGCTGTCGGCCACCCTCGGCAACCTGGAGCACGCCCGCGAAGTCTTGCTGCCTGGCGCCGGCGTACTGATAGAGGGCAGGCAAGACAAGCGTTTTGAGGTCGACACCCTGCTGCCGGAGGCCATCGAACGCTTCCCCTGGGCGGGCCATATGGGCCTGAAGATGCTCGCTCAGGTCAGCGCGCAAATTGACGCCAGCGCCAGTTGCCTGGTGTTCACCAATACCCGCGCGCAAGCCGAACTCTGGTATCAGGCCCTGCTCGAGCAGCGCCCCGACTGGGCTGGACTGATTGCCCTGCACCACGCCTCGCTGGCACGACAGACCCGCGACTGGGTCGAGCGCAGTCTCAAGCAGGGCACGCTCAAGGCGGTCATCTGCACCTCCAGCCTCGATCTGGGCGTGGACTTTCTACCGGTAGAGCGTGTGCTGCAGATTGGCTCGGCCAAGGGCATAGCCCGGCTACTGCAGCGCGCGGGGCGTTCCGGGCATGCGCCGGGGCGGGCCTCGCGGATCACCCTGGTGCCTACCCACAGCCTGGAACTGGTGGAAGCCGCAGCAGCCCGTCACGCCCTGGCAGCCGGCCAGATCGAGGCTCGTCAGTCGCCGCGCTTAAGCATGGATGTGCTGGTCCAGCATGTGGTCAGCATGGCTTTGGGCAGTGGCTTTCGACCGGAGCAATTGCTCCAGGAAGTGCGCAGCACCTGGGCGTTTCGCGATTTGCGTGATAGCCAGTGGCAATGGGCGCTGGACTTTGTCCGCCACGGTGGCGACTCACTCAGCGCTTACCCTGACTACCAGCGCGTAGTCGCCCACCCGGATGGTGTCTGGCGAGTGGCCAGCGAGCGCTTGGCCCGCCGCCACCGGATGGGCATCGGCACCATCGTCAGTGAGGCCAGTATCAACCTCAAGTACTGGAGCAAGGGTGGCGGTGGCAAAAGCCTGGGCAGTGTCGAAGAGGCCTTCATCGCCCGCTTGCGCCCCGGCGATACCCTGGTGTTCGCTGGCCGCGTGCTGGAGCTGGTGCGGGTCGAGAACATGACCGCCTACGTGCGTCGCAGCACCTCGCGCAAGGCCGCGGTAGCGCGCTGGAATGGCGGGCGCATGCCGCTTTCCAGCGAACTGGCCGATGCCCTGGTCGCCCAGCTGGACGCCGCCGCCCACGGCCACTTCAACGGCCCGGAGATGCGCGCCGTGCGTCCCTTGCTAACCTTGCAACACACGTGGTCAGTGCTGCCCACCGAGCAGACGCTGTTGGCCGAGACGCTCACCTCGCGCCAGGGCTCTCACCTGTTCCTCTACCCCTTCGCTGGACGCATGGCCAACCTGGGCCTGGCCAATCTGCTGGCCTGGCGAGTCAGCCGGGTGCAGCCACTGTCGGTGTCGATCGCCGTTAGCGACTATGGCTTCGAGCTGCTCAGCCCGAGCGCTGTCGATTGGGCCAGCTACCTACCTCCGGCGCTGTCCACCGATAACCTGCTGGAGGACGTGTTGGCCAGTCTGAACGCCGGCGAAATGGCCCTGCGGCGCTTTCGCGAAATCGCCCAGATCGCCGGCTTGGTGTTTGGCGGCTATCCGGCGGCGCAAAAAAGTACCCGGCAGATTCAGGCATCCAGCGGCCTGTTCTATGAAGTGTTTCGCAAGCATGACGCGGGTAATCTGCTGCTGGGCCAGGCGCGCGATGAAGTGTTGCGCGAGGAGTTGGAGATCGAACGGCTGCATCGGCAACTGCTGAAGATGAGCAGGCTGCGCCTGGATTTACGCGCTCTGCGCCGGCCCGGGCCGCTGGCGTTTGCGCTGTTGGTCGAAGGCATGCGCGAGACGTTGAGCACCGAGAAACTGGCCGATCGCATTGCGCGGATGGTCGCTGACCTGGAAAAAGTGGCAGATAGAGGCTGAGGGGCGCCAGACCGATGAGCTACCAAGCGTTGGACATCGTCAACGATCCTGAAGGAGTGTCATGGGCCAGCACCTGGTAATCGAACACTGTGGCGAAACCCTCTGGCTGCTACCGGACAAGGCCCTGTATTGGCCTGCCCGACGCGCCTTGCTGGTGGCCGACGTGCACATCGGCAAAGCCGCAAGCTTTCGCGCGCTGCATCAACCGGTGCCTCGCGGCACCACCGACGCCACGCTTGCCCGACTGGATGCGTTGCTCGATGCCTACGATTGCGAGCAGCTGATCGTGCTGGGCGACTTTCTCCATGCGCGCCCGGCGCGCGCACCCACAATCGTCGCCAAGCTCACGGCTTGGCGCCAGCGCCATCGCCACCTGCAAATGGTATTGGTGCGCGGCAATCACGACCGCCACGCTGGGGATCCGCCAGCAGAGCTGGACATCGCGATCAAGGATGAACCCTGGCTTCTGCCGCCCTTCGCCTTGCAGCACGAACCGACTGCGAACCCAACCCACCCCGTGCTGGCGGGGCACATTCATCCGGTCTTCATACTGCGCGGCAGAGCCCGACAGCGCTTGCGCCTGCCGTGTTTTCTGATCGATGACAATGTCAGCCTATTGCCCGCCTTTGGTGAATTCACCGGCGGCTGGACGGTCGAGCCACACGCCGCCACCCGCGTGTTCGTCGCGGGGGCTGAGCAGGTCTGGGCGCTGCAGCGCTGATCAGGCTACAGGGGCAGGAGGCGGCTCATCGGGCAAAGTTGGCTCGCCCGGTTCCATCGGTGGATGCTCACCAGGTTCGGGCGGCTGCGGGGTGTCGGGATCAGGCTGGTGCGGCACGCCACCGGCTTGCAGCGGCGGATGGGCCAGCAGTGACCATGCAAGCAACCCGATCTGGTTGGGCTGCAAGACGGCCAGCTTCGCACTGATTGCGGGATTGAGTTTCATAGACAGCTCCTGACGAGAGCCAGCGCACGTCATGCGCGCTGGAACTGTTCACTCGTTGGAGTGCCAGGCGGGGCAGGAATTCCCCGCGCTCGTCGGCTCAGGTGCGCGGCAGGGTGACGCCACGCTGGCCCTGGTACTTGCCACCGCGGTCCTTGTAGGACACTTCACACTCTTCGTCGGACTCCAGGAACAGCATCTGCGCCACGCCTTCATTGGCGTAGATCTTCGCCGGCAGCGTGGTGGTGTTGGAGAACTCGAGGGTCACATGGCCTTCCCACTCGGGCTCGAGCGGGGTGACGTTGACGATGATGCCGCAGCGGGCATAGGTGCTCTTGCCCAGGCAGATGGTCAGCACATTGCGTGGAATGCGGAAGTACTCGACGGTGCGGGCCAAGGCAAAGGAGTTGGGCGGGATGATGCAGACGTCGCTCTTGACGTCGACAAAGCTGCCGGCATCGAAGTTCTTCGGATCGACGGTGGCCGAATTGATGTTGGTGAAGACCTTGAATTCGTCAGCGCAGCGTACGTCGTAGCCATAGCTGGAGACGCCGAAGGAGATCACCCGGCTATCTGCTTCGCCGCGCATCTGGCGCTCGACGAACGGTTCGATCATGCCGTGTTCCTGCGCCATGCGGCGAATCCACTTATCCGATTTGATGCTCATGGCGGGGGGTGTCCTGAGAGTGCGAGGTAAAAAACAAGATGCGCATCTTACCGGTCCCGGCGTCTGGGTTAAAGTTCCATGCCGTATCCCGCGTCGGACGGGGCTTGCGGCCGCCGTCGATCCGAATTTCATCAAACCGGCTTTTGACCATTGGCAGGTCGCGGAAAGTGGGTTAAGGTGACGCCACTGTGCTGCACGTGACACCGAGAATCTCTAGTTTGATGCACGATTTCCATCGGCCCATCGCTGAATTTTCCTACTCTTTGCACTCAGTCCGGCCAGGGCGTTTCCTGTGCCGAAATTTACTTTGTCCAAGGAGACAGACACATGTCCAACCGTCAATCCGGTACCGTCAAGTGGTTCAACGATGAGAAAGGCTACGGCTTCATCACCCCTCAGTCGGGTGACGACCTGTTCGTGCACTTCAAAGCCATCCAAGCTGACGGCTTCAAGACCCTGAAAGAAGGCCAAGCTGTTACTTTCGTCGCTACCCGCGGCCAGAAAGGCATGCAGGCTGAAGAAGTTCAACTGGCCTAATCCAGTTTAGCTTCAAGAAAAACCCGCCTTTTGGCGGGTTTTTTTGTGCCTGCAAAAACATCCAGCTGCTGGGCAGTAGCAGCGGGCTGGCCTACGACAGCGTCAGCACGTGCGACGCTATCGCGGGGCATGCCCGCTCCCACGGTCAGTCTTCGCTGATGGTGATATTGGGCATTGCCGGTGCTGCGGCTTCCTGCTGCACGATCCGCGCACCGACGTGCCGCGCCAGCTCTTGATAGACCATGGCGATCTGGCTTTCAGGTTCAGCGATCGCAGTAGGCTTGCCGCTATCGGCCTGCTCACGGATCAGCATCGACAGCGGCAGCGAGGCCAGCACTTCGACCCCGTACTGGGCGGCCAGCTTGGCGCCACCGCCTTCACCGAACAGATGCTCGGCATGCCCGCAGTTCGAGCAGATATGCACGGCCATGTTCTCGACCACACCCAACACCGGAATGTTGACCTTGCGGAACATTTCCACGCCCTTCTTGGCATCGAGCAGCGCCAGGTCTTGCGGGGTGGTGACGATCACCGAACCTGCCACCGGCACTTTCTGCGCCAGAGTCAGCTGGATGTCGCCAGTGCCGGGTGGCATGTCGATCACCAGGTAATCAAGATCATCCCAGGCGGTCTGGGTCACCAGTTGCAGCAGCGCTCCGGACACCATCGGACCACGCCAGACCATCGGTGTGTTGTCGTCGGTCAGAAACGCCATGGACATCACTTCGACGCCGTGGGCGTTGAGCGGCACGAACCACTTCTGGTCACGGATCTGCGGACGGGTACCTTCGGCGATACCGAACATCACCCCTTGGCTCGGGCCATAGATGTCGGCGTCCAGAATACCTACCCGGGCACCTTCGCGGGCCAGGGCCAAGGCAAGGTTGGCGGCAGTGGTCGATTTACCCACCCCCCCCTTGCCCGATGCCACGGCGATGATGTTCTTGACGTTGGCCATGCCCGGGACTTGCGCCTGGGCCTTGTGCGCAGCGATCACGCAGTCGATGGCCACGTGCGCAGCCTCCACCCCGTCAAGATTGCCAATGGCCGTTTCCAATACCTGGGCCCAGCCGTTCTTGAACAGGCCTGCGGCATAACCCAGCTGCAGCTGGACCTTGACCTGCCCGCCCTGGATATCGATGGCGCGCACGCAACCGGCACTGACCGGGTCTTGGTTCAGGTATGGGTCGGTGTACTGGCGGAGCACGCCTTCGACGGCGGCACGTGTGACGGCACTCATGGAGACTCCCATTGGCAAACTGAATATGGAACAGACGCTTATGCTAACCCGTCAATCGTCTAGAGATGCGTGCTTGGGGTGAAATATATTCGCCAGCCCTTTATAGTGGCCGATCATCCATTTTTTTCCGTAGCCAGATAAGTAGCCGAGCCACCATGTCCGAGCCACGTCAGATTCTCGTCACCAGCGCCCTGCCCTATGCCAATGGTTCAATCCACCTTGGCCATATGCTGGAGTACATCCAGACGGACATGTGGGTTCGCTTCCAGAAGCTACGTGGCAACCAGTGCATCTATGTCTGTGCTGACGATGCCCATGGCTCGGCGATCATGCTCCGTGCCGAAAAAGAAGGCATCACCCCAGAGCAGCTGATTGCCAACGTCCAGGCCGAGCACAGCGGCGACTTCGCCGAGTTTCTGGTCGACTTCGACAACTTCCACTCGACCCACAGCGAAGAAAACCGCGAGCTGTCGAGCCTGATCTACACCCGTCTGCGCGAAGCCGGCCACATCGCCAATCGCTCGGTCACCCAGTATTTCGACCCTGAGAAGGGTATGTTCCTGGCCGACCGCTTCATCAAGGGCACCTGCCCTAAATGTGCGGCCGAAGACCAGTACGGCGACAACTGCGAAAAGTGCGGCGCCACCTACGCGCCCACCGAGCTGAAGAACCCCAAGTCGGCCATCTCTGGTGCCACTCCGGTCCTTAAAGACTCCCAGCACTTCTTCTTCAAGCTGCCAGACTTCCAGGCCATGCTGCAGCAATGGACCCGGAGCGGCACCTTGCAGGATGCGGTCGCCAACAAACTCGCCGAATGGTTGGACTCGGGCCTGCAAGAGTGGGACATCTCCCGCGATGCCCCATACTTCGGCTTCGAGATCCCTGGCGAGCCTGGCAAGTACTTCTATGTCTGGCTGGACGCACCGATCGGCTACATGGCCAGCTTCAAGAACCTCTGCGCACGCCGTCCGGAACTGGACTTCGATGCGTTCTGGAAAGAAGACTCCAGCGCCGAGCTGTACCACTTCATCGGCAAGGACATCGTCAACTTCCACGCCTTGTTCTGGCCAGCCATGCTTGAAGGCGCAGGCTTCCGCAAGCCTACCGCGATCAACGTGCACGGTTACCTGACCGTCAACGGCGCGAAGATGTCCAAGTCGCGCGGCACCTTCATCAAGGCGCGCACCTACCTCGATCACCTGGCCCCGGAATACCTGCGCTACTACTACGCATCCAAGCTGGGCCGTGGCGTCGATGACCTGGACCTGAACCTGGAAGACTTCGTGCAGAAGGTCAACTCTGACCTGGTCGGCAAAGTGGTGAACATCGCCAGCCGCTGCGCAGGCTTCATCCACAAGGGCAACCAAGGTGTACTGGTAGCGGGCGACGCCGCGCCGGAGCTGAGCGAGGCGTTCCTCGCCGCGGCACCGTCGATCGCCGAAGCCTATGAAGCGCGCGATTTTGCCCGCGCCATGCGCGAGATCATGGGCCTGGCCGACCGCGCCAACGCCTGGATCGCCGACAAGGCGCCATGGTCGCTGGCCAAGCAAGAAGGTAAACAGGACGAAGTGCAGGCGATCTGCGCCCAGGGCGTCAACCTGTTCCGTCAGTTGGTGATCTTCCTCAAGCCAGTACTGCCGGTATTGGCAGCCGATGCCGAGGCGTTCCTGAATGTCGCACCACTGACCTGGAACGATCACCTGTCGCGCCTGGAAAACCATCAGTTGAACGCCTTCAAACCACTGATGAGCCGGATCGAGCCAGCCAAGGTCGAAGCCATGGTCGCCGCCAGCAAGGAAGACCTGCTCGCCTCGCAGACTTCCAGCGCACCTGCCGGTAACGGCGAGCTGAGCAAAGAGCCACTGTCGGCAGAAATCGAGTTCGATACCTTCGCCGCCGTCGACCTGCGCGTAGCGTTGATCGTCAAGGCCGAGGCTGTACCAGGCGCTGACAAGCTGCTGCAACTGACCCTGGACATCGGTGACGAGCGCCGTAACGTATTCTCCGGCATCAAGTCGGCCTACCCTGACCCATCCAAGCTGGAAGGCCGCCTGACCATGATGGTCGCCAACCTCAAGCCGCGTAAAATGCGCTTTGGCATGTCCGAAGGGATGGTCATGGCTGCCGGCCCTGGCGGTGAAGAGATCTACCTGCTCAGCCCAGACAGCGGCGCCAAGCCGGGTCAACGCATCAAGTAAGTCTCCAGCCCCGGCCTTTGCGCCGGGGCTTTTTCATTCCCCGCCGCAGTGCCAGATATACTCAGTGCAGCCCACGGCTTTCGGCATTCTCATGAGCGACTACGTCCTGGTTCTGGTCAGCGCTGCGCTGATCAATCACCTGTTCTTGCACAAGGGTGCAGACTCGCAGCTGCAAGTGCATGCGTTGGGCCTCTCCAGCGCGGTGCTGATACTACTTGGGTTGCTCGGTGCGAAGCTGCTCGAGAGCCTCATTTTCACACCCTTGCAGATACAGCACCTGCAACTGTTGGCGCTGCTGCCGCTGCTGGCGAGTATTGCCTGGGGCTGGCCAACCCTGCTTGCCCGCCTAAGGCCAGCATGGCCCATCGCACAGATGCGCCCGGCATTGCTTTTGAATGTAACGGCCCTTGGCTTGGCCTTGCAGCTTAGCGCCGAGCGCAGTGACTGGGTGACCACCCTCGTCTGGGGACTGCTCGGTGGGCTGGGATTTTGGCTGGCCCTGGCCTTGTTCGACGACCTGCGCCAGCGCTGCCAGCATGAAGACGTGCCGGTCACGCTGCGCGGCCTGCCCATCGAGCTGTTGGCCGCCGGAATCATGGCCATGGCGTTTTCTGGCCTCAATGGATTGTTCACCACATGAGCCCGGCGCCTGACCCACGACTGCGCACGACCATGGGCCAGGTGTTGCTCGCCTGCGTGCCGGGCCTGTTGGCACTGCTCTGGCTACAAGGCTGGGGCGTACTGTTCAATCTGATCTTGTGCGCCTGCGCTGCCAGCGCCAGCGAAGCCTTGCTACTCAAGCTGCGCGGGCAACAGCTGTTGCCTTCGCTAGTCGATGGCAGCGCCTTGGTCACGGCAGTGCTACTGGCAGCGGCCTTACCGCCCTATGCGCCGTGGTGGCTTCCAGTGCTAGGCGCAAGTGTCGCCATCGGCATTGGCAAGCAAGCCTTTGGCGGAGTTGGACGCAACCTGTTCAATCCGGCAATGGTCGGTTACGCCTTCGTGCTCTTGAGCTTCCCGCTGCAGATGAACCATTGGCCGGGACCGATACCGGGATTACCAGAAAGCCTGCAACTGGTGTTTGGCAACGCCAGCATCGATGCCTGGGCCCAGCCCACCGTACTCGATGGCCTGCGCCACAACCGCAGCTTGACCATCGAAGAGCTGTTCGCCAGGCATCCAGGATTTGGCAGCATTGGCGGCCGCCCTGGCGAATGGGTCAACCTGGCATTTCTGCTCGGTGGGCTTTTTTTGCTGCAGCGCAAGGTCTTCAGCTGGCACGCGCCAGTGGGCCTACTGGGTGGGCTGTTAGTGTTCAGCCTGCTGGGCTGGAACGGTTCGGGCTCCGACTCCCATGGCTCACCACTGTTGCACCTGTTCAGCGGCTCGACCATGCTGGCCGCCTTCTTTATCGCTACCGAGCCCGTGTCCGGCCCCAAGCCTGCGCTGGCGCGGCTACTGTTCGGCGTTGGTGCAGGGTTGTTGATCTATCTGATCAGGACTTGGGGCAACTACCCTGACGGCAGCGCCTTCGCCATTTTACTGATGAACCTTGCAGTGCCGTCCCTTGAGCGTCTGGCGATGCGCCGGCAGCAGGCGACTTCATGAACAGCGTGGCACGTCAGGCCTTGGTGCTGACACTGGTCGGCAGTTTGTCGCTGGCGGTGACGGTGGCCTGGTGGCAGCTCACAGAGAAGCCCATCGAGCAAACACAGCGCGAGTTGCAGAGCCGTCAGTGGCTGGCGGTATTGCCGTCTGACAGCTACGACAACGATCCTTTGCAGGCCCCACTGCACCTGGAAAATATCCAGCTTGCCCACAGCCAGCTACTTGCGGGCTTTCGCGCCACCCTGTCGGCAAAACCGATAGCAGTGGTGTTGCGCAGCCGTACTCAAGGCTATGCCGGGCCGATAGAGCTGGCCATTGCCGTTGCGGCAAATGGGCGGCTGCTTGGCATTGAGGTATTGCACCAGCAGGAAAGCCCTGGATTGGGTGATCGCCTAGTCGACCCTGCTCTGCGCTGGCTGGATCAATTTATCGGCCGCACGCACTCGGATGCCTGGGCGATCAAACGTGATCAGGGGGATTTCGATCAGCTGGCAGGGGCTACGGTTACCTCTCGCGCGGTGATTGATGCCTTGCAAGATGCCTTGCGCTACTTCGACGAACACCGCGCCGCCCTGATCGAAGGCAATCCTGATGAATAGATTGTGGTTTTTCAGCGTCAGTCTGGTGCCCTTGCTGGGCGCGACCCGCACACTGCTCCAGGCGGCGGCAATCTGCGGCTGTGCGGTTCTGCTGATGGTCTCGCATCAAGCCTTGTTGACGCCCTTGCGCCGGCAGCTCAGCGGCTATCTCTACCTGCTGGCGAGCGTCCTGCTGATCGCAGCACTGACCAGCTGCCTACATATGAGCCTGCATGCCTGGGCACTACCGCTGGCCTTGGCGCTCGGTCACTACCCGCTATTGCTCAGCGTGCAATGCCTGGCAGCCGATCATCTATTACCCCAGCAAGCACGATGGCGCTCATTGGCCCTGCATCTAGCTGGCTTCGTCACAGCCGGCCTGTTGCTCGGTGCGCTGCGCCAGTGGCTGACGAGCAGCACTGATCTATACCTGGCCAATCTGGCTCCAGGTGCATTGATACTGCTCGGCCTGCTGCTTGCCTTGTACAATCGCCTGCGTCCGGGGCCTGCCCCTTCACGTCGTCAAGGAATTCGTTGACCCCATGAATGCTGCCAAACGCCTGGAGATTTTTCGCAGGCTGCACGAAGACAATCCTGATCCGAAGACTGAACTGGCCTACACCACGCCCTTCGAGCTGCTCATCGCAGTGATCCTGTCTGCCCAAGCCACTGATGTCGGTGTCAACAAGGCCACTGCACGCCTGTATCCGGTTGCCAATACACCTGAGGCGATCTATGCGCTAGGGGTCGAAGGCTTGAGCGAGTACATCCGCACCATCGGCCTGTTCAACAGCAAAGCTAAGAACGTTATCGAGACCTGTCGTTTGTTGATTGAGCAACATGGAAGCGAGGTGCCGCAAACCCGTGAAGCGCTCGAAGCACTCCCGGGAGTTGGCCGCAAGACCGCCAATGTGGTGCTCAATACCGCTTTCCGCCAGCCGGCGATGGCTGTCGACACGCATATCTTTCGGGTCAGCAATCGAACCGGCATCGCACCAGGCACGACCGTGCTGGAGGTGGAAAAGAAATTGATGAAATTCGTTCCCAAAGATTACCTGCTCGATGCTCATCACTGGCTGATCCTGCACGGCCGCTACGTCTGCCAGGCGCGCAAGCCGCGCTGTGGTAGCTGTCGGATCGAGGACCTGTGCGAGTACAAGCACAAGACCTCCGATGATTGAGCCAATAGGTGAAAACACCGTCGAACGATTGAAAAAATCTTTTTTACCGCGATCGAGTTTCTCGTTATAAGGACGCCCAATGGCCCTTTGGCTTGGAGTAACTCATGAGCACCGATAAAGACGAGCTGTCGATCGACGATGATTTCACCGCTTCCGCTGATGACGAAGCAGAGCCTCAAGTGGAAACCGCAAAGACCAACCTGAGTAAACGCCGCACCATTGATAACATGCTCGAGGAGCGCCGCCTGCAGCGCCAGCTGTCCGACTACGACTACGACTTGTAACGCATCGAATCTTACTCTGCGCAAGCCTGTAGCTGGGGCTGCGTGCAGCCCAATCGCAGACTGCGATCGGGCCGCGCAGCGGCCCCTTGGCTTGGGCTCTAGTTGCTTAGTCAGGCCAGGCCATGACGCTGTGCCAGTTCTATCAGATCGACCAACGAGCGAGCGTTGAGCTTGAGCAGCAAACGTGTTTTGTAGGTACTGACGGTCTTGTTACTCAGAAACATGCTATCGGCAATGTCCTTGTTGCTTTTACCCCGCGCCAATTGCTGCAGCACCATCATTTCCCTGGCCGATAGACGCTCGACCATTTCCACCTCACTACCGTTATTCAGACTTCCACGGGTCTTGTGCAACGCCTGATTGGGAAAGTAGCTGTAGCCGGACAATACCGCCTTTATGGCACTGAGCAGTTCAGTCAGCTCTTGTTGTTTACACACATATCCGGCGGCGCCAGCCTGCATGCAACGCATCGAAAAATGCCCAGGTGCCTGCGAGGTGAGTACCAGCACTTTACTGCCAGGACTGGCCAAGGTCATCCGCGCAATCACCTCGAGCCCATCCAGTTTGGGGATGCCGATATCCAGCACGACGATGTCGGGTAGATGCTCCCGTGTCAATTGCAGGGCATCCACACCATTATCAGTTTCCGCCACCACCTCATAGCCATGCCGTTGCATCAGCATGCGCACGGCCAGGCGGATAACAGGATGATCATCCACGATAAGCACTTTATTCATGCGATATCCATTGATTCGTTATTTTTTGCAGGCGTAACAATAACCGAGGAGAACCTTCAATGGGTCTATGAATTGCCCTTTAAACGCATGCAAAGATGAGTACTACATAAAATAAGGAATAGTCCTACAAACAAGGAGTGGGCAAGTTGTTTAACCGTTGATAATTAGGTCCAACATCTCTAAGCACTCGCCTGGTAGCACTCACTCAACCGAAGCAGCAGAAGCCAGAAATCAATTGGCACCCGCCATCCCCACTTGCCCATGGGAATGACTTCCTTTTGTTTTTAAACGTCATTACAGGTACATATAAAAAAATCCAATGTAAGGCTGCAGTCATGAACATTGAAAAGGGCCTGGGTCCATTGACGCTCATCGCCATCTTTGCCGGCATCGTTGAAGCCTCGGCCTTGGCTTCGCTGCCGTTTCTCTCTGAAAGCAGTCAGACAATCTACACTTGGTTTTTGGTCGGCTTCCCCTTCTTCTTAACGGTGCTGTTTTTTCTGACGCTGAATTTCAATCACCGCTCTCTATACCAGCCCCCCTCACCCTCCACCGCCGACAGACACTCTGTGCCCCCTGCGAACATTACTGCGCAGCCTTCATTACACGCCCCAGACCAAAACAGTCAAATTATTGCCTTGTCTGGCCCTGAAGCGCAGAAGTTCATCGAAACTCACATTTTGCGGACTCTCAGCCACCCTCACGCGCAGCCCCGGAGTTGGACCTTGTGTAATTTGGATACACGCATGCGCATCAAGTTGATTGTTCACCCGGTTGCCGACGACGAGGAACTGGCTGACTTTTGACAGAGACAAAAAACCCGGCGCAAGGCCGTAATACTGTTCACTTAAGATGATTTTGGGGCCGCTCTGCGCCCCTTCGCGGGCAAGCCCGCTCCCACAGGTACGGCGCCGACCAACCGAGCGGCGCTATACCTGTGGGAGCGGGCTTGCCCGCGAAGGGGCGCAGAGCGGCCCCAAAGCAGGCGACAAGGGCCTTAAGTGAACAGCATTACGGCGCAAGGCCGGGTTTTTCAAAACAGCGCGTTATTACAGTAGCGAGCGGCCCTTGTTAGCGGCAATCCGCATACGCAGGGCGTTGAGCTTGATGAAGCCAGCAGCATCGGCCTGATTGTAGGCGCCGCCGTCTTCTTCGAAAGTCGCGATGTTAGCATCGAACAGTGAATCGTCCGACTTGCGACCAACAACAGTGACGTTGCCCTTGTACAGCTTCAGGCGAACCACGCCATTGACGTTGACCTGGGACGCATCGATCATCTGCTGCAGCATGACCCGCTCTGGGCTCCACCAGTAACCGGTGTAGATCAGGCTGGCGTATTTTGGCATCAGCTCATCTTTGAGGTGAGCGACTTCACGGTCGAGGGTGATCGACTCGATGGCGCGGTGAGCGCGCAGCATGATGGTGCCGCCTGGGGTCTCGTAGCAGCCACGCGACTTCATGCCCACGTAACGGTTTTCGACGATGTCCAGACGACCGATACCGTTGGCGCCGCCGATGCGGTTCAGGTCAGCCAGCACGGTAGCCGGGGACTTCTCGACGCCGTCGATGGCAACGATGTCGCCATTGCGGTAGGTCAGCTCGATGTAGGTTGCCTGGTCTGGTGCGTTCTCTGGCGAGACGCTCCAACGCCACATGTCTTCTTCGTGCTCGGTCCAGGTATCTTCCAGGACACCGCCTTCGTAGGAGATGTGCAGCAGGTTGGCGTCCATCGAGTACGGTGATTTTTTCTTGCCGTGGCGCTCGATCGGGATGCCGTGCTTCTCGGCGTAGTCCATCAGTTTTTCGCGGGACAGCAAGTCCCACTCACGCCATGGGGCGATGACCTTGACACCAGGCTTGAGCGCATAGGCACCCAGCTCGAAGCGCACCTGGTCGTTGCCTTTACCAGTAGCGCCGTGGGAGATAGCGTCGGCGCCGGTTTCGTTGGCGATTTCGATCAAGCGCTTGGCAATCAGCGGACGAGCGATGGAAGTACCCAGCAGGTACTCGCCTTCGTAGACGGTGTTGGCGCGGAACATCGGGAATACGAAGTCACGCACGAATTCTTCGCGCAGGTCGTCGATGTAGATTTCTTTCACGCCCATCGCCTGAGCCTTGGCGCGGGCCGGTTCGACCTCCTCGCCCTGCCCCAGGTCAGCGGTGAAGGTCACCACTTCGCAGTTGTAGGTATCCTGCAGCCACTTGAGAATCACCGAAGTATCAAGGCCGCCGGAATACGCCAGTACGACCTTATTTACGTCCGCCATGCCATCACTCCACGGGGTTGTACGGAAAGCGATTGATTCTACCGGCGTCAGTGACAAATTTACAGTGGGGCGACAGCTTCTGACGACAAAGCGACAGGAACTGTCGACGGCGCGACTATGGGTTGGTGGCGGTTATCCAAGTTTAGTGGCGACTAGAGCTGTTTGGCGGCAGGCGCAGCAGCGGGCGCTGATGTCGAAGCCGGCGCAGCAGGCGCCTGCTCAAGCGGCTTCTCGACCGGCTTGGCAACCGGCGTAACCCGATCCAGCTCAATATTCACTCGACGGTTGCGCGCACGATTGGCGGCGCTGTTGTTCTTGGCCAGCGGGTACCGCTCGCCATGGAATCGCACGGTGATCTGCTCTTCCGGCACGCCATGCGCCTTCAGGTAATCAGCTACGGCCAGGGCGCGGCGCCGCGAATTTTCCCGATTGGTCAGGCGATTGCCGCTGTTGTCGGAGTGGCCGTTGAGCTCGATGTGATTTACCGACGGGTCTGCCTTGAGATAATCGAGGATCACATCCAGTCGCGCCCGGGCATTGCTGTCCAGATCGACCCCGGTGGGGAAGCCGACCTGGGTCTGGCGAATCTGGTCGTAGTTCATTGGCAGCAACTTACCGGCACACGCCTGATAATCGCTGTAGGCCTTGGCGAAGCTTACCGGCAGTACTCGCACTTCCATGGCCCGGCCGCCTTCGCCGGTGTAGTTGCGCACCACCGTGCTGCGCCCATCGAGCAGGCCATTGATCAGACGACTGGCCTGGCCCTGGGACGAGGTGAACAGCACGCCGGTACGCGCCATACGCACGGCGCCCAGGTTGATATCGCCACGCCCAGGCTGCCAGGGCGCTGCAGCAGCGAGCAAAGTGGCCGAACCCGCTCCCAACACGTTGCTGTTGGAACGCAGCTGGAAGGTCGGCTGCTCGCCGGCGCGCCGCACGAACTCGCCGCTGCCAAAGCCTTCGATCGGCTGGACCAATCGGCACTCGAACTGGTCACCCTCGACCGTCCAGGCGATGTTCTCCATCCGAGTCTGGAAGGTCAGTGCACCGGCCGGCAGGCTGGCAAACAGAGTGAACAGGGCTAGGTAACGCTGGCGCACGGGCGGCTCCACAAATTCTGACGGCTTACCTGCAGGCTATCGGTCGGCTGGCGGAAAACTTGATAGCCGTGCTCGCCCAAGGGTTTTCCGGTAGCATTCACCCTTGAGTTCGACCCGCCTGGAATTCCCAATGTCCGACCGCCTGACCCTCCTGCGTCCCGACGACTGGCACATCCATCTGCGCGATGGTGCCGTCTTGCCCCACACCGTTGGTGACGTGGCGCGCACCTTCGCCCGTGCCATCATCATGCCCAACCTGGTCCCGCCGGTGCGCGACGCCGCCGAGGCTGGCGCCTACCGCGAGCGCATCCTTGCCGCTCGCCCGGCAGGCAGCCGCTTCGAGCCGCTGATGGTGCTGTACCTCACCGATCGCACCAGCCCTGACGACATCCGCGCGGCCAAGGCCAGTGGCTTCGTGTACGCCGCCAAGCTTTACCCGGCTGGCGCTACGACCAACTCCGATTCCGGCGTGACCAGCATCGATAACATCTTCCCGGCTATCGAAGCCTTGGCCGAAACCGGCATGCCATTGCTGGTACACGGCGAGGTGACCCGGGCCGAGATCGACGTGTTCGACCGCGAAAAACGCTTCATCGACGAGCATATGCGGCGTCTGGTCGAGCGTTTCCCGACGCTCAAGGTGGTGTTCGAGCACATCACCACGGCCGATGCTGCGCAGTTCGTCACCGAGGCCCCAGCCAACGTTGGCGCGACCATTACCGCCCAGCACCTATTGTACAACCGCAACCACATGCTGGTCGGCGGCATTCGCCCGCATTTCTACTGCCTGCCGATCCTCAAGCGCAACACCCATCAGGTGGCGCTGCTGGACGCCGCTACCAGTGGCAATCCCAAGTTCTTCCTCGGCACCGACTCGGCGCCGCATGCCCAACATGCCAAGGAAGCGGCCTGTGGCTGCGCCGGTTGCTACACCGCCTATGCGGCCATCGAGATGTACGCCGAGGCGTTCGAGCAGCGCAATGCGCTGGACAAGCTCGAAGGCTTTGCCAGCTTGCACGGCCCGGCCTTCTATGGCCTGCCGGCAAACACCGACACCATTACCCTGGTCCGCGAAGAGTGGACTGCGCCAAGCAGCCTGCCGTTTGGCGACAATACTGTGATTCCGCTGCGCGCCGGTGAAAAACTGCGCTGGCGCCTGCTGGAGGAAAACGCGTGAGCGAAGATCTGTACGAAGACGACCAGGAAGGTCAAACCGGCGGTCCTCGCCACCCGATGGCCGAGCGCTTTCGTGGTTACCTGCCAGTAGTGGTGGATGTCGAGACTGGCGGCTTCAACAGCGCTACCGACGCACTGCTGGAGATCGCCGCAGTTACCATCGGCATGGATGAGAAGGGCTTCCTGTTCCCGGAACACACCTATTTCTTCCGCGTCGAGCCGTTCGAAGGCGCCAACATCGAAGCGGCCGCCCTGGAGTTCACCGGGATCAAGCTCGATCACCCACTGCGCATGGCCGTGAGTGAGGAAAGCGCGCTGACCGATATCTTCCGTGGCGTGCGCAAGGCGCTCAAGGCCAACGGCTGTAAGCGGGCGATCCTGGTTGGTCACAACAGTAGCTTCGACCTGGGCTTCCTCAACGCAGCAGTGGCGCGCAACGACCTCAAGCGCAACCCGTTCCATCCGTTCTCCAGCTTCGACACCGCCACCCTGGCCGGCCTTGCCTATGGTCAGACCGTGCTGGCGCGAGCGTGCCAGAGCGCGGACATCGACTTCGATGGTCGTGAGGCGCATTCGGCCCGTTATGACACCGAGAAGACCGCCGAGCTGTTCTGCGGCATCGTCAACCGCTGGAAAGAGATGGGCGGCTGGCGCGACTTCAACGATTGATCCAAAGGCCGCACTGCAGGGCCGGGCCGCTGCCACATATCCATTACGAGAGTGGGAGTAGCCGTGCTGCGCGATGGGGCTTTGAGCACGCATAAAAAAACCGGCCACTTGGGCCGGTTTTTTTTATGCATGGCGCTTACAGCTTGCCAGCATTCTCGCTCAGGTAGGCAGCAACGCCTTCTGGCGAAGCGTTCATGCCTTTGTCGCCTTTTTTCCAGTTGGCAGGGCAAACTTCACCGTGCTCTTCGTGGAATTGCAGGGCGTCAACCAGACGCAGCAGCTCGTCCATGTTACGGCCCAGCGGCAAGTCGTTGACGATCTGCGAACGAACAACGCCGTTCTTGTCGATCAGGAAGGCGCCACGGAAAGCTACGCCGCCTTCGGACTCGACGTCGTAGGCTTTGCAGATTTCGTGGGTGATGTCAGCTGCCAGGGTGTACTTGACCTGGCCGATGCCGCCGTTGTTGACCGGGGTGTTACGCCAGGCGTTGTGGGTGAAGTGCGAGTCGATCGACACGCCGATCACTTCCACGCCGCGGGCAGCGAAGTCTGGGATGCGGTTGTCCAGGGCGATCAGCTCGGACGGGCAGACGAAGGTGAAGTCCAGCGGGTAGAAGAACACCAGGCCGTACTTGCCCTTGATGGCCGAGGCCAGGTTGAAGCTGTCGACGATTTCGCCGTTGCCCAGTACAGCTGGAACGGTGAAGTCGGGGGCTTGTTTACCAACGAGTACGCTCATTCGTTAACTCCTGATGATGGTGAAAAATCGTTGCCCGCACGCTGACAGCGCCAGGCATCCAACAAAGGCCGCCCATCATACACAGGTTCGAGTGACAGTCCGAATCCAACCGCCGGTCGCTCAAGGCGGGCGCTTTCAGAAAGCACTTTGACAAGCATTCTCATTACCATTAAGCTCCAATCCATCGACTCAACCCGCGATGGTCAGCCCTATGTATGTGTGTCTTTGTGTCGGCGTGACCGACGGACAGATCCGCGATGCGATCTACGAAGGATGCTGCAGCTACAAGGAAGTTCGAGCCGCCACCAATGTGGCCAGCCAATGTGGCAAGTGTGCCTGCCTCGCCAAGCAGGTGGTCCGCGAGACCCTGACCGACCTTCAGGTCAGCCAACAAGCCGCCCTGCCCTACCCCGTTGAATTTAATGCGGCCTGAAATACCAGCGAATTTGAAGAACCGGACCTCGTGTCCGGTTTTTTTATGCCTGTAATTCAATAAGTTAGCGCTCTAACGCGGTTCACAAACATTCTTATTCCGATTAAATTTCATTTATTATTCAATAACTTAGGTTTGACAGTGGTACTTGTGGGGCTCAAACTTCTCTGTATTGGCATACCTCACAGGGCAGGAACCCGGACATGAAAGGCGACGTAAGCGTCATCCAGCATCTCAACAAGATCCTCGGAAACGAGCTGGTCGCGATCAACCAGTACTTCCTGCACGCCCGCATGTACGAAGATTGGGGCCTGAACAAGCTCGGCAAGCACGAGTACAAGGAATCGATCGATGAGATGAAGCACGCTGACAAACTGATCAAGCGTATTCTCTTCCTCGAAGGCATCCCGAACGTTCAAGACCTGGGCAAATTGCTGATCGGTGAGCACACCAAGGAAATGCTTGAGTGTGACCTGAAGATCGAGCAAAAAGGCCTGACCGACCTCAAGGCCGCCATCGCCCATTGCGAAACGGTCGGCGACTTCGGCTCGCGTGAAATGCTCGAAGACATCCTCGAATCCGAGGAAGAGCACATCGATTGGCTGGAAACCCAGCTGAGCCTGATCGACAAGATTGGCATCGAGAACTACCTGCAATCGCAGATGGGCGAAGAATAATCTTCTTCCAGATACGAAAAAGCCCCGCCAAGTGCGGGGCTTTTTCGTATCTGCCAGAGCGGCGTGACCGCTCCGGCATCAGCGTGTATCAGGCTTCGGAAGCCTTGGCCTTGGCGGCTGCTTCCTTGATCAGCGTTTGCAGCTCACCGTTCTCGAACATCTCGAGCACGATGTCGCTGCCGCCGACCAGCTCACCGGCCACCCACAGTTGCGGGAAGGTCGGCCAGTTGGCGTACTTGGGCAGGTTGGCGCGAATTTCTGGGTTCTGCAGGATGTCGACGTAGGCGAACTTCTCGCCGCACTGCATGACGGCCTGCGAGGCACGGGACGAGAAGCCGCACTGCGGGGCGTTCGGCGAGCCTTTCATGTAAAGCAGAATGGTGTTGTTGGCAATCTGCTCTTTGATTGTTTCGATGATATCCATGGAACACCTCGTCTGAACTTTCCGACTCGATGGTCGGCACGGTGACGCATTGTATCGGAAAGCTCAGCGGTGGGTCGACCAGCGTGCGGACAGATCGACCAATGCGTTGTAGCCGTCAATGTTATCGCGGGGCAAGCTCGCTCCCACGCAAGCGCTCGTAGACCTTACAGCACCTGAGTTGGAGCAGTTAGGGCAGCATTTGCGAAGGATGGTGGACGGTTCAATCTTTAGCAACGCCTAACAACGCCTAACAACGTGGGAGCGGGCTTGCCCCGCGATAGCGTCATCGCAAACAACGCTATCGCGGGGCAAGCCCGCTCCCACGTGCACCCACGTTAGCTAACAGAAGAGCCCCCATAGCAGAAGAATCAAGCCGCCTCCACCTTCACCGGCACCCCATTCAACGCTGCATTGCCCGACACTGCATCGCGCAAATGCTCATCGGTCAGGTCATTGGCACTCACTCCAGGCTGCGCCCCGGCGATGTGCAGCTGCACGCCCTGACGGCCATGCCCATAACCATGTGGCAAGCTGACCACGCCCGGCATCATTTCCTCACTCGATTGCACCTGAACCTCGACGACCCCAGTCCGCGAACGGATCCGCACCCATTGACCGTCCGTCAGCTGCCGCTGGGCGAGGTCCTGCGGGTGCATCAGTAACTGATGACGTGGCTTGCCTTTAACCAAGCGGTGGAAGTTATGCATCCAGGAGTTGTTGCTGCGCACATGTCGACGTCCTATCAACAGCAGCTCGTCCACCGCCGGTGGCACCTGCTCAGCCAACCGGCGCAGATCGTCCAGTAGCAACTGCGGCGCCGCTTCGACGGCTTGGCTGGGGGTGCGCAAACGCGCCGCCAGGTTCGGCTGTAACGGCCCGAGGTCGAGCCCGTGAGGAAACCGATCGAGGGTTTCCAACGACAAGCGCCATGGCGAGCCCTCGCCATGACGGCCTTTACGCAAAGCCAGGTCGATCATCTGGGCGGGCGGCAGGGTCGGCTTGAGTTCCACGCCAGCACGCTCGGCGAAGGCCTTGGCCAGGCCGACGAAAATCTCCCAGTCGTGCAGTGCACCCTCAGGCTTGGCCAGGATCGCCCGGTTGAAGCGCGTGACGTTACGCACGGCCAGCAGGTTAAAGGTGGTGTCGTAGTGATCGTTCTCCAACGCCGAGGTGGACGGCAGGATCAGGTCGGCATGGCGGGTAGTCTCGTTGATATACAGATCGATGCTAAGCATGAACTCTAGGCCCGCCAGCGCCTGGTCCAGCTGTCGGCCATTGGGCGTGGACAACACCGGGTTGCCGGCTACCGTTACCAAGGCCCTCACCTGCCCTTCGCCAGGCTCGAGCAGCTCTTCTGCCAAGGCTGCCACCGGCAACTCACCGCCATACTCCGGCAAGCCAGACACGCGACTTTGCCAGGCATTGAAGTGCCCACCGGCGGTACTGGCGACCAGATCCACCGCAGGTTCGGTGCACAACGCCCCGCCTTGGCGGTCAAGATTGCCGGTGACCAGGTTGATCACCTGCACCAGCCAATGGCACAAGCTACCAAAGGCCTGGGTCGAAACGCCCATACGCCCGTAACAGACGGCCCGCCGTGCGCCAGCGAACTCACGCGCCAGCAGGCGAATCTGCTCGGCGGCTACCCCGCATAATGGGCTCATGCGCTCAGCGCTGAACGGCGCAATCGCCTCGCGTACCTGCTCCAGGCCATTGACCGGCAAATGCGAGCCCTTGGCCAGATCCTCGCTGAACAGGGTATTGAGCAGGCCGCACAGCAACGCCGCGTCACCGCCTGGCCGAATGAACAGATGCCGATCAGCCATGTTGGCTGTCTCGCTGCGTCGAGGGTCGACCACCACAAGCCGCCCGCCCCGCGCCCGCAAGGCCTTCAAGCGTTTCTCGACATCCGGCACGGTCATGATGCTGCCGTTGGAGGCCAGCGGATTCCCCCCCAGAATCAGCATGTAATCGGTGTGGTCGATATCCGGGATCGGCAGCAACAGGCCGTGGCCGTACATCAGAAAGCTGGTCAGGTGCTGAGGCAACTGGTCCACCGAAGTGGCCGAAAAGCGATTGCGCGTCTTCAGCAGGCCGAGGAAGTAATTGCTGTGGGTCATCAAGCCGTAGTTGTGCACGCTGGGGTTGCCCTGGTACACGCCCACCGCATTGCGCCCATGACGTTGCTGGATGTCCCACAGTTTGTCGGCGGCCAAGGCAAACGCCTGGTCCCAGCCGATGGGCTCCCAGCGTTCGCCCACACGCCTGTGCGGCTGGCGCAGGCGGTCAGGGTCTTGCTGGATATCCTGCAGCGCCACCGCCTTGGGGCAGATATGGCCACGGCTGAACGGATCCTGAGGGTCGCCCTTGATCGAGGCAATGCGCGCCTGGCCGTCGCTTTCATGGGCGATCTCGATGTTCAGGCCGCAAATGGCCTCGCACAGGTGACAGGCTCGGTGATGCAGGGTCGTGGACATGGTCGCCTCTGCCTTGTTGTTGTGAGCCTTCGACTATGCGCCCACCCTCAACCTCTCGCCAGCCGGCTTTGCCGCGTGAATCGCACGCCATCAGGCATACGATTCGCGACACAGGGTTTGCCAACGCCCCCGCGCCCCGTGTACAACCCCTGTAGTAAATAAAAAACAGTACCCCAGCAGAGGGTTACGACACCCGTTGATACAGAGACGCGGTTTCCCCTCTTGGTTTCAGGCGACATTTAATTATAGTATTGCGCCTTTCCCCTATTTCGTCCGCCCCGTGCGGCTTACGCCGCAGGTCACTCCCGTTGTCAATAAAACCATACGGTCGACCTGCAAACCGTTGCAGATAAGGTAGTCAATCATGAGCGCTAGGCACTTTCTCTCCCTGATGGATTTCACTGCTGACGAATTGCTCGGCGTGATCCGTCGAGGCATCGAGCTGAAGGACCTGCGTAGTCGCGGCGTGCTGTTCGAGCCGCTGAAGAACCGCGTGCTTGGGATGATTTTCGAAAAATCATCTACCCGTACCCGCCTGTCGTTCGAAGCCGGCATGATCCAGCTCGGCGGCCAGGCTATCTTCCTGTCGCCTCGTGACACTCAACTGGGCCGTGGCGAGCCGATTTCCGATAGCGCCATCGTCATGTCGCGCATGCTCGATGCGGTGATGATCCGTACCCATCACCACAGCATCCTCACCGAGTTCGCCGCGCATTCGCGGGTGCCGGTGATCAATGGCCTGTCCGATGAGTCGCACCCCTGCCAACTGCTGGCCGACATGCAAACCTATCTGGAGCACCGCGGCTCGATCCAGGGCAAGACCGTGGCCTGGATCGGCGATGGCTACAACATGTGCAACTCCTACATCGAGGCCGCCCAGCAGTTCGACTTCCAGCTGCGCATCGCCTGCCCCGAGGGCTACGAGCCCGATCCACGCTTCCTGGCATTGGCCGGCGAGCGTGTGCAGATCGTTCGTGATCCCAAGCAAGCCGTCGCTGGCGCGCACCTGGTAACTACCGATGTCTGGACTTCCATGGGCCAAGAAGAGGAAACTGCACGGCGCCTGGCGCATTTCGCGCCTTACCAGGTCAACCGCGAACTGCTCGACCTGGCAGCACCCGATGCCCTGTTCATGCATTGCCTGCCCGCCCACCGTGGCGAGGAAATCAGCCAGGACCTGCTCGACGACCCGCGTTCGGTCGCTTGGGACCAGGCTGAAAACCGCCTGCATGCGCAGAAGGCCCTTCTCGAATTCCTTGTCGAACCGGCTTACCACCACGCATGAGTCAACCGCTACTGCTTAACCTGCGCAACCTGGCCTGCGGCTATGGCAACCAGCGCATCGTCCAGAACCTCAACTTGCACCTCAATGCAGGCGACATCGGTTGCCTGCTGGGGTCCTCGGGTTGCGGCAAGACCACCACCCTGCGTGCCATTGCCGGCTTCGAGCCGGTGCACGAGGGTGAGATCCAGCTCGCGGGCGAAGTGATTTCGCGCGCAGGCTTTACCCTGTCGCCGGAAAAACGCCGGATCGGCATGGTGTTCCAGGACTACGCGCTGTTCCCCCACCTGACCGTGGCGCAGAACATTGCCTTCGGCATTGGCAAGCACCCGCGCCAGGGTGAAGTGGTCGAGGAGATGCTCGAGCTGGTCAAGCTCGGTGGCCTCGGTGGGCGCTATCCGCATGAGTTGTCCGGTGGCCAGCAACAGCGCGTGGCCCTGGCCCGCGCGTTGGCCCCTGAGCCGCAATTGCTGCTGCTCGATGAGCCTTTTTCCAACCTCGACGTCGAACTGCGTCGGCGCCTGAGCCATGAAGTGCGCGACATTCTCAAAAGCCGCGGCACCAGCGCCATTCTGGTCACCCATGACCAGGAAGAGGCATTCGCCGTCAGCGATCAGGTCGGAGTGTTCAAGGAAGGTCGCCTGGAGCAGTGGGACACGCCCTACAACCTCTACCACGAACCGCAGACGCCCTTCGTTGCCAGCTTCATCGGCCAGGGCTACTTCATCCGTGGCCAGATGATCAGCCATGAGGCAGTCAATACTGAACTGGGCGAACTGTGCGGCAACCGTGCCTATATCATGGCGCCGGGCAGCTCGGTGGACGTGCTGCTGCGCCCGGACGACATCGTCCATGCGCCAGACAGCGAACTGCGCGCGAGCATCGTCGGCAAGAGCTTCCTCGGTGCGTCGACCTTGTACCGCCTGCAACTGGCTACCGGTAGCCAGCTCGAGGCGATTTTCCCCAGCCATGTCGACCATCAGGTCGGCCAGGATGTGGGGATTGCAGTGAAGGCCGATCACCTGGTGTTGTTCGCTGTGCCTGGCAGTGTCGCGGCGCAGTTGCCACGTCAGGAGAATGGCGTTCGCCGCTACAGCTCGGCAACCTGACAAGCCGCTCCTTACAGCGCTGAGCCTATAGGAGCAGCTGGCTTTGCCTGCAATGGCCTGCGCAGCAGGCCGTTATCCATGACTAGCCCCGGCCAATCTCGGCAAAGGTGCCTTGGGTATGCTCAGCCAGCACTGCTGCAGCCAGCTCCACCTCCAACCCACGCCGCCCAGCACTGACGTGAATCGTTTCGAACTGTTGCGCTGATTGATCGATAAACGTGCGCAAACGCTTCTTCTGCCCCAACGGGCTGATCCCGCCAACCAGGTATCCGGTGGCCCGCTGTGCCGCAGCCGGATCAGCCATCTCGCACTTCTTGACCCGGGCCGCCTGCGCCAACGCTTTGAGGTCCAAGGTGCCACCCACCGGCACCACCGCCACCAACAACTCACCTTTCTCGCTGCTGGCCAGTAGTGTCTTGAATACCTGCACAGGGTCTAGCCCAAGCTTTTCCGCCGCTTCCAGGCCATAAGAAGCAGATTTGGGATCATGTTCATAGCTGTGCACGCGGTGTTCGGCGCGGGCCTTTTTCAGCAGATCGAGAGCGGGGGTCATGCAGGGCTCCGAGCAAGTACAGGTCGGCGGCTACTTTAGGTGAAAAGGCTTGAGCCAGCCAGTCTGTCGCCAGATCGCGGCGAGTTATCGGAATAGTCACTCTTGTTGCAGTTAGTCAGATTATGGCTGACCGTTCACTTTCGACCTTTGACATGAGCGTTTCTTGCCTATATTTTTTCGTTTCTGAATAAATGGTGCACTTTTAAGGTGCGCTTTCGCTTATCCGCCCGGGGTCAATGGGGATCGACTCTGGGCCTTGCTGTCGAGCGCCTTGCGCCTCACAACAACAAGAACCGAGGTCATACATGACGACTGCTCTACGCGAACCAACGCTTTCCGGCCAATGCATGGCCGAATTCCTGGGCACGGCCCTACTTATCTTTTTCGGCACAGGTTGCGTCGCTGCGCTCAAGGTCGCTGGCGCCAGCTTCGGCCTGTGGGAAATCAGCATCATCTGGGGGGTCGGCGTGAGCATGGCGATCTACCTCACCGCCGGGGTTTCCGGCGCGCACTTGAACCCAGCGGTGAGCATTGCCTTGAGCCTGTTCGCGGGCTTCGACAAGCGCAAACTGCCCTTCTATATCCTTGCCCAGGTCTGTGGCGCCTTCTGCGGCGCCGCCCTGGTCTACACCCTGTACAGCACTCTGTTCTTCGATTTCGAACAGGCCCACGCCATGTTGCGTGGCAGCGAGGCAAGCCTGGAACTGGCCTCGGTGTTCTCCACCTATGCCCATCCAGCCCTGTCGATCGGCCAGGCATTTTTGGTCGAGATGATCATCACGGCCATTCTCATGGCGGTGATCATGGCCCTGACCGATGACAACAACGGCCTGCCCCGCGGGGCGATGGCGCCACTGCTGATCGGCCTACTGATTGCGGTTATTGGCAGTGCCATGGGCCCGCTCACCGGCTTTGCGATGAACCCTGCCCGAGATTTCGGCCCAAAACTGATGACTTTCCTCGCTGGCTGGGGCGAAATCGCCTTTACCGGCGGGCGCGACATTCCCTATTTCCTGGTTCCGGTGTTCGCACCGATCGTGGGCGCATGCCTGGGCGCGGCGGTTTACCGCGGCCTGATCGCGCGCAATTTGCCGATGGCGCAAACCGCGAACCTGCAAACAGACGATAATCCCCAGAGCGATGCGCAGGTGTCCTGATTCGGACACCTAAACGCATGCCGGGCCGATTGCCCGGCCAGCCTGACCTAACCCTTTTTGTGCAAGGCCACCGACATGACAGACACCCAGGACAAGAACTACATCATCGCCCTGGACCAGGGCACCACCAGTTCGCGGGCCATCATTTTCGACCGTGACGCCAATGTGGTCGGCACCTCCCAGCGCGAGTTCGCCCAGCACTACCCACAGGCCGGCTGGGTCGAGCACGACCCAATGGAAATCTTCGCCACCCAGAGCGCGACCATGGTCGAGGCCCTGGCCCAGGCGGGTATCAGTCACGCCCAGGTCGCTGCAATCGGCATCACCAACCAGCGCGAAACCACCGTGGTCTGGGACAAGGAAACCGGCCGCCCGGTCTACAACGCTATCGTCTGGCAGTGCCGACGCAGCACCGAGATCTGCGCCCAGCTCAAGCGCGACGGCCATGAAAGCTATATCCGCGAGACCACCGGCCTGGTCACCGACCCGTACTTCTCTGGCACCAAGCTCAAATGGATCCTGGATAACGTCGAAGGTGTACGCGAGCGCGCCGAGCGTGGCGAGTTGCTGTTCGGCACTGTCGATACCTGGCTGATCTGGAAATTCTCCGGCGGCAAGGTGCATGTCACCGACTACACCAACGCCTCGCGCACCTTGATGTTCAACATCCATACCCTGCAATGGGACGAGAAACTCCTGCAACTGCTCGGCGTACCGCGCCAGATGCTGCCGCAGGTGCGCTCCTCCTCCGAGGTCTACGGCAAGACCAAGAGCGGCATCGACATCGCCGGTATCGCTGGTGACCAGCAGTCGGCGTTGTTCGGCCAGATGTGCGTGGAGGCCGGTCAGGCCAAGAACACCTACGGCACCGGCTGTTTCCTGCTGATGAACACGGGCGACAAAGCCGTGACCTCGTCGCATGGCCTGCTCACCACCATCGCCTGCGGCCCGCGCGGCGAAGTGGCCTATGCGCTGGAGGGCGCGGTCTTCAATGGCGGCTCGACCGTGCAGTGGCTGCGTGACGAACTGAAGATCGTCAACGATGCGCTGGACACCGAGTACTTTGCCAGCAAGGTCAAGGACAGCAACGGCGTCTACCTGGTACCGGCCTTTACCGGCCTGGGCGCGCCGTACTGGGATCCGTATGCCCGTGGCGCGTTGTTCGGCCTGACCCGTGGAGTCAAGGTCGATCACATCATCCGCGCAGCGCTCGAGTCGATCGCCTACCAGACCCGCGACGTGCTCGACGCCATGCAGCAAGACTGCGGCCAGCGCCTGAGCGAGCTGCGCGTGGACGGCGGCGCGGTGGCCAACAACTTCCTCATGCAGTTCCAGGCCGATATCCTCGGCACCTGTGTCGAGCGGCCGCAGATGCGCGAGACCACCGCCCTGGGCGCCGCTTACCTGGCGGGCCTGGCATGCGGTTTCTGGAGCGGCCTGGACGAGTTGCGCGACAAGGCGATCATCGAGCGCGAATTCAGCCCACAGCTGGATGAGACGCAGAAAGAGAAGCTCTATGCTGGCTGGAAGAAAGCCATCGAGCGTACCCGTGATTGGGAAGATCACGAGGCCTGATTCAGCCTTCATCGACCAATCGCGGGGCAAGCCCGCTCCCACGTGCGCTTATGCTGAACACGTGGGAGCGGGCTGGCCCGCGATGACCTGGGCGAGCTTCCTTTGCTGGCCGTCATCCCTTTCCTACGGCATCATTGCAGCATTTGTCCGGCAGCCCCAAAGGACCGCCCATGAATCTGCCCCCCCGCCAACAACAAATCCTCGAACTGGTGCGCGAACGCGGCTACGTCAGTATCGAAGAAATGGCGCAGTTGTTCGTCGTTACCCCGCAAACCATCCGCCGCGACATCAACCAACTGGCCGAGATCAACCTGCTGCGCCGTTACCACGGTGGTGCGGCGTACGACTCAAGCATCGAGAACACGGCCTACGCCATGCGCGCAGACCAGATGCGCGATGAGAAACAGCGTATCGCTGAAGCCGTGGCCCTGCAGATTCCCGATCACGCTTCGGTGTTCATCAATATCGGCACCACCACCGAATCGATCGCCCGCGCGCTGCTCAATCACAACCACCTCAAGGTCATCACCAATAACCTGCACGTCGCCTCGATCCTCAGCACCAAGGACGATTTCGAAGTCTTGGTGGCCGGCGGCACGGTGCGCCGCGATGGGGGTGTGGTCGGTCAGGCCAGCGTCGACTTCATCAACCAGTTCAAGGTCGACTTCGCCCTGGTGGGCATCAGCGGTATCGATGAAGATGGCAGCCTGCTCGATTTCGATTACCAGGAAGTGCGCGTATCCCAGGCGATCATCGCCAATGCACGCCAGGTCATCCTCGCCGCCGACTCCAGCAAGTACGGACGCAATGCCATGGTCCGCCTGGGTTCGATCAACCTGGTCGACTGCCTGGTAACCGACCAGCCCCCCTCCCCCGCGTTGAACCAGTTACTGGCCCAGCACAAGATTCGCCTCGAAGTGGTGTGAGCGGCGTTAGGGCCGCCTTGCGGCCCCAAGATCCTGGGCTCAAGCACGCTCGTCGCAAATGTTCATAAATGTTCACTTTCTTGTCATCTGATCAGTTTTTTCTATGAAGACTGACTGGCGATAGCCGTTCTGTTGCGCTAGTATTTTCGGAAACGAACATTGATGTTCATATTCGATGTGAACAGCCTTCAGGAGGCCTGCCCGTGTCCCAGCCCGTTTCGTCCCAGCCTACCCTCGCCGACTGCTACGATCTTGCCGTGATCGGTGGCGGTATCAATGGTGTGGGCATTGCCGCCGATGCAGCCGGACGTGGCCTGAAAGTGTTCCTTTGCGAAAAGGACGATCTGGCCCAGCATACCTCCTCCGCCAGCAGCAAACTGATCCATGGCGGCTTGCGTTACCTGGAGCACTACGAGTTTCGCCTGGTGCGTGAGGCCTTGGCCGAGCGTGAAGTGTTGCTGGCCAAGGCGCCGCATATCGTCAAGCCGATGCGTTTCGTCCTGCCTCATCGCCCGCACCTGCGCCCGGCCTGGATGATTCGCGCTGGCCTGTTCCTTTACGATCACCTGGGCAAGCGTAAACGCCTGGGAGCTTCGCGCAGCCTGCGCTTTGGCCCTGGCAACCCGCTCAAGCCGGCCATCATCCGCGGTTTCGAATATGCCGACTGCGCCGTCGACGATGCGCGCCTGGTGGTACTCAACGCCATGGCTGCGCGTGAAAAAGGCGCCGATATTCATACCCGCACCCGCTGCCTGCGTGCCGAGCGCATCGATGGCCTGTGGCAAGTTGAATTGCAGCACGCCGATGGCAGCCTGCGGACCATCCGCGCCCGCGCCTTGGTCAATGCCGCAGGCCCCTGGGTCGCCAGCTTCATCAAAGACGATCTCAAGCTCGATGCGCCATACGGTATCCGCTTGATTCAAGGCAGCCACATCATCGTGCCGCGCCTATACGAAGGCGAGCACGCCTACATCCTGCAGAATGAAGATCAGCGCATTGTTTTCGCTATCCCCTACCTCGAGCGTTTCACCCTGATCGGCACCACCGACCGTGAATACAGCGGCGACCCGGCGCAAGTGAAAATCACCGAAGGCGAAACCGACTACCTGCTAAAGGTGGTGAACCAGCATTTCAACCACCAACTCAGCCGTGCCGACATCCTGCACACCTACTCCGGCGTGCGCCCGCTGTGCAATGACGAATCGGATAACCCTTCGGCAGTGACTCGTGACTACACCCTAGCGTTGTCCGCCAGTGAAGGCCTGGCGCCACTGCTGTCAGTATTTGGCGGCAAGCTTACGACCTACCGTAAACTGGCTGAGTCGGCCATGACCGAACTCAAGCCCTTCTTCACTCAGATGCGCGAAAGCTGGACCGCCGAGAGCCCCCTGCCCGGCGGCGAGAACATGACCGAAACACAAGCCCTGGTCGATTCCCTCCTCGCACACCATGACTGGCTGCCTGTGGACATCGCCAAACGTTGGGCAAGCACCTATGGCAGCCGCGTATGGCGGCTGCTGGAAGATACTCAAGGGCCGGCGGACCTGGGCCAGACGATCGGCGGCGGCTTGTTCACACGCGAGGTAGACTACCTACGCAACCAAGAATGGGCCGTGACTGGCGAAGATATTCTTTGGCGCCGCACCAAGCTGGGCCTGTTCACCTCTACGGCGGAGCAACAGGCGCTGGTCGATTACCTGAAGCAAGTAGCAGATCACAGCGCGGGGATCCGCGCTGCCTGACGGGAATTGACGCAGCGCTTCGCCTATCGCGACGTGCTGCGTCAATACCTGAGCACCTTACAAGGGCCAACGCGCATACGCCTCTACCGTCAAACGCTTGATGAGTGCGGTTTCCTGCGTTTCCAACTGCTGCTTTAACTCATTACACCGCTCCAGGTACGTGTTCTCATCAATCTGATTACTCTCCACTTGTAATGCGTACTGCTCCAGCGTTTGCTGCTGAGCATCGACCAATGCTCTGAATTGCAAGAAATAGATCTGTCGCAGGTAATCCTGCCAGAAGGGCTGATCTGCCAGCGATTGCACCAGTTGCTCGGTGGATTCCGCAGAAAGAATTTCGACCCTGGCACTGTCGATATCTTCCGCCGTCACAAAAGAATGATCCTCAAAGTGCATACGCAGCGGTTGAGCTGGCAACTTCAGCCGCGTGGCCAGCCTTGTTCGGTATGCCAGGTAAGTTTCGATGTCGTCGATCCGCTCCAGGTTGCGCGGCTCGTTCGCGTTCACCTCCCTCAGCCACTCCAGTTTACGTGCAGCAATCCTGTCCACCTGCTGCAAGCGAAACAGCGAACGCCCAAGTCTTATCAAAGCGGCCTCACTCTGCATCTGGGCCAAACCTGCCATCTCGCGATGAACCAGTACACGGATTTCCATCTGGCTGAGTAGCCATAGCAGCCTGTCCTCACAGGTGGCCATTCCGCCCGCCTGCTCGAACAATAGCTCGCGCAACTCGCCATTTTGCTCGCATGCCTCGATGATGTTCCACACCCTTGCCCGGTAGTACGCGGGATGTTTCAGATAATCAGAAGATCGTGCGAAATCACGCAAAAAGCGGAAAAAGTCATTCGCTCCAGGCTCACTGCGCAGGTTACTCCATAACGCTTCGCGCTCAGCGCGCAATGCTGAGGACGAACCTACCAGCCATCTAGACATCTCAGCTTGCAGAATCAGGTGATGCCGATAATAAGGACTGTGTTGAACAGCATGACCAGATGCAGTCGATGGAGCCGGTTGTTCATTCAGCAGAGCCTCACTGGCCTCATTCAATGGATTGTCGTGCAGTGCCATTTGCCGCAAGCGGGCCTGCAGCCCCTGAAGGTCGCGATTGACTTCGCGAATCTGGTTCTCTCGCAGATCGGCAATGCCTCGCCAAGGCAACTGCTGAACCTCAGCTGGCAGCTCTGTAATGGCCGCCCCACGCATCTGTACCCAACGCAAGTTGAGTAAGTGCCTCACCTGCGGTGCATCTCGCAACGGGTTGTAATTGAGCCCAAGTATCTCCAAATGCAACAACGTACTGAGCCGTTGGCTGTCCGCTGGCGTCATCACTAGCTGGTTGTTATCGAGGCGTAAAATGCGAAGCTCGGTCAATTGCTCTACACCCGACGGGATAGACACCAGCCGATTGCTGCTCAGATAGAGCTCCGTAAGGTTCGGAAAACGCCCGAGAAAATCAGCATCGACAGTCTCCAGATCCATATCGAGCAACGCCAGGCGTGTCACATGGTTGAAGGTAATGTCTGGAGGCAAGTCAGGCAGGCTTGCTACACGCTCGCCACGGATTTCCAGCTCGTAGCTGCCATCCATCCGCAGTCGCAACTTGCGCCGCCAGCAGCGCCTGATAGCGCTGGCCACCCTGCTGCGCCTGAGAAGATCCAATACGTTTCCATAATCGGACTGCCAAGTCGTCAGCGCTTCGCTCAATGCCATCCATTGCTCATGCAACGCTCGGTAGTGAGTCCACGGATCAACACCTTGGGCAGTCAAATTGAGCATGTACCGCTGCAATTGCGTATCGTCGAGGGTTGGGAATACTTGCAGAATTCCGCGCCTGCCAGCCGCGGTTCGGGTTTCGCCCCGCCCACTGAGCGGGTAGCCGAGCCGACCATCGGCAAAGCGCAAGGGGGGGCGAACACCACTGGCGATAGGCGTCTGCCCTATGAGCCTCGATGCCAAGTCACGGTGAACTCGCGCGTGCCCCGCTAGCCGGTCGGTCAATTGCTGATCGTCCAGCATGGCATTGCCCAGGCGCACTTTCTGCTCATCGCTCATGCACAGAAGAAGAGCGTGCATCAGGCTGTTGCTGGGTGTTGCCGGACGGCGGGAGTCTACGGTAGCGTCATGAACGCTGTAGCCCTGCCCTTCCCGCACGATGTAACGGGTTTGTTGTGCCACCCCTGAGCCCACCTGCCCCTGCAAGAGGCCCTGCGTTGAACCAACACGAAGTTCGATACGCAGCCTATCTGGCCAGGGGGCTAGCTCATGGACCAAGCCGATCGCCAGCCTTTCAGTATCACCATTGATCGCCTGCTGCTGACGCAAACCGGCGCATGCACGATCCAGCCGACTGTCATGCAGGAACCAGCGAATTCTCTCAGCCATCACCAACGGTACGCGCCCGCTGGAGCGCAGTTGTTCAAGGTGCAGATTGTCGACCTGCTTGCGTATCTCCTTTGCCCCTCGCACCGAAAGCCCAGGAAATGATCGTCGGATCAATGCATCTTCAACTTCCTCCGCCTCTTGGGCCGCAGCGACCAGCAGCTCGAATGCATCCGCCTCCATGGCGGGATGGAGGGCGTGCAGGTGATGGCGATCATACGCATCCAGTAGCCGAGCAGGCGCCGGGGCGTGCTCCACATGCAATTGGCGCAGCCGCTCCTCGTCAAAACCTGTGCAATCGAGTACCGCTGTTGCCTGTTCCGGCGTCATGTCAAAAAATGCTGCTGCCAGCCGACGCAACAATTGCAGTTCACCTGTCCATTCCTGAGGCAGCTCCAGCGCATGACGCCACCCACCACTGCCATTGCGTTCAAGCAACGGTCTGTATGCACCATCGCGCTTTGGATGGCGGATCACCAAATCCTTGCCGTTTTGCGAACGCGCCATCTGGAAGGTGCCCTCGTGGAATTGCACTTGAGTTCGTCCCAGGTGACTCTCGCCCTGCCCCGGCGACACGCCCGGGGATTGGTCGACCTGGTAAGGCGTCATGTCAAACGAGCACAGTTTCAATCGCCCACTCTCAACTAACACAGGGGTCAATTTGCGCAAAAAGGTCACCCCGACCCCCACCGCCGCTCCCAGCGCCAGGTTTTGCGCAACCGCAAACACATGACCCAGGGCAGCCTCACGGTCGCCTAGCCGCCAATCCTGATAGCCTTCGTAGACTTCGTCGGCGACCTGAAACGCTGCAACACCCAGCATCAGCTCGCCCAGTACAGGTATGAATAGCCCGGCCAAGCCCAACAGCGCCAGGCCGGTATTTTCATAGTTGGCCAGGCGCCGACGTCGGCTGGCGGCATCTTCATCGTCTGTGGGCACCACCAGCACCCTGGCATCGTCGATTATCTTGTCGATGTACAAGGCTCGAAGATGAGCAAACAACGGTTGGTCCAGGGGAAAATGGCGACCATCGAGTTCAAGTGCGGTGCCTGTCGCGGTCTTGGCCCGAAGACGCTCAAGTTTGGCGCTGAAGTCCATACGCTCGCGCTCGCCAATGAAACGCATGAAAAACGTCTCATAACTCGACTCACGCAAGCGCTGTCCCAAATCTGCATAGAGTGCGGCCCAGGAGGCATACTGCCGAACCGGCTTGTCAGCATCGCCAGGAATCCAAACGATTAGACCGCTTGGGGCAGCATCTCTGTGGTCACGCGTTTCGACCACCACCACCCCTTTGACACATTTACCAAGCACGAACAGCTGCCTACAGACAAGCACCGTGGTGTCGGCAGCTACGATCGGCTTTGGCGCGACAACTCTGAGCATCTGTAGATAGCTGCGCTCATCAATGTCTGCTTTGAAAAAGGCGATACGTACCGCAGCATCCAATGCCGTGCGCTGCGCCTCTTCAAACACTATCTCGATCTCTCGCCGAGCATGCCCTGGGGTGCCGCCCTCCTTGTCAGCCGGCAGCAAGTGCTCACGCAATACCCGTTGATAGTTGCCGCCTAAGTCCAGCTGACGGCAAAGCTTGGCGAACAACGCAAACGAAATGGGCAGCAAGGTGCCTGATGCAGCCTCTACCCGCCGGCGGACACGCGGCCTGGCGACAATTTCATCTGCAGCAAAGTTGTGCATTGCCGCAGACAGCAGTGGCACTGAGTCTGTGCGCACCGTGATCTCCAAAGGGGGCAGAGGAAAAATGCTTGGATAAGACTTGCGTACCACTGTACACAGCTGCGCCGACCTTACATCGACATGGAAGTTGTATTTCTGGGTAAGGGCTTGCTCCAACAGCGGTGCGCAAAACTCTGCCAGCTCGGGGAGACCACTCAGCAGCCGTTTCAATCGTTCGGCACTTTGCTGCTGCCCAATCAACGCAAGATGTAGCTCCTCGAGCGCATCACCGGGGGCATTTTTCAGCCAATCGGGTAACTGCCTGGCGATCAACGCATCTATTGAGTCGGAGGGAAGTTCGTGAACAGCCTGCTCAGGGGTATCGTTCATAGGGTGCCTCTCTATTCTTGAGAAGCGAACAGCAAGCCTCGAACGGCCTGGCACAAGGTGTTAATTAGATAGGACTGAGCCCTGCTTGAGCGAATCCATTCGGATTCCCGAACGACTCAGCCGCAATTCATTCGGAGATCCGTACAAAAAACTGTTACAGGGCAACCGCTAAACTGTTGATCGCCTGCGTCTGCGGGGCGTTATGATCTCTGACAGAGCTTGGCACGACTCATGCTCTACACTTGGAAGCCGAATGCACCGCTTCATGCTGTATTCGTTGAACGAAAGAGTCCGCCAACGGCTCCATAAAAAAAACAAACACGTCGAGGAAAATTTGATGCGTATCGTTCGTCAATTGCTGGGCGCCGCCATCGCGGCCGCTGTGATCGCTTCGCCGGCCATGGCTGAAGAGCTGACCGGCACCCTGAAGAAGATCAAGGATTCGGGCACCATCACCCTGGGGCACCGTGACTCCTCCATTCCATTTTCCTACCTGGCAGGCAAGCCGGAACCCGTGGGCTACTCCCACGACATCCAGCTGGCCATCGTCGAGCACCTGAAAAAGCAACTCGACGCTCCTAACCTCAAGGCCCGCTACAACCTGGTCACCTCGCAGACCCGTATCCCACTGGTACAAAACGGCACTGTCGACGTCGAGTGCGGCTCGACCACCAACAACGTCGAACGCCAGCAGCAAGTCGGCTTCTCGGTCGGCATCTTCGAAGTCGGTACCCGCCTGCTGACCAAGGTCAAGGACGGTCAACCGGCCTACAAAGACTTCCCCGACCTGGCTGGCAAGAACGTGGTGACCACCGCTGGTACCACCTCCGAGCGTATCCTCAAGGCGATGAACGCCGACAAGCAGATGAAGATGAACGTGATCTCGGCAAAAGACCACGGCGAAGCCTTCAACATGCTCGAAAGCGGCCGCGCCGTAGCCTTCATGATGGACGACGCCCTGCTCGCCGGCGAAATGGCCAAGGCGCGCAAGCCTGCCGACTGGGTCATCACCGGCACTCCACAGTCCTACGAAATCTACGGCTGCATGGTGCGCAAGGGTGACGACGCGTTCAAGAAAGCCGTCGATGAGGCCATCGTTGCACTGTACAAGTCGGGCGAGATCAACAAGATCTACGACAAGTGGTTCTCTCAGCCAATCCCGCCAAAAGGCCTGAACCTGCAGTTCCCGATGAGTGACGAGCTCAAGGAACTGATCGCCAACCCGACCGACAAAGCGGCGGACGAGAAGAAGTCCTGAGTCGCAAATAGTGGCCTGGCGCTCAACATGCGCATGAATTAACCCTGCAGGCCACTCGTTAGTGTCTAACCTTTCATCCGAGGGCGCTCGCCGCCCTTGGATGTTCGAAGGTGCCCGTGAAACAACCGTCTGAGGGGAAATCCCGATGAATTACAACTGGGACTGGGGCGTATTCTTCAAGTCCACCGGCGTGGGTAGCGAAACCTACCTGGACTGGTACATCACCGGTCTAGGCTGGACCATCGCCATTGCCATCACCGCCTGGATCATCGCCTTGCTGCTGGGCTCGCTGCTCGGCGTGATGCGTACCGTGCCAAACCGCCTGGTGTCAGGGATTGCCACCGCCTACGTCGAGCTGTTCCGTAACGTACCGCTGCTGGTGCAGCTGTTCATCTGGTACTTCCTGGTACCGGACCTGCTTCCAGAAGGCCTGCAGGAATGGTTCAAGCAAGACCTCAACCCGACCACCTCGGCGCTGATCAGCGTGGTCATTTGCCTGGGCCTGTTCACCGCTGCGCGGGTCTGCGAACAGGTGCGTACCGGTATCCAGGCGCTGCCCCGCGGCCAGGAAGCCGCCGCCCGGGCGATGGGCTTCAGCCTGGCGCAGATCTACAACAACGTGCTGCTGCCGCAAGCCTACCGGATCATCATTCCGCCGCTTACCTCGGAATTCTTGAACGTGTTCAAGAACTCTTCGGTGGCCTCGCTGATTGGCCTGATGGAGCTGCTGGCGCAGACCAAGCAAACCGCCGAGTTCTCCGCCAACCTGTTCGAGGCGTTCACCCTGGCTACCCTGATCTACTTCACCCTGAACATGGGCCTGATGCTGCTGATGCGCATGGTCGAGAAGAAAGTCTCGGTGCCCGGCCTGATCTCCGTGGGGGGTAAATGATGGAAATGGATTTCAGTGAAATCATCCCTGCCCTGCCGGCCCTCTGGGAAGGCATGGTCATGACCCTCAAGCTGATGGTCATGGGCGTGGTTGGCGGTATCGCCCTGGGCACCATCCTGGCGCTGATGCGCCTGTCGTCGAACAAACTGCTGTCCAATGTCGCCGGCGCCTACGTCAACTACTTCCGCTCGATCCCGCTGCTGTTGGTGATCACCTGGTTCTACCTGGCAGTGCCGTTCGTGCTGCGCTGGATCACCGGCGAAGACACCCCGGTGGGCGCCTTCACCTCGTGCGTGGTGGCATTCATGATGTTCGAGGCCGCCTACTTCTGCGAAATCGTCCGTGCCGGCGTGCAGTCGATCTCCAAGGGCCAGATGGGCGCCGCCCAAGCCCTGGGCATGAACTACAGCCAGACCATGCGCCTGATCATCCTGCCGCAGGCGTTTCGCAAGATGACCCCACTGCTGCTGCAGCAGAGCATCATCCTGTTCCAGGACACCTCGCTGGTGTACACCGTGGGCCTGGTCGACTTCCTCAACTCGGCACGCTCGAACGGCGACATCATTGGCCGCTCGCATGAGTTCCTGATCTTCGCCGGTGTCGTCTACTTCCTCATCAGCTTCTCCGCTTCATGGCTGGTCAAGCGCCTGCAAAAAAGGATCACCGTATGATTTCCATCAAGAACGTCAACAAGTGGTACGGCGACTTCCAGGTGCTCACCGACTGCACCACCGATGTCAAAAAGGGTGAAGTGGTGGTGGTCTGCGGCCCATCCGGCTCGGGTAAATCCACCCTGATCAAGTGCGTCAACGCCCTGGAGCCGTTCCAGAAAGGCGACATCGTGGTCGACGGCACGTCGATCTCCGACCCCAAGACCAACCTGCCCAAGCTGCGCTCGCGGGTCGGCATGGTGTTCCAGCACTTCGAGCTGTTCCCGCACCTGACCATCACCGAGAACCTGACCATCGCGCAGATCAAGGTGCTCGGTCGCAGCAAGGAAGAAGCCACCAAGAAAGGCCTGGCATTGCTTGAGCGAGTCGGCCTGTCGGCGCACGCGCACAAGCACCCTGGCCAGCTCTCCGGCGGCCAACAGCAACGTGTGGCGATCGCCCGCGCGCTGTCGATGGACCCGATCGTCATGCTGTTCGACGAACCGACCTCGGCGCTGGACCCGGAAATGGTCAGTGAAGTGCTCGATGTGATGGTGCAACTGGCCCACGAAGGCATGACCATGATGTGCGTGACCCACGAAATGGGCTTTGCTCGCAAGGTCGCCAACCGGGTGATCTTCATGGACAAGGGCAACATCATCGAAGACTGCACCAAGGAAGAGTTCTTCGGCGACCAGACGGCCCGCGACCAACGCACCCAGCACTTCCTCAGCAAGATCCTGCAACACTAAGTCGGCCACGGCAGCGGCTGTCCGGTCCCCACCGGGCAGCCGATGCTGGTCGTGACAAGGCCACTGTGATGAAATGCGACCCCTCGCTCCTGCGCCCTGCCCAACCCGCCGTGAAATCCCGCCTGATCCGTCAATTGCTGCTGCCACCCTTGATCGTCCTGCTGATGGTCGGCCTGGGCCTGCTTGGCTATCTGGTCAGCGAGAGCAATGGCGTGCGCGCGTTGAGCGAGAATGGCGAGCGCCAGCTGGAGCTGCACGCGCGCACGGTCGAGAGTGAAATCAGCAAGTACACCTACCTGCCCAGCCTGCTGGAGCTCGAAGACAGCGTCTCGCACTTGCTGACCGACACCGACGGCGGCTCCCGCCAGATCGTCAACGAATACTTGGAAGGCTTGAACCGCCGCAGTCGCAGCCGGGCGATCTTCGTCCTCGACACCAGTGGCCGGGTACAAGCCACCAGCAACTGGCGCGATGCCGACTCGTTCCTCGGCGAAGACCTGTCGTTTCGTGCCTATTTCCAGGATGCCGTGCGCGGCGAGCCTGGACGCTTCTACGGCATCGGCAGTACCACCGGCGAAGCCGGCTATTACCTGGCCCACGGCCTGGAAGAACACGGCAAGATCATTGGCGTAGCGGTGATCAAGGTGCGCCTGGACACCCTTGAGGAGCGCTGGCAACGTGCGCGGCTGGAAGCTTTCGTCAGCGACGAGAACGGCATCATCATCCTCTCCAGCGACCCGGCCAGACGCCTCAAGTCGGTACGCCCGCTGACCCCGCAGACCAAAGAACGCCTGGCCCGCAGCCTGCAATACTATTGGTGGCCACTGAACGAGTTGCAGCCCCTGGCCCGGGAAACCCTGGCCGATGGCGTCGAGAAGCTGACTTTCCCGGCAAACAGCGAAACCGCCCAAGGCAAGCCCCATGAAGTGTCCTACCTGGCGCAGACTCGGCGCCTGGCCGACACCCCCTGGCATTTCACCCTGTTGACGCCGCTGCAGGACCTGCGCCGCGAGTCGATGGTCCAGGGCATCCTGGTCGGGGTGGCCTTCGCCCTGCTGGCGATCCTGGCGATTGCCTGGAACGAACGACGCAAAGTCATCGCCACGCGGTTGGCCGCACGTGAAGCGCTGGAAGAAGCCAACAGCCATCTGGAGCGCAAGATCGCCGAACGCACCGCCGACCTACGCGCCAGCAACGAGCGTCTCAAGGGCCAGATCCGCGAACGCCGGCATGCCGAGCAGACCCTGCGCCACGCCCAGGACGAACTGGTCCAGGCCGGCAAGTTGGCGGCCATCGGCCAGATGTCGACCAGCATTGCCCATGAGCTGAACCAACCGCTGGCGGCGCTGCGCACCTTGTCCGGCAACACCGTGCGTTTCCTGGAGCGCGGCGCGCTGGAAACGGCCAGCACCAACCTGCGCACCATGAACGACCTGATCGACCGCATGGGCCGCATCACCGCCAGCCTGCGTTCGTTCGCCCGCCGCGGCGACGACAGCGGCCAAGCCTCGCTGAGCAAAGCGATCGACGCCAGCCTGCAAGTGCTGGGCAATCGCATCGCCGGTTGCCACCTGCAACTGCACAGCCAGTATGATGACCAGCAGTTGGCCATCGATCAGACCCGCCTGGAGCAGATCCTGGTCAACCTGATTGGCAACGCCCTGGACGCCATGGCCACTCAGCCGCACCCCCAGCTGTGGTTGGAGGGCGAGCTGCAGGGCGACAAGTATCGCCTGCGCGTGCGCGACAATGGCCACGGCATCGATGCCGAGGCGCGCAAGCACCTGTTCGAACCTTTCTTCACCACCAAACCGGGCGAGCATGGCCTGGGCCTGGGCCTGACCTTGTCGGCGAGCCTGGCCGCCGCCGCCAAAGGCTCTCTGAGCGTCGAACACCCCGCCACTGGCGGTACCGCGTTCGTCCTCGCCCTGCCCTTGGTCAACGCCCCTAGCGAAACGGCTGAGCATTCATGAACCAAGCCTCTTTAACTGTACTGATCGTCGAAGACGACCCGCATGTACTGCTCGGCTGCCAACAGGCATTGGCCCTGGAAGACATCGCCTGCGAAGGCGTCGGCAGTGCCGAACAGGCCTTGGAACGCATTGGCGATGACTTTGCCGGCATCGTCGTCAGCGATATCCGCCTACCGGGCATCGATGGCCTGGAGCTGCTCAGCCGCCTCAAGGCGCGCGACCGCAGCCTGCCGGTGGTGCTGATTACTGGCCACGGCGATATCGACATGGCCGTTGGCGCCATGCGCAACGGCGCCTATGACTTCATGGAAAAACCCTTCTCGCCAGAACGCCTGGTCGAAGTGGTGCGCCGCGCCCTGGAGCAACGTGGCCTGGCCCGCGAGGTGTTTTCGCTGCGCCGCCAGTTGGCCGGCCAAAGCACCCTGGAAGGGCGCATCATCGGCCGCTCACCGTCCATGCAAAACCTGCGCGAACTGATCGCCAACGTCGCCGATACCTCGGCCAACGTGTTGATCGAAGGCGAGACCGGTACCGGCAAAGAACTGGTAGCCCGCTGCCTGCACGACTTCAGTCGGCGCCAGGGCCAGCCGTTCGTAGCGCTGAACTGCGGCGGCCTGCCAGAGAACCTGTTCGAAAGCGAGATCTTCGGCCACGAAGCCAACGCCTTTACCGGCGCCGGCAAGCGCCGCATCGGCAAGATCGAGCACGCCAACGGCGGCACGTTGTTCCTCGATGAAGTCGAGAGCATGCCGCTGAACCTGCAAATCAAACTGCTGCGCGTGCTACAGGAACGCACCTTGGAGCGGCTTGGCTCGAACCAGAGCATCCCGGTCGACTGCCGGGTGATCGCCGCGACCAAGTCCGACCTCGACGCCATGGGTCAGAGCGGCCAGTTCCGCAGCGACCTGTATTACCGCCTGAACGTGGTGACCCTGGAGCTACCGCCCCTGCGCGAGCGTCGGGAAGATATCCTGCAGCTGTTCGAACACTTCTTGCAGCAATCGGCCCTGCGCTTTGACCGCGAAGCGCCGGAGCTGGACAGTCAGACCCTGTCGCGGCTGATGGCCCACGACTGGCCGGGCAACGTGCGTGAGCTGCGTAACGTCGCCGAGCGCTATGCCCTGGGCTTGCCGGCGTTCAAGAAATCCGGCACCAGTGGCGCCAGCCAGGGCCTGGGCTTTGCCGAGGCGGTCGAGGCGTTCGAGCGCAACCTGCTCAGCGATGCCTTGCAGCGCAGCGGCGGCAACCTCAGCCAGGCCAGCCTGGAGCTGGGCATGGCCAAGACCACGCTGTTCGACAAAGTGAAAAAATACGGCCTCGGCTGAACTCGATCTCAACCTGGATGACATTGTGGATCTGCTATTCAAAGCCGCCTTGGGCGCGGGCGTGGTGGTACTGCTGGCGATACTGTCGAAGACGCGCAACTACTACATTGCCGGGCTGGTGCCGCTGTTCCCCACCTTCGCCCTGATTGCGCACTACATCGTTGGCAAGGGGCGCTCGCTAGAGGATCTGAAGACCACCATCTTGTTTGGCATGTGGTCGATCATTCCGTATTTCGTGTATCTGGCGACGTTGTATGTGCTGGTCGATCGGATGCGCTTGGAAGCGTCGTTGGCGCTGGCCACGGTTGCCTGGTTGGTGGCCGCGACAGTGCTGGTCAGCCTTTGGGTGCGTTTCCACTGAGATTGTCTGGGACCGCTTTGCGGCCCTCGACAATCTACAGCCGGGCCAAATGGGTCAGATCTTCGCGATGCGCCTTCAAGTAAGGCAATACCGCCCCCAACAGCGGCGCCTTGAACTGCTCCTGAAACCGATGGGCCAACCCCGGTATCAAGCGCAGTTGACTGCCCTGGATATGCGCCGCCAGATGCACCCCATGCATCACCGGCAGCAACGGATCAGCCGTGCCATGCACCACCAGCGTCGGCACCCGCAACTGATTCAACAGCTCGACCCGGCTCGGCTCGGCCAGAATCGCCATGATCTGGCGCTTGGCCCCTTCTGGATTGAACGCCCGGTCATAGGCCAAAGCCGCTTGCTGCAACAGCACCGCCCGATCATCGCGCACCTGCGGGCTCCCCAGCGCAGCCAACAGATCAGCCTGCTGCTCGATCGCCACTTCACGACTCGGCGCACTGCGCCGCGCCAGCAACTGCACCAATGCCGGGCTCGGCGCGGGTAATCCGGCAGCGCCAGAGCTGGACATGACCAAGGTCAAACTGCGCACCCGCTCTGGGGCCATCGCCGCCAGGTGCTGGGCGATCATGCCGCCCATACTCACCCCCAGCACATGAAACTGCTCGACCTGCAACGTATCCATCAGACGCAGGCCATCGCCGGCCATATCGGTCAGGGTGTAAGGCGCCGACACCGACAAGCCGAATTTGTAGCGCAACAGCTCGACCGTCAGATTGGCCGAGGGCGGTAGCTGGTTCCAGCGCGACAGCCCGACATCGCGGTTGTCGTAGCGAATCACCCGAAAACCCTGCATGCACAGCGCTTGGACCACATCGTCGGGCCAGTGAATGAGCTGTCCGCCCAAGCCCATGACCAGTAGCAACACCGGATCGCTCGGCTTGCCAACGCTTTGATAGACCAAGCTGACCTGGCCAAGCTCGGCCCGCTGTACCGGTACCTGAGCGTCGCAACGCTGGGCGGCGAAAGCACCCGGCACACTGAACAGGAAAAATAAAAACAGCAGAAAAGCCCGCATGAAATAAACACCAGAATGCAGATCCCCAGTAGAGCGCGAGTCTGATGAAAATTGTTCAATCGCGCTGCCACAGTTCAGTGACAGTTTGATGAACCTCGCCCAACGGTCTTTCGGATAACTATCTACCTCCCTGGTCTGCATCGCGGCTTTTCTAATGCTCAGGCCAATTTCGGCTTAGGCGCACTCATGGATACCCTCGATGACCGACGCTCTTCCCTCAGTTATCGCCTCACCTTTCATCGCGGCCCAGCCGCTACCCCTAACCCGCACGACGCTGCAAGCAAAAGCCACTTGCCAAAAAGCACGAGACATTTGCCACGCGCTGCTCAAGCAAGCTCCACGGCTCAGTTTGATCATTCGCTCGCTGCTTGACGCTAAACCTGCAACTGATCCGAACGAACTGACAATGGCGGACATGAATCTGCCAGACACCCTGCGCCAACGCTGGCAAACTTACTGGCAGGGCCGCGCGCAAGGCACGCCCTTGAGCCGTCAACAACATGCACAGGAATACTATGACATTTACTTTCACGCCGCGCTGAGCCTGGCTTGGGCTGACACACAGATCAATGAGGCTCAGCTACGGCCAGTCAGCGGCTTGCAGAACGATCCTGAATGGAAAATGCTCGACGGCAAACCCATTACCATCGAAAGCCCCTCCGGCGCCTCTGGGGCCCTGGTATTCACGGTCCAGGGTGAAGCGCCACAGCTACTCTATCTGCCTGGACGCGCAGCAGCCTTTAGCAGCCATGCCACACGCCAAGACCTGGAAAACCAACTGCCCGATCACACAGGCAGCACCACCTATCGACTGCTGGATGATGTAGCCCAGGGCTTTAGCGTTTTGCTCGATAACTATCTGCAAGCCGCACTCGACAACCTAGAAAACGCCAGCGCAGATAACCCTGGCAACCTCGCCTCGGTGGCCCTCAGCCAGGCGCTAGCGTGGGAAACGGCACATCCTAACCCGCAGCTGTTTTTCACTGAGCCAAGCCCTGCCCTCGCGCAAACTAACGAACACGCAGCGCAGTTGTCGCTGTTTGACCTAGGTGGCCTGGGCCCGGAAAGTTCAGACACAGCCGCGTCGGCCCAAGTTGCCAGGCAGATGCAGTTGATCAACGAATTGAGCGACAGCGACGCAAAAAAACTAGAGTCGCTGCAAAAGTCCTTACAAGAACAACAGGAAAACGCCAGGCAAGCCACGCAGACGCTGTTGCACTCGCCCCGTTGGCACTCGGCCGCCGCCAACCTGCAAACCAACCCGGCATTGCTCCAGGCCCATCGCCAAGGACTGCAAGTTCACGCGCAAATCCAGCAGCTGCTCGGGCAAATCAGTAGTGCGCAACTTAGCGCTGTGCAATCCATTCTCGATCTGGGCGGGGATTTTCCTGCCAGCGACAGCAATGTGCGCGCGGCCTATCCACTGCTAAAACAGCAAGCTCATGGTGAATTCGCTGACAGCGCCGGTGAACAGCACCTGCGCGAAGTACTACTGGTAACCGACGCAGCGACCTTGAGCGCTGCAGCAGACGGCCCGATATTGCTGTACTGGCCAGGAGAACACGGCGGGCTTATGCATTGCCCGAACCGCTTGGCCCTTGCCAGCTGCCTGGGCCTGAGTGAAGCGCATCAGTCGCTGGAGCTGCTGCAGATCAACGGTGATGTGCTGGCGCAGACCCTCAACGCCACGCTCAGCCATATGCGCACGCTCACGCAGCAGGTACAAAATGAGCAGGGTCTGGAAGCCTTAGCCGCGCAGCTTCCGCGCCTGCAAGAAACACTCGAACAACGCTTGCAGATACCTCGCCATGCCGCACGCGAAGCGGCGCTTCGCCTTGTCCAGGAGCAAGATCAGGTGGTGAGCATGGCTGCGGCGCAGGCAACCCGCTTCACTCGACTGTCACCGACTACTTGCCAGGCGCTGAGCCGTCTGATGCCCGAATACATACACGCAGTAACCTGCAGCGAAGCGTTACTGACCAAGGATCTACAGGAGTGCCAGGCTTTTGCCCGGCCGCTGATCAGGCAACGCCTGAAACGCGACTTTCCACTCTATGACGACAGCGACATAGGCCTGAACCTGCCACGTAGCGTCGATCTGGTCACGGATATTGTCACTGGCGGCACACCCGGCACGGTGACCCGAAAAGTCTACAGACCCAGCCGTGAACGAGAAACGATCAGCCTTGTTACCTTGCTGTTGGAAAACATCGACGAGAACATGCTGAGGCGGCTAAACCATTTGCGCCTGGATTTAGCCTCCGACGATACTGCCCTGAAAGCGATGCTAACGGCGGGACTTGATGCCAAGTACCTGCAAACCCTGGTCAAGGAGCTAGACCTAGCCAACGCCTATGAACAGCAGATCCTTGCTGCCTACAAAGGTCTAGACGACAGCCCTTTGCAGGCCGAGTATCGACGCGAATGCTTGACTATGCCGGTGCAGTTGATGCTGCGTATGCAGGGCCTGCTGTTGCACGGAAAAGGCGTATTGAATGATCAAGGCTTGGCCATCCTGCAGATCGCCATCCAGGCCGACAGCCGTTCGGCCTATCAAGCGAACGGCTATGACATCCGCCTGCTGTCGGCGACGCTGACCTCAGGCGGCGCCGACACCGATTTTGGTCCAACCACCTTGTCCGGCGTCATGTTCATCGAAGACCGTCGCTCAGGCGTTACGCTGTTGTATCTGCCTGAGCATGCGAGCCACCCGTTGGCTCAGCATGCAAGCCTGGAGGCGGCCAGGCTCAGTCTCTACGAACGCAGTCGCGAAGAAACGCAAAGCCACTACTTGGCCGGCAGGGCGCTGCACGGTGACCTTCAGGCGCATATGTCGCGCATCCGTCAGGCTCATCTGCATGATTTCTCAGGTGTGATCGGCGTGGGCGCGCAATGGCCTGCGACCACTTCACTGGCCGAGCATCTGCTTAATGCACAGATGGGCCGTGCGATCGTGGCTCATCGGGCCAGTACCCGCTCCAACGACCAACTCTGGATGGAGAATTTCACCCATCAAAGCAACATGGTCTTTACCTATCTAAAGCTTGCGATAGGTCTATTGCCACTGTTCGGCACAGCCATTGGCATCTACGACTTGTTCGAATCGGCAGCGCGTGCGGTCAACGCGTTTACCCAGAGCAAGATTATCGAGGGGCTCGAAGCGCTCAACGATGTATTTCTCGCGGTGATCGACACGGCGATGGATGTGGCCACTGGAATCGGCGTCAATCTGCTGACCGTGCGCCAACTCACGCGCCAGCGTCAGCTTCGTACCCTGCGCAGCATGAAATCTGCGCAACTGCGCATGGATGCCCGCGCACTCTCACGAGTCAAGCGCTTCGCTGGCTATGAATATCAACAAGCCCTCTCCATGAACGGGGTGTCCGCCGGGGCGCACGGACGCTATCGGGGCATTTATCGACATCCCGAAGGCGACTTCATCCAGATCGAACAGCAGTTCTACCAGGTGCAATGGGACGCTGCCGCGCACACCTGGCGTCTGCAGGGCACAATCCACAAAGGCTGGAAACGAGCAATCAGCTTGGATGAGTACGGACACTGGGATACCCACTTCGCTCTGCATGGCGTTCATCTGCTCGGTGCAGGCGCAGGTGGCGGCCAGGTTATTGGGCGCCTGGCCGAGCAGCTAGATCCCTTCTGGCCAGCAGCCATACGCGAGCAACTGCCGCGTTTTCTGGTCGACCAGCACTACCGGCGACAACGCAGGGTAACGTCCAAAGCCTTTGCCGATGAGATCAGCTTGATCGCTTCTATCGAGCGCAGTAATGCGCTAGCGCAGCGCAATGCGCCGGGCACGGAGTTGCAGGCGAGCTTCCTCGACGACATCACGCGGGGCAAGCAAACTTACCAATCCTGGGACGAAGTGCTGCAGATCAGCGCTCGCAGGAACCAGCAAACACCGATGACGCAGAAAGCGCGTGCCGCTAAGCTGATCTGCGAGCGCCTGCTCAACTTGATCGAACTGCTGGCTAATCGAGGTCGCGGCCGCCTCATCGAGATGGCGCACCTGCAGATGCGCGTGCTAGGTGTGGATGAATTTGCCGAGCAACTACCCTTGCTGCGGCAATGGCGACAGAAAGCGATTGAGCACCTGAAAGAGCGCGACGAGATTTTCCAGGGCATGGAAGATTTGACTACTTGGTTCCAACGAGCCGAGCGTGACCCTCAGCTACACGCCTCCTACCAGCGCTACCAGCAGCATTTGAACGGCGAGTTCAAAGCCTACTTCGACACCCTGCACCTGATGCCTGCGACCTTGCGCCATAACAACCCCTCAGTGGTGGCCGAATTTCTTGTGCAGCGGCTCGCAGAGTTCGAAGAAGAAATTCACCGAACGCGCGTTACCGTCATGGACCTGCGCGAGGTGCAGGTCAATGCCGCGCAAAGACGCCTGATCTATGAACAGGCGCGCAGCGTTTACAGTCAGTACCAGCGACGGCTGCAAAGCACTTATGCCAGTTTTCCAGAGCTGTTCGATGAATCCTACCTCACGCGCCTGTACAGCAATCTCGATACCCTGATCACCATGTCAGACACTCAGCTCAGGCGCCTGCCGCAGCGCCAGCGTCTGGGCGGGGCGCCCTCGCGTAGCCCCAGGTTGTTCCTGGACACGGATGGTCATTGGCTGGTCGGCGATTATCAGCCAGCCACTACGAATCGGCCTGCCCAGATGGTCATGCATAAGGATGATGGCTCGGTGCTCAAGCGCTACGAGGCCGATGGCGAGCGCTGGCGTCAACGGGCAGCCGACAGGCCCACGCGAGCACATGAATTGCGCGACCTTAAACAAGTCGCCAACCAAGCCATGGCTAACCTGCCTAGCTATCGCAAACGCATTCAGACGTATCAGCGCCAAGGCATGCTGGCAGTAGACGTCGAACACATGATGGTGATCAAGGCCGATGACCTGCAACGTTATGCCGATCGGCTACAGCAACTCGACCCATCAGCCCCCGAGCCCGCCAGACTCCGCACTCAAGCCCAAGCGCTACGTGCCGAGGGGCGGTCCATGCGCATTGCCCAGGTCAAGCAAAGCACGCAACCCAGCGAGGGCCAATTGAGTTACCTGATCGAGCAGCGCCAGGTTGAATTGCGTCGCGCAGGCCAGCGGCAGATGCTCAGCGCGCGCGATTATCTTCAGGAATACCAGATCGTCGACCTCGCCAGCCATGACCATGCGGTACTTTGGTATGCACACTTCCACTACCGTAGCGCCGATACCCCATTCGACAAGTTCAGCGCAGCGCATCTCAAACGCGCCGAGGACCGCTTCCTCGGCCCGCAATGGCAGGCAGCTCAGGCCGAACCCAGCAACATCTGGCGCGGGCCGCTATCACGCAGCATAGCCAACCAGCACTTCGCCGCACTCGCCTAGCAAGCACTTGGCAGGGCCTGCCCTGCCTTGCCAAGTGATCGACAGACATCGCAACTTGAGCCAAACTCAACGACTTTCCCATCCGCTGCAATATCGCTCATGAGAAGTCGTTGTGCTTGAGATCCGCCACCTGAAAACCCTGCATGCCCTGCGCGAGGCCGATAGCCTGGTCGAGGCCGCCGAACGCCTGCACCTGACGCAATCGGCGCTGTCCCACCAGTTCAAGGAACTCGAAGAGCGCCTTGGCCTGCCCATCTTCGTGCGCAAGACCAAGCCGATCCGCTTCACCAGTGCCGGCCTGCGCCTGCTACAACTGGCCGACGCCACCTTGCCGCTGCTGCGTAGCGCCGAACGCGACATCGCCCGTCTGGCCGGTGGCACGGCTGGTCGTCTGCACATGGCGATCGAATGCCATAGCTGTTTCCAATGGCTGATGCCGACCATCGACCAGTTCCGCGATGCCTGGCCGGAAGTCGAGCTGGACCTGGCTTCAGGCTTTGCCTTCGCGCCACTGCCAGCGCTGGCCCGCGGCGATCTGGACCTGGTGGTGACCTCCGACCCGCTGGACCTGTCGGGTATCACCTACGTGCCGCTGTTCACCTACGAGGCGATGCTGGCGGTGGCCAATCAACACGCCTTGGCCAGCAAACCCTACATCGTGCCGCAGGACCTGCTCGACCAGACGTTGATCACCTACCCGGTCGAGCGCGACCGCCTGGATATCTTCACCCGTTTCCTGGAGCCGGCCGACATCGAGCCGGCGGCGGTACGCACCTCGGAGCTGACTGTGATGATGATGCAGTTGGTCGCCAGTGGCCGGGGCGTGTGCGGCATGCCGCACTGGGCGCTGCATGAGTACAGCTCGCGCGGCTATGTGAAGGGCAAGCGTTTGGGGGAGAAAGGCCTGTTTGCCACGCTTTACGCGGCGGTGCGCACCGACATGCTCGATGCGCCGTACATGCGCGACTTTTTGCTGACGGCTAAAGACACTTCGTTCGCCACCCTCGATGGGGTCAGCGCGGTACGTTGAGGCCCTGTCGGTAGAGCGGCAGGATCAGGTCGCGGGTCAGCGGCGCCAGCTCGAACGTTGGCGTCTGCTCGGCTGCCAGCCATAGCACTTCTTCGATTTCCGCAGCCGGGGCCACAGCCTCGGCGCTGTGTACGCGAAACAGTTCGGCCTGCACCTCAAAGCCTGGCTCGTTGGCCGCTGGGGCGCTGAATAGGCCCAGGTACTCGGCGTGTTCGGGGTCGATGCGCAGACCGAGTTCTTCATGGAGTTCGCGCACCAGGGCTTGCTGTGGGGTTTCCCCGGCATCGATCTTGCCGCCAGGTTGCATGAAGGCCTGGGTGCCGCGTTTGCGCACCAGCAGGGTGCGGCCCTGGGGGTCGATCAGCAGGGCGGCGGCGATGCGGATGATGTTGGTCATGGAAGGGCTCGCAGGCTAAGACAGCGACCAAAGATTACTGATCTGGGGTGTCTGTAGCGGCCCTATCGCGGGGCAAGCCCGCTCCCACGCCAGTCGATTATGGTGGTGGTCATGGAAGGGGGGCGCAGGCTAAGACAGCGACCAAAGATTACTGATCTGGGGTGGCTGTAGTGGCCCTATCGCGGGGCAAGCCCGCTCCCACGCCAGTCGATTATGGTGGTGGTCATGGAAGGGGGGGCGCAGGCTAAGACAGCGACCAAAGATTACTGATCTGGGGTGGCTGTAGTGGCCCTATCGCGGGGCGAGCCCGCTCCCACGCCAGTCTGTGAGGGTGTTGGTCGGGTGGAAGCGGCTCCCAGGTGGGCAAAATCGACTGGCGTGGGAGCGGGCTTGCCCCGCGATAGCGTTGTTACAGGCAGACGAACGGCCCCTTGCCAACCCGCGCCATGCCCTGCATAACCAATGCATGAACCTCCCTGCCCTGCATCACCCGGTCCTGGATCTGTTCCACCCCGCCGTTGGCCGCTGGTTCCGCCAGCGCTTCGCCACGGTCACCGACGCCCAGGCGCGTGCCTGGCCGCTGATTCACAGTGGCCAATCGATACTGCTCGCCGCCCCCACCGATTCGGGCAAGACCTTGAGCGCCTTTCTCGCGGTACTCGATGAGCTGTTTCGCCAAGGCCTGGAGCACGGCGGTGAACTGCCTGCGCAAACCCAGGTGGTGTATGTCTCACCGCTCAAGGCACTGTCCAACGACATTCGCCTCAACCTGCAGGTACCCCTCGAAGGGATCAGCCAAGCCCTCGAAGCCCAGGGCCTGAAGGCGCCATGCATCACCACGGCGGTGCGCACCGGCGATACTCCGCAAAAAGACCGCGCGGCCATGCGCAAACTGGCGCCGCACATCCTGGTGACCACCCCTGAATCGCTCTACGTGCTGCTCGGCTCGGGGTCCGGCCGTGCCGGCCTTGCGCAGGTGCACACAGTAATCGTCGATGAGATTCACGCGGTGGCCGGGAACAAGCGCGGCTGTCACCTGGCGTTGACCTTGGAGCGCCTGCAAGCCCTGTGCGGCAGGCCGCTGCGGCGTATCGGCCTGTCGGCCACGCAACGCCCGGTAGAGCGCGTGGCGCAGTTTCTGGTCGGCCATCAACGGCCCTGCGCCATCATCGATGTCGGCCATGCGCGCCAGCGTGATCTGGCCATCGAAGTGCCGCCGGTGCCGCTAGGGGCGGTAATGGCTACCGATGTGTGGAACCTGGTCTACGACCGCCTCGCCGTACTGGCCCGCGAACACCGCACCACGCTGATCTTCGTCAACACCCGGCGCCTGGCTGAGCGCCTGACCCGTCATCTGGGCGAGCGCCTGGGCAATGCGCGGGTCGCCGCTCACCACGGCAGCCTGGCCAAGGAACACCGGCTGATTGCCGAGCAACGGCTGAAGGCCGGCGAGCTGCAAGTGCTGGTCGCCACGGCGTCGCTGGAACTGGGCATCGACATCGGCGAGGTCGAGTTGGTCTGCCAGATCGCCTCGCCCGGCTCGATCGCGGGCTTCTTGCAGCGGGTCGGACGCTCAGGGCACCAAGTCGATGGCGTACCCAAGGGACGGCTGTTCCCGACCTCTCGCGATGACTTGATCGAATGCGTGGCCTTGCTCGATTGCGTGCGCCGGGGTGAACTCGATGAGTTGCACACACCCAAGGCGCCGCTGGATGTGGTGGCCCAGCAGATCGTTGCCGAAGTCAGTAACCAGCCGTGGTCCGAACAGGCCTTGTTCGACTGCCTGCGCCAGGCCCAACCTTTTGCCGAGCTGGACCTGCGCCATTACCAGTCACTGCTGCGCCTGCTGGCCGAGGGCTACAACGGCCGCCAGGGCGTGCGCGCCGCCTATGTCCACCGCGATGCGGTCAGCGGCATGTTGCGCGGGCGCCGGGGCAGCCAGCTGACCGCGCTGACCAGCGGCGGCACCATCCCGGAAACTGCTGACTATGCCGTGCTGCTCGAACCCCAGGCGTTGAACATCGGCAGCGTCAACGAAGACTTCGCAGTCGAAAGCATCGCCGGCGATATCTTCCAGCTGGGCAACGCGTCGTACCGCATCCTGCGCGTCGAGCCCGGCCGGGTCAGGGTCGAGGACGCCCATGGGCTGCCGCCGACCATTCCGTTCTGGCTCGGCGAGGCGCCTGGGCGCAGCGACGAGCTATCTACCGCAGTTGCCCGGCTGCAAGCCCGTATCGATGAGCAGCTGCAACTCAGCGGCGGCCAACCTGAGCCGGTCCGCCAGTGGCTGCAGGACAGCTATGAACTGCACCAGGACACCGCCACCCAACTGCTCGATTATCTCCAGCGTACCTGGCAGGTGCTCGGCGCCCTGCCCTCGCAGCAGACGCTGGTGATGGAGCGTTTCTTCGACGAGTCTGGCGGTACCCAGCTGATCATCCACTCACCCTATGGCAGCCGGATCAACCGCGCCTGGGGGCTGGCCCTGCGCAAGCGTTTCTGCCGCACCTTCAATTTCGAGCTGCAAGCTGCGGCGAGCGAAGACGCGATCATACTCTCGCTGTCGACCAGCCACAGTTTCGAGCTCGACGAAGTGTGGCGCTACCTGTCGAGCAAGAGCGCCGAGCCGATCCTGATCCAGGCCGTGCTCGACGCCCCGCTGTTTGGCGTGCGCTGGCGCTGGAACGCCGCGGTAGCCCTGGCCCTGCCGCGTTTCGTCGGCGGGCGCAAGGTGGCGCCGCAGATCCAGCGAATGAAGAGCGAGGACCTGGTGGCAGCCGTGTTCCCTGACCAGATCGCCTGCCTGGAAAACATCGCCGGCGAACGGCAGATCCCCGATCACCCGCTGGTCGAACAGACCCTCGATGATTGCCTGCACGAAGCGATGGACAGCGAGGGCTGGCTGGCCCTGCTCAGGCGCATGGAAAATGGCCAAGTGCACCTGCTCAGCCGTGACTTGCCGGCGCCATCGCCCTTGGCGGCAGCCATTCTCAATGCTCGTCCCTACGCCTTTCTCGATGATGCCCCGCTCGAAGAGCGGCGCACCCAGGCGGTGCTCAATCGGCGCTGGAACGAGGTGCACAGCAGCGACGAGCTTGGCGCACTGGATGCCGAGGCGATTGCCGCAGTGCAGGATGAAGCCTGGCCGCAACCGACCGGCAGCGACGAGATGCATGAGGCACTGATGAACCTGGGCGCCATCAGCCAGGCTGAAGTTGAAGGTAACCCTGGTTGGCAGGCACTGCTGCGCACCTTGGCCAAGGCCGGACGCAGCACCTGCCTGCATACGCCCGGCCAGCCACTGTGGCTGGCCCGCGAGCGCTTGAACCTGTTCACGGCGCTGTATCCGGGTGCTCGGCTTGAACCCTCTGTGGACCTGCTTGCTGGGTTCGACCAAGCCATAGATCCCGATACCGCACTCACCGAACTGCTGCGCGCCCGCCTCAGCGGCTTTGGCCCTCTGACGCTCTCGCAGATCGCCGCCCCGCTGGGCTTGGCGGAGTCGGACATCGAGCAGGCCCTGGCACGCCTGGAGCAGCAAGGCTATGTGTTGCGCGGTCACTTCAGCCCAGCCAGCCAGGCGCTGCAATGGTGTGAGCGCCACCTGCTGGCGCGAATTCATCGCTATACCGTCAAACGTCTGCGCCGAGAGATCGAGCCGGTCAACCTGCAGGACTTCATGCGCTTTCTGTTCGATTGGCAGCACCTGGCCAGCCAGGATCGCTTGCGCGGGCCTGAGGCGATCAGTGAAGTGCTGGGGCAGTTGCAAGGATTCCCGAGTGCTGCCGGTGCCTGGGAGGCGGACCTGCTGCCAGCGCGGATCAAGGACTACAGCCCACATTGGCTGGACGATGCCTGTCGTAGCGGGCAGTGGGCGTGGAGCCGGCTGGCGGCGACGGCGTCGAGCAGTACCCTGTCGAGCACGCCACTGGTGCTGCTGCCGCGTGAGCACTTGGGGCTGTGGCGCAGCTTGGCCAGTGCGCCTGAGGTGAGTGAGCTGGGGCCACGTGCGCAGCGGGTGCATGAGGCGTTGCACCGCCATGGGGCGTTGTTCTTCGATGAGTTGAGCCAAGAGGCCCACCTGCTGCCCAGCGAGTTGGAGTCCGCCTTGCAGGAACTGGTTGGCTCGGGTCTGGTCGGCGCCGATAGCTTTACCGGCTTGCGCAGCCTGATCACACCCGCCGCCAAGCGCTCATCGCGCATTAGCCGCCGTGGCCATCCGCCGATGTCCAGCAGCATGGCCCACGCCGGACGCTGGGCATTGCTCAGGCGCAATAGCGCCGAGCCCGATCACGATCAACGCCTGGAGCACATTGCCCGGGCGCTGTTGCGCCGCTATGGGGTGATCTGCTGGCGCTTGCTGGAGCGCGAAAGCGATGCGCTGCCGCCGTGGCGAGAGTTGCTGCGCTGTTATCACCGGCTGGAAGCGCGCGGCGAGATTCGTGGCGGGCGCTTCATCGCGGGGTTGGCGGGGGAACAGTTTGCCTTGCCCGACGCGGTCGGGCTGCTGCGCCAGGTCAGGCGGCGGGCGCTGGATGGCGAGCTGGTGATGGTCAGTGCCAGTGACCCGCTGAATTTGATTGGCACATTATTGCCTGGGAACAAGGTGCCTGCGGTGAGTGGCAATCGGCTGCTCTATCGCGATGGCCTGCCGGTGGCTGCGCGGGTGGCGGGCAAGTATGTGTTTTTGCTTGAGGCGCCTGCCGAGCAGGAGGCCTGGCGGCTGAAGTTGCTGCGTGGCTGAGGGCCTCATCGCGGCGCCCCGACTTGCCCCGCGATAGGGCCCTCGGCCATTGTCGACTAGCGCGCAGTGAACCCAGCAAAGCGCTTGTTGAACCCAGCCACTCGCCCTTCGACGGTGGTCTTGCGCTGCTGGCCGGTATACACCGGATGCGAAGCGCTCGACACATCCAGGGCCACGTACGGATAGCGCTGGCCATCGCTGTGCTGGTGGGTACGATCAGTATCAACGGTTGAGCCGATCAGGAAATACACGTCGGCAGCGGTGTCATGAAACAGCACTGGACGATAGGCTGGGTGGATATCAGGCTTCATGGCAAATGACCTCAATCGCTAAGTGATACTTTATAACATACTAAAGGCGAATGATTTTTGATACTGCAATTTTCATTTTTTCCGCTGCCGGCAAGGCTGGCCATTGGCTTGGTTAAAGGGCTATGGTCGGGGTTTGACCCAGGCCCTGAGCCTGACCGAGCCATCGCAAGGATTACGTATGAGCCTGTCACTTCTCAGTCGCTATGCCTTCTTCGCCGGGTGTGTGCTGTTCACCCTGGCCAGTCTGCCGCTGCTGCATCATGAATGGCTGTGGCCGTTCACCCTGACCACCGCCGTCCTCAGCTTGATCGGCCTGTTCGACCTGCTGCAAAAGCGCCATGCGGTGCGCCGCAACTATCCGATCCTGGGCAATATCCGTTACCTGGTCGAAGCCATTCGCCCGGAGATCCGCCAGTACCTGCTGGAGGCCGACAGCGATGCCCTGCCCTTCTCCCGCGCCCAGCGCTCGCTGGTCTATGCCCGCGCGAAAAACGAGGCATCGGACAAACCGTTCGGCACCCTGATCGATGTCTACGAGTCGGGCTTTGAATTCATCGGCCATTCCATGCGCCCGGCGCCGCTGGCCGACCCTGCCAGTTTCCGGGTGATCATTGGTGGCCCGCAATGTCGCCAGCCTTATTCAGCGTCGATCTTCAACATCTCGGCGATGAGCTTCGGCTCGCTCAGCGCCAATGCCATTCGTGCCCTCAACCAAGGCGCCAAACTGGGCAACTTCGCCCATGACACCGGCGAGGGCAGCATCAGCCCTTATCACCGCGAGCACGGCGGCGACCTGACATGGGAGCTGGGCAGTGGCTACTTCGGTTGTCGTACTGCCGATGGGCGCTTCGACCCCGAGCGCTTCGCCGAACAGGCGCGCAATCCACAAGTGCGGATGATCGAAATCAAGATGAGCCAGGGTGCCAAGCCCGGCCACGGCGGCATCTTGCCCAAGCACAAGGTGACCCAGGAGATTGCCGAGACGCGCGGCATCCTGATGGGCGAGGACTGCATCTCGCCGTCACGCCACAGCGCCTTCTCCACCCCGATCGAGATGATGCAGTTCATTGCCCAACTGCGTGAGTTGTCCGGCGGCAAGCCGGTCGGCTTCAAGTTCTGCCTGGGCCATCCGTGGGAGTTCATGGGCATCGCCAAGGCCATGCTGGAGACCGGCATCCTGCCCGACTTCATCGTCGTCGATGGCAAGGAAGGTGGCACCGGCGCGGCGCCAGTGGAGTTCACCGACCATATCGGCGTACCGTTGCGCGAAGGCCTGCTGTTCGTGCACAACACGCTGGTTGGCTTGAACCTGCGCGACAAGATCAAGCTCGGTGCCAGCGGCAAGATCGTCAGTGCTTTCGATATCGCCAGCGTATTGGCGATTGGTGCCGACTGGGCCAACTCGGCGCGCGGCTTCATGTTCGCCATTGGCTGCATCCAGTCGCAGAGCTGCCACACCAACAAATGCCCGACCGGGGTGGCCACGCAAGACGCCTTGCGCCAACGGGCGCTGGTGGTGCCGGACAAAGCCAACCGGGTGCTCAACTTCCATCACAACACCCTGCGCGCCTTGGCCGAAATGCTCGCTGCCGCAGGCCTGGATCATCCTGCGCAACTGGAGGCCAAGCACCTGGTGCGGCGCATTTCGGCGACCGAGATCAAGTTGTTCTCGCAGATGCATGTGTTCCTCAAACCGGGCGAGTTGCTTACCGGTGAGGTCAATGGTCAGTTCTATTCGCGTATGTGGCAGCTGGCCAGGGCGGACAGCTTCGAGCCGCACAGTGAGGTAGCGGCTTAGGGAGTTTGGGGCCGCTTTGCGGCCCCAAACTTGTTTACCTCAAGAAGCAGTACTCACCACCCCTTGCGCATCTTTGGGTGCCAGACGGAACATGTAGTACAACCCCGTCAGCAACACCAGGAACGCCGGGCCAATGTACAAGGCCACGCGAGTCTCCTCGAAGTACGCCATCAAGCCCACCACCAGCACCAGGAACGCCAGCGCCAGGTACGAGCTCAGCGGCCACAGCCACATGCGGTACTTAAGCGCCTTGCGCTCAGCGCTGCTAAGGCCAGCGCGGAATTTGAGCTGGGCCAACAGAATCATCACCCAGGTCCAGATCGCACCGAAGGTGGCGATCGAAGTCACCCAGACGAAGACTTTCTCCGGCACCAGGTAGTTGGCCAACACGCCCAACAGCAAGGCGGCAATCGACAGCAGCAGCGCATTGCGCGGCACGCCATTTTTCGAGGTACGGGCGAAGGTCGCCGGCGCCTGGCCGTTCTGTGCCAGGCTGTAGAGCATGCGCCCGGTGCTGAAGATACCGCCGTTGCACGACGACAGCGCGGCAGTGATCACCACGAAGTTGATGATGCCAGCCGCAGTCTTGATGCCCAGCCGCTCGAAGGTCATCACGAACGGGCTCCCCTGGCTGCCGATTTCGTTCCACGGGTAGATCGACAGGATCACGAACAGCGCGCCGACGTAGAACAGCAGAATGCGCCAGAACACCGAGCCGATCGCTTGGGGGATGGTCTTCTGTGGGTTGCGTGCTTCACCTGCTGTGAGGCCGATCATCTCCACACCCAGGTAGGCGAACATGACCATCTGCAGCGACATCAGCACACCGGTCACGCCATTGGGCATGAAGCCGCCGTTGCTCCACAGGTTGGAGATGCCCATGGCCACGCCGTCATTGCCCAGGCCAAAGGCGATGATGCCGATGCCGCCGAGGACCATGGCAATGATGGTGACGATCTTGATCAGAGCGAACCAGAACTCGAACTCACCAAAGGCCTTGACCGCGATCAGGTTGATCGCACCCATGCTGCCCAGCGCCGCCAGGGCCCAGATCCAGCGCGGCACATCGGGGAACCAGATGCCCATGTAGATGGCCACCGCCGTGATCTCGGCAACGCAGGTCACCAGCCACAGGAACCAGTAGTTCCAGCCGGTCAGAAAGCCCGCCAGGGGGCCGAGGTAGTCTTGGGCGTAGCGGCTGAAGGAGCCAGCGACCGGATTGTGCACGGCCATTTCGCCGAGCGCGCGCATGATCACCAGGATCGCAAGGCCGCCAATGATGTAAGAAATCATGATGGCCGGACCGGCCATTTCGATAGCTTTGGCCGATCCGAGGAACAGGCCGACACCGATACAGGCGCCGAGGGCCATCAGACGGATGTGCCGTTCGCCCAGTTCACGCTTGAGTGGGCCGCCTTGAGCGGTCTCACCATGGGCAGGGTGGTTGCCGACTGGCATAGCAATACAACCTCATTTTGTTATTGGATATGACCTTCGTGCAGCACCAGCCTCACCGATGAGCGGGGCGTCGTCTTGCCGGGCCAACCTCGTGGGTTGATCCGTCCACCCGCACCAGAGGCGCGGGCAGGGCGAAGGGGTCGAGCAGTATAGGAAGCCAACTGTAGGGCTTTTCACTATATAAACAGGGAAATTTGGCGAGAATTCTTGGCAAATTTCCCTTTTACCTAGTGTATTTTTGCCGCTGCTGCAGTGCTCATCGCAGCAGCCCCAAAATGGTGCAGCCACCCTAACAACTTCCACGCAAATTGGAAGCCGCACCAAAGCCTTATATTCCCACCGCAGATTCGGCCACTTCTTACAAAATTTTCACCAATTCCGGCCAACGTCTAAGCTTCAGACAAGTAAGACGAAATTACCTGGCCGGATTGAAGACTATGGGCGCACTGTGGCAATCGGAACCAACCAGAACGGACGCACCTGAAGCAAATCTGGCTGAAGCTCCGGCGCCAAAGACCCCTCGCCAGCGCCGGCTGTGGTGGCGGTTGATTTTGCTGATCGTGCTGGTGGCCATCGTCGCCATCGGCTTTGCCGCCTATGACGAGGTGCAGACCTCGAACTTGCAGTCACGCGAATTCAGCCGGCTGGCCAGCACCCTCACCTACTCGCTGGAGCCTGGCCCAAGCGATGCCATCGTCTACCCCGGCGAAGGTCCGTTCGACAAACGCTTGGGTTACAGCGCGCTGGGCGAATTCTTGCCGCGCCTGCTCAAGCGCGACTACCTGATCAGCGAGCAGGTGCAGTTCTCCCCGGCCCTGATGAACTACGTCGACCACGGCCTGTTCGTGCCTTACGTGGAAAAGATCCAGGCAGGCCTGTCGATTACCGACTGCCGGGGCGACACGCTGTACCAGTACAACTACCCACAGCACCTGTATCCGAACTTTGCCGCGATTCCGCCAGTGATCGTCAACAGCCTGCTGTTCATCGAGAACCGCGACCTGCTCGACCCGCACGACCCGCGCAACAACCCGGCCGTCGACTGGCCGCGCTTCGCCAAGGCGGCCTACAGCCAGGTGGCCAAGTACCTCGCCTTGCCGGGTCAATCGGCGGGCGGCAGCACCCTGGCTACGCAGCTGGAAAAATACCGCCATTCGCCAGATGGCCTGACCGTGTCGGGCGCCGAGAAAATCCGCCAAATGTTCTCGGCCAGCGTGCGCGCCTACCAGGGCGGGCCGGACACCACCGAAGCACGCCAGCGCATCGTGCGTGACTACCTCAACAGCGTGCCACTCTCGGCAGTGCCTGGGCATGGCGAAGTGCATGGCATGGCTGAGGGTTTGCGGGTCTGGTACGGCGCTGATTTCGACCAGGTAAACCAAGCGCTGGCGTCCACCGCCACCGACGAGGCCAGCATGGCCCAACGTGGCCTGGCCCTGCGCCAGGTGTTATCGCTGATGATCGCCCAGCGCCGACCTTCGCATTACCTGACCAAAGGCCGCATCGAACTGGCTGAACTGACTGATTCGCATATTCGCGTGCTCGCTGCCGCCAATGTCATCGAGCGACCACTGGCTGATGCGGCGCTGGCCAGCAAGGCGGTGTATCGCGACTGGGTGGCCCAGCCGACCATCGTGCCGATCGTCACCAACAAGGGCATCAGCCTGGCCCGCAACCGCCTGGCAGCGATGCTCAATCGCCCGCTGTATGACCTCGACCGCCTCGATCTGTCGGCCACCAGTACCCTGCAGGCCGACCTGCAGACGCAAGTCAGCCAATACCTGAAAAACCTTTCCGACCCGGCCTTCGCCGCGCAGATCGGGCTGATCGGCGAACGCTTGCTGACTACCAAGACCACCGACCAGGTGCGCTACAGCTTCACCCTGTTCGAGCGCACCGCCGATGGCTCGCGGGTGCGCGTGCAGACCGACAGCACCGACCAACCGTTCGACATCAACGAAGGCAGCAAACTGGAACTGGGCTCGACCGCCAAGCTGCGGGTACTGACTACCTACCTGGAAATCATCGCCGAGTTGCACGGCAAATACGCGGGCAAACCCGTCGCCGACTTGAAGAAAGAACCTGTCGCCGAGCTCGACCGGATCACCCAATGGTCACTGGAATGGCTGATCCAGAACAGCAAGAACCAGAGCCTGGACGCCATGCTCGACGCCGCCCTTGAGCGCAAGTACTCGGCCAATACCGGTGAAGCGTTCTTCACCGGTGGCGGCATGCATGTGTTCAACAACTTCCGCAAGGAAGACAACAGCCGCAACCCCACTCTCAAGGACGCGCTGCGCGAATCGATCAACCTGCCGTTCATCCGCCTGATGCGCGATATCGTCCGCTACGTGACCTACCAGCAGCCGTTCAACCGGGCACCGCTGCTCAAGGACGACTCCGACCCGCGTCGCCAGGAATACCTAGCGCGCTTCGCCGACCGCGAAGGCACCAACTACCTGATGCGGTTCTGGAAGAAGTACCAGCGTAAAACCTCCCAGCAGCGCCTGGACACCTTCCTCGACAGCATGCGCGTGACCCCGCAGCGTCTGGCTGCGGTGCACCGCTACCTGTTCCCCGAAGCCGGCCAGGAGACGTTCAACGCCTTCGTGCGCGCCCATAGCAAAGAAGACAAGAAGGCCCTGGCCAAGCTCACCGACGGGCGCCTGTCAGAGATGTACGACGCCTATGGCCCTGGCAAATACGACCTGCCCGACCAGGGCTACATCGCCAAGGTTCACCCCCTCGACCTGTGGCTGCTTGGATACCTGCTGAAAAACCCCGGGGCGACCCTGACCGAGATGGTCAATGCCAGCCGCTTCGAGCGTCAGGAGGTGTACAGCTGGCTGTTCAAGAGCCGCCACCAGGGCGCGCGCGACAGCCGTATCCGCACCATGGTCGAGATCGAGGCGTTTCTCGACATTCACCAGCGCTGGAAACGCGTCGGCTACCCGTTCGATCACCTGGTGCCCTCGCTGGCCACTGCCATCGGCAGCTCGGGCGACCGCCCAGCGGCACTCTCAGAACTGGTCGGGATCATCCAGAACGATGGCGTGCGCCTGCCCACCTTGCGCATCGACACCCTGCACTTCGCCGCCGACACCCCCTATGAAACCAAGCTGATCAGCGACCCGGACCGCGGCCAGCGAATCCTCCCAGTGGAAGTTGCCCGGGCGCTCAAAGGCGCCCTGTCGCAAGTGGTCGATGCCGGTACCGCGCGGCGTATCTCCGGCAGCTTCAAGCTGCATGACGGCACCCCGCTGGTGATGGGCGGCAAGACCGGGACCGGTGACAACCGCATCGAAAGCTTCGGCGCCGGCGGCCGGCTGATCGGCTCGCGCTCGCTCAACCGCACCGCCACCTTTGTGTTCTACCTGGGCGACAACCACTTCGGCACCCTCACCGCGTTCGTCCCAGGTCGCACGGCAGAAGCCTTCACCTTCACCTCGGCATTGCCGGTGCAGGTACTCAAGGGCATGGCACCGATTCTCATGCCATACCTGGAGCCGGGCAGCGCAACCGAGTGCAAAGCACCGCAAATGGCTATGCGTGCAAATGCCCCCTAGATAAGTACTCATCGGAAAGTTAGATGAGAATCATCAGCCTCTAGGGCTTGTCTTGCGATATATCTTAAGTAATATCTAACGATATATCGCAAAGACGAGAACCCTCCCATGCGTGACCATGATCCTTTCGAACGTCGCCCCGGCCGTGGCGAACGCGGCCCTCGGGTATTCGCCCCGGGCGACCTCAAATTGCTACTGCTGGCGATGCTTGCCGAGCAACCTGGCCATGGCTATGACCTGATCCGCCAGATCGAAACCCTGTTCGACGGCAGCTACAGCCCAAGCCCAGGGGTGATCTACCCCACCCTCAACTTCCTTGAAGAAGCAGAGCTGATCACCGGCCAAATCCAGGGCAGTAAACGTCTGTACGTCATCACCGACGCAGGTCGCACCGCCCTGATCGAGCAAGCCGTCGCCCTCGATGGCGTGCGCATGCGCATCGAAGTCAGCAAACGCGCCCTGCGTGGCCACGACCGCCCGCCAGAAATCCATGAAGCGGTCGGCAACCTGCGCCATGCCTTGCACATGCACAGCGGCTGTTGGACGCCTGAAGAGATCGAGCGGGTGCGCAACCTGCTCAACGACACCGCCAAGGCCATCGCCGCCGGCCCGGCCAATTCCATTACGGAGAACACCCCATGAGCGACACCATTCACCGCGTCAACCATGAAATCAAACAGCGCCGTTTGCAGGTTCTGCGGGTCACCGAACTGACCCCACGCATGCGCCGGATTACCCTCGGCGGCCCAGAGCTGCAAGGGTTCATCAGCCTCGGTAGCGACGACCACGTCAAGCTGTTGTTCGCCATGAGTGCACAAGAGCAAGCCGCCATCGAAGCGCGCAACCTTGGACGTGACGGCGGTGCCCGGCCAACCATGCGCGAATACACCCCACGGCGGGTCGACCTGGCGGCGGGAGAACTGGACATCGACTTCGTCCTGCACGGCGATGGCCCTGCCTCGACCTGGGCTGCGCAGGCTGTGCCTGGGCATGAGCTGAACATCGCCGGGCCACGGGCGTCGATGGTGGTCCCGGACATTTTCGACAGCTACCTGCTGATCGGAGACGAGACTGCAATCCCGGCCATTGCCCGCCGCCTGGATGAACTGCCCGCTGGCCGTCAGGTGTTGGCCGTGATCCAGATCGAGGACGAACAGGAGCGTCAGCCGCTGCCGAGCAAGGCTCAGGTCGAGGTGATCTGGGTGCGCCGACATGACGAAGACCTGCTGGCATTGCTGGAGAACTTGGCACTGCCGCAAGGCAAGCTGTACAGCTGGGTCGCCCTGGAAAAAACCCTCACCCGCCAGGCCAAAGCGTTGCTGCTGGCCAAGGGCGCACAGGAAGACGCACTGAAGGCCGCCGCTTATTGGCGTGCAGATGCCAGCGCTGACGACGAGTGATCGCTCAGCGCGAATGCGCCCTGGCTTCGGCCAGGCGCCTGCCTTGCCAGCGGTCCAGGCCCAGGATCAGCAGGCCTATCCCCCAGAACCCCGCCAATACCGCCAGAGCATTGACCAGCACTTGCGCATAGCCAAGCTCGGCAACATCGATGAACGGATACGGGTACACCCCGATCTCATGCCCGCGCCACAAGGCAAAGGCAAAGTACAACGCCGGATACAGGCTCCACAGCCCCAGGTGCCAGACGCGCAGGCTGCCCTTGGGCACCACCCGCCACCAATACACCACGAACAGCAGCGGCATCACGTCGTGCAGCAGTTCATCGGCCAGCCATTGCCACCCCTGCGGGTGCCACAAGTGGCGCAGCAACAGGCTATAGGCCAAGGCCACCAAGGCGATGCTGGCGGCAATCCCTGAGCTGACGGCGGGCGACAGAAACCAACGCTTGGCGGCAGACGGGTGGCCGAAGGCTGCATAACTGAGCACGCTGGCAACCAAGGTGTTGGTCAGTACCGTGAAAAACCCGAAGACATTGATCAACCCGCCGATCAGGCTGGCCTGCTCGTGCCAGCGCGCCAGCAGCACCAGGTAGACCTGCACGCTCAGGCCGCTCCAGCCGAGGATTGCGGCCAGGCTCAACCAGGGATGACGAGGCATTCAGCCTTTGCGCTGCAGCTTGATGTACAGGTGCTCGACTTTTTCCCGCGCCCACGGTGTCTTGCGCAAGAAGGTCAGGCTCGACTTGATGGTCGGATCGCTCTTGAAGCAGCGAATGTCGATGCGCTCGGCCAGGCCCTGCCATTGGTAGTGCGCGACCAGCTCGGTAAGGATCTGCTCCAAGGTCTTGCCGTGCAGCGCGTTGTGGTTGGCCGTGCTCATGCCAGTGCTCCCGCGAAGAAAAGATGCGCACATTACACGAGTGTAGTGGGCGGTGGCGGTATTCGAGCGCTGTACCCGGCATGCCGGCCCTATCCCCCCCTGCGACTTGCGCCGCGAAAGGGCCGGCAGCAACACAGAAGATCCTCTGGCCAGACCGAGATTCCCTGTGCTGAAATAGTAATGTTATATTGTAACCATACCAATACCTGCCAAGGATCGTCTTTTCCCATGCTGTGCTCCTCATTGCGCCTCTCCCCCCTCGCCGCCGCGCTATGGCTCGCCTCCACGCCCAGCCAGGCAGTCGAACTGGAACCCCAGGTCATCACCGCCAACCCGCTCGGCAATACCCAGCTGGCCGCGCCCAGCACTGTCCTGGAAGGCAACGACCTGCTGCAACAGCAGCATTCGAGCCTCGGCGAAACCCTCAACAAGCAGCCCGGGGTCGCCTCCACCTGGTTCGGCCCCGGGGCCAGTCGTCCAGTGATTCGCGGCCTGGATGGCGATCGCATCCGCATCCTGCGCAATGGCGTCGGCGCCCTGGATGCCTCGTCGCTGTCCTATGACCATGCGGTGCCGCTCGACCCGGTCACGGTCGAGCGGGTCGAGATCGTCCGCGGCCCCGCCGCCCTGCTCTACGGCGGCAATGCCATCGGCGGCGTGGTCAACACCTTCGATAACCGCATCCCCGATGCACCCATCGAGGGAATTCATGGTGCGGGCGAGCTGCGCTACGGCGGCGCCGACACCACCCGCAGCAGCGCCGGCAAGCTTGAGGCCGGCAACGGCGCCTTCGCCCTGCACCTGGATGCCAACAGCCGTCAGTTCAATGACCTGCGCATCCCCGGCTACGCGCGCAGCTCGAACGTGCGCAACGCCGAGGAACCTGGCAGCAAGCACCGCCTGGAAAACAGCGACGGTCGCCAGGACGGCGGCGCCATTGGCGGTTCCTACCATTGGGATCACGGTTACACCGGTCTGTCCTACAGCCGCTATGACAGCAACTACGGCTCGGTGGCCGAGCCTGGCGTACGCCTGGACATGCAGCAGGATCACTACGGTTTCGCCTCGGAGCTGCGCGATCTCGAAGGGCCGTTCAGCTCGGTCAAGGTCGACGCCGGCTACACCGACTATCAGCACCGCGAGATCGAATCTGGCGAGGTTCACACCACCTTCAAGAACAAGGGCTACGAGGCGCGTATCGAGGCGCGGCACCAGCCGCTCGGGCCGCTCGAAGGGGTAATCGGCGCCCAGCTCAGTCGCAACGAGTTTTCTGCCCTGGGCGAAGAAGCCTTCGTCCCGCATACCGATACCGACAGCCTGGCGCTGTTCCTGCTTGAGCAGTGGCAGGCCAGCGAGCGTCTGAACCTGAGCTTCGGGGCGCGCCTGGAGCACACCCGGGTAGATCCCGATGCCAAGGGCAATGAAGACTTCACCGGGGCCGACAGCGCCAGCAGCTTCAACGCAGTGAGCCTGTCGTCCGGTGCGGTGTACCAACTCGATCCGGTCTGGTCGCTGGCGGCCAACCTCGGCTATACCGAGCGCGCCCCGACCTTCTACGAGCTGTATGCCAACGGCGCGCACGTCGCCACTGGCGCGTATGAGGTGGGCGATCCGAACCTGAACAAGGAAAAAGCCATCTCCGGCGACCTGGCGCTGCGGTTTGACAACGGCACCCACAAGGGCAGCGTCGGCGTGTTCTACAGCCACTTTCGTAACTACATCGGCCTGATCGGCAGCGGCAACCTGCGCGAAGGCCACGATCACGGCCATGAAGAACACGACCACGATCATGACCACGATCACGGCGACATCCCCGAGTACCTCTACCAGGGCGTGCGCGCACGCTTCTACGGCATCGAGGCGCAAGACCGCTGGCAGTTGACCGAGAACCGTTATGGCAGCTTTGCCCTGGAATTGTCGGGTGACTACACCCGCGCCAAGAACCTGGACAGCGGTGAGCCTCTGCCGCGTATCGCGCCGCTGCGCTTGAACAGCGGCTTGGTCTGGGAGCGGGATCGCTGGCAGGCTCGGGTCGACGTGCAGCATGCCGCCTCGCAGCATCGCAAGCCGTCCAATGAAACCCATACTGACGGCTATACCACCCTAGGGGCCAGCGTGGGTTATCGCTTCGATATCGGTCAGAGCCAGTGGCTGGCCTTCGTGCGCGGCGAGAACCTGACCGATCAGACGGTGCGCTATGCCAGCTCGATTCTGCGCGACATCGCTCCAGCGCCCGGACGCAGTGTCGAGGTGGGCTTGCGGACCAGTTTCTGATGCTGACGCGGGAGATTCGAACGTAGTTTCTGCGTCGACCGCTTCGCGGGCAAGCCCGCTCCCACAGGTACAGCGCGGCTCTTGGGAACTGCGCGGTCCCTGGGCAACTGTTCGCTCTGCCAGCTCGCGTCTGGGTGCAAGCCCGCTCCTACTGGTACACCACGGCTCTTGGGAGCTGCGCGGTCCCTGTGGGAGCGGGCTTGCCCGCGAAGAGGCCGGCACAGACACTGTGATCATTGACCTAAGAAATGGCCCAACAAAGCCATTATTACCCCCTCGGCAATAATTCCCTGCGACAATTTGTCTTTTTTTCTTACAACTTCCCCTATATCCTCCCCGCCGCAAGCTGAATCGCTTCATCCGTACCATCCGATGCCTTTTCCATTGAAGAGCCCGCTCTTCGATGCGCTTGCGTATTTTTCAATAATCAAAAGATAGCGCTATCTCATGCTCCAGCTGCCTAAAACTCGATACTCCGGCCTTGCCCTGGCCACCCTTCTCAGCGGCCTGTCGACCACCGCTAGCGCCAGCGAATTGTTTGCCAGCGACTCGCCGTGGATGCTCGGCGACTGGGGCGGCACCCGTACTGAACTGCTGGAACAAGGCTACGACTTCACCCTCGGCTACACCGGCGAGATGGGCAGCAACCTGCACGGCGGCTATGACCACGACCGCACGGCGCGCTACAGCGACCAGTTCACCTTTGGCAGCCACCTGGACCTGGAAAAGATCCTCGGCTGGCACGATACCGAGGTGCAGCTGACCATCACCGAGCGCCATGGCCAGAACATCAGCAATGACCGCATCAACGACCCACGCGTCGGCGGTTTTACCTCGGCCCAGGAAGTCTGGGGCCGCGGCCAGACCTGGCGGCTGACCCAGATGTGGATCAAGCAGAAATACTTCGACGGCGCCCTGGATGTGAAATTCGGCCGTTTCGGTGAAGGCGAGGACTTCAACAGCTTCCCCTGCGACTTCCAGAACCTGGCGTTCTGCGGCTCGCAGGTGGGCAACTGGGTCGGCGGCATCTGGTACAACTGGCCCGTCAGCCAGTGGGCACTGCGTGTGCGTTACAACCTCAACGACTCGCTGTACGCCCAGGTCGGGGTGTTCGAACAGAACCCGTCCAACCTTGAGTCGGGCAACGGCTTCAAGCTCAGCGGCAGCGGCACCCAAGGCGCGGTGATGCCGATCGAACTGGTCTGGAGCCCACGGGTCAATGGCCTTAAAGGGGAATATCGCGCCGGCTACTACTACAGTAATGCCAAGGCTCAGGACGTATTGAAGGACAGCAACGGTCAGCCGGCCGCGATCAGCGGCGCGGCCTACCGCAGCAGCTCCAGCAAACATGGCTTGTGGCTTGGCGTCCAGCAGCAGGTCACCTCGCTGGCATCCGACCAGTCGCGCGGCCTGAGCATGTTCGCCAATGCCACCGTGCACGACAAGAAGACCAATGCCATCGACAACTATGTTCAGGCTGGTGTGGTTTACAAGGGGCCGTTCGATGCCCGCGCCAAGGACGACATCGGTTTCGCCCTCGCTCGCGTGCACGTCAATCCCGGCTATCGCAAGAATGCCCGCCTGGCCAACCAGGTGGCGGGTCTCGATGACTACGACAATCCAGGCTTCCTGCCCGTGCAGGACACCGAATACAGCGCCGAACTCTATTACGGCATCCATCTGGCCGACTGGCTCACCGTGCGTCCCAACCTGCAGTACATCCGCCATCCGGGCGGGGTGTCGCAGGTCGATGATGCGCTGATCGGCGGCCTGAAGATCCAAAGCAGTTTCTGAACCCACCCTTTGACCTAACGGAGTACCTATTGATGAGCACTGACAGTGCCAAGAATGGAACCCGCTGGCTCCCGCGCCTTCTGGGCGTGCTGCTATTGCTGATGGGCCTGGCCCTGCTGGCTGGCGGCATCAAGCTGAGCCAGCTGGGCGGATCCCTCTACTACCTGATCGCCGGCCTTGGCTTTGCCGTGTCTGGCGCCCTGCTGCTGGCCAAGCGCCGCATCGCTCTGGGCCTGTACGGCCTGGTGCTGCTCGGCAGTACCGTCTGGGCCTTGTGGGAAGTGGGCCTGGACTGGTGGCAACTGGTGCCGCGCCTGGCCATCTGGTTCGCCATCGGCGTGCTGTTGCTGCTGCCATGGGCGCGCCGCCCGCTGATCGGCCCAGCCACGAAGATCAACACCGCCCTGCTCAGCGTGGCCGTGGTCGCTTCCGGCGCCACCGCCGTGGCCAGCCAGTTCACTCACCCAGGCGAAATCCGTGGCGAGCTGAACCGCGACAGCAGCGAGATGGGCAGCGCCGCACCGGCCATGCCGGACGGTGAATGGCAGGCCTACGGGCGTACCGAGCATGGCGACCGCTACTCGCCACTGCGCCAGATCACCCCACAGAACGCCTATCGTCTGGAAGAAGCCTGGCGCATCCGCACCGGCGACCTGCCAACCGACAACGACCCGGTGGAACTGACCAACCAGAACACCCCGTTGAAGGTCAACGGCATGCTCTACGCCTGCACCGCGCACAGCAAGCTGCTGGCCCTGGACCCGGATACCGGTGCGGAAATCTGGCGCTTCGACCCACAGGTCAAGAGCCCGACTGGCACCTTCAAGGGCTTCGCCCACATGACGTGCCGGGGCGTTTCGTACTACGACGAAAATCGCTACGTCAGCCGTGACGGCAGCCCAGTGCCGAAGATCTCCGACGCCGGCCAAGTGGTTGCCCAGGCCTGCCCGCGCCGCCTGTACCTACCGACCGCCGATGCCCGCCTGATCGCCATCAACGCCGACAACGGCAAGGTCTGCGAAGGCTTCGCCAACCAGGGCGTGATCGACCTGACCACCGGCATCGGCCCATTCACTGCCGGTGGCTATTACTCCACCTCGCCTGCGGCGATCACCCGTGATCTGGTGATCATCGGCGGCCATGTCACCGATAACGAGTCGACCAACGAGCCGTCGGGCGTGATCCGCGCCTACGACGTGCACGACGGTCACCTGGTGTGGAACTGGGACAGCAACAACCCAGACGACACCACGCCTCTGGCTCCCGGCAAGATGTACAGCCGCAACTCGGCCAACATGTGGTCGATCGCCAGCGTCGATGAAGACCTGGGCATGATCTACCTGCCACTGGGTAACCAGACGCCCGACCAGTGGGGCGCTGACCGCACCCCAGGTGCCGAGAAGTACAGCGCCGGTATCGTCGCCCTCGACCTTGCCAGCGGTAAGGTGCGCTGGAACTACCAGTTCACCCACCACGACCTGTGGGACATGGACGTCGGCAGTCAGCCAACCCTGATCCACCTGAAGACCGACGATGGCGTCAAGCCTGCGGTGATCGTTCCGACCAAGCAGGGCAGCCTGTACGTACTGGACCGCCGCGACGGCACGCCGATCGTGCCGATCCGCGAGATCCCGACGCCGCAAGGCGCGGTCAAGGGTGATCACACCGCACCGACCCAGGCCCGTTCGGACCTCAATTTGCTCGGCCCGGACCTGACCGAACAGGCGATGTGGGGCGCTACCCCGTTCGACCAGATGCTCTGCCGGATCCAGTTCCGCAGCCTGCGCTACGAAGGCCAGTACACCCCGCCGTCCGAGCAAGGCAGCCTGATCTACCCAGGCAACGTCGGTGTATTCAACTGGGGCAGCGTCTCGGTCGACCCGGTGCGTCAGCTGATGTTCACCTCGCCCAACTACATGGCCTTCGTCTCGAAAATGGTTCCACGCGAGCAAGTCGCCGCGGGCAGCAAGCGCGAGAGCGAAACCAGTGGCGTGCAGCCCAATACCGGCGCGCCGTATGCGGTGATCATGCATCCGTTCATGTCGCCACTGGGCGTGCCGTGCCAAGCACCGGCCTGGGGCTACGTGGCAGCCATCGACCTGTTCACCAACAAGGTCGTGTGGAAGCACAAGAACGGCACCACCCGCGACAGCACCCCAGTGCCAATCGGCATGCCGGTCGGCGTACCAAGCATGGGCGGCTCGATCGTCACCGCCGGTGGCGTTGGCTTCCTGAGCGGCACCTTGGACCAATACCTGCGCGCCTATGACGTGCACAACGGCGAAGAGCTGTGGAAAGCCCGTCTGCCGGCAGGCGGCCAGGCCACGCCGATGACCTACACCGGCAAGGATGGCAAGCAGTACGTCCTTGTGACGGCTGGCGGCCACGGCTCGCTGGGCACCAAGATGGGTGACTACATCATCGCTTACAAACTCGCCGAGTAAGCGATTGCCCGGCGTCAGTGATGACGCCATCGCGGGGCAAGCCCGCTCCCACGCTTCCATTGACACCGGCAGCGTGGGGCAAGCCTGCTCCCACGCTGCCAGTATCGGACGCGTGGGAGCGGGCTTGCCCCGCGATGCGTTTGCCAGCCCCCCTTTCGTCTACCATTGAAACCTGTCCGCCCCCGCCCCATCTAAGCACCATAGCCATTCACGCAGGTGCCCCATGAGCGACCAGCAGGATCTTCCGGAACATCCCGACGAACACAGCGAAGTCGAACACCTCGAAGCGGCCTCCACCCCAGGCCACTCCCTCGCCCTGCCCGGCCAACAGTTGCCGGACAAGGTCTATGTGATCCCAATTCACAATCGCCCATTCTTCCCGGCCCAAGTGCTGCCGGTCATCGTCAATGAAGAACCCTGGGCAGAAACCCTCGACCTGGTAGCCAAGACCGATCATCACTCGCTGGCGCTGTTCTTCATGGACACGCCGCCCGAGGACCACCGCCACTTCGACACCTCGGCGCTGCCGGAGTACGGCACCTTGGTCAAGGTGCACCACGCCAGCCGCGAAAACGGCAAGTTGCAGTTCGTCGCCCAAGGCCTGACCCGCGTGCGCATCCGCACCTGGCTCAAGCACCACCGCCCGCCTTATCTGGTGGAAGTCGAATACCCGCGCCAGTCGACCGAGCCAACCGATGAGGTCAAGGCCTACGGCATGGCCCTGATCAACGCGATCAAAGAGCTGCTGCCACTCAACCCGCTGTACAGCGAAGAGTTGAAGAACTACCTCAACCGCTTCAGCCCCAACGATCCTTCGCCACTGACCGACTTTGCCGCTGCGCTGACCTCAGCGACCGGCAACCAGTTACAGGAAGTGCTCGACTGCGTGCCGATCCTCAAGCGCATGGAGAAGGTCTTGCCGATGCTGCGCAAGGAGGTCGAGGTCGCCCGTTTGCAGAACGAGATCTCCGCCGAGGTCAATCGGCAGATCGGCGAGCACCAGCGCGAGTTCTTCCTCAAGGAGCAGCTCAAGGTCATCCAGCAGGAACTGGGCCTGACCAAGGACGATCGCAGTGCCGACCTTGAGCAGTTCAAGCAACGCCTGGAAGGCAAGACCTTGCCTGCTGCCGCCCAAAAACGCATCGACGAAGAGATGGGCAAGCTGGCGATTCTGGAGACCGGCTCACCCGAATACGCCGTCACCCGCAATTACCTGGAATGGGCCAGCGCCCTGCCTTGGGGCGTGTATGGCAAGGACAAGCTCGACCTCAAGCATGCGCGCAAAGTGCTCGACCAGCATCATGCCGGCCTCGATGACATCAAGGAGCGCATCCTTGAGTTCCTCGCCGTGGGCGCCTGGAAGGGCGAGATCAGTGGCTCTATCGTGCTGTTGGTCGGCCCGCCCGGGGTCGGCAAGACCAGTATCGGTAAATCGATTGCCGAATCACTTGGCCGGCCGTTCTACCGCTTCAGCGTCGGCGGTATGCGCGACGAGGCCGAGATCAAGGGCCACCGCCGCACCTACATCGGCGCCCAGCCGGGCAAGCTGGTGCAGGCGCTCAAAGAGGTCGAGGTGATGAACCCGGTGATCATGCTCGACGAGATCGACAAGATGGGCCAGAGCTACCAGGGCGATCCGGCTTCGGCGCTGCTGGAAACCCTCGATCCGGAGCAGAACGTCGACTTCCTCGACCATTACCTGGACCTGCGCCTGGACCTGTCCAAGGTGCTGTTCGTGTGCACCGCCAACACCCTCGACTCGATCCCCGGGCCGTTGCTCGACCGCATGGAAGTGATTCGCCTGTCCGGCTACATCACCGAAGAGAAAATGGCGATCGCCAAGCGCCACCTGTGGCCCAAACAGTTGGAAAAAGCCGGTGTGGCCAAGACCAGCCTGAGCATCAGTGACAGCGCCCTGCGCACGGTCATCGAGGGCTATGCCCGTGAAGCCGGGGTTCGCCAGCTGGAAAAACAGCTGGGCAAGCTGGTGCGCAAGTCAGTGGTCAAGCTGCTGGACGACCCTACGGCGAAACTGAAGATCGCCCCGAAAGACCTGGAAGCCGCCCTGGGCATGCCGGTGTTTCGCAGCGAGCAGGTGTTGGCGGGCAAAGGCGTGATCACCGGCCTTGCCTGGACCAGCATGGGCGGCGCGACCCTGCCGATCGAGGCGACGCGCATCCATACCCTTAACCGCGGATTCAAGCTGACCGGCAAGCTTGGCGATGTGATGAAAGAGTCGGCCGAAATCGCCTACAGCTACGTCAGTTCCAACCTCAAGCAGTTTGGTGGCGATCCTGGGTTCTTCAACGAAGCCTTCATTCACCTGCATGTACCGGAAGGCGCCACGCCCAAGGACGGCCCAAGTGCCGGTGTGACCATGGCCAGCGCGCTGCTGTCGCTGGCTCGCGACCAGGTGCCGAAGAAAGGCGTGGCGATGACCGGCGAGCTGACCCTGACCGGCCAGGTCCTGCCGATCGGCGGTGTGCGCGAGAAAGTCATTGCGGCCAAGCGGCAGAAGATCTTCGAGCTGATCCTGCCGGAGGCCAACCGCGGTGATTTCGAGGAACTGCCCGATTACCTGCGCGAAGGGCTGACCGTGCACTTTGCCAAGCGCTTTGCCGATGTAGCGAAGGTGTTGTTCTAGACAGGGGGCCCTAGCGCCGGGCAATCCCGCCCCTACAGGACTGTGGTAAACCCTGTAGGAGCGGGCTTGCCCGCGATAGGGCCAGAACAGCCAACACAAAATTCTCACCGCTTCGGTTATCCTCAGGCATCGCCAGCCCTTTGGAGCCAACATGACTGCACTCCGTCTGCTCGTTCCCCTGAGCCTCACCCTGCTTGCCGCCTGTAGCCATCAGTCGCGCCAAACCGTCGAGCTGGGCGCAGAAAACGAATGCCCGATACGCCTGCAAACAGGCCAGAACCTGACCCTGAGCCTGCCAAGCAACCCCACCACCGGCTACCGCTGGCTGGTGCAAAACCCGGCCACCAACATCCTTCGGCCGATCGGCGCAGAGGTCTACACCCAACCCGAGCAGGCCGGGCTGGTCGGTAGTGCAGGCGTCTCGACCTGGCGTTTCCAGGCCAAAGCCCCCGGCGATGGCCACCTGATCCTGGTCTACCAGCAGCCCTGGGCTCCGGAGGTGCGCCCGGTACAGACCTTCGATTGCGAGATCAAGGTGAATTAAACACGCAGCGCTGGTCAGCCATTCATGCATCCTTGGCGCAGTTTGGCTAAAATGCTGGCCCTTTACCCAGCCAGCACCCTGGACCTTACGTGAGCAAACAACCCGACCGCCTATTCGCCGAGCCTCTTGAGCAGGTACCCGACTTCGTGTTCAACGAAGACGTGGTGCGGGTGTTCCCGGACATGATCAAGCGCTCGGTGCCAGGTTACCCGACCATCGTCGAGAACCTTGGCGTGCTGGCCGCACGCTTCGCCCAGCCCAATACCGCGCTGTATGACCTGGGCGCCTCGCTCGGCGCGGTGACGCAATCCTTGCGCCGCCATGTGCGCAGTGACGGTTGCCGGGTGATCGCGGTGGACAACTCCGCAGCGATGGTCGAGCGTTGCCGCCAGTACCTCACCGCACAAGACTCGATGTTCCAGGAGCTGCTGCCGGTACAGGTGCTGGAGGCGGACATTCTTGCCCTGCCCTTCGAGCCAGCCTCGGTAGTGGCGATGAACTTCACCCTGCAATTCATCGCCCCCGAGCAACGCCTCGAGCTGCTCACACGCATCCACCAGGCGTTGCTGCCGGGCGGTGCGCTGATCCTTTCGGAAAAGCTGTGCTTCGCCGATGAGCAGGAGCAGGCGTTGCTTGCCGAGCTGCATGTGGACTTCAAGCGCGCCAATGGCTACAGCGAACTGGAAATTGCCCAGAAGCGCAGCGCCATCGAAAACGTCATGCGCCCCGACACGCTTGAAACCCATGAACAGCGCCTGCGCGCTGCCGGTTTCTCCAAGGTGGTGCCGTGGTTCCAATGCCTTAACTTTGCCTCACTGATAGCCCTGCCATGATCGATCTGTCTCCCCTCGTCCGCCGCCTGGCGGGCACCCCCCTGGCTAACTGGTCGCAAGGCCTGCAAGCGCAGCTGCAAAGCAAACTGGAAAAAGGCCACGGTGACCTCGAACGCTGGCGCGGCGCCTTGGACACCTTGCCCGACCTGCAACCGAGCCAGATCGATCTGGTCAATGGCCTGCGCCTGGACAGCGACTGCGATGAGGCCAGCCGCGCGCAGATGCGCCAGGCGCTGATGGGCTTGTCGCCTTGGCGCAAAGGGCCGTTCGATCTGTTCGGCGTGCATGTCGACACCGAATGGCACTCGGACTGGAAATGGTCGCGGGTCGCTCCGCACCTGGACCTGAACGGCAAGCGCGTACTGGATGTCGGCTGTGGCAATGGCTACTACCAGTGGCGCATGCTCGGTGCCGGCGCTGACATGGTCATCGGCGTCGACCCCAACTGGTTGTTCTTCTGCCAGTTCCAGGCGGTGCAAAAGTACCTGCCAGAGCTGCCAGCCTGGCACTTGCCGTTCGCCCTGGAAGAGTTGCCAGCCAACCTCGAAGGCTTCGACACCGTGTTCTCGATGGGCGTGTTCTATCACCGGCGCTCGCCGATCGAGCACCTGCTGGCGCTCAAGGACTGCCTGGTCAAGGGCGGCGAACTGGTGCTGGAAACCTTGGTGATCGAAGGTGACGAGCATCAGGTGCTGGTCCCGGAAGATCGCTATGCGCAGATGCGTAACGTCTGGTTCCTGCCTTCGGTGCCGGCATTGGAACGTTGGTTGCGCCGCGCAGGCTTCAGTGACGTACGCTGCGTCGACGTCAGCGTCACCAGCGTCGAAGAGCAACGCAGCACCGACTGGATGCGCTACCAATCGCTGGGCGACTTCCTCGACCCGGACGACCACAGCAAGACCATCGAAGGCCTGCCGGCACCTCGCCGCGCGACCATCCTGGCGCGCAAATAAAACAGGCGCCCGGCAATGGGCGCCTAACGACACCGCCTGGCAGGAGCAACGCCAGGCGGCTGGGTGAAACTAGTCCTTGGCTACTTCACGGGCCTTTTCCGCTTGCTTACGCTCACGCTCGGCCACGGCCTGGTCCTGCTTGCCATGCAAGCGCTCCTGGTCTTGGCGGAATGCCTCCCAGAACTGCCGCGAACGCTCCGCGCCGCCTTCGGCCAAGGCCGTGGTGCTGCCCAGAGTGAGCAGTGCCAGCAACAGGTACTTGGTCAGGTTCATGGTGATTTGCCTCATAAGGGTTCAGATGAGGCCATCCTAGAGGGCGGTAGCTAACGCCAAGGTGAGGCGCACATTACAGTCTTGCAAGGCTGGCTTTCGGGGCGGTTGGTTCACCCTATCGCGTCTGTAAGCGCGGGTTTGTGCCACGTTAGGGCCCTGACTGTCAGGGAAATGGCTGGCACATTACAAATCCGTAATCCAGGCAAAACACCGCTTCGCATGCCGTAACATTGCCTCGCTTGACCCTCATCCCACTTCAGGGTCGAGAATCGCCGCCCTTCACCTGACCGAGCCCGACCATGCGTCTACTGATCATCGAAGACGAACTGCGCACCGCCGACTACCTGCAGCAAGGCCTGCGCGAGAACGGCTACGTGGTCGACTGCGCCCACACCGGCATCGACGGCCTGCACCTGGCCCGCCAGCAGGCATATGACCTGGTGATCCTCGACGTCAACCTGCCCGAGCTGGACGGCTGGAGCGTATTGCAGCGCCTGCGCGCCGATTCGGCCACGCGAATCATGATGCTCACCGCCCATGGTCGCCTGGCCGACCGGGTCAAAGGCCTGGACCTGGGTGCCGACGACTACCTGCTCAAACCGTTCGAATTCCCCGAGCTACTGGCGCGAATCCGCAGCCTGCTGCGGCGCAACGACCAACAGCTACAACCGAGCACCCTGCGCGTCGCTGACCTGGAGCTCGACCCAGGCCGTCATCGTGCCTGGCGCGGCGGCAAGCGCATCGACCTGACCGCCAAGGAATTCGCCCTGCTGCACCTGTTGATGCGTCAAAGCGGCGAAGTGCTGTCGCGCACGCAGATCATCTCGTTGGTGTGGGACATGAACTTCGATTGCGATACCAACGTGGTCGAGGTCTCCATCCGCCGCTTGCGGGCGAAGATCGACGATCCGTTCGAAGACAAGCTGATCCATACCTTGCGCGGCGTTGGCTACGTGCTCGAGGCGCGTCCTTGAAGCCTGCCAGCCTGTCGCTACGGCTGGGCCTGAGCGTAACCCTGATGGGCGCCACCCTGGTCCTGCTGCTGGCCTGCCTGGCAGTGTTCGCCCTCGATCATGAACTCGATAGCCGTGCCCGCAAGGACCTGGCGCGCAAGATGCTCCAGGTCGAGCACAACTTGCGGGTCGATCTGCGCAGCGGTGACTTGGCCACTCGCGCCCATCCGCTGCTCGATCTGGTCATGGGCCATGACAACCTCAGCCTCAATGTCCTGGCACTCAACGGCCGGCACCCGCCGCTGCTCAGCCTTGGCCCAGCGCTGGAGTCACAGGCGCTCCGCGAACTGCAGACCGGCGCGACGCTGGCCTTCGCGCAGTGGCAAGACAGCGCCGGCAACCAGATCCTCACTGCCACCCGCTTGATGCGCCTGCGCGATGACACGCCGGTGCGGGTGATGATGTCGCTCAACCGCGACGACGATAACAGCCTGCTGCAAGCCTACCTGCACTCGACACTGCTGGCCCTGCCCTTGCTGCTGGTGCTGATCGGCATTGGCGCGTGGAAGCTGGTGCAACGCGGCCTCAAGCCGCTGCGTCACTTTCGGCGGGTGGCCGGTCAGGTGTCGGCTCAGGACCTCACTCACCGCCTGCCCGACAGCGGCTTGCCGTTTGAACTGGCGGAGCTTGCCGGCGCCATCAACGTGATGCTCGATCGCCTGGATCAAGGCGTGCGGCAGCTGTCGCAGTTCTCCGATGACCTCGCCCATGAGCTGCGCACGCCCTTGAGCAACCTGATGGGCAAGGCCCAGGTCACCCTGGCTCGTGAGCGTGACAGCGAGAACTATCGCGAGGTCCTGGAAGACAGTATCGAGGAGCTGACCCGGCTCAACCGCATCATCAACGACATGCTGTTCCTCGCCCAAGTCAGCCAACCGCAGGCGCAGGTCGTGCTCAAACCCTTGGCATTGGCCGAAGAGGCCGAGCGGGTCGGCGAGCTGTTCGCGTTCAGCGCCGAGCTCAAGGATATCGAGCTGAAGCTGCAAGGTTGGGGCACGGCGCTGGCCGACCGGTTGATGTTCCAGCGGGCGCTGTCGAATCTGTTGAGCAATGCCATCAGGCATAGCCCTGAAGGGCAGCGCGTGACGGTAGGCATTGGCCGGCACGCTGAGCATGCCTGGGTGTGGGTGGAGAACCAGGGGCCAGGGATCGCCCCGGCACACCAGCCACAGCTGTTCGAACGTTTCTACAGGGCTGGATGCGGGCGTTCGCGGCTCGAAGGTGGTACCGGACTGGGGCTGGCGATCGTGCAGTCGATCATGCACTTGCACGGCGGCAGGGTTGAGGTGAGTAGCCGGCCGGAAGGGCCAACCCGGTTTACTTTGCTGTTTCGCGCAGAATGAATCGCGGGGCGGGCCCCGCGATCAGCTAAGGCGATCGCGCCTAGGCTTGCTTAGCGCGATGCCTGGACAATCAGCGCTTTCATCTCCGCCACCGCCGCCTTGAAGCCAACGAACAGCGCATGTGCGACCAGCGCATGACCAATGTTCAACTCGTTGATGCCCTTGATCGCCGCCACCGCTTCAACGTTGTGGTAATGCAGGCCGTGACCGGCGTTGACGATCAGGCCCTGGCCCACGCCAAAGGCCACGCCATCGACGATGCGCTTGAGCTCTTCAGCCACTTCGGTCGGGGTTTGGGCGTCAGCATAGCGGCCGGTGTGCAACTCGATCGCAGGCGCGCCGACACGACGCGAGGCTTCGATCTGGCGCTCATCGGCGTCGATGAACAGCGAGACTTCAGCGCCAGTACGCGACAGGCGCTCAACTGCTGCCTTGATCCGCGCTTCTTGCCCAGCCACGTCCAGGCCACCTTCGGTGGTCAGTTCCTGACGGGTTTCGGGGACCAGGCAGATATGCGCCGGGCGGATTTTTTCGGCGAACAGCATCATCTCTTCAGTGACGCCCATCTCGAAGTTCATGCGCGTTTGCAGCACCTCCTTGAGTACCAGCACATCGCGCTCCTGGATATGCCGGCGGTCTTCGCGCAGGTGTACGGTGATGCCGTCGGCACCTGCCTCCTCGGCATCCAGGGCAGCCTTGACCGGGTCTGGGTAGCGGGTGCCGCGGGCCTGGCGCAGGGTCGCCACGTGGTCGATGTTGACGCCAAGAAGCATGCGGTTGCTGTGAGTCACGAAAGGCTCTCCTGAAGATTTAGCCACACAGCATACGACGTGCTTAGCGCTTGCGAAACAGTTCCCGACTGACCAGCGGCTTTGGCCCCAGATGGACCGCCAGCGCCTGGCGCATCAAGCGCTTGGCGGCCAGCAGTGCGCCGGGGGCTTCCCAGTTCGCTTGCGCCAGGGCCAGCAGCTCGTCACCCTTGAATAATCCGGGCTGCAGCAGCTCGACGCGCTCAAGACCTGCGTCCACTTGCAAGCGATACAGGCCTTCGGCGGCAATCGGGGTGTCGTTGATGTCGTGATCCAGCGCAAAGGCGTAGCCCAGCTCATCGAGCAGGCGCCATTCGAAGGCGCGCAGCAGCGGCTCCAAGGGCCGGCCTTCGCCGAGCGCCTGCAAGGTCAATGCGTAATGCTCGAACAGCGCCGGATGAGGCGCTTCGGCAGGCAGCAGGCGCATCAGCAACTCATTGAGGTACAAACCGCTGAACAAGGCGTCGCCATGCAGCCAGGCGGCAATCCCCACGCTGTCCAGACGGCCGACGTTCTTCAGCTCGCCGCGCCCGCGCAGCTCGACTTCAAGCGGCACGAAACAGCGCACCAGGCTGCCACCCTTGCCCCGCGCCCGGCGCAGCACCGCTCGCACCCGCCCCTGGGGGGTGAGCAAGTCCACCAGCGCACTGGTTTCCTTGTAGGCGCGGCTGTGGAGCACGAAGGCCGGCTGGGCGGCGGGTTGTTCCATCACAGAGCACTCGATGTCAGAAATAACTGTGGGAGCGGGCTTGCCCTGCGATCGCCATCGCGGGGCAAGCCCGCTCCCACAGGAGCAAAGGCGGAGCGTAAGGCTTACAGGTCGCCGTAGCCCAGCGAACGCAGGGCGCGTTCGTCATCGGACCAGCCGCCTTTGACCTTGACCCACAGGTTGAGCATGACCTTGGCGTCGAACAGGGTTTCCATGTCCTTGCGCGCGTCAGAGCCGATGCGCTTGATGCGCTCGCCCTTGTCGCCAATGATGATCTTCTTCTGGCCATCTCGCTCGACCAGGATCAATGCATGGATGTGCAGCACATGGCCCTGCTGCTTGAACTCTTCGATCTCGACGGTGATCTGGTACGGCAGCTCGGCACCGAGCTGGCGCATGATCTTCTCGCGCACCAGCTCCGCGGCGAGGAAGCGGCTGCTGCGGTCGGTGATCTGGTCTTCCGGGAAGAAGTGCTCGTTTTCCGGCAGGTGCTTGGCGATCAGCGCCTCGAGCGATTCGAGGTTGTGCCCCTGCTGCGCGGAGATTGGCACGATCTCGGCGTTCGGCAACTGCTCCTGCAGCCATTTCAGGTGCGGGATCAGCTCGGCCTTCTCGTCCATCCGGTCGGTCTTGTTGACGGCCAGGATGAGCGGGCCGGTCACGTACTGCACCCGCTCGAGCACCAGCTGGTCTTCTTCGGTCCAGCGGGTACGGTCGACCACGAAAATAACCACGTCGACGTCCTTGAGGGCGGCCGAAGCGGTGCGGTTCATGTAGCGGTTGAGCGCTTTGTCGTTGGCCTTGTGCATGCCGGGGGTGTCGACGTAGATCGCCTGCACATCACCTTCGGTCTTGATCCCGAGCATGTTGTGACGGGTGGTCTGCGGCTTGCGCGAGGTGATCGCCAGCTTTTGCCCGAGGATGTGGTTGAGCAAGGTCGACTTGCCCACGTTGGGGCGACCCACGATGGCTACGTAACCGCAGCGGGTTGGGTTGTTCTCAGTCATTGCCATTCTCCACGCCCAGGGCGATCAATGCAGAAGCCGCGGCGACTTGCTCGGCGATACGCCGGCTAACGCCCTGGCCACGGCTCTTGTTGTTCAGCAGCACCACTTCGCATTCGACGAAGAAGGTGCGGCAGTGAGGTTCGCCCTGGATGTCGACCACTTCGTAACGTGGCAACTCACAGGCCCGCGACTGCAGGAACTCCTGCAGGCGGGTCTTGGGGTCTTTGTTGGTGTCGACCAGCGTCAGGCTCTCGAATTCATCGGTCAGCCAGGCCAGGATGCGCTCGCGCGCAGTCTCCATGTCGGCGTCCAGATAAATGGCGCCGATCAGCGCTTCGAGGGCATCGGCGAGGATCGATTCGCGGCGAAAACCGCCGCTCTTGAGCTCGCCCGAACCCAGGCGCAAGTATTCACCCAGGTCAAAGCCGCGGGCCAGACGCGCCAGGGTTTCGCCCTTGACCAGGCGTGCGCGCAGGCGCGACAGCTGGCCTTCGCGCGCTTGGGGGAAGCGCTCGAACAGCGCCTCGCCAGCGACGAAGTTGAGAATGGCATCGCCGAGGAACTCCAGACGCTCGTTATTGCGCCCGGCGTAGCTGCGATGGCTCAGGGCCAGGAGCATCTGGTCCTTGTTCTTGAAGGTGTAGCCGAGCTTGCGCTCCAGGCGTTCAAGGGGAGCACTCATGCGGCCACCCGTGGGTTATTCAACGCGTTGTTCAAATCAACATCCTGAAAGACTGTTTTGCTGTGGATCGCCCCTGTTCAGGTGGCGAAATCTCCCGATCCCTGAGAACACAGCCTATGTCAGAAAAGCATTCGGCGCTGTCTGTCAGACAACGCCGATGGGTATCAATGGATCAGGCCGACCCGCGACAGGTTGGGCATATGGCTGAGCTTGGGCTCTGGCCAGCTCATCCAGACCGCGAAAGCCTTGCCGACGATGTTGCGGTCCGGGACCATGCCGTGCAGTTCTTTAGGGATGTTCGGGTCATCCCAGTAACGGCTGTCGTTGGAGTTGTCGCGGTTGTCGCCCATCATGAAGTAATGGCCAGCCGGCACGGTCCATTGCTGGTCCGGCGGCATGCGATAGCGGCTCATCTCCTTGCGGATCAGGTGCTCGGTCTCGCCCAGCTTTTCCTTGTACAGCTCAGCGCTGCCCAAGGTGCCTGGCTCGGTACCGACCAACTGCTCGGCGACCGGCTGACCGTTGACATACAAACGCTTGTCGCTGGTATAGCGGATCTGGTCGCCCGGCAGGCCGACCACGCGCTTGATGTAGTTGACGTTCGGGTCGCTTGGATAGCGGAACACCATCACGTCCCCGCGCTGCGGATCACCCACGTCGATGACCTTTTTATCGATCACCGGCAGCCGAATGCCGTAGGAGAACTTGTTCACCAGGATGAAGTCGCCGACTTCCAGGGTCGGTTTCATCGACCCGGAAGGGATCTGGAACGGCTCGACCAGAAACGAGCGCAGTACCAGCACGATGAACAGCACCGGGAAGAACGACTTGCCGTACTCGACCAGCAACGGCTCCTTGTTCAGCTTCTCGACCACAGCCATTTCGGGCTGAGTGACGCTGCCCTGGTAGTTGGCGATCGCTGCGCGCCGGCGCGGGGCCAGGAACAGCAGGTCGATCAGACCCAACAAGCCACAGACTGCGACGGCGATGACGAGCAACAGCGGGAAATTTAGCGACATAGGACCTAGCTATCCAACCTGAGCACGGCGAGGAAGGCCTCTTGTGGAATCTCCACATTGCCCACCTGTTTCATGCGTTTCTTACCGGCCTTCTGCTTCTCCAGCAGCTTGCGTTTACGGCTAACGTCACCACCGTAGCACTTGGCCAGTACGTTCTTTCTGAGCGCCTTGACAGTGGTACGCGCAACGATCTGCCCGCCAATGGCGGCCTGGATCGCAACGTCGAACATCTGCCGAGGAATCAGTTCCTTCATCTTCTCGGTCAACGCACGACCTTTGTAGTGCGCGTTATCGCGGTGCACGATCAGTGCCAGGGCGTCGACCTTGTCGCCGTTGATCAGCACGTCCAGTTTGACCAGGTTGGCCGACTGGTAGCGATCGAAATGATAGTCCAGCGAGGCATAACCGCGGCTGGTCGACTTCAGGCGGTCGAAGAAGTCCAGCACCACCTCGTTCATCGGCAGGTCATAACGCACCTGCACCTGCGAGCCGAGGAACTGCATGTCGCGCTGCACGCCACGCTTCTCGATGCACAGGGTGATGACGTTACCCAGGTGCTCTTGCGGCACGAGGATGTTGGCCTGCACGATCGGCTCGCGGAAATCTTCGACCGACGACACGTCCGGCAGCTTGGACGGGTTGTCGACGTAGATGGTTTCGCCGGTCTTGAGCTTGACCTCGAAGATTACGCTTGGCGCGGTGGTGATCAGGTCAAGGTCGTATTCGCGCTCCAGGCGCTCCTGGATGATTTCCATGTGCAGCATGCCGAGGAAGCCGCAACGGAAGCCGAAGCCCAGTGCGTCGGAGCTTTCCGGCAGGTATTGCAGCGACGAGTCGTTCAGGGTCAGTTTCTGCAACGCGTCGCGGAAATCCTCGAAATCGTCGGAACTGACCGGGAACAGGCCGGCATACACCTGTGGTTGGATCTTCTTGAAGCCTGGCAGCACTTCGACCTCAGGGGTCGAGGACAGGGTCAGGGTGTCACCGACCGGTGCACCATGAATGTCTTTGATGCTGGCGATGATGAAGCCTACTTCGCCGGCCTTGAGGTCTGCGGTCTGGGTGTGCTTGGGGGTGAATACACCGACGCTGTCGACCAGGTGCACCTTGCCGGTGGACTTGACCAGAATCTTGTCGCCCTTCTTCACCCGGCCATGGCGCACACGCACCAGCGACACGACCCCAAGGTAGTTGTCGAACCAGGAGTCGATGATCAGCGCCTGCAGGGGCGCGTCGATATCGCCTTCGGGTGCGGGAATGGTCTGTACCAGGCGCTCGAGCACTTCGTCAACGCCCATGCCGCTCTTGGCGCTGCAAGCCACGGCATCGGTAGCGTCGATGCCGATGATCTTCTCGATCTCGTCCTTGACGCGGTCCGGGTCGGCCTGGGGCAGGTCCATCTTGTTCAGCACTGGCATGACTTCCAGGCCTTGCTCGATGGCGGTGTAGCAGTTGGCGACCGACTGCGCTTCGACACCTTGACCGGCGTCCACCACCAGCAGCGCGCCCTCACAGGCGGCCAGCGAACGGCTGACTTCGTAGGTGAAGTCGACGTGGCCGGGGGTGTCGATGAAGTTCAGCTGGTAGGTCTTGCCGTCCTGGGCCTTGTAATGCAGCGTGACGCTGTGGGCCTTGATGGTAATACCGCGCTCGCGCTCCAGGTCCATGGAATCCAGGACCTGGGCTTCCATTTCGCGCGCCGACAGGCCACCGCACATCTGGATGAAACGGTCGGCCAGCGTCGACTTGCCATGGTCGATGTGGGCGATGATGGAGAAATTGCGGATATGACTCAAATCACTCACGGGTCAACACTCGGAAAAGGCTGCGAGCCGGACGCCCGCCGAAAAATAGCCGGGAATTGTACCTTAAGCCGATGGCTTATGGGAGATTCCTGATCGGCAGTCATGGCATCTACGTGCTGAGGCGTGGGAGCGGGCTTGCCCCCCCGCGATTGCTGGCTGATCAAGTAGATAGGGGGGCTTGGTCGCTCACAATCGCGGGGCAAGCCCGCTCCCACGGTGCATGAAACTTTCAATCAGTGACGAAAAAGGGCAGCCGAAGCTGCCCTTTCCTACCTTGTTACCGGATTATTCAGCCAGTTTGAAGGTGATGAAGCTGGCGCGCCCCTGACGCAGAACGCGCATCGACACCGAACGGTTCTTCGGCAGGCCCTTGGCAATCTCGGTGAACTCCTTGGCGTTGCTGATCGCCTGGTTGTTCAGGTGGCTGATGACGTCACCCGGACGCAGGCCGATCAGTGCCGCAGGGCCATCCTGGACTTCCTTGATGACCACACCACCCTTGAGCTCAAGCGATTTTTTCTGCTCGGCGGTCAGGTCAGTCACCGAGACGCCCAGACGGTTGCTGCTGCGCTCGGCGCCGCCTTGGGCACCGGTAGCGATATCGGCATCATCTTCCGGCAGTGCGCCGACGGTGACATCAAGGTTCTGCCGCTTGCCGTTGCGGATAATCTCAAGCTTGGCCTTGGCGCCGTCCTTGAGGCTGCCGACCAGGTGCGGCAGATCAGCCGACATGACGATCGGCTGACCATTCATGCTGAGGATCACATCACCGACCTGCAGGCCACCTTTGGCAGCCGGGCCGTCTTCCAGAACCTGAGCGACCAAGGCACCGGCAGGCTTGTCGAGGCCGAACGATTCAGCCAGGTCTTTGTTGACCTCCTGGATCACCACGCCGAGCCAGCCGCGGTTGACCTTGCCGTCCTTTTTCAACTGGTTGGAGACATCCAGCGCCACGTCGATCGGGATAGCGAAGGACAGGCCCATGAAGCCACCGGAGCGGGTGAAGATCTGCGAGTTGATGCCGACGACTTCACCTTTCATGTTGAACAGCGGGCCACCGGAGTTACCCGGGTTGATCGCCACGTCCGTCTGGATGAACGGCACATAGGTGTCGTTAGGCAGGGTACGACCCTTGGCGCTGACGATCCCTTTGGTCACCGAATGATCGAAGCCAAACGGCGAACCGATGGCCAGCACCCACTCCCCGACCTTGAGCTTCTCGGAGTCGCCCAGTTTTACCGTTGGCAGGTTTTTGCCTTCGACCTTGAGCAGGGCCACGTCAGTACGCGGGTCGGTGCCGACCAGCTTGGCCTGCAGCTCGCTGCGATCGGACAGGCGCACGATGATTTCGTCGGCGTCGGCCACGACATGGTTATTGGTCAGCACGTAGCCATCGCTAGAAATGATGAAGCCCGAGCCGAGCGACTGTGCTTCACGCTGGCGGTCGCCACGCGGCGAACGCGGCTGTTGCGGCATATTGCGTTCGAAGAACTCGCGGAACATCGGTGGCAGGCCTTCGAGGTCGGGCATGGTCCCGGCAGCGAGGCGGTCTGGCAGCTTCTGTTTGGTACTGATGTTGACCACGGCCGGTGAGGCCTGCTCCACCAGGGTAGTGAAGTCCGGCAGGGCTTCTTCGGCCTGAGCGCTGAGCACCTGACCGAGCATGAGCACGGCGGCGAACATAGACAGATAGGATTTCAAGCGTGGTATTGACATACGGCTCCCGTCACAACGAGCGTAGTTAGCAGTAAGACCCCTGCTGACGCAGGCAAGGCCAGACCTCAAGAAGTCTGACCTATAGAAAATTTACGAGGGGATTGCAAATGACAATGCTTTAATTTCATTTCAGCCCCGTGATTTCGGGGCTGATGAAAGGACGCTGAAGGTCATTACTGACGCGCCTGAGCATCCTGCGCCCGCATGGACAATGCCACACGTTCGGCGGTACCCAAAGGAATCTCTCCAACCACGGTCACCATGACTTTGCCATTGGGCGTATTGAGTTGGCGCGAAACGGCCACGGTTGGGCCTAGCTGGGTTCGGATATCGTTGCCCGAGCTACCCTTGACCGGTTCCAGGAACACTGAGAAGCGCGCCAGACCGTCGTCATACATCAAGCTGCTGACCGTACTGTTGCGCGAAGCGTCGCGGCGACTGGAGCTGTTGATCAGTTCGAAGCCTGGCGGCAACCAGTCCGAGCGCCAGGCCACCTTGGATCCGCCAGGCGCCGAGGCAACCGGCTGGACAGGCTTGCACGAGGCACTGGCATGTAGCTCTTGATCGCTTGGGGCGGTGGTATTCAAACGGGTCATCTGGAAGCGCTCGAGCAACTGGCCCTTGTCGTTGAGCATCAACGAGCGCAGGGGCAATCCAGTCTCACGGTCCAGATGTAATTCGAAGGCGTAACGATGCTGGTCGCGTGGAGTGAGTGTGACGATTACCGCATCGCGATCAGCGACCCGGGATTCACCCGCAAGCCTCAAGTCGTACCAACTCATCAGCTTGAGCGGATCGAGCATGCGCGGCGCAGAGTCAGGTGGCGCTGCCACCCCGCTGGCCAGAGCTCCGCTAACGCACTGCACCTTGCCATCGACACGCACGATTTCCTGGGCCGCGCCATCGAGCTGCAATAGCCGCTCGCTGACCCTGCCATTGTGCACACGGTGCCAGATATCGTGGGAAGAGAAGCTGCCGTTACGTTCGTAAACGAAGGAACCCTGGTAACTCTGTACTTGCTCGGCTCGTGCCAGCTTGTTCAACCACTCACTCGCCTCAGGCGAGGAGTTGGCTGCCAACGCTGGCACCGTCATGCAGCTGCCTAGTAGCAGCGACAGGAGAGGTAGCGCGCGCATGATCCTCCTTACTAGCGGTTTTCCAGGCTGGCAGCGCGGGCGTATGGCAGGGCGGTTTCAGTGCCCTTGAGCGCAGATTCCTGGGCGTGCTGGCGCAGGTAGCCTGGCAGACGCTGATCCCAGCCGGCCTGGTTCTGCAGCACACCGTTGGCCATTGGCCCGGTCGGTTGCTCACTGCTTTCACTATAGCCTGCCAATACAGCCGGGCCTTGTGTTTGCGGCATGCTCAGACCTTGCTGTGCCGGTTGCTGGGAAGCCAACTCGCTACCGGTGATTTCGTCTTGGTTGTACAGGCGTACACCTGCCAGCACCGCAACGGTCACCGAGGCAGCCACGGCCAGACGGCCAATGCTACGCCATGGACCTTGCTTGACCTTGGCCGGCACGGCTTCATCGGCCAGTGCTGCAGATACCGCCGAGGCGATATCCAGCTTCGGCAGCAGCAGTTCCTTGTGCATCGCTGCGCGGGCAACCTGGTAACGCGACCAGGTAGCACGGGTGTCTGCGTCATCGACGGCGCTGAGCACCCGACGCAATTCCAATTCGTCCGCTTCGTTATCCATCACCGCGGACAGCGATTCCTGCAAAGCTTCACGACTCATGGCGGTTCCTCTCTTGGCTGTCGCCGCTGTCTCAGGATTCCTGCAACAACGGCTGCAGGGCTTTATCAATGGCCTCCCGAGCGCGGAAGATTCGAGAGCGCACGGTACCCACCGGACATTGCATGACGCTCGCAATGTCCTCGTAACTCAGACCATCAAATTCACGCAAAGTTAGTGCAGTGCGTAGATCTTCTGGCAGTTGCTGGATGGTGCGATGGACGGTGCCTTCGATTTCATCCCGCAACAACGAGCGCTCTGGGGACTCGAGATCCTTGAGACCATGATCGCCGTCGTAAAACTCCGCATCCTCGGAGCTCACATCGCTGTCTGGGGGCCGTCTACCACGGGACACCAGATAGTTTTTCGCCGTGTTGATGGCGATGCGGTACAGCCAGGTATAAAACGCACTGTCTCCGCGAAAATTTCCAAGCGCTCGGTACGCCTTGATAAAGGCTTCCTGCGCCACATCCTGGGCTTCATGGGTGTCGTGTACGAAACGCACGATCAACCCGAGAATCTTGTGCTGATACTTCAGCACCAACAGATCGAACGCTCGCCTGTCGCCGCGCTGTACGCGCTCAACAAGCTGCTGATCCTCTTCCTGGGTTAGCATGAACACTCCTCAGTGAACTCGAAGGAGCGTTGCCACAGCCATCGTTCAGGCTTGCAACCATAGACTCGGGCTTTGCGCAAAAGTTCTCCCCTCCAAGCAAGTTTCCTGCGGCCTCTGGTCGGCTCGCACGAAAAACACACAGCGCGGTCACGGCCGGCTGCGTCGATAATCGGGTCTCGAATACGCAGGTGTCAGCCCGGATCGAGCTACCGCCCTGCGTCGCCTTGGCATTTGTGGCGTATGGGCAGCCTTCATAGGATTTCCCGGCATGTCGGAAAGTTCCCACGAAGATCACCATCGCTACGCAAGCGCCATTGGAAATCAGGCGCCTGGGGCTGCTATAAAGGCATCCCGGCTATGTTTCACGATAGTTTCACAATGCCATCTGCGCATGACTATTGTGCCGTTCCCCTACCCCAGATTACTAGTGTCCCGACATGAGCCAACAATTCCAACATGATGTCCTGGTGATCGGCAGTGGTGCAGCTGGCCTGAGCCTGGCCCTCAACCTCCCCAGCCACCTGCGTATTGCCATTTTGAGCAAGGGCGACCTGGCCAATGGCTCGACGTTCTGGGCGCAGGGCGGCGTCGCGGCGGTGCTGGACGACACCGATACCGTGCAATCGCATGTCGAGGACACGCTCAATGCCGGCGGCGGCCTGTGCAACGAAGACGCCGTGCGCTTCACCGTCGAGCATAGCCGCGAGGCCATCGAGTGGCTGATCGAGCAAGGCGTGCCTTTTACCCGCGACGAGCATGCCAGCGTCGACGACGGCGGTTTCGAGTTTCACCTGACCCGCGAAGGCGGTCATAGCCACCGACGCATCATCCATGCCGCCGACGCCACTGGCGCGGCGATCTTCACCACCCTGCTGGAACAAGCCCGCAAGCGCCCGAACATTGCCTTGCTGGAACAGCGGGTGGCGGTCGACCTGATCACCGAACGGCGCCTGGGCCTGGATGGCCAACGCTGCCTGGGCGCCTACGTGCTTGACCGCAATACCGGCGAGGTCGACACCTTTGGCGCACGCTTCACGGTGCTGGCCACGGGCGGCGCGGCCAAGGTCTATCTGTATACCAGCAATCCCGACGGTGCCTGTGGCGATGGCATCGCCATGGCCTGGCGCGCCGGCTGTCGGGTGGCCAACCTTGAATTCAACCAGTTTCATCCGACCTGCCTGTATCATCCGCAAGCCAAGAGCTTCCTGGTAACCGAGGCCCTGCGCGGCGAAGGCGCCCTGCTGCGACTGCCCAATGGCGAACGCTTCATGCCGCGCTTCGACCCGCGTGAAGAGCTGGCCCCACGCGATATCGTCGCCCGCGCGATCGACCACGAGATGAAGCGCCTGGGCGTGGATTGCGTCTATCTGGACATCACCCACAAGCCGGCCGACTTCATCAAGAGCCACTTCCCCACAGTCTATGAGCGCTGCCTGACCTTCGGCATCGACATTACCCGCCAGCCCATCCCAGTGGTGCCGGCCGCCCACTACACCTGCGGCGGGGTCATGGTCGATGACCGTGGTCATACCGATGTGCCGGGCCTGTACGCCATTGGCGAGACCAGCTTTACCGGCCTGCACGGCGCCAACCGCATGGCCAGCAACTCGCTGTTGGAGTGCTTTGTCTATGGCCGCTCGGCTGCGGCCGACATCGAGGCGCATCTTGAGCAGATCAGCATGCCAACTGCCCTGCCCTGCTGGGATGCCAGCCAGGTCACCGACTCGGACGAGGATGTGATCATTGCCCACAACTGGGACGAGCTGCGCCGGTTCATGTGGGACTATGTGGGGATCGTGCGCACCAACAAGCGCCTGCAGCGGGCGGAGCACCGGGTGCGGTTGCTGCTCGATGAGATCGATGAGTTCTACAGCAACTACAAGGTCAGTCGCGATTTGATCGAGTTGCGTAACCTGGCACAAGTCGCGGAGCTGATGATTCGTTCGGCCATGCAGCGCAAGGAAAGCCGGGGCTTGCACTACACCCTGGACTATCCAGGAATGCTGCCCGAGGCGCGTGACACTGTTCTGGACCCACGCTGAAGAAAGACACGCAACGTTATCTGCTGGCTATCGGCGCCCACCGTCTGCGGCTGAACTTCAGCCGCAGACGCAAGCGCCGATGCTGATCCACCCCCAGCGCGTCTTTGGGGATGCACTGACTTTCACTGATACGCCGTCCTTCGCGCACGAAACGCAACACCACCAGACGCGGCAGGGCAATACTGTCAGGCAATAACCGCACCGGTTGCCAGCCATGAGCACGGCTGAACAGCCGCCAACCCTGCGGATCGCGGCGTAGACCGGTGATGGCCTCGGGGTGCGTCAGAAGAATTCGGCGGGGAATGGCCCAACTGGCGTGGGCAATGCCGATCAACAAAACCACGATTGCCAGCCACCAGGGCAGCGCACTGAGCCAGAGGGCCATGAGCGCCAGCGCCTGGCATGCCAGAAACGCCGTCAGCAACAGGCGCGAGCCCTGCCAACGGCATTCGAAGTGTTCACTTGGGCTGGACACGGTCCAGGATGATGCGAACCATGCGCTGCAGCTCTGGATCTTCCGATTCGGTGCGCTCCATGAACCAGCCGAACATGTCCTGATCTTCGCAGGAGAGCAGGCGAACATAGAGCTCGCGGTCCACTTCGCTCAGCGTGGGATAGACCTCCTGGGTGAATGGCACCAGCAGCACGTCCAGTTCCAGCATGCCGCGGCGGCTGTGCCAGAAAAGCCGGTTGAGTTCAGTTTGTTCGACCATGGGGCCCTCCTCGAATGGTCGGCCAGTATACAGCGCGGCGAAGCCAGCGGCACAAGGCGTTGGTCTAGTCACCTACCTATTTTGTTACCGGCGTTCTATGATGGCCGCCAGTCTTTAGTAACCGCGATGACCCATGGCCGACTCTGCTTTCTTCTGCCCCCTGTCCCACGAGGGCATTCTCGCCGTCCGCGGCTCCGACGCGGGCAAATTCCTGCAAGGCCAATTGACCTGCAACCTCAACTACCTGAGCCAGGAGCAATCGAGCCTTGGCGCTCGGTGCATGGTCAAAGGCCGCATGCAATCGAGCTTCCGCATCCTGCCCGAGGGCAACGGCTTTTTGCTGGCGATGGCCAGCGGCCTGCTCGAGGCGCAGCTTGCTGACTTGAAAAAGTACGCGGTGTTCTCCAAGGCCAGCCTGAACGACGAAAGCGCGGCCTGGGTTCGCTTTGGTCTTGAACATGGCGACGCGGCCCTGCAAGCCTTGGGGCTGGCGGTGCCTGGCGATGCTGGCGCTACCGTTCGTCATGAGGGCTTGATCGCTATTGCTGTCTCGCCTGGACGCGTGGAGCTCTGGGCACCTGCCGAACAAGCCGCCGCCGTGGGCGAACGACTCGCCGCCAGCTTGCCCGAAGGCACTCTCAACGATTGGCTGCTGGGCCAGATCCGCGCCGGTATCGGCCAGGTCATGGAGCAGACCCGCGAGCTGTTCATCCCGCAGATGATCAACCTGCAGGCTGTCGGCGGCGTGAGCTTCAAGAAAGGCTGCTACACCGGCCAGGAAATCGTCGCCCGCATGCAGTACCTGGGCAAGCTCAAGCGCCGCCAGTATCGCCTGGCCCTGGCCCAGGACGAGATCCCAGCGCCCGGCACCGAAGTGTTTTCGCCCACTCACAGCTCCTCGGTCGGCGAAGTGGTGATCGCCGCGCATGCCCACGCGGGCTGCGAACTGCTGGCCGTGCTGACCGCCGACTCGGTCGAGGACGACAACCTGCACCTGGGCAGCCCAGAAGGCCCGCGTCTGAGCCTGCTGAGCCTGCCTTACGAACTGGACCGCGACCGGGAAATCCAACGCTGACCAGCCCGCCCCGCCTACCCGCGGGGCCGCCCCATTGCGGTAGAGAAATCCATGAACAAGCTGGCCGAGATGGTTCAAGCGCAGTTGCTCGCAGCCATCGACAACGATGACCTGGTCTTGCCGACCCTGCCGGAAGTCGCCCTGAGCATCCGCGAGGCCGCCGAGGACAGCGAAATCAGCGTGGCCGCGTTGAGCAAGGTGATCGGCCGCGACGCCGCGCTGTCGGCGCGCCTGATCAAGGTGGTCAACAGCCCCCTGTTGCGCGCCGCCGTCGAGGTCACCGACCTGCACACCGCGATTACCCGCCTGGGCATCAACTACAGCTGCAACCTGGCCATTGGCCTGGTGATCGAGCAGATCTTCCATGCCCGCTCACCGGCGGTGGAACAGAAGCTGCGTGATATCTGGGCCAATAGCCTGGAAGTGGCAGGCATCAGCTATGAGCTGAGTCGGCGCTACACCCAGCTCAAGCCTGACCAGGCCACCCTTGGCGGCTTGGTGCATCAGATCGGCGCGTTGCCGGTGTTGATCTACGCCGAAGAGCACAATGAGCTGTTGTCTGATCCGGTCTGCCTGCATTACGTGATCGAGCAGATTCAACCAGTCTTGGGCGACAAGATTCTCAGCGCCTGGGAGTTTCCCGAGCAGCTGGTCAAGCTGCCGAGCGAAGTTCAGGACCTGGACCGGCGCACGGACAAGGTCGACTACATCGACATCGTGCAGATCGCCCGCTGCCTGAGCCAACGCGGCCGCAGCCGCCCCCTGGCCGCCCTGCCCGCTTACCGGCACCTGGGGCTGCCTTATGGGACTGAGTTGGATGTGGCGGATCTGCTTGAGGCGCGGAGTATGTTGCGCTAACGCCGCAGAATTGGCTCGTGGGAGCGGGCTTGCCCCGCGATAGTGCTCGGCAAGGCCATGTGGAGGCCCATTATGGCTATCGCGGGGCAAGCCCGCTCCCACGAGACCGTGTCGCATCTAGTCGGCAATGAAGCTCACCCGCACCTTCAAGCCGCCATTCTCGCCATCGTGCAAACTGATCTGGGCCAAATGTGCACGACAGATCTCGCCAACGATCGCCAAGCCCAGGCCACTGCCCTGCGCGCTGCGCCGATAGAAGCGCTCGAACACTCGCTCGCGCTCGTCCTCGGGTATCCCCGGGCCATCGTCCTCGACTTCCAGAACCGCCGGCGCCAGCACCCGCAGGATCACGTTGCCACCTGCAGGTGTATGAGCCAGGGCGTTGTCGACCAGATTGCTCAACAGTTCGTTGAGCAGGGTTGGCTCCCCCTTGAGCCACACAGGCGACTCGGCCTCCAGCGCTAGCGACACACCCCGTGCATGGGCCAGCGGCGCCATGGCCATACCCAAGTCGCGCGCCAACTGACTCAGGTCCAAGCGCTGGGCACCGCCCTCGGCAATCGCCCGCGCGCCATTCTCCACCCGCGCCAGGGATAACAGCTGGTTGGCCAAGTGGGTCAGCCGGTCAGTACCTTGTGCGGCAGACTCCAGGGTCTGGCGCCATTCCTGCGGCTCGTGCGAACGCAGCCCCAATTCGACCCGCGCCTTGAGCGCCGCCAACGGCGTGCGCAACTCATGGGCGGCATCGGCGATAAATTGTGCCTGACGCTCGAACTGCCCGCGCAGACGCTCGGTAAAGTGATTGAGCGCTCGCACCAACGGACCTAGCTCGCGCTGCACCTGAACCACCGGCAACGCCCGCAGGTCATCAGGCTGACGCTCTTCCACCGCCGTGCGCAAGCGCTCCAGCGGGCGCAGCGCGGCGCTGATGGCAAACCAGACCATCACCAATGCGCCCAACGCCAGCATCCCCAAGCGCAGCAGGGTGTCGGCCATCAACCCGCGAGCCATGCTCACCCGCGCCTCTTCGGTCTCGGCCACCCGAATCTCGGCCATGCCATTCATGTTCGGCTCGCTGACCGGCTTGAGCAGGCTGACCACGCGCACGTCCTGGCCGAGGTAGGTGGCGTTGTAGAAGCGCGCCAGGGCTGGATAGTCGTCCGTGCGTGGGGTGCCGGGGGGCGGTGGCGGCAGGTTCTCGTAGCCGGAGATCAGCCGCTGGTGAATATCCAACACTTGGTAGTAGATGCGTCCGGCGCTGTCATAGGCAAAGGTGTCCAGAGCCACGTAAGGCACATCGGCGCTCAAGGTGCCGTCACGCTGCGACAGGCCCGCAGCGATAGTGCGCGCCGAAGCCAGCAAGGTTCGGTCATAGGCGGTGTCGGCGGCTTCACGACCGTTCCAGTAGGCGCTCAGGCCGCTGGCCAGCATCAGCACCACCAGCAGCAACGCCAGGTTGGCCAGCAGCCGCCCGCGCAGGCTGGTGCTGTCACGCATCGCGGTGCTCGAGCAGATAGCCAAGGCCACGGAAGGTCACGATCGCCACCGGATGGCCATCGAGCTTCTTGCGCAGGCGGTGGATGTAGATTTCGATGGCGTCGGGGCTGGCGTCCTCATCCAGACCGAACACTTGGGCGGCCACCTGTTCTTTGCTCATCACCCGGCCCGGCCGGGCGATCAGCGCTTCGAGCACACCCTGCTCACGCGACGTCAGCGCCAGGTGCTCTTCACCCAAGCTGAAGCGGCGGGTATCCAGGTCGTACACCAGCGGGCCGCAACGTTGTTGGCGCTCGCCGCCCAACACACTGCGGCGCAGCAGCGCCTTGACCCGCGCCTCAAGCTCGGTGAGCTCGAACGGCTTGGCCAGGTAGTCGTCAGCGCCCAGGTTCAGCCCATGGACCCGATCCTTGACGTCACTGCGCGCGGTGAGCATCAGCACCGGCAGGGTTTTGCCGCGCGCACGCAAGCGGGCCAGCACCTCGAAGCCGTCCATGCGCGGCAAGCCGACGTCGAGCACAGCCACCGCGTACTCCTCGCTGGCCAAGGCCAGGTCGGCGGCGATGCCGTCGTGCAGCACGTCCACGGTCAGCCCATGGCTCTTGAGCGCCTGGGCCACGCTTTCGGCCAGTTGCAGGTGGTCTTCGACCAGCAGCACTCGCATCGGTTTTCTCCCTGCTTGGTTAGGTCGGGTGGCGCGGAGTGTACCGCCGTCATCGAGACTGTGAAGCCCCCGAGCGTTTCCTTTCACCCTGAAAGGTTAGCGAAAGGTTGGTTACCTAGCATCGCACCACGGTCGCTCCATGCGCCGACTATAAGCACCAGCAAGGTGCAAACCGATAAGAACAATAAACGGAGTCATCCTCGATGCTGCAAGCACAGCCGCAGGCGTTCGCGCCCACCCGTTCCCTTCGCACCCGTCCGTCTGCCCTCGCCAGCGCCTTTGCGCTTGCCGGTGTCGCACCTGTCAGCCAGGCCGCATTCTTCGAAGACAGCAGCGCCACCTTCGAAACCCGCAACATGTACTTCAATCGCGACTTCCGTGACGGCACCAGCAGCCAGCAGTCCAAGCGCGACGAGTGGGCCCAGGGCTTCATGCTCAACTTCGAGTCCGGCTACACCGAAGGTACCGTCGGCTTTGGCCTGGACGCGCTGGGCATGGTCGGCATCAAGCTCGACTCCAGTAAAGACCGCACCGATACCGGCCTGCTGCCGACCCATGATGACGGCAAGGCTGCCGATGAGTATTCCAAGCTGGGCCTGACCGGCAAGGTCAAAGTGTCGAAGACCGAGCTGAAGGTCGGCTCGCTGATCCCGGAACTGCCGACCCTGCAGCCCAACGATGGCCGCATCCTGCCGCAAACCTTCCAGGGCGGCCTGCTGACTTCCAACGAAATCAGCAACCTGACCATCACCGGTGGACGTCTGGAAAAAGCCAAGGACCGCAACGACACCAACTGGGAAGACATCGCCCTCAACAACAAGAACGGCCGTTTCGGTGGCACCTTCGCCGCCGACAACTACGACCTGGCCGGCCTTGACTACAAGTTCAGCGAGCGCATCACCGGCAGCTACCACGTCGCCCAACTCGACGATATCTATCGCCAGCACTTCGTCGGCATGGTCGCCACCCAGCCTTGGGGCCCAGGCACCTTCGGCGCCGACCTGCGCCTGGCGATCAGCGACGACCAAGGCCAGGCCCGCGCCGGCAAGATTGACAACACCACCGCCAACGGCATGCTCAGCTACGCCCTGGGCGGGCACAAGGTCAGTGGCGCCTACCAGCACCTGTCCGGCGACAGCGCCTTCCCCTATGTCGATGGCGCCGACCCGTACCTGGTCAACTTCGTCCAGATCAACGACTTCGCCGGGGCTGACGAGCACTCCTGGCAACTGCGCTACGACTACAACTTCGCCTCCTTAGGCATTCCCGGCCTGACCTTCATGACCCGTTACCTCAGCGGCGACAACGTCAGCCGCGCCGATGGCAGCGAGGGCAAGGAGTGGGAACGCAACACCGAGTTCAAGTACGTGGTACAAAGCGGCCCGTTGAAAAACGTCGCCGTGCGCCTGCGAAACGCCACCTTCCGCTCCAACTTTGCCCGCGACGCCGACGAAGTGCGGCTGCTGGTGAGCTACAGCGTGGCGCTGTGGTAACCCAATAACAACAATGCTCACGGAGATAGACGATGACCTTTTCACTGCGCCGCCTCGTCCTCGCCACTGGCTGCCTGCTACTCGCTGGCAACGCCCTGGCCGCTGAACCGAAACGCCCCGAATGTATCGCCCCGGCCTCCCCTGGTGGCGGCTTCGACCTGACCTGCAAGCTGGTGCAAAGCGCCTTGGTCAACGAGAAGATCCTCAGTAAACCGATGCGCGTCACCTACATGCCTGGCGGTGTCGGTGCGGTGGCCTACAACGCCGTAGTCGCCCAGCGCCCGGGCGATGCCGGCACCCTGGTGGCCTGGTCCAGTGGCTCGTTGCTCAACCTGGCCCAAGGCAAGTTTGGCCGCTTCGACGAGAACGCGGTGAAATGGCTGGCGGCGGTGGGCACCAGCTATGGCGCCATCGCGGTGAAAAACGATTCGCCCTACAAGAACCTCGACGATTTGGTCGCGGCCTTGAAGAAAGATCCGAGCAAAGTGGTGATCGGCTCCGGCGGCACCGTCGGCAGCCAGGACTGGATGCAGACCGCGCTGATCGCCAAGGCCGCCGGGATCAACCCGCGCGACCTGCGCTACGTAGCCCTGGAAGGCGGCGGCGAAATCGCCACCGCACTACTCGGCGGGCACATTCAGGTCGGCTCCACCGACATTTCCGACTCGATGCCGCACATCCAGAGCGGCAACATGCGCATCCTTGCGGTGTTCTCCGAGAACCGCCTGGACGAGCCCGAAATGAAGAACATCCCCACCGCCAAGGAACAGGGCTACGACATTGTCTGGCCGGTAGTACGCGGCTTCTACCTGGGGCCAAAGGTCAGCGATGAAGACTACGCCTGGTGGAAAGCCTCGTTCGACACGCTGCTCAAGTCCGAAGAGTTCGCCAAGCTGCGTGACCAGCGTGAACTGTTCCCGTTCGCCATGACCGGTGAAGAGCTCGATGGCTATGTGAAGAAGCAGGTTGCTGACTACAAAGCACTGGCCCGGGAATTTGGGTTGATCCAGTAAATGAACCTGCTGGGTGCCTTTGCTTAAGACCGGTATTAGCCGCTTTCGGGCTGCTATGCAGCCCTTCGCGGGCAAGCTCGCTCCCACAGTTCTTCAGACCGACGCGGTCCCTGTGGGAGCGGGCTTGCCCGCGAAGAGCCGCACAGCGGCTCCAGAACCTCAGCAGCAACCCGCCCTAAAGCCCGGCACCGTGCCCGAATACCCGTATCGAGGATTCCTTGATGATCCTGCAACGCCTGTTCGCCCTGATTCTGCTGGCGCTCTGCGCCGCTCTGGCAGTGATGGCCTGGCCTTACCAGGCCGCGTTTTCCTATGAACCGGTAGGCCCACGCGCCTATCCCTTGCTGATGCTCGGCCTGATGAGCCTGGGCCTGCTGTACCTGGCCATTCGCCCCACGCCCATCGTGCACAAGGACGACGAGCCCCCACTGGACCGCGAAACCCTGCTCAAGATCACCGCCTGCGTGGGCCTGCTGATCGTCTTCGCCAGCACCTTCGAGGCCCTGGGCTTCGTGCTCAGCGCAATCCTGGTCGGCGTGCCGATGGCCCGTCTGTACGGCGGCCGCTGGCTGCACAGCGCGATCGTCGTGGTGGGCATGAGCCTGTTCCTCTACTGGCTGTTCGACCGCGTGATGGACGTGCCCCTGCCCCTTGGCCTGCTTGACGTTCTGGAGAACTGACACATGGATACCTTGAGCTACCTCGGCCAGGGCTTCGGCGTCGCCCTGAGCCCGTACAACCTGGTTACCGCCCTGACCGGCACCCTGATCGGCACCGTGGTCGGCCTGCTGCCGGGCCTGGGGCCAATCAATGGCGTGGCGTTGCTGATCCCGATTGCCTTTGCCCTGGGCCTGCCACCGGAGTCGGCGCTGATCCTGCTGGCGGCGGTGTACCTGGGCTGCGAATACGGCGGACGCATCAGCTCGATCCTGCTGAACATCCCCGGTGAAGCCTCAACCGTGATGACCACCCTCGACGGCTACCCGATGGCCCGCCAAGGCCTGGCTGGGGTGGCCTTGTCGCTGTCGGCCTGGAGTTCGTTCATCGGCGCTTTCATCGCCACCTGTGGCATGGTCCTGTTCGCGCCGCTGCTGGCGAAATGGGCGATCGCTTTCGGCCCGGCCGAATACTTCGTGTTGATGGTATTTGCCATCGTCGCCCTCGGCGGCATGGCCGGCGACAAACCGCTGAAGACCTTTATCGCCGCACTGATCGGCCTGTTCCTGTCGGCGGTCGGCATCGACGCCAACAGCGGCGTGTACCGCTTCACCGGTGACAGCGTGCACCTGGCCGACGGCATTCAGTTCGTGGTCTTGGTGCTTGGCTTGTTCTCCATCAGTGAAATCCTTCTGCTGCTGGAAAAAACCCACCATGGCCACCAAGCGGTCAAGGCCACCGGGCGCATGCTGTTCAACTTCAAGGAAGCGGCTTCGGTGTTCGTGGTCAACATCCGCTGCGGCCTGCTTGGCTTCATCATGGGTGTGTTGCCGGGTGCCGGCGCGACCCTGGCCAGCGCGGTTGCCTACATGACCGAGAAAAAGATCGCTGGCGCCAAGGGTAATTTCGGCAAGGGCGATGCCCGTGGCCTGGCGGCCCCGGAAACCGCCATCGGCGCCTCCTGCTGCGGCGCCCTGGTACCCATGCTGACCCTCGGGGTGCCCGGCTCGGGCACCACAGCGGTGATGATCGGCGCGCTGACCCTGTACAACATCACCCCAGGCCCGATGCTGTTCGAACAGCAGCCGGACATCGTCTGGGGCCTGATCGCGTCGTTGTTCATCGCCAACATCATGCTGGTGATCCTCAACATCCCGATGATCCGCATCTTCACCCGCATCCTTGCCGTGCCGAACTGGGCGCTGGTGCCTGTGATCGCCATCATCACCGCGATCGGCGTATACGCCGTGCATGCCACTACCTTCGACCTGTTTCTGATGGTCGGCATCGGCATCATGGGCTATATCCTGCGCAAGCTGGATTTCCCGCTGTCGCCGATCCTGCTCGGCTTCATTCTCGGTGGTTTGATGGAGCAGAACCTGCGTCGCGCCCTGTCGATCTCCAACGGTGAGCTGGGCATTCTCTGGTCGAGCCCGATCAGCATGGGCGTGTGGGTGCTGACCATTTGCATGCTGAGCCTGCCGCTGCTGCGCATCTGGCGCCGCCGCAACCTGCAACGGCGGGCCGTGGCGGATGCCTGATCGGTCGTTGCCGCTGTTCTGGGCCACCGGGCTGGTCGGGCTGGCGGGCGGGTATCTCGCCAGCCTGGTCGGCTGGCCTTTGCCATGGATGGTCGGCTCGTTACTGGCGATCATCCTGGTGCGCTGCCTGACGCCCTGGCAGCTGACGGAGATCCCCAACGGGCGCAAATGCGGCCAATGGATCATTGGCGTCGGCATTGGCCTGCACTTCACCCCGGCGGTGATCGAGCAGGTGGCCGGGCATTTCACGTTGATCGTGTTTGGCGCGCTGTTCACTACAGTGTCGAGCGTGATCGGCGTGTGGCTGCTGCGGCGCACTGGCGAGGACCGCGCAACGGCGTTTTTCGCCAGCATGCCAGGCGGTTCGGGCGAGATGGTCAACCTCGGCGCGCGCAATGGCGCGGTACTCAGCCAAGTAGCTGCGGCGCAAAGCCTGCGGGTGCTGGCGGTGGTGTTGTGCGTGCCGGCGCTGTTCAAATTTCTAGTAGGCGATGGCGTGCCGCTGAATCACGCCAGCAGTGTTAGCTGGGGCTGGCTGGCGTTGATTGCACCGCTGGCCGTGCTGGTGGCCCTGGGTTGGCAGCGCCTGCGCCAGCCCAACCCCTGGCTGTTCGGGCCCTTGTTGGTGGCGGCCTGCGTGAGCCTTGCCGGCAACCTGCAAATCGCCCTGCCCAATGGCGCCAGCCAGATTGGCCAGTGGTTGATCGGCAGCGGCCTGGCCTGCCATTTCAACCGGGCTTTCTTTCGCCGTGCCCCCTCGTTTTTGGGCCGCACTTTGGTTGCCACCGCATTGAGCATGCTGATTGCCGCCAGCGCCGCCTGGGCGTTGAGCAGCCTTACCCATCTGGACTTGCGCTCACTGACGCTGGGCATGATGCCTGGCGGCATCGCCGAAATGAGCCTGACGGCCGAGACCTTGCAATTGTCGGTGCCGCTGGTGACAGCGATGCAGGTTATGCGTTTGCTGTTCGTGCTGTTTTTGGCGGAGCCGTTGTTTCGGCGTTGGAATGCTGGGCACCACTGGCGCTGACAATCTGCATTGATCTTTTCGTGGCTATTGCCAGCCCCACAGTCAATGAGTCAATCGATTTACTACAAGATTACGGTACCGGGCCACATACACCGTCCCTGAAATAACGAACCAGGCACGGCTCTGACCGCCGCAGATCGCCACTGGGCTTGGTTACGGTGAAACTGCTTACAAAACTGCCCGTCAGAAGCGGTACGGGAGGAGTGGGTTGCTGAGCTCGATTGTAAAACAAGATTTGCTCATAAGGGACGCGGTGAGCAAAGCTACCATTGACGGCCTCTACTGCTGTTACTAGATGATCGGCAGAGTAGTGCTGATCAACCAATGCCGTCCCCAATCCTCCTGTGGAGTACTGGAAGATGATCGTAACCCGATCATGCTCGGCCAATTGGCTATCGACGATTTGAAGATTAATGCCACTCCAGGGCGCACTCAGGCAATTGAGAATTCCAGTGCGGGTAGCACCCGGTCGCTGGTTCTGTAATAGGTCATTTCTGATGGCGCTGTACCTGACGAAGGGGGCTCTCACGGCGTCCACAGCGACAGTCGTTGCTGGCGAACGCTGATAATTACCGGCGCTTTGTGCAGTGTCGTCTGGGTAGACCTCATAGAAAATGTGCTTCGGACCATTTCCTTGCGCCAGGAAAATCGCTCTGGGCAGTGTCACTATGACGGCGCTGCCCGGCGTTTCGGCACCTGTCAGCGTCCGCACTTGCGCAGCCAACAGCTCCACACCGTCGTAGAAGAATCTAACAAAGTGGCCAGCCGCCAAGCGTTCATAGAAGGTGAAGGTGATATCTGCATCCGCATCGACATCGCGCTCGGTTAGCACGTTATCAACCGCACTACCCCGACCGCGAACGATCACTGCAGTGAGACGCGGGTTAACCGGGCCTTCATCATCCGGTATGGGTCCCCCTGTGCGCAGATCTACCGGCACTTGCGTGCGTAGCGAAGTGCCAAGCGTTAAGGCGCCACGATGCAAGGTGTAATCGATATTCAATTTGTAGAAAGATTGACCGAAGCCCTCAGCCACCGCCAGATCCTGCCAACGCGCTGCAATAGCACGTGGAACGTCCGCGTAGGCAAATTCTGCGAGAACGACAACACGGTCAGTATCGCCAGCGAATGCGGCCGGCCTGATCAAACGCATCACTATACGATCGCTTGGCTGTGCGCTTGCAAGATCAGGGACCTGAATCAACAGCCCGTTGCGGGCAATCACACGATCCACCCGGTCCACGGTAACTTTTGGCGCGAGCAACACCACCCCAGGTGCCAGCCGCAGTTCGACCCTACGTGGCCTGGAGGGCGTTGATCGCCAGCCACCTCTACGCACCAACTGATACTGCAGATCCCATAGGCCGGTGCCCAAGCTGAGCAGTCGTTCTGCGGGTATACCCACGTCATTCGGCCGGAGCCCGTACCGACCTTGGTTGTCAATTGGCCAGAACACCACCGAATAAAGGACGTTCGCTCCGACCAGGATCACCAGGGTATCGCCTGGCAAGGCGCTACTGGCCAGGGGTACAGCAAACCTGATAACCGGCTGCGGATCCTGTGGCCTTTCCAGATCAGCGCGGGTCAGGACAACCGGCTCTACAAAGTCGACCGGTACGCCTAAGGCAAGGGGTATGACCTCAATGGAAGACGCGGCCTTGCTGCGACATATCCTTGGCATTGGCGTACTCGCTTGTTTTACGCAACGGGCGCTTGGTGCATCGGGGGCAAACTGTATTAATCGACATCCTCAGGGGAGGCGACCGGGTTGCTAGCCGCAATACCGCAATGGATGAATTTTGCGTGAACCGCCACCAGTGCGAAACTGGCAGAACTGCTAGGTAGTGCTTCAGCCCAAGCTAATCCCAAGAATTGACACCCAATAAAAAAGGAAGCCGAAGCTTCCTTTTCTCTAACCGCGCTCATCAGAAATCGTAGCGCACACCCAGGTTCACCCCGTAAGGCTGCTCGATGTGCTTACCATTGCTGTACTCCACATCCGCATGCACACGCAACTGCTTGGACAGCGCCAGCGACACACCCGCCCCCAGCTCAGCACGAGAACCGGACAGGTCATTGTTGAACACGTTATTGTTCACCTGTACTTCGTTGCGCTTGACGAACTCGTGGGCGAAAGCGGCCTTGACGTAAGGCTGGAGCATGCCGCCGCCATCGAGCGGGATGGTCTTGCCGACAGTGGTGCCGACCTTGCCCAGCAGCGACCTGGCAGTATCACCTTCGGCGCGCAGACCGTTGTCGAAGCTGTAGTCCTTGCCAGCTACCACGGCTGTGGCCACCTGGGCGAACGGCTCGATGAAGTAGCCATCGTTGAGCTTGATGTGCTTACCGGCCTCAACCGAGCCACTCAGGCCGTGGGTGTCATAGTCGCCCTTGGTCCGGGTCGAGTCGCTCAGGCCGACCTTGGCGTTGTTCTGGTAGCGGTTGTACTTGACCACGGTATCGACGTAGTAACCGGTCTCACGGTCCAGCCAGGTGGCGTAACCGCCCAGGTAGTAGCTGTCGACCCGGCCGGAGGTGCCATAGTCGAGGTTCAGGTCCGAGCGGCTGGTACCACCCAGCACGCCCACCAGCCAGTCGGTCTCGGCCACCTGCATGTCGGCGCCCAGGCTCAGGCCATGTTGGTTTTGCTGATAGCCAGCACCCGATGACGCGCCGCTGACATTGTACTTGTTGCCATAGGCGCGCATCCACAAGCCGGCATCGCGGCCTTCGCTGTAGCGCAGCTCACCCATGCGGCTGCGCAGCGAGCTCAGTTCACCATAGGCCACCGTGATCGGGGTATTGAACAGGGCCATCACCGAACGGGTCATCGGCGAGATGGTGCGGGTCTCGCGGTTGAGTACCCAGTCGTTGTTTTCATCCTTGGTCATTTCATAGGAGTAGGCGCCTACATCCACTCGGTCGCGGTCGTTGAGCAGGTGGAACTGCGCTGCACCATCTTGCGTTTGCACCAGGCGCATCGACTCCACAGTGGCCTCATTGCCGCTGCTGGCGACCAGCAAGCCATGATTGCCGCTGGAGCTGCCGGTAACGATCAGTTGATCGGTTTCACCGCTGATAAAATCACTGCCCATGACGAACGTGCCGTTGCCGGACAGGTTGTTCACCGTCAGTTCATGGAAACTTGAGGTATCTCCGAACGTCACTTGGCCGCCGTTCAAGGCCAGGTCACCGACGCTGCTGTTTCCGTTCAGGGTCCAGTTCGAGCCGCTGGCAACGTTAGCGTTGCGCACGTTGTTCAGCGTACCCAGCAAGGTCGAGTTATTGACCAAGCTGACGTCAGCAATTGCGCCGGAGGCGGCGGTGACGTTACCGGTCATCTGGCCCTGGTCCAGTGCAAGGCTGAGCGAGCCGGTGTTGGTAACCGTGGCATTGCCCGTCAACGCCGCCTGGTTGAAGGACGCAGTAGTGGTGCCGGCCGAATCGATGTTGCCCTGCATGGCGCCGCCGTTGAAGGACAGATTGAGCTTGCCTGCATCGGCGACCACGGCATTACCGGTCAACGTCGCTTGACTGAAGGTGCTCGTAGCAGCGCCTGCCGACTGAATATCGCCGGCCATGCTGCCGCCGTTGAGGGTCAGATCAAGGGTGCCGGTGTCAGTGACGATCGCGTTGCCGGTCAGTGCTGATTGGCTGAGGTTCGCTGTGACAGTACCGGCAGACTCGATGTTGCCGTCCATGCGCCCTTCAGCCATGCTCAGGTTGAGCGTACCACCATTAGCGGCCACGGCATCGCCGGTCAGCGTTGCTTGATTGAAGGTAGCCGTGGTGGCACCAGCGGACTGAATAGCACCGGCCATACCACCACCGTTGAAGGTCAGATCCAGCGTGCCGGTGTCAGCCACCGAGGCATTGCCAGTCAACACCGATTGGCTGAAGTTCGCGGTGGCAGTACCCGAAGACGCGATGTTGCCGTTCATGCGTCCATCCGTCATGTTCAGGTTGAGCGTACCGCCCGTAGCGGCAGCGGCATCGCCGGTTAGTGTCGCTTGATTGAACGTAGCCGTGGCGGTGCCGGCAGACTCGATATCGCCAGCCATGCTGCCACCGTTCAAGGTCATGCCGAGCGTACCGCCGTTGGCGACCGTGGCATTACCGGTCAAGGCCGTTCGCGTGAGGTCGACCGTTGCAGTGCCAGCGGACTCGATGTTGCCGTCCATGCGCCCATCGGTCATGGTCAAATCTAGCGTACCACCAGTAACAGCAACGGCATCGCCGGTCAGCGTGGCTTGATTGAACGTAGCCGTGGCAGTGCCGGCAGACTCGATGTCACCAGTCATGCTGCCACCGTTCAAGGTCATGCCGAGCGTACCGCCGCCGGCGACCGTGGCATTACCGGTCAAGGCAGTTTGGGTGAGGTCGACCGTTGCAGTGCCAGCGGACTCTATGTTGCCGTCCATGCGCCCATCGGTCATGGTCAACTCCAGCGTACCGCCGTTAGCGACAACGGCATTGCCAGTCATGGTCGCCGCATTGGAAAACTCCACCGTGGCAACACCTGAGTCGTTGACGTTCAGATTGCCGTTCAGCGACGACTCTTCAAAGGAGGCATCTAGCGTACCGCCAATCTCGAAATGACCATCTACCTGCGAATTACTGAATTGCAAGTTGCCGGCTGCCTGGTCGGCGATTGTGACGCCGCCTGTCAGTACAGAGTCATCCACCAACCCGGTCAAAGTGCTTGCACCCGCCACGCTGATTGCTACTCCGTTGCTGCCAGTCAGCGTCGAGCCATTGCTCACTTGCACGGTAGCATCGGTATTGGCTCCCACCGAAATTGCTGGGCCGTTGAGTCCGATCACACGGGCGTTATCCAGGGTCAATTCAGGTTCCCGGTTTGCCGCACCTTCTAGCAGCAAGCGAATACCCGATGCCTGTCCAGTCACCGTACTGTCAATAATTGTGGCATTGCCGCCGAGCAAACGTAGGCCAACACCTGTGGGACGGGTCCCAGTGAGTTGCGAGCCCTGGATGGTCAACTGACTACCGGCGGTTGCCTGCGCCCCTGCAATACCGCCACTGAGCTGGCTGTTAGTCACAGTGGCAGTAGACGCTATGTTCTGGCGCGCCAGCGCCAAGCCAAAGCCATTACCCGAGGTACTGATCGCGGCATTGGCAATTGTCGCCACACTATCTACTAACGTAATTGCGGTGCCTGCGGTGGTCGTCGTAGTACCGCTGAGCATGTTCAGGCTCGAACTATGGGATTGTATTGAGTCCGTTTGGGCAGCATCGATCGTCAAAATAGAATTAGCATTCAACGCGTAAGTATCCACGGGCGTCGTGGCATCGATTGTCAGCGTTTCGCCAGTCAACTCCCGTGCAAGAGCAGGGCTGCTGTAGCAGGTCAATAGACTAATAATACCTGCGAGAGAAAGTGCAAGATTTAAATCGGGGAAATTCCGGTCACGTCGCATCATCGAGCTCCCTAAGCGGGCATGAGATGTAATAAAGTGCATGACTAGGCATGCGTCACTAAAAAGTCGCCGGCACTTTATAACTACCAACAAGCCTGATATGTAGGAAAAATCCACAAGCACGAGGGAATATTCCTACAAATTAATCCGCTGACCCGATCAAAATCCCGTTGCGGTAGCTTTATGACTACCGCAACGGTCAAGGTATTGCTACTGTCGCGCCTGTGCCGCTATCAACTGCCGATTCGCGGTGCGCTGCGCTTCATCAGTTCTTGGGCTACCCCAATTACCACATCGAACTCCCAAGTTAGAGACTGTATAACGAATCATGCTAACCCTTGAATTTCCTGTGTCACCCGTGGCATTAGTAACGGTGTAGCTGCTGACGAAGCTTCCAGACAAAGGCTCAGCAGCCTGTTCAAACCTGATGCCAGCATACGGCACTGTATGATTAATCCCACGATTATTCACATCCACCTGAGTCACGGGATGATCAAATGAATACTGCTGAGCAACCAAGTTAAGTGCGCGTGTGCCTGTGGAATAGCGCAAAGTAATCCTCACCGTGTCGCCCACGACTAGGGTAGGATCTGTAATCCTGAGATTGATACCCAACCATGGATAGGCATCACAGTTAATGGCACCGGTTTCAGCCACCAAACTGCCTGGACGTCTGTCTTGCACAGAAACTTCTGTCTGGCCAGGTGCGGTGAAGAAAGCATTCACAAACTGGACATAAGAAGCAACCGTCAGCGACTGCGGACGCACCGTCACAGTAGTGGTGGGTGAACGCTGGAAATTACCTGCATTGATGGCATCGCCATTCAAGTACACTTGATAGAAGATCGGTTTTTGACCACTGCCTTTACGTCGGAAGACAGCGTTGGACAGCGGCACAACCACAGTATCGCCGACCACTTCGGTACCGCTAAGGGTCAGTGGGTTAGGCAACTCCTCACCGTCGTAGAAAAACCTCACCACATGGCCGGCTGCAAGACCTTGATAGTAGGTGAAGGTAATATCAGCATCGGCCCCGCCATCATTTGCGGTTATTTCGTTAGCTAACTGGTCCACCGCGCCGCTCACTGTAACCGGCACAAGGGCAGTATTCACCGGTCCCTCCTCCAGGTCACCAGGGTTCGGACCGGGCCCAACAGTACGAAGGTCAAGGTCTACCGTGGCGCGAGGTGAGGTGCCCAAGTTCCGAGTACCTCGGAACAATGTGTATTCCACATTCAGCGTGTAGTGGGATTGGCCAAATAGCCGCGCCACTGCCAATTGCGCCCAGCGGGCAATGGTAGAGCGAGGTGTGCTGCCGTAGAGAAACTCTGGCAAGGTGACCACATTACCATTTGGATTATCACCAGGTGGGTCAATAGCGAATGGGCGAATCAGACGCATCAAGATACGATCGCCCGGCTGCGCCCCAGCGATATCCTCTACACGAATTCCCAAACCATTACGCGCCGTTTCGCGGTCGATTCGCGCGGCCTCAATGATTGGGGCGGGTAATGCTGTGGGGATAGCTGCCACATCCACAGTGACTTCAAGGGGCAGCGATTCCTGCGAGGGCCATCCCGCACGATCGGTCAAAACATACCTCAGTTCCGATCTTCCCTGGGGCAAACCTTCAAGCGCGGCCCTAGGAATGGAAACAGTGGGTATGGGATTAGGTAAGAAACTTCCATCGGGGTTCACCGGCCACTGCACTGCCTGATGGATCACTCGCCCCCCTACCATGACCTCTATGCGATCGCCAGGCTGCGCCGAGTTGGGGAGCCGTAGAGGAAAATCCGTGGTTGGATTATTACTGAACCATGTACTGTCGAGCACGATAGGCTCTGTGAGGCCGTTCGGGACTTGCAAAGGCCCAGGCTGCACGTTGAACGAAGGTGAGCGCAGGTCAAGAAACAAGGTATGCAGTGGAGAGCTTGTAAAGTTACCCTCAGCGCCATTGACGACCGAGTAATAGATATTGTAAAGCCCCTCCCCCCTCTGACGCTCCAGCCAATTCAGGAAGTCTGGAGTTAGGGTGAGGGAGTAGCTGGCGTCGGTGGGAGGGAATGGCACTTCTAGTAATGCCCCCGGGGTGACGCCGGGGCGGGAGGGGGGAGTGTATCGGACATCCCGAGAATTATCTTGTGCATCCAGCGGACGGCTAAAGAAAAAAACCTGATCAAACGTACCGACAAAGTCGAGTGGATCCTGACTAGGATCGATCGTTGATGGCCATGTAGGAATATTGACCCGCAGGTGGGGACCAGCAAAGTGAGCATCCCGCGTAATCGTATTAGGTCGCCCGTCCTGGATATCAGGCGTCACCACACCTGACTCAATTGTGAAAGCCGGCGCAACATTGAACACTTGCCCACCTTGCCTTGTAGTGCCCGCCATCTTGCCCTGAGGCTTCACACGACTCAACAGTGCGGCATTCTGCGCGTCCACTGACTGCTTATTTTTTTGCGCTACTACTATTTGCTCTTCGACCGTCAACTCTTCACCAATAACTACAATACCACCACTATCGCCTACTTTAATGTTCATAGCACTCTTCCTAACTGTTTTCAAATTATGTAAACAACCTGAAACCGCTGGACACTCACCTTATTCAGCATGGCTCACACCTAATAAACTTAGCTATTTACTCTACCTCCATGCACACGCCTCCCTGCCCGCTAAGCAGGCGCCCGCCACACCAGTCAACACCCGTAAAAGCGCCCCCACCTAAAAAGATGGACATTCCGATTTTGAAATAAACCTATTAACTTAAGTCACGTTTGATGTGCAGACCACACCTGTCACTGGGCGCTGGAGATTGACTTCCAACCAAGACAGTTGTGATTCAGCGCTGCGACCATCAGGTTTAGTGAGCCGGTAGCCAATCCTGGCGTAGCCTCTAAACGGCCCGCCTGCGGCCTCGAAGACTTTGACGATCAAACGCGTAAACTCGCTCGCGCTCATCTCCAAAGGCTGCCCATTTGTGGCACGGTCCAAGTTAATGTCTACCGCAGGTAGGTATTCGGGGGCCAACATCAGGGGCACAGGCGCGGGTTGCGCAGACGAAGACGTACCGTCATTGAGTGTGCGGAACATCTGCCAACGCAGTTGGGCACGATCCCCCGCCTGCACGTTCGTTTGTCTACCCGGAACCGTCAGTGTGAAGCCATCCCAGGGCTTGCTGGCACAATTGACGAGCCCTACATTGGTGGCTAATGGTGGTGTCAGCGAGCGAGGTAGCGTTAGCCTTTGCAGCCTCGCCGTATCGACCCTGACCGGTGTCGGATTGGCCCGCTGGCCATTCACTCCTCTGACATTATTAACGTTGATGAAGATGCGGTAGAACACCTGAATAGCCAAGCCGTCACCGGCCTCGGTAATCACGTCATAGGGCACCGGGGTAAAGTCGACCATCTGCCCTGGTGTTTCGTTGCCCGTCACTCTATAGCGCGCAACAACTCGGGCTAAATTGCCCCAGTGCAGCTCGAGTAGGTCCCCCACCCTTGGGTTATCGTAAAGTCGGACTTGCACAGGAACGGGTTGATTGATGTCCATTGGTGTAATGGCATTGTCCCGCCTGCTTCCCACAATAACGGGATTGAGTAACGTATTAAGCTCAGTTGGGCCCTGCGGATCAGGGCCGGCCACACGAAAGTCGATGTTGACCTGAATCTGTGGCGAATTTATCAGTGCCCCATTTTGCTCAAGCTCGTAACGCACTGGCCGCGCCACAGGCCCCACGAAGCCATCTGCAACAATCGTCGCCCAAGGCACGTTGACGCTGATAGGCCATTGCTGGTCCGCCCTCACAGGCAATGACCCAAGCGCACGCTCATTCCAGTAAACCTGGATGCTATTACCCGCGACCGCTTGGGCAATCTGCGGAATCTGGACAACAACTGGGCGTCGAGCTTCCTCTAGATTGATAAGATTATCCGCGGCCAATGGCACCACTGGCGCAGGCAGCGCTGCAGCCCCCATCAGTTGGATGGTGACCCGATGTGAGAGTGACTCGGGGCCGACGTTGCCTGCGCGATCAATCAACCGGGCAACTACACGAAAACTGCCACTTCTCAAAAGTGCCGCCGGGACCGGAACGTGGAAGCTACCCCCTACAGCGGGCAGGGAGGTCACTGGGACCTCCACCGTCGGCACTACAGGTGTGCCACCTTGGTTATCAGGTATGAGGAACAACTGCACGCGATCCTGCAAACGGATATCGCCCCAACGCTCCAAGATAAAGATTGCTTGCTGCCCATTGTTTGCCAAGTACGTGTCATCAATGGTTGCCACGTTGGTTGCATGGAATACCGCAGGATTACGCGAGTTGGGTGCAGTTCGGTCGACACGCAGCAGCAGTGGGGATGAAAGATTTCGGTTTCCGAGAAACTCTACCTCTGCCGAATAGGCTAAAGAACTAATGCCTTCAGGCTTGAGCAGGTGTTGTGGAACTTCAAGGGCTACTGGAAAAAAAGCTGCGGCGCTGGCCGTCATTGCTCTTCGGGACTGAGCGACCTCCGTGCTGTTCCATAAAACACGAAAAATCATCACCGGGTCGGTGATTTCTTCCTCATTTACAATCCGTTCATACTCTTGTTCGTAGCCATTCCAGGCTACTACGTTCACTGGCAGGGTCGAGTTGAGCGCAGTCAGAGGTAAAGTTGCCGCGCCAGCTTCATCAGCTTGCAACTCAAGGGCGGCTGGCACATCGGGCTGCGGGAGTAAACCCGTAGTGCTCTCTACCGTTGACGTTTGCTGTGCCATGATTCGTCCCTTTTCGCAGGAGCCCAATACAGGGCTCTTCAATAAGTGGTTCGAATCTAGCGCGCACTCAGCCAGGGCGAAACTGACAAAAATACTAGGTAGTTACCTTCAAAGCGGCCGCAGCGCCCAATCGATCGGGCTCATGCCATGCTGCTGCAAAAAGCCATTGGCCCGACTGAAATGGCCACAGCCAAAGAACCCACGATAGGCCGACAGCGGCGATGGATGCACCGACTTGAGCACCAGGTGCTTGGTACCGTCGATCAGCTTTTGCTTGCTCTGGGCATGGGCGCCCCACAGCAGAAACACCACGTTGGGGCACTGCTCGCTGACCAGCTGAATGATTCGATCAGTAAACAGCTCCCAGCCTTTTTTCGCATGCGAAGCGGCATTGGCGCGCTCTACGGTCATGGTGGTGTTGAGCAACAACACGCCCTGATCGGCCCAGCTCTGCAGATAGCCATGGTTGGGAATGGGCAGGTTCAAATCACGCTGCAGCTCTTTGTAGATATTGACCAGCGAAGGTGGCGTAGCAATGCCTGGCTGCACCGAGAAGCACAAGCCATGGGCCTGGCCCGGGCCGTGGTACGGGTCCTGGCCGAGAATGACCACTTTGACCTGGTTCAGCGGCGTCGAATTCAGCGCATTGAAAATCAGCGGACCCGGCGGATAGATCTCCTTGCCAGCGGCGTACTCCTGACGCAGGAATTCGCGCAGCTGGTGCATGTAGGGCTGGTCGAATTCAGCGCGTAGCGCCTCCTTCCAGCTGGGTTCGAGCTTGATGCGGTCGTCGTCGGTCATGGGGCTATCCAAAAGCAAAGTGGCGCGACACTAGGAAAGCTGCCCTGGCTTGTCAATCGATCCGACCGACGACCGGCGCGATCTGCTCAGCAGGCCATACTTGGCGGATGACTTGTGCGAGGTAGTCCATGTCCATTACATGCCAGGTACTCACCGGCGCCGATGGCGCCCGAATCGGTATTGCCACCCTGGATGCACCCGAGGCGCTCAACGCCTTGAGCCTGCCGATGATCGAGATACTCGACGAGCAACTGCGTAGCTGGGCCAGTGACTCGGGGATCGTCTGCGTGCTGCTGCGTGGCAATGGCAGCAAGGCCTTCTGTGCCGGCGGCGACGTGCGCGCGCTGGTCGATGCGTGCCGTGAGCATCCCGGTAGCGTACCGCCGCTGGCGGCGACCTTCTTTGCCGCTGAATACCGCCTGGATTATCGCCTGCACACCTACCCTAAACCGCTATTGTGCTGGGGGCATGGGCATGTCCTCGGCGGTGGCATGGGGCTGCTGCAAGGCGCCGGGGTGCGTATCGTCACCCCCAGCAGCCGCTTGGCGATGCCGGAAATCAGCATTGGCTTGTACCCCGACGTGGGCGCCAGCTGGTTCCTAAGCCGCTTGCCCGGCAAGCTGGGGTTGTTTCTGGGGCTGACCGGGGCGCCGATCAACGCGCGTGATGCGCTCGATCTGGGCTTGGCGGATCGTTTCTTTGGTGAGCACCAACAGGAAGCATTGATCAATGAATTGCTGCAGTTGAACTGGCAGGAGCAAACCAGCCTGCAACTGAGCAGCCTGCTCAAGTGTGAACAGCACCGCGCCTGCGCCGAACTGCCGCAAGCCCAATGGCTACCGCGTCGGGCTGTCATCGACGAATTGCTCGATGTCGCCGACCCAGTTGCAGCCTGGAAAGCCGTGGCAGGCCTGCGAAAACATGCCGATCCGTTACTGGCGGCAGCTGGACAGCGCCTACATGAAGGCTGCCCGCTCACTGCGCACCTGGTCTGGGAGCAGATTCAGCGGGCCCGGCACCTGTCATTGGCGCAAGTGTTCCAGATGGAATATGCAATGAGCCTTAACTGCTGCCGGCACCCGGAGTTCAGCGAAGGCGTGCGCGCGCGACTGATCGACAAGGACAACCAACCGCGCTGGCACTGGCCGGATGTGGCACAGGTGCCCACAGCGGTGGTGGCGGCGCATTTCGCCAAAGTCTGGGAAGGGCGCCACCCCTTGGCCGATCTGTAGGGTGGTATGAGAGCCGAACGACGCCGCTACCGCTTAGCGATGCCAGTTGCGCTCACCCCGCGGCCCATCCGGGCGGCGATTGCGATCACCCCGGCCGTTGGAATGCCAGCGACCATCCTGGTAGCGGCGGTTGTCGTTGCGGTAGTCATGCCGATCACGGTCGCGACCATAGTCATAGCGCTGGCGGTTGCCGTAGTCATTGCGCGGATTGCCGTGCCACTGCCTCACCCCAGGCTGCGGATAAGGCCGGTAATGCGGCACCGGCGCAGGCCGATAGTAACGCGGTGCCGGTTGGTAATAGCGCGGTGCGGCTTGATAGTAGTAGCGCGGCTGCGGCGCAACGTAATAGCCGCGGTCATAGCGTTGATAGCCGGGGTAGGCGTAGCGATCGGCGCTGTAGTACTCGGTGCGATAGTAGCCGCCGTTTCCGTAATAAGGGGCGCAGGCGCTGGTCAGCAGCGCCAGCAGGGCGATCAGCAAGATTCGTGGGGACATGGCGGCCTCCTGGACCGCTGGAGTGCCCGGCACAGCGGCGCTGGCGAGCGTCGATCGGCATGCGTTGATCGACACTGATTAAGACAGTTGCGCCAAGGTCCAGTGCCATTTGCGCAACAAATTGAAACAAGTCGGATACCCCCAAAAAACATGCAGTCATTTTCCGGTCATCTCACTAGAATGGCGCCACTGGCACACATCACGGGAAGATCATGCCGTCACGTTCCGCCTTGTTCTCACAGCGCTCGCTGATCCTGACCCTGCTGCTGTTGCTGGCGTGTGGTTTTCTGGCCACTTCCCTGCTCGGCTATTTCGCCTCGCGTAGCGCCATTCGCGATGGCATCGTCAATACCGAGTTGCCCCTGACCTCCGACACGGTCTATTCGGAGATCCAGAAAGACCTGATCCGCCCGGTGCTGATCTCCTCGATGATGGCCCAGGACACCTTCCTGCGTGACTGGGTGCTGGCCGGCGAACAGGACGCCGAGCGCATCACCCGCTATCTGGGCGAGGTGATGGGCAATCAGGACACCTGCACCGCCTTCTTCGTCTCCGAGCGCACGCTCACCTATTACCAGGCCAAGGGCGTGCTCAAGCAGATCAAGCCCGGCACCTGGCGCGATGCCTGGTATTACCGCCTGCGCGAGCTGAACGAGCCCTATGAGATAAACGTCGACCTGGACATGGCCAACCAGGACAAGCTCACGGTGTTCATCAACTACCGGGTGCTCGACTATCAGGGCCAGTTCATTGGCGCTGCCGGGGTGGGCCTGAGCGTGGAGTCGGTCGTCAAGCTGATCGACGACTACCAGCGGCGTTACCAGCGCTCGGTGTTTTTCACCGATGCCAGCGGCAAGGTCTTGCTGACCGGCTCGGAGGGCGCTGCACATGGCCTGCGGGTTGGCCAGCAACTGACTGAAAGCCGCGAGTTCGAACAACTGCTGGCGCGCATGCCCATCCCCAGCGCTGGCAGCCATGAATACCTCGACAGCGAAGGCCACAGCCACTTCCTCAATGTGCGGCAGATCCCCGAACTTGACTGGTACCTGCTGGTAGACAAACGCGAGACCGGCGCGCTGGAGCGGGTGCGCCAGTCGCTGTACTTGAATCTGGCGATCTGCGCGATGATTACCCTCGTGGTGCTCTCACTGCTGCATGCCATGGTCAAGCGCCATCAAGACAGCATGGAAGCGCTGGCCACCCTCGACACCCTCACCGGCCTGCCTAACCGGCGCAGCTTCGATCTGCTGGCCGGGCAAGCGTTGCAAGAAGCCCAACGCGACAACACGTCCTTAGTGGCGCTGCTGATCGATCTGGATCACTTCAAGGTGCTCAACGACACCCACGGCCACCTGGCTGGCGACGAAGTGCTGCGCCAGTTCGCCAACGTCCTGCAGGGCAGCTTGCGCCAGTCGGATATACTTTGCCGCTGGGGTGGTGAGGAGTTCATCGTGCTGTTGCGTGAAGCCGATGGTCGACAAGCGTTCGATGTGGCGGAAAAAATCCGCCGGCGCACCGAGCAGCTGACTTTCAGCTACAACGACCAGCCGCTACGCCTGACCACCAGCATCGGCCTGAGCAGCCTGCAACGTGACGACACCCTGCACACGCTGCTGACCCGCGCCGACCATGCCCTCTATCGTGCCAAACAGGGCGGACGCAACCGCGTCTGTAGCGAGACAGCCTCATGACCGACAGCCAGCGTTGCCCCGCCTGCGGCGCCCTCAATCAATGCGGCCTGGCCGACCCACGCAGCGCTACCCAGGGTTGCTGGTGCTTTGCCGTGACCATCGACCCGGCGGTGCTCCAAGCCCTGCCCGCCGAACTGCGTAACCAAGCCTGCCTGTGCCCACGCTGTGCGGCGGTCGATGAGCAGCTCAAAATACCGCCCCGTGGGAGCGGGCTTGCCCCGCGATAGCGTCAGATCAGCCCCCCCAATTGAGGCTGCTGATACTATCGCGGGGAAGCAGCGAATCCGCCAGCAATTGGGTAGACTGCGCGCCTTATTCCGACCTCAGTTGCAATCATGCGTCTCGACCGTTTCCTCGCCAACCTCCCTTGCTACAACCGCCAGCAGGTGCGCTTGCTGCTGGTGCAGCGGCGCGTGCGCGTGGATGGCGAGATAGTTGTCGATCCGCTGCATGAAGTGCGTGAGTTCAGCCGCGTCGAGGTCGATGAGCAGCTGCACCAGGCTGGCCGGCCTGCGCGCTACCTGATGCTGCACAAGCCTGCGGGCTGCGTCAGTGCTACTCACGATCGGCAACATCGCACTGTGCTTGAGCTGTTGCCGGCTGAACTGCGTGAGGATTTGCACATTGCCGGGCGGCTGGACTTCAACACCACCGGGTTGCTGATCCTGACCAACGATGGCCAGTGGTCGCGGCGTTTGACGCAACCGAGCACCAAACTGCCGAAGGTGTATCAGGTGCAGACCGAGGATGAGATTGGCGAGCACTACCCCGCCAAGTTTCGCCAGGGGTTCTATTTTGCTTTCGAGGACCTGACCACCCTGCCCGCCCGGCTGCAGATCCTGGGTACGCATCAGGCCCGGCTGGAAATCGTCGAGGGGCGTTATCACCAGGTCAAGCGGATGTTCGGCCACTTTCAGAACAAGGTGATCGGGCTGCACCGGGAAAGCATGGGCAGCATTGTCCTGGACCCTGCCCTGGCGCCAGGTGAGTTCCGCGCGCTGACCCAGCAAGAGATCGCGGCGGTCTGAGACCTGCGGTCATTCCCAGCAGAGCTATCGCGGGGCAAGCCCGCTCCCACGTGAAATTCGAGCATGGGAACGTGGGAGCGAGCTTGCCCCGCGATAGGGCCTGACCTGAGTTACGCCCCATACCAGCGCACCCACAACCGCCCAGCGGTTTTTCCTACACGATTACCCGAACGGCACTTGCGGGATCGCCAACCTACTGCTTGAATCGAAATCGTCAGTCTGCATGTGACTTGCCAGTCACGGCCGCAGTCCAAGACGCCTTTTTGCCGGCCACCCAGGGTCTCGATACCCCGGGGCACGGTAAATTGCCCGCCAAAAACAATACCGTCGACACATGTGCCAAGGATCGACACAGGGCCCGGTAAAACTCTTCAAGGCATGTGCCTACCTGTCATAAACAACGTGCACCCTAGGTGACGCGAATACCCTTTTTGCGCCAGGAGTCGATGACATGAGGCCAGAAATCGCTGTACTTGATATCCAAGGTCAGTATCGGGTTTACACGGAGTTCCATCGCGCGCACGGCGCCGAGAAGACGATCATTCTGATCAACGGATCGCTGGCGACCACTGCCTCGTTTGCCCAGACGGTGCGCAGCCTGCACCCGCAATTCAACGTGGTGCTGTACGACCAGCCGTATGCCGGCAAGTCCAAGCCCCACAACCGCCAGGAGCGTCTGCTGACCAAGGAGACCGAGGCGCATATCCTCCTTGAGCTGATCGAGCACTTCCAGGCCGACCACGTGATGTCGTTCTCCTGGGGCGGTGCCTGCACCCTGCTGGCGCTGGCGCACCAGCCACGGTTGGTGAAAAAGGCCATCGTCAGCTCGTTCTCGCCAGTGATCAACGAACCAATGCGCGACTACCTGGAGCGCGGTTGCCAATACCTGGCCGCTTGCGATCGCTACCAGGTCGGCAACTTGGTCAACGACACCATTGGCAAGCACCTGCCGTCGCTGTTCAAGCGCTTCAACTACCGGCATGTCAGCAGCCTGGACAGCCATGAGTACGCGCAGATGCTGTTCCACATCAATCAGGTGTTGCAGCACGATCTGGAGCGGGCGCTCAAGGGCGCGGCGAACATCAATATCCCGGTGATGTTCATCAACGGTGATCGTGACGAATACACCACCGCCGAGGATGCCCGCCAGTTCGGCAAGCATGTGGACCAGAGCCACTTCAGCGTGATCAATGGTGCCGGGCACTTCCTCGATATGGAGCACAAGACCGCCAGCGAAGCGCTGCGTAACGTCATGCTGGGCTTCCTCAAGCCGACCACGCGTGAGCCCCGTCAACGCAACCACTATGTACAGGGGCACCATGCACTGGCCATCTGAGCGCATCGGCGTCCTGTAGCCCTTTGACTACCCGCAGGCTACGGGCCGCCGACTGTTCTTTTTCAAGCCTGGGCTTTTCATCGCTGGAGGGTTCTGGTACAAAGTCGAGCTGCGAAGCGCAAGCCGCTTAGTAAAGGCGTCAAGCGGGTATAGTTTAATGGTAGAACAGTAGCTTCCCAAGCTTCCGACGAGGGTTCGATTCCCTCTACCCGCTCCACTTCTTGCTGCACCGATTCAAGTAGTTCCGCATGACGTTGCCATAACGTCATCGCCTGTCAAAAGGAAGCCGAGGCTTCCTTTTTTCGTTTCTGCCTTTTGCTTGATCTGGCCCATGGCCTGCACCTGCCCAATCCGCTTGAATGCCCTGCGCGAAAATCCACTTGCACGGAGCGCGCCGTGAGCGCATATGCTCACCTGCACTGTGAAACATTTCGAAAGGACTGCGCATGTTTCTCTCACGCTGGCTACCGGGCCTGGCCAACCTGCTGCACTACCGCCGCGAGTGGTTCCACGCTGACCTGCAGGCGGGCCTGTCGGTGGCAGCGATTCAGATCCCGATCGCCATCGCCTACGCCCAGATCGTCGGCCTACCGCCGCAGTACGGGCTGTACGCCTGCGTACTGCCGATGATGGTCTATGCCTTGATCGGCAGTTCGCGGCAGTTGATGGTGGGGCCAGATGCGGCGACCTGCGCGATGATCGCCGGAGCCGTGGCGCCGTTGGCGATGGGTGATCCGCAGCGCATCGCCGAGCTGTCGGTGATCGTCACCGTGCTGGTGGGGGTGATGCTGATTGCCGCCGGTGTGGCGCGAGCTGGATTCATTGCCAGCTTCTTCTCGCGACCGATCCTGATTGGCTACCTCAACGGCATCGGCCTGAGCCTGATCGCCGGGCAATTGAGCAAGGTGGTGGGCTTCAAGATCGAGGGCGACGGGTTCATCCTCAGCCTGATCAACTTTGTTCAACGCCTGGGCGAGATCCACTGGCTGACCCTGCTGATCGGCGTTGCCGGGCTCGGCTTGCTGATCTGGCTGCCACGGCGTTATCCGCGCCTGCCAGCGGCGTTGGTCACCGTGGTGCTGTTCACCTTGCTGGTCGGACTATTCGGGCTCGACCATTTTGGCGTCGCCATCCTCGGCCCAGTACCAGGCGGCATGCCCGAGCTGGCTTGGCCGCAAAGCAATCTGGCCGAGACCAAGAGCCTGCTGCGCGATGCCCTGGGTATCGCCACGGTCAGTTTTTGCAGCGCCATGCTCACCGCCCGCAGCTTCGCCGCCCGGCATGGCTATGCGATCAACGCCAACCACGAGTTCGTCGCTTTGGGGGTGAGTAACCTGGCTGCCGGGCTGTCGCAAGGTTTCGCCATCAGTGGCGCCGACTCACGTACCGCGGTCAACGACATGGTCGGCGGCAGGAGCCAACTGGTGGGCATCATTGCCGCGCTGGTGATTGCCTTGATCCTGCTGTTCTTCACCGCCCCGATGGCCTGGATTCCCCAGGCTGCGCTCGGAGCTGTGCTGCTGATGGCTGGCTGGGGGCTGATCGATGTGCAGTCGTTGGGCAAAATCTATCGCCTGAGCCGCTTCGAGTTCTGGCTGTGCCTGCTGACCACCGTCGGCGTGCTTGGCCTGGGCGTATTACCGGGGATCGTGTTCGCCGTGACCTTGGCCATCCTGCGTCTGCTCTACAGCATCTACCAACCTACCGATGCGGTGCTCGGCTGGGCGCCAGGCATCGAAGGCCAGGTCGATGTACGCCATCACCCCGACGCGCGCACGGTGCCAGGTTTGGTGGTGTACCGCTTCGATGATGCGATCCTGTTCTTCAATGCCGACTATTTCAAAATGCGCTTGCTCGACGCCGTGCAAGGCGAGGACAAGCCCCAGGCAGTGCTGTTCGATGCCGAGGCGGTGACCAGCATCGACGTCAGCGGCATAGCCGCCCTGCGCGAGGTGCGCGACACCCTCGCAGCACAAGGGATTCACTTCGCCATCGCCCGCGCCCGCGGCACCTTCCTGCGCATGCTGGTGCGCTCGGGGATGGCGCGAGAGATGGAAGACAAGCTGCTGTTCGGCTCGGTGCGGGCGGGGATACGGGCTTATCGGGTTTGGCGCAATCGGGCGCGTAAGGAGACGACGAACGATTAAGGCTTTGCGTGAGGCCACTAAGGGCTTGCTCTTCGATCAGTACCCGAGCCTGCGCAATACCTGTCCCTCCTCCAGCGCATCCGCCCGTCCATAAAAGCGCATCAGCGCCCCGGTCCGATTGGTGAAAATCCCATCCACCCCGGCCTTCATCGCCTTGTCGAAGTCCACCGGCTCATCAAGGGTATACACGTGCACCAGCAGCCCCTGTTGATGGCTGAGCTGGTTCATCCACGGCTCAATCAAATCGGCATAGCTCTGCTCGCCCAACTGACTGCGCCGCGCCGATGGCCCTGTGCCGATCGCGCCGCCCGCCTTGGCAAACTCAAGCCAACGCTCGAACTCAGCCCGATCACGAGGCTGCTGGCGGGCGTAGAACGCCGCCTTGTCGCGCTCACCCGATTCGGCAAACGACTGCCCCGAGGCCGGCTCGATACTGCCCTTGCCCACCCACAGCAACAGCACCTTGGGCACCTGTGGCATGGCCTCATGCAGCAGTCGCAGGCTGTTGCGATCAAAGGTCTGCAGTACCACCCGCCCGGGCTTGTCCAGCCAGCCCCGCGCCTTGAGCCGCTCGGCCAGATCACGCTCGATGCCAGGAAACTGCCCCGGCATCTTGGTCTCGATATACAACCCAGGCCGCTGCTGTGGGCTATCTTCTGCGATGTCGATCACCTCATCCAGGGTCAGGATCGGTAGCTGCTTGAACGAAGCCCGGGCGCGATCCGGATACGCCTGGTTGAACCAACTGCCAGCGTCCAGCGATTTAAGCTCCGCCAGGGTAAAAGCGCTGACCGGGCTGTCACGGCGCGTGGGGAAGCGCTCGGCGACATCGCTGGTACGCGACAGCACATCGTCGTGCACCACCACCAACACACCATCGCGGGTGCGTTGCAGGTCCAGCTCCAGATAGTCGGCGCCCAGTTCGCGGGCCAGTAGGTAAGCCGGCCGGGTGGACTCGGGCGCATCGAAAGACGCACCGCGATGGGCGATCACTGCCGGATGTGCAATGCCCTGGGCAGCCGCCAAGCTGCGCCCATCGCTGGCTTGCGCCGCGCCCGCCAACAGTGTTGCAAGGCCCAGTGCCCGTACGATCTGCGTGTGCATCTTGGCTCTCCTGCGTATCGATCCATGGCCAGACAGCCTCGCACAGCTTGCATGACATGCTAAAGTCCCCGCGATTTCCGCCTCTACCCCTGGACCCTCGCATGCCTGCACTAGACGCCCACCTGATCGCCTGGCCAACGCTCAATGCCAGCCATCCCTGCGATGCCTTGCTGCTGGGCAATGGTGCCAGTCGTGCGCTGTGGAAACCGTTCGGCTATTTCTCGCTGTTCGAACAGGCCCAGCGCGTGCGGCACAAGGCCTTGGGTGTCAGTGACCAGGCGTTGTTCAAGGCGTTGGGCACAGAGTTGTTCGAGCCGGTGCTGAGTACCTTGAACACCACGGTCCGGGCCAACGCTGCACTGGCGATCAATTCCACCGCGCCGCTGAACCGCTACTACTCGCTCAAAGAGGCGCTGATCCATGCCGTGCGCGCGGTGCATATGCCCTGGCCACTGATGCCAAGCGCTACCCTCGACTCGATCGTCCAGGCCCTGCGCGGCTATCGCCGTGTCTATACCAGCAACTACGACCTGCTCTTGCCCTGGGCGATGCGCCATGCACCGCAGGGGTTTGCCTCGCTGTTCGATGACGAAGGCTTTTTCGATGTGCGCAACACGCGCAGCGAAGGCACGCGGGTGATGCACCTGCATGGCGGGCTGCACTTGCTCAAGCTGCCCGATGGCAGCACCCGCCAGCGCAGCGCCAATAATGCCGAATTGCTCGATGGCTTTGCCGTGAACATTCCCGGTGAAGTGCCGTTGTTCATCAACGAGGACCGCAGTGAACACAAACTGCGGGCTATTCGTAATTCCGATTACCTGTCCTGGTGCCTGGGCCAACTCGCCGGTGAAAGCCAGGGGGTGTGCCTGTTCGGACAGCATCTGGATGGCAGCGATCAACATTTGCTCGACGCCATTCGCCAGGCGCGACCGGCACACCTGGCGATTGCCATCAGGCCGCTGAGCGAGGCTTCGGTTATCAACCAAAAACAGCATTTCATCCAGCGGTTTGCCGACATTGCAGGTAGTTCTCTGCATTTTTTCGATTCCAGCACCCACCCCTTAGGCGGCGCCGAACTGGCCATCGAAGTCCCGGCTGATTTTTCCCGGCGGCGCTGAACGAGTAATCAGTATAACTTGGCAAATGTAAATAATTATCGATAAGATCCGCACCCTTTCTCCAGGCCAGCCCGGAAAGCGTGCATGCAGCGCCTCAAACCCGACCCCGCCGCCCAGGAATCCTGCCGGGGTTTCTATGCCGACATCCTGCACTTCCTGCGCAAGCGCATGGACAATGCCAGCGATGCGGCAGACATGACCCAGGACGTGTTCACCCAATGGCTGGGGTATCGCGACCGGGCCAAGGTCGAGCAGCCGCGGGCCTTCCTGTTCCAGATGGCGCGCAACCTGCTTAGCGACCATTGGCGCCGGCAGAAGGTGCGCCACAGCGCGCTGGGCGAAGAGCAGGCCGAAGTGCTGCACAGCGAGCCGGCCAACGACCCGCTCGACCACGCCCAGCGCCAGCAACGCCTGGAACATCTGCGCCAGGTGCTCGCGCAACTCTCGCCGCGGCGCCGCGAAGCCCTTATGCTGCATCGCTTCGAAGGACTGACCCAGGCGCAGATCGCACAACGCATGAATATTTCCGTAAGCATGGTCGAAAAGCACATCGCCGCCGCCCTGCTGCAGTGCAAGCAACGCCTGGACAGCGATAACGGCAGGGAGCACGCAGAATGACACCTCATGACGATCTCCACGCCCACTCGATCGACGCCCAGGCCGCCAGCTGGTTCAGCCGCAACCGCAATGCCCCCTCGCGTGAGGCACGCAAGGCCTTTGCCCAGTGGTTGCAAGACCCGCAGAACGCTCGCGCCTATCGCCAGTTCGAGCAACTATGGGATGACCTCGAAGCGCTCAAGCAAGCCAATCGCCCGGTGCCGCTGGAAGTACGCCGGGCGCCGCGCTGGCGCCCGGCTTTGGCCGCCGCCGCTGCACTGCTGTGTGCGCTGCTGGCCGGCAATCTCGGCGCTGGCAGCAGCGCCTACCAACAGCGTCTGAGCGCCCAGCACGACCTGCGCAGCCTGCGCCTGCCCGACGGCAGCCAGCTGGTGGTCAACGCCCAGACCCGGCTGCGCCTGGACTTCAGCGCCGAGCGCCGGCTGATCCACCTCGATCAAGGCCAGCTGTACATCGACGTGGCACCGGACAAGGAGCGGCCACTGTTCATCGACGCGGGCAGAGGACAAGTACGGGTGGTGGGCACAGGCTTGGATGTGCGCCGCGGTGAAAAGGAGCTGGTGGTCACTGTCGCCCACGGCCAGGTAGCCTTCGACACGCCGGGCGAAACTAATCCGGCACTGTTGCTTGGCGCAGGTCAACGGGCCACCTACGACACCACGCGAGGCACCGTCACCCAACAGGCATTGAACGACCAGCCGGTAGCCGACTGGCGCGACGGTCATGTGAGCTTTCGCAACCGCGAACTGGCCAGCCTGATTGACGAACTCCGCCTGTACCGCGAGCAACCGGTGCTGCTCGCCGATCCGTCGCTTGGGCAATACAAAGTCTCAGGTAATCTCGACGTACACGACCCGGACGCCCTGCTCAACGCCCTGCCCGCTCTGCTGCCGGTGAAAACCACCTTGCTGGCCGACGGACGCCTGCGCATCGACCGCCGCTGATTTTTTAAGAATTTTTATCATTCGCAGGTGAGGACTTTTCTCAACGCCACGTCTTCCTCCCCGCCTGTCGCGCAATTGGCAGGCTTTTTCCGGCCTTTTGCCGTTTGGGGGAATTCATGTTGTCCGCGTTGCGTCCGTTGCGATCCTTGCCTTTTCGTCCATCCCTGCTGGCGCTGTGCCTGGCTGTGAGCCTGGCCGCCGAGGCCGCGCCTGTACAGCTCGACCTGCCGGCCCAGGCGCTGGCCCGCTCGCTCAGCCAACTGGCGCAGCAGGCCAAGGTGCAGCTGCTGTTCGATGAGGCGGTGCTGCGCGATGCCCAGGCCCCCGCGCTCAACGGCGCCTTCGAGGCGCACGAGGCCATCTCCCTCCTGCTGGCCGGCAGCCGCTTCAGCGTACTGCGCATGGGTGAAACCTACGTGGTGCGCCTGCGCGAGGACGAACCCAACGCCGACAACAGCATCCAGCTCGGCGCCCTGAGCATCGTCGGCGATGGCCAGCAGGTCACGCCCGACAACGTCGGCCGCTCGACCCTGGACCAGGAGCAGATCGACCGCTACCAGCCCAGCAACATCCCCAGCGTCTTGGCCACCCTGCCTGGGGTGAACATGGGCGGTTCGGCCAAACCTGGCGGGCAGACCATCAACATCTGGGGCATGGGCGACGCCGAAGATGTGCCGATGACCGTCGACGGCGCTACCAAGAGCGGTTTCGAGCGCTACCAGCAGGGCACCATCTTCATCGAGCCAGAACTGATCAAGTTCATCGAGGTGGAAAAAGGCCCGCACTCGGTCAAGACTGGCAACGGCGGCTTTGGTGGCAGCGTCAACATGCAGACCAAGGACGCCAGCGACCTGCTGCAAGAGGGCCGCAACAGCGGCGCGATGGTCAAGTACGGCTACGCCAGCAACGACCACCAGCAGATCTACAGCTCGGCGCTGTTCGGCCGCAGCGACGATGGCCGCATCGACGGTTTGGTCTACCTGACCAAGCGCGACGGCGGCGACATGAAGATGGCCGACCGCCTGCCCGATCCGGAAAACCGCTACCCAATCAACCCCAAGCGCCTGCCCAACAGCGCCTTGGACCTGGAAGGCGCTTTGCTCAAGAGCAACATCCACTTTACCGACGAGCACAGCCTGGGTCTGTCCTGGTCGCGCTCGCAGACCGAGCGCTGGACGGCCTTCTCGTCCACCGCCTACCCGACGCCGCCGACCCAGGCCAACATCGATCGCTATGGCTACGAGAACGCGATCAAACGCTTCCTTGCCCTGCGCAACACGGTCGACACCACCTGGTCGGCCACCTATAACTACCAGCCGATCGAAAACCCTTGGGTCGATTTGCAGATCAAATATTCCGAGTCAGACACCGACCAGACTGACCAACGCAACGCCACGGCGTTCTTCCAGGCCGCCACGGGCGGGCGCAAGATGGACACCAAGTACAAGGACCGCATGCTCGATGTGAAGAACACCAGCCTGTTCACCACCGGCCCGCTCGAACATGCGCTGACCGCAGGGCTGCAAGTGCGCCAGCATGAGCGGGATACGCAGATGTGGATGCCGGGCAAGATGTACGATGTGCCCAAGTACAACTACGGCCATTTCCAGCCGTACTTCATGCCGCGTGGCAAGGTCGAGAGCCAGGGCTACTACCTGCAGGATGCGATCACCATTGGTGACCTGACCATCACCCCATCGCTGCGTTACGACCACGTGACCAACGAGGGCGAGCCAAACCAGGCGCCCTACTACAACAACCCTGTAGCCGGTCACGACTACAGCGCCAAGACCTACAGCGGCTGGTCGCCGCGCCTGGCACTGTTCTACAAGCTCAACGACCAGCACGCGCTGTTCGCCAACTACAGCAAGACCTGGCGTGCCCCGGTGCTGGACGAGCAGTACGAAGTGCAAGGCGTGGGCAGCCGCACGGCCACCAGCCGTAACCTCGACCCCGAGCGCATTACCGGCATTCGCCTGGGCAGCATCAGCAATTTCTCGAACGTGCTCGTGCAGGGCGACAGCGCACAGATTCGCACTACGCTGTTCCGCAACCATGTCAAAGACGAGATTTTCAAAGCCACGGGTATTGGTTGCCAGCAGCAAATGGTCACCGGCGGCACCATCGCCCAGACCTGCGGCGGCGGGTTGATGAGCAACTACCGCAACATTGGCGACACGGTGTATCAGGGCTATGAGGTGGAGACCTTCTACGACGCCACCTACTTGTTCGGTGCCCTGTCGTACGCCTGGATGGAAGGCCGCCACGAAGGCGCCTACACCAACCCATGGGGGCCGAATGTGTGGGCCAAGGACGTGCCAGCGCCCAAGTGGATCGCTACCCTGGGCGTGAAGATCCCGGCCTGGGATGCCCGCGTCGGCTGGACTGCCGAGTTCGTCAGCAAGACTCACCATCTGCCCAGCGACAAGTACTTCGAAGGCCCGGCCAGCGCATTGGGCGACCGCTACTACGACAACTTCGGCAACGAGCGCTATCAGATCCACGGCCTGTTCGCCAACTGGAAACCGCAGCAGCCTTACCTGAAAGGTACTGAGGTCAACCTGACGGTGGACAACCTGTTCAATGTGTCGGTGCGGCCGGAATTGTCTGGGGAAAATGCCTACACCATCGGGCGTAATGCCAAGGTCAGTGTGACCCGGTTCTTCTGAAATATCTGATACTTCGCGGCGCCCTTTTCGCGGGCAAGCCCGCTCCCACAGGGATAGCGCTGCTTTCGAAGGTATCGCGGTACCTGTGGAAGCGGGATAGCGCTGCTTTCGAAGGTATCGCGGTACCTGTGGAAGCGGGATAGCGCTGCTTTCGAAGGTATCGCGTTACCTGTGGGAGCGGGATAGCGCTGCTTTCGAAGGTATCGCGTTACCTGTGGGAGCGGGCTTGCCCGCGAAAAGGCCAACGCGCAGTCAGATAGCGATCAAGCCATCCGCCCGTAACAACATCTCCAGACAATGCTCACTGACGCCATAGAACGCCTTGAGCTCGGCAATCTTCTGCAAAAGGGCAGTCGCATCCACCGGCTGCTTGCGCTTGACCGCAAGAATCATCTTGTTCTTGTTGGTGTGCTCCAGCGAGATGAACTCGAACACCTTGGTTTCGTAGCCACAGGCCTCAAGGTACAGGGCGCGCAGGCTGTCGGTGAGCATTTCGGCCTGTTGCCCCAGGTGCAGGCCGTACTGCAACATTGGCTGCAACAAGCCTGGGCTCTGCAACTGCGGGCGTACCTGTTTGTGACAGCACGGCGAGCACATGATGATCGCCGCGTTGCAACGAATACCGGTGTGGATGGCGTAGTCGGTGGCGATGTCACACGCGTGCAGGGCGATCATCACTTCGATGGCCTCAGGCACCACGCTGCGCACATCGCCGCACTCGAATACCAGGCCTGGATGCTCAAGACGGGCGGCGGCGGTGTTGCACAAGTCGACCATGTCTTGGCGCAATTCGACGCCAGTGACCTGCGCCTCCCGGCCCAGGGAGTTGCGCAGGTAATCATGCATGGCGAAGGTCAGGTAGCCCTTGCCCGAACCGAAGTCGGCGACCCGCAATGGCTGCGCCGCCGCCAGCGGGGCACTGGCCAGGGCATGATCGAAGACTTCGATGAACTTGTTGATCTGCTTCCACTTGCGCGACATCGACGGGATCAGTGCGCCCTGGCCATCGGTCACACCCAGATCGCGCAGGAACGGCCTGGAAAGTTCCAGGTAGCGTTTCTTCTCGCGGTCATGCCCAGCCGCAGGCGCGGCTTCGCGCGGAGCCTGCGCCACATGGCGCTGAAGCATCGGCTTGCCTTTTTTGCTGAAGCCCAGTTGCACTTCGCCTTCAGTAGTGAACAGGTGGGCATTGCGAAAGCTGTCCGGCAACAGCTCGGCGACCAGCGCTTGTGCCTGCTCGACTGGCACGTTGCGGGTGATGTCGCGGGTTTGATGGCGATAGACCAGCGACAGGCTGGGCTGGCCCTTGACCAACAGCGGCTTGGCGATGATCCGTTGCAGGCTCTGGTCGGCGCCAACGTGACGAGCGAGCACTAGCTTGCTCAGGCTGCCTTGCTCCAGGGCATCGGCCAGCAGGCGCAGAAATTGGCTACGCGCATCCGGCGCGGTGGGAGCGGAAGGGTTGGCGGACATGGGAACGGGGTGCCTCGAATTGCCGGGAGCGCTGCGCGCAATGGCGGGCATTCTACGTCGCTGGCAGCCTTGCGCGAAGGTTTTCTCGATGGGCGTGGCTCAGTCGAGGATCACCAGGCGGTTGGGCAATTCGTTGCGTCTATGGGTGGCCGGCAGCTGGCGGCTGAGCAGCTCACCGCAAGCATCGATGCATTCGACGAAGCCCTGCAAGGTCCGACCCTGGCGCACCTGCTCGGTGAAACGGGCGACCAGCACGGCCCGGGCCTGGGCATCGAGGTGCTGTTCGATGCCTTTGTCAGCCAGGATCGCCACATAATGCTCGGCCTCGCTGACGAAGATCAGTACACCAGTAGCGCCAGCGGTGCGTTGCAGGTTCAACTCGCGAAACTGCTGGCGCGCCAGGCCCGAGGCACGCCGATGACGCAGCAGACGCGGGGTTACCAGGCTGGCCAGGCGGGCATTGCGCAGCAGCAGACACAGGCCTATGAACAGCACCACCTGGGCCACCAGCAACGCGCGCAAGCTCGGCCAATTGATCAGTAGATGCAGCACCGCAGGAATCGCCAGCGCCAGCAGCGCCGCCCAGAACAGCGGCAGGTAGGCATAGTCGTCGGCGCGGCGCGCCAGCACCGTCACCAGTTCGGCGTCGGTGCGTCGCTCGGCGCGGGCAATGGCCTCGGCAATCTGGCGTTGCTCGTATTGGTCGAAAACGGTCATGCCATCGGTCTCTAACGTTCTTATAGTTGTTGTCCCGGCACGGGGCTGGCGCGAGTGTATCTCAACAACTGCGTGACATCAGGCATAATCCTCCGCTGCCGCTGCATCCTGCTGTAGGAATGATCGGATAGATCGCCCTATTACCCAAGAACAACAGCCGCCCGACAACTTTAGGCCGCGCGCGTATCCCTGTGGATACGGCCCAGGCCACGACAATGGAATTGATGATGAAACTGTCTTCGCTGGGCCTGGCCATGGCCCTTGCCAGTCAGGCGGCCCTGGCCGCTAACACCGCCCCGCCCCTGCAAGACAAGCAGGCGTTCATCGACCACCTGATCGGGCAGATGACCGTCGATGAGAAGATCGGCCAGCTGCGCCTGATCAGCATCGGCCCAGAGATGCCAAAGGAAAAGATCCGCGAGGAAATCGCCGCCGGACGCATTGGCGGCACCTTCAACTCGCGCACCGCGCCGGAGAACCGCCCGATGCAGGACGCCGCCATGCGCAGCCGGTTGAAGATCCCGATGTTCTTCGCCTACGACACTATCCATGGCGAACGTACGATCTTCCCGATTAGCCTGGGCCTGGCCGCGACCTGGGACATGGACGCGATTGCCAAGGTCGGCCGCACCTCAGCCATCGAGGCCTCCGCCGATGCCCTGGACATGACCTTCGCACCCATGGTCGACATCGCCCGCGACCCGCGCTGGGGCCGCACCAGTGAAGGCTTCGGCGAAGACACCTACCTGACTTCGCGCATCGGCCAGGAGATGGTCAAGGGCTTCCAGGGATCGAGTGCGAAGAATCCCGACAGCATCATGGCCATCGTCAAGCACTTCGCCCTATACGGCGCAGTGGAAGGCGGGCGCGACTACAACACGGTCGATATGAGCCTGCCGAAAATGTACAACGACTACCTGCCGCCCTACCGCGCCGCGCTCGATGCGGGTGCCGGCGGCGTGATGGTCGCGCTCAACTCGATCAACGGCGTGCCAGCCACCTCCAACACCTGGCTGATGAACGACCTGCTGCGCAAGGAGTGGGGTTTCAAGGGCGTGACCATCAGCGACCATGGCGCGATCCAGGAGCTGATCCGTCACGGCGTGGCCAAGGATGGGCGCGAAGCGGCCAAGCTGGCGATCAAGGCCGGCATCGACATGAGCATGAACGACACCCTGTATGGTGAAGAACTGCCCGGCCTGCTCAAGTCTGGTGAAGTGACCCAGGCCGAACTCGACCAGGCGGTGCGAGAGGTTCTGGGTGCCAAGTACGAAATGGGCCTGTTCGACAACCCGTACGTGCGCATCGGCAAGGCCGAGACCGACCTGAAGGACTATTACGCCAATGACCGACTGCACCGCGACGCCGCCCGCGATGTCGCCCGGCGCAGCCTGGTGTTGCTGGAAAACCGTAACCAGACCTTGCCGCTAAAGAAAACCGGCACCATCGCCCTGGTCGGGCCCCTGGCCGATGCACCGATCGACATGATGGGCAGCTGGGCCGCCGATGGCCGCCCCGAGCATTCCGTCACTGTGCGCGAAGGGCTGCGCCGCGCAGTCGGTGACAAGGCCAAGTTGATCTACGCCAAGGGCTCGAATGTCACGGGCGACAAGGCCATGTTCGACTACCTGAACTTCCTCAACTTCGACGCCCCGGAAATCGTCGACGACCTGCGCCCTGCCGCCGTGCTGATCGACGAGGCGGTCAAGGCCGCCAAGCAAGCCGATGTGGTTGTCGCCGTGGTGGGTGAGTCGCGCGGCATGTCTCACGAGTCGTCAAGCCGCACCACCCTGGAAATTCCCGCGGTGCAACGCGAGCTGATCAAGGCACTGAAGGCCACCGGCAAGCCGCTGGTGCTGGTGCTGATGAACGGCCGCCCGCTGTCGATTGCCTGGGAACGTGACCAGGCCGATGCCCTGCTCGAAACCTGGTTCAGCGGCACCGAAGGCGGCAACGCCATCGCCGATGTGCTGTTTGGCGACTACAACCCGTCCGGCAAGCTGGCCATCACTTTCCCGCGTTCGGTCGGGCAGATCCCGATGTACTACAACCACCTGCGAATCGGCCGTCCGTTCACCCCTGGAAAGCCTGGCAACTACACCTCGCAGTATTTCGAGGAGCCTAATGGCCCGTTGTACCCGTTCGGTTATGGCCTGAGCTACAGCAGCTTCGAGCTGTCGGGGTTGAAGCTTGCCAGCGATCAGCTCAAGCGCGGCGACACCTTGCACGCCACGGTGACCGTGAAGAACACCGGCAAGCGTGATGGCGAAACCGTGGTGCAGTTGTATCTGCAAGACGTCAGCGCTTCGATGAGCCGTCCGGTCAAGGAACTGAAGAACTTCCAGAAACTGATGCTCAAGGCCGGCGAGTCGCGAACCTTGACCTTCAGCATCAGTGAAGAAGACCTGAAGTTCTACAATGGCCAACTGCAGCGAGTGGCTGAGCCGGGCCAGTTCAATGTGCAGGTCGGGCTCGATTCCGAAGCGGTGCAGCAGCAGAGTTTCGAGTTGCTGTAAGGCCTCTGCCGGAGCAAGGCGCCTGCGACGGGGTGCCTTCACCGGCCTCATCGCGGGGCAAGCCCGCTCCCACGCAGACCCGCGATGAGGCCGACGTGCTCAACCCACCTCTAAACTGATCGAGACAGCCCCAGGACCCGCACCATGCCTTCTTCGTTTCGCGCACTGCGCCTGGGTCTGATCGTGTTACTGATTCTGGTCGGCACCGCCCTGAGCGCCGGTTGGGCCATGCATCAGGCCAAGCGCCAGTCGATGGAAACCGACGCCCGCCGTGCCGCCCAGCAATTGGGCTTGTACGCCAATTCTTTGCATACCCTGATCGAACGCTACCGCGCCCTGCCGGCGGTACTGGCACTGGACCCGGAACTGATCGCCGCCTTGCGTGGCCCGGTCAGCGAGCCGGTGCAAGATGCACTCAACCGCAAGCTCGAACGCATCAACGGTGCGGCCAATTCCTCTACCCTGGAGTTACTCGACCATACCGGCCTGGCGGTCGCCGCCAGCAACTGGCGCCTGCCGACCACCTATGTCGGCTCCAACTATGGCTTTCGACCCTACTTCAAACAGACCCGCACCCAGGGCAGTGGCCGCTTCTACGCGGTCGGCGTGACCAGTGGCGTGCCAGGTTATTTTCTCTCAAGCGCGGTCAACGACGAGCAAGGGCGCTTTCTCGGCGCCATGGTGGTCAAGCTGGAGTTCCCCGAACTTGAGCGCGAATGGCGCCAGGGCAGCGATGTTCTGTTGGTCAGCGACGCCCGCGGGATCATCTTCATCGCCAACCAGGACGGCTGGCGATATCGCGAACTGGCGCCGCTGACGGGCGCCGACCGTGCAGAACTGGCCGAAACCCGTCAGTACGACAAGCAACCACTGGTCCCGCTGCAGCACCAGGTGCTGATGCGCTTCGATGGCAACAGCCACCTGAGCCGTGTGCAACGCCCGGATGGCCCAGTTGAATACCTGTGGCAAAGCCTGCCACTGGAAGGCGAAGGCTGGACCTTGCACCTGCTGCGCAAACCCCAGGTCAGCGAGGACGGGCGCAACGCCGCCCTGGCCGCCGCCGCGATCTGGCTGACCCTGGTGTTCGCCGCGCTGTTCGTCAGCCAGCGCCTGCGCCTGGCGCGCTTGCGCCAGCGTAGCCGTGAAGAGCTCAAGCGCCAGGTCGAAGAGCGCACCCGTGAACTGCGCACCGCCCAAGAGGGGCTGGTGCAATCGGCCAAACTGGCGGCATTGGGGCAGATGTCAGCAGCGCTGGCGCATGAGATCAACCAGCCGCTGACCACCCAACGCATGCAACTGGAAACCCTGCGCCTGCTGCTCGACCATGGCCGCCTCGATGAAGCGCGCCAAGCCCTGGAGCCGCTGGAGCAAATGCTCGCGCGCATGGCCGCGCTCACCGGCCACTTGAAGACCTTCGCCCGCAATAGCCCGGGCGGGCTGCGCGAACGCCTGGACCTGGCCGATGTGGTCGACCAGGCGCTGCATCTATTGGACGCCCGGATCCGCAGCGATGAAGTTGAAGTGGCGCTGTACCTGGCCCGCCCGGCCTGGGTGCGCGGTGATGCGATCCGCCTGGAGCAGGTGCTGATCAACTTGTTGCGCAATGCTCTCGACGCCATGGCCGACAAGCGCTACAAACGCCTGGAAATCCGCATCGAAATTGACAACGGCCAGTGGCGCCTGAGCGTGCTCGACTCCGGTGGCGGTATCGCTGAAACCGACCTGGCCAAGGTCTTCGATCCGTTCTTCACCACCAAACCGGTGGGCGAAGGCCTCGGCCTGGGCCTGGCGATCTCCTACGGCATCGTCCATGATGCCGGCGGCCAGTTGCAGGTCGAGAACTTGCCTGGCGGCGCACGCTTTAGCCTGACCCTGCCTCGCGATCTGGAGCCGGTATGTTGAATTCAGTGATCGTCGTCGATGATGAAGCCAGTATCCGCACCGCGGTCGAACAGTGGCTGAGCCTGTCAGGCTTCAGCGTGCAGTTGTTCGCCCGTGCCGAGGAGTGTCTGGCGCAACTGCCTGCGCACTTCCCAGGGGTGATCATCAGCGATGTGCGCATGCCAGGGATGGGCGGTTTGCAGTTACTTGAACAGTTGCACGCCCAAGACCCCGACCTGCCAGTGATACTGCTCACCGGTCACGGTGATGTACCGATGGCGGTGGAAGCCATGCGCAACGGTGCTTATGACTTCCTGGAAAAGCCCTTCACGCCCCAGCACTTGTTGGGCAGCCTGCGCCGCGCCCTGGAAAAGCGCCAGCTGGTGCTGGAGAACCGCCGCCTGCACGAACAGGCCGACCTTAAGGCGCGTTTGGAGGGCACTCTGCTGGGGATGTCACAGGGCCTGCAGCAGCTGCGCCGACAGGTGCTGGACTTGGCCAGCCTGCCGGTCAACGTGTTGATTCGGGGGGAAACCGGCAGCGGCAAAGAGCGCGTGGCGCGCTGCCTGCACGACTTCGGTCCGCGCGCCGACAAGCCGTTCGTGGCGCTCAATTGCGCAGCGATTCCGGAGGCTTTGTTCGAAGCCGAACTGTTTGGCCATGAAAGCGGCGCCTTCACCGGTGCTCAGGGCAAACGCATCGGCAAGCTGGAATATGCCCACGGCGGCACGGTGTTTCTCGACGAAATCGAGAGCATGCCGTTGGCCCAACAGGCCAAGCTGCTGCGGGTAATCCAGGAGCAGAAGCTCGAACGCCTGGGCGCCAACCAAAGCATCACTGTCGATCTGAGAATTATCGCCGCGACCAAACCGGACCTGCTGGAAGAAGCCCGCGCCGGGCGCTTCCGGGAAGACCTGGCGTATCGCTTGAACGTCGCCGAACTGCGCCTGGCACCGCTGCGCGAGCGGCGAGAAGACATCCCGCTGCTGTTCGAGTTTTTCGCCCGCATCACCGCTGAGCGCCTGAACCGCAGCGCACCGCCACTGTCCGGCGCACAGCTGGCGCAATTGTTGGCCCACGATTGGCCGGGCAATGTGCGCGAACTGGCCAATGCTGCAGAACGCCACGCCTTGGGGCTGGGGGCGTCCAGTGCCGAACAGAGCAACGGCGGGCCATCGTTGGTCGAACAGATGGAAGCCTTCGAGGCGCAATGCCTGCGCGCCGCCCTGCGCCAGCATAAGGGTGAGATCAAGGGCGTGATGGAAACCCTGCAACTGCCACGGCGGACGTTGAACGAGAAGATGCAGCGCCATGGGTTGGTTAGAGAAGATTTTATCGAGCGCGAATAGGCGGATTTTTGCCTATTTCGTAATTAGGATGAGCGGATATCCGCTCACTTAAGCCGATTTACCTGAGCAGTGGTGCTGCAGCTCCCGCTTTGTGCGACAACAAGCCGCAGTCACAACCGCGTCGCGCAAGGCATATGTTTCGCGGTTCCGAGGTTTTTGGGGGACGTAGACAGCGCCAGTCTGCGCCCCCAAATGGATCGTCATGCACCCATCTGGCACACCTTCTGCAAATACCTGTGCAAGCGCATCCCAGCGCGCTCCACAAAAACAACGAGAAGGTTACCTCTGATGGATAACGCCACCTCCCTGCCAACCGGGGCGGCCATAGCGCCTGCCGCGGAAAAAACCACCGCCAGCCGTCTCAAGTCGATTTTCAGCGGCTCGATCGGCAACATGGTCGAGTGGTACGACTGGTACGTCTACGCTGCATTCTCGCTGTACTTCGCCAAGGCTTTCTTCCCTGCTGGCGACACCACCGCACAACTGCTCAACACCGCCGCAATCTTTGCCGTGGGCTTCCTGATGCGCCCAATCGGCGGCTGGCTGATGGGCCTTTATGCCGACCGCAAGGGCCGCAAAGCGGCACTGATGGCCTCGGTCCTGCTGATGTGCGCAGGCTCGCTGGTAATCGCCCTGACCCCGGGCTATGAAACCATCGGCGTTGCTGCCCCGATCCTGCTGGTACTTGCGCGCTTGCTGCAAGGACTGTCGGTGGGCGGTGAATACGGCACCTCGGCCACCTACCTCAGCGAGATGGCCAGCAAGGAGCGTCGTGGCTTCTTCTCCAGCTTCCAGTACGTGACGCTGATCTCTGGCCAGCTCATCGCCCTGGCAGTGCTGATCATTCTGCAGAACACCCTGACCACCGAAGAGCTGTACGCCTGGGGCTGGCGTGTACCGTTCGTGATCGGCGCGCTGTGCGCAGTGGTCGCGCTGTACCTGCGTCGTGGCATGGAAGAGACTGCTTCCTTCACCAAGAAAGAGAAGTCCAAGGAAAGCCTGATGCGCACCCTGATGCGCCATCCCAAGGAGCTGCTGACCGTGGTCGGCTTGACCATGGGCGGTACCCTGGCCTTCTACACCTACACCACCTACATGCAGAAGTACCTGGTCAACACCGTGGGCATGAGCATCAGTGACTCGACCACCATTTCGGCGGCTACGTTGTTCCTGTTCATGTGCCTGCAACCGGTGATTGGTGGCCTGTCCGACAAGATTGGCCGGCGCCCGATCCTGATCGCCTTCGGCGTGCTCGGCACCCTGTTCACCGTACCGATCCTCAGCACCCTGCACACCATCACCACCTGGTGGGGCGCGTTCTTCCTGATCATGGCGGCACTGATCATCGTCAGCGGCTACACCTCGATCAACGCCGTGGTAAAAGCCGAACTGTTCCCTACTGAAATCCGCGCCCTGGGCGTGGGCCTGCCGTACGCACTGACCGTGTCGATCTTCGGCGGCACCGCCGAGTACGTGGCGCTGTGGTTCAAGAGCGTCGGCATGGAGAGTGGTTTCTATTGGTACGTCACCGGCTGCATCGCTTGCTCGCTGCTGGTCTACGCGACCATGAAAGACACCAAGACCCACTCGCGGATCACCACCGACTGATCCTGTTCGGGCTGTAACCAGCAAGGGGCGCACCGCCAGACGGTGCGCCCCTTTTTTATTTTGTGGTCACCCAAGCCCGCGGATGTATCGCTCAAAACGAAGCGCCGGATCAGATAAATCCACAACCGATGCAGGACAAAGCCACTCATCAGCCGCTTCCTATCCATTTAACCTTTCATTAATTCAAAGCCGCCATCCTGGAACGACTGGCGACACATCCTCTTGAACCGGTACCCCTTCATTACTGAAAGCTAATCGGTGTTAGCGGATAGAACGCCTCAAAAATAATCTAATAAATCGATTAGTAACCGTTAATATTTGCGCTTTTTAATCAATTTAATAGGCGTAACATCAAACCCATAGAAACAAACAACCCAACGACTCATCGGAGCAACGACCATGAAAAACAAACTGATCCTGTCCCTGGCTTTCTCTGTACTGGCTACTGGCGCCTTCGCCGAAGACGGCTTTGATCGCACCAATGCGCACAACTTCGCCTCTGCTCAAACCCAGTCGGCTACCTACGCAGAAGATGGTTTCGATCGCACTGGCGGCGCACGCTTCGCTGAAGATGGCTTCGATCGCACTGGCGGCGCACGCTTCGCTGAAGATGGCTTCGATCGCACCGGCGGCGCACGCTTCGCTGAAGACGGCTTCGATCGCACTGGCGGCGCACGCTTCGCCGAAGATGGCTTCGATCGCACCAACGCCCATCGCATCAGCTGATTGCTGATGCTCACACCCAGCCCGGCTTTGGCCGGGCTTAATCATTTCCAGCAAGGCTCAGGCTTGGCACACTAGGCGTCTCGTCCATCCCAGAGGAAGGGCCCCGGCCCTGAGCAGATGTACTACTACGAACCCGCCAAAGGCCACGGCCTGCCCCACGACCCGTTCAACGCCATCGTCGGCCCTCGGCCCATCGGCTGGATCTCTTCGCAAGATCGCGAAGGCCGGCTGAACCTGGCGCCCTACAGCTTCTTCAACGCCTTCAATTACATTCCACCGATCATCGGTTTCTGCAGTGTCGGGCGCAAAGACAGCCTGAACAATATCGAGCAGACCGGCGAATTCGTCTGGAACCTGGCCACCCGGCCACTGGCCGAGCAGATGAACCAAAGCTGCGCGGCAGTTGCTGCGGATATCGATGAATTCGTTTTGAGTGGTCTGACGCCAACGGCATCACGGCTGGTCGGCGTGCCACGTGTGGGTGAAAGCCCAGTCGCCTTCGAATGCAAGGTCAGCCAGATCGTCCAGCTCAAGCGCGCCGACCAGGAGCTGGTGCCCAGCTGGCTGATCCTCGGTGAAGTAGTGGCGGTGCATATTGCCGAGCATCTGCTCAAAGACGGCATCTACGACACCGCTGCCGGCGAGCCGATCCTGCGCGGCGGCGGCCCGCAGGACTACTTCGAACTGGGCAACCTGTTCAAGATGGGCCGGCCCCAGGTCAACGGCTGATCACCAGATCAGCTCGCCCTCTTCGCTCACCCCTTGCAGGCGTTCGAGCTCGGCGCAGGCGGCCTCATCGGCCGCTATCGCGCCCTTGAACAGTTGGCCATCGAGCACCTTGTGAAAACGCGGGGTGCCCATGCCGTTCAATGCTTTCACGGCAATCGCCGCGTTATAGCCACCACCTTCTACGGGGACCATCGCCGAAACCGCTTCGAAGTGGGGGAACTCTCTACGTGCCATCGTGCAATCCAGTCTGGGTAAAAGTGCGCATTCTAACCCGAGCCCTGGTCACTGAAGGTATGCAGATCGAGGCTGGCGACCACCTGCGCCTGCACCAGCTCACCAAACAGATCGAGATTAGGCGAGGCAAAATAGCCACTCATCGCCTGCTGATCGCGCCAGCTGCCGCTGAGCAGCCACAGGTCGTCATCCGCTTGCGAGCGCTGCACGCTGAAACTCAGGCAGCCGGGCATGCGCAGCGACGGCTCGAGCAGGTCACGCAGGCGCACGCCTAGTTCCGCCGAACGACCGTTGCTGGCACGGATAAAAGCCAAGTGAGTGACCGGTTGGCGTTGGGTCATGAACGATCTCCTTGAAGCGGGACGGACGGAAACACCAGGCTGGCCAGCGTAGGGCCTGGCCCGCGCGCGCCGTTAGGCCATTACTGCACGCCGATTGCCTGATCCTGCCACGTTGCAGGATCAGGCAATCGGCGTGCAGTAATCGACTAGCGCCGCGGCTTGCCCAAACCTATCCTGCTGGTCACCACACAGGATCCCCGTCATGACCACGCCAGCGACCCTCGAACCGACTTTGGAGACCCTGCGCCAGGAGCTCTCCGGGCTGATCCTGCGCCACACCGCCGAGACCAATGGGGTTGAATCGGCGATCGACGGCTTGTTCCTGAGTCGCTATGAGGAGAATGTGCGGGGTATGCCTGCCCTGGCGCAGCCAGCCCTGTGCATCCTTGCCGAGGGTAACAAGACGCTGTTTCTCGGCGATGAACGCTACACCTACGACCCCCTGCACTACATGGTGGTCTCGGTGACCTTGCCAATAACCGGGGCGATGCTCGATGCCTCCCCACAGAACCCCTGCCTGGGTCTGCGCCTGGACATCGACCCGGCCGAAATTAGCCAGCTCATCGCCCAAAGCGGCCCGATGCTGGTGCCCAGCATGGCGTCTGGCCGCGGCCTGTTCGTCGAACGCAGCGACGTGCCCTTGCTCGACGCGTTGCTGCGCCTGGTGCGGCTACTCGACTCGCCGAGAGATATCGCAGTGCTTGCGCCATTGGTTCGTCGCGAGCTGCTGTACCGAGTGTTACGTGGCCCCCAAGGTCATCGCCTGTACGAAATAGCCTTGGCCAACAGCCAGACCCACCGGGTATGCCAGGCCATTGCCTGGCTCAACCAGCATTACCAGCAACCGCTGCGCATCGAGGACCTGGCGCGTGAGGTCAACCTGAGCACCTCGACCCTGCATCACCGTTTCAAGGCCGTGACCTCAATGAGCCCGTTGCAATATCAGAAGCAATTGCGCCTGCAAGAAGCACGGCGGCTGATGCTCAATGATGGGATTGAAGCAGCGGTGGCGGGCTATCGGGTGGGCTACGAGAGCCCGTCGCAGTTCAGCCGCGAGTACAGTCGCCTGTATGGCGCCCCGCCGATCCGGGATGTGGCCAGGCTGAGGGCCAGCGCCAACTGACAACGGTGGCGTAGCACTGTCCTGCTTGCGTCGGTGGCGGCCTCTTCGCGGGCAAGCCCGCTCCCACAAGGACCGCGCTGCTCTATGGCGCAGCGCTGTACCTGTTTCCCCCAAATACTCACTCAAGGCAGACGCTGCTCTGCGGTCCAACGCTGTACCTGTGGGAGCGGGCTTGCCCGCGAACGAGGGGGGCAGCCCTCGCAGCGGTCGTCAGCCCTGCACAGCCTGCTGCCACTGCGCCTGATCCACCTGGATCAAGGTCGGCCCCTTACGCTCGACAGCGCTAGCCAACGCCGCCTGCAATTGCGCCACATCCGCCACATCCTCAGCCGCCGCACCCAACGCCCGCGCCACGCCGATAAAGTCAGGCGTATGAATATCCACGCCCACCGGCTCAATCGCCCGATTGACCATGTACTTCTTGATTTCCTCATAGCCCTGGTTATTCCACAGCAGCACGATCAGCGGCACCTGCGCTTCCACCGCGCTGGCTAGCTCTGGCAGGGTGAATTGCAAGCCACCATCGCCGATCAGGCACACGGCAGGCGAGCGCTGGCTGACCTGCTCGGCGCTACCGAGCCAAGCGCCCATGGCCGCTGGCAAGGCGTAGCCAAGCGTCCCGTAGCCAGTGGAGGCATTGAACCAGCGGCGCGGCTGATCAAGGTCCAGGGTCAGATTGCCGGTGTACACCGGTTGGGTCGAGTCGCCGACCAGAATCGCACGGGGCAACGTTTGCAGGATCGCCGTCAACAGGCGCGTCTGACTCAGGGTCGGCTGGTCCCAACCAGCCGCCAACGCCTGGCGCAACTGACCCACCCGGGCCACACCCCACTGTGCCTCAAGCACCGCTGGCGGCTGCGCCTGCAATGCAGCGAGCAACGCCCCTGTCGCTTGTTGGGCGTCGGCCACCAGCGCCAGCTCAGGCAAGTAATTGCGAACGGTCTGGTCCGGGTCGATGTCGATCCGGAGCAGGCTGCCGGGGATCTCGAAGCCGCCCTTGAAGGTCACGTCATAATCGGTCTCGGCCAGCTCGGTGCCGATTGCCAGCACCACATCGGCCTCGGCCACCAACGCGCGAGTGGCAGGCAGCGATTGGGTCGAGCCGATCTGCAGCGAGTGAGCGGCTGGCAGCAGGCCCTTGGCATTGATGGTCAGCGCCACTGGCGCCTGCAAGTGTTCGGCGAGGGCGGTCAGTTCCACCCCTGCGGCCAGTGCGCCACCGCCAGCGAGGATCAGTGGCCGGCGGGCCTTGGCCAGGCGTTCGGCCATCAGCGCTACTGTCGCAGGCGATGCAGCGGCGCGGCTGGTACGCACCGGCCGCCCTGGCAGCAAGTGATCGGCTGGCTCGACCAGCACATCCAGCGGGATCTCGATATGCACCGGACGCGGCCGCCCCCCCTCGAACACCGCGAAGGCCCGCGCAAGCACATGCGGCAGGTCATCTGCACACATCAGGGTATGAGAGAACGCCGCCACCCCGGCAACCAGCGCAGACTGATCAGGCAGCTCGTGCAACTTGCCACGCCCACCACCGAGCGAATCGCGCGACTGTACGCTGGAGATCACCAGCATCGGGATCGAATCGGCATAGGCCTGGCCCATGGCGGTGGTGATGTTGGTCATGCCAGGGCCGGTGATGATGAAGCACACCCCAGGCTTGGCGCGGGTGCGCGCATAGCCGTCCGCCATGAACCCTGCGCCCTGCTCGTGGCGCGGGGTGATATGGCGGATGGATGAGCCGGCAAGCCCGCGATAGAGTTCCACGGTATGCACGCCGGGGATGCCGAAGACATGGTCCACGCCATAGCCTTCGAGCAGTTTGACCAATACTTCGCCACAGGTTGCCATCGTTCGATACCCAGCTTTTTTGTTGAAATCAGGGGTCATTGGAACCAAGCAGCCGGTATCGCCACAATGCAAAAAAACACATACTAGCCATGTCCTCAGATCATGGCTGACTGCGATGAAACGCCTCCCTCCCCTGCCCGCACTGCACACGTTTTTGGTCACTGCCCAGCACTGCAACTTCACCCGTGCGGCGCAGCACTTGCACATCACTCAAGGTGCGGTCAGTCGGCAGATTGCCGGCCTCGAAGAGCACTTGGGCTACGCGCTGTTCCAACGCCAGGCGCGCGGCCTGAGCCTGACCCGCGAAGGCCAGGACTGGCTGCCGCGAGTGCAGCAGGTGTTTGCCTTGATCGACCAGGGTGTGCGTGAAGTGGGCGGGCGCAGCGCTACGCTGCAACTCAAAGCGCCAACCTGTGTGATGCGCTGGCTGTTGCCGCGCCTGATGGAGTGGCAGGCCCTGCGTCCGGATGTGCCGGTGGAGCTGACCACTACCGTGCAGCATGGGGTGGATTTTCGTCATGAGGGATTCGATGCGGCGGTGGTCTACGGCAGTGCGCCCAACCATGGGCTGCGGGTGCGCAAGCTGTTCGATGAGCAGTTGACCCCGGTGTGTGCACCGTCCTTGCGCAATGCTTCAGTGCCGTTGGCGCGGCTTGAGGATCTGGCTGGGCACATGCTCCTGCACCCTTCGCGCGACGAGCATGACTGGCGACTGTGGTTGCAGGCGGCGGGCGCAGAGTTCGATCTGCACGGCCCGCGCCAGCACTTCGAGACCTTGGACATGGCGATGGCCATGGCCTCGCAGGGCACTGGCGTGGCGATTGGCGACTGGGCGCTGATTGGAGATGACTTGCGCAACGGCAGGTTGTGCATGCCGTTTGGCTTGAAGGTGATGACCGGGAAGGCGTATTACCTGGCAAGCCCAGCCAAGAGCCCCCCTGCGGGGTTGATCGAGTTGCTGGATTGGCTGGAACAACGTGCCAGGTAATGATGCGCTGCTGGATGGCCCGTTATGGGGCCGCTTTGCGGCCCCAGCACTCAGTATCCAACCGTAAACCGCTGCCGCGAATGCGCCGGTTTCTCCAATTCATCAAGCATGGCAATGGCGTAGTCGGCAAAGCTGATCCAGCTCTTGCCATCCGCCCCGATCAGCAGATGATCCTTGCCCAATTGGTAATGCCCACTGCGCTGACCTTCGACAAACTCCGCCGACGGCGACAGGAACGTCCAATCCAGGTTCTGCTCCTGACGCAGCGTTTCAAGAAAACGCACCCCAGCCGACGCCTCAGCCTTGTAAGCCTCTGGGAAATCCGGGCTATCGATCACCCGATGCCCCGACGGCAACAGCAGGCTACCTGCCCCACCCACCACCAGCAGGCGCTTGACCCCGGCACGCTTGACCGGCTCGATGATCGCGCGCGGTTCGAGGGTGGAGAAGTGCGCCGCGCTCAGCACCGCGTCAACCCCGGTCACAGCCTGCTGCAACGCTGCGCTGTCCTTGGCATCCAGGGCCTTTACGGTAACGACCTCGCGCCCTTGCAACGTGGACGGATTACGGGCGATGGCCACGACACTGTGACCACGGCGCAGGGCCTCTTCCAGCAACTGGCTGCCAGCCCGTCCGGTAGCACCGATAATTGCGATCTTGCTCATGGGAAACACTCCATCAGGTTGAAAGGGATTACCACTTCATCTCGCCCTTGGCGACCTTGGCGCTGAGCTCCAACGAGCTTTCGTCGGCAAGGTCTGGGTAACGCGCTTTCATGGCTGCGATCAGCGCGTTGGCATCCTTGGCCTTCGCGGTTTCGCTGTCGAAGGCACGAATGTAGTTGGCAGTGAAGCGGACCGCGTCCAGCGATTGGCTGCTTTTGCCCAGATAGTGACCAGGGATCACCGTGCGCGGAGCCAACTGCTCGATGCGTTGCAGCGTCGCCAGCCAGTCGTAGTGGGATTGCACGGTCTGGGTATCGGCCATCCACACGTGAATATGCTCGGCCACCACCACGCCACCGACCACCGCCTTGATCGACGGGATCCAGACGAAACTGCGATCGGGCTGCGGGCCGTCCAGGCCGATGATCTGCAGCGCCTGCCCTTCCAGCTCAAGGCGGTCGCCTTGCAGCACTTGCGGAACGAGCAGACGCTTGGGCTGATCAGCAGCCATCTGCGGCCCCCAATAGGCTAGCTTGGCATCCATGGTCTTGCGGATATGCGCCACGGTGGCGGCAGAGGCCACCACCCGCGCCTTGGGAAAGGCTTCGGTCAGGGTCTGCAGGCCAAAGTAATAGTCCGGGTCGCCATGACTGATGTAGATCATGGTCAAGCGCTTGTCGCTGGCCCGCAGGCGTTGTACCACTTGCTCGGCCTGGGCCTTACCGAACTGAGCGTCGACCAGAATCGCCTCATGCTCGCCACTGACGATCACCGAACTGACGGGAAAGATCGCCTCATGACCTGGGTTATAGACCTCTAGCTGCAAAGGCTCGGCAGCCAGTACGGGGCCTGCGAGTGCTGCGCACGCCAGCAACACGCTGCGCAAGGGGGTAAGAAATGACACTGGCTAATCCTGTGAATGGTCGATGCAGGACAGCTTAGTTGCCCGATCCATTACAAAAAATGCGATCCTGCTACATAGTTTGTTTCCAAAATCGAGCAGATCATGGACCGTCTCAACGCCATGCGCGTGTTTGTCACCGTCGTCGACCTGGGTAGCCAGTCGGCAGCTGCGGATCATCTGCAGATGTCCAGGCCAGTAGTGTCGCGCTATCTGGCAGAACTGGAAGACTGGGTCGGCGCACGCCTGATGCAGCGCACCACGCGCAAACTCAGCCTGACCGCCGCGGGCCAGGAGACGCTGCCGCGCTGCCGGCAAATGCTGGAGTTGGCGGGAGACCTGCAAAGCGCCGTGCGCCAGCCGGACGATGCGCCACGCGGGGAGCTGCGCATTAGCGTCAGTACGTCATTTGGCCAAGCGCAACTGGTCGATGCAGTAGCGGAGTATGTGAGCTTGTTTCCAGGGGTTAAGGTCGAGCTGCAGATGCTCGATCGCACGGTCAATCTGGTCGATGAGCGCATCGATTTGGCGATTCGTACCAGCAACGACCTTGATCCCAACCTGATCGCCCGGCGCCTGACGGTCTGCCGCTCTGTGGTCTGCGCCGCCCCCGCTTACCTGCAAACCCATGGCGTACCGCAACGGGTCGAGGAGTTGAGCCAACACAATTGCCTGACCCATGCGTATTTCGGCCACAGCCTGTGGCATTTCGAAGTGGATGGCCGCCAGCTCGCCGTGCCGGTGCAAGGCAATATCAGCGCCAACGAAGCCATGACCTTGCAGAAAGCCGCGCTGGCCGGCGCAGGCATCGCCATGCTGCCGACTTACCAGGCAGCTTGCGCCCTCAAAAAGGGCGAACTGCTGCGCTTGCTGCCGCAGGCCAAGCCCCGGGAGCTGAACCTGAATGCGGTCTATACCTCGCGCAAGCACATGCCGGCGACCTTGCGCAGCATGCTCGATTTTCTTGCACAGCGTTTCAAGGATGAGCCGCAGTGGGATAGCGCCATTTAGGCCGCCACTGCCTACAGAGTGATCAGACTGACCTATGCTTGTAGTTACCACCTGTCGCTGTTGAAGGAGGTAAGCTCGATGAGCATAAGAACAAGAAGATGCGCCGTGGCCTTCGCCTTGGTCGCGGTCGCAGGCCTTTATGGCTCGGCCTGCTGGCGAGTCGAACTGCTACGCAACCAGCCCAACTCGGCGGCCAGTTGCGCCCAGGAGCACTGCGTTCCCCACACCGCGACCCTGAGCGCCGTCAGATAAGCCGACGGCAGCCCGCCGTTACTCTTCGACGCTCATGTATTCCTTGGCCCAGCGGATGTAGTCCTCAGGCTGGGTGTAGGTGTGCGAAAGCTCGGTAGCGCTGAGGTTCTCGGACTTGTTCTGCTGGCCACGCTGCAAGCGCAGGCAATCATAGGTCGCCTTGATCGCGGCAAAGTAGGCGGCGTGCCCATCGACCACGATCCGCACCCCCAGGCGCGCCAGGCGCTCGTCGTCACGCAGATTCGGGTTGCCGTAGCTGACCAGCATCAGCGGCACGCTCAAGTGCTCGGCAATCTGCTCCAGGTGATCGAAGTCCTTCACCCCGACCATGCAGATCGCATCGGCGCCGGCCTTCTGGTAGCTCTGCGTGCGCACGATGATTTCTTCGGTGGTGAGCACCCCGGCGTTGGTGCGGGCGATGATCGACAGCGACGAATCGACCCGTGCCTCGATGGCTGCGCGCACCTTGCCAACACCCTCTTCCACTGAAATCAGGTCAGTCGACTTACGGCCAAACTGTGCTGGCAACAGGGTGTCTTCAATGGTCAGCGCGGCCACACCGGCGCGCTCGAGCTCGATCACCGTGCGCATCACGTTCAGCGCATTGCCATAGCCATGGTCGGCGTCAGCCATCACTGGCAACTGGGCAACACGGCCGATGCGGGTGGCCTGTTCGACGAACTCGCTCAGGGTGATCAGGGCGAAGTCAGGCGCGGCCAGCACCTGCAGCGAAGCGACCGAACCGCCAAGGATGCCCACCTCAAAACCGAGGTCGGCGGCGATGCGTGCGGACATCGGGTCAAAGACCGAGGCGGTGTGATAGCACGAGCCTGAGGCGAGCAGTTTACGGAAGGCAAAACGCAGATCTTGGTGGGAAGCCTTGGGCATGATCACTCCGCAATAACGTTGAAATTGAACTGGCTGACAACCGACCCCGAAATTGGGTCTACCTGACCTGTTCCAACCGTCGCCATCTGGGCGGTCATGCTCGACATGCAGGCAGAGGAATAAAAGGCGTGGGATACAGCGACCGGAAAATCTGCGGCAAAATGATGCACCAAGCTGGTGCAAACCCCTGATTTCAGCCTCTGCGGCCCGGCCACGATATCACGCAGCCATGCACATCCGGGTGAAAGGGCTAATGCCGATCTTGCATAGGGAATGCACATACTACATAGGAAGCTACCTAAGTCAGGTTACACTTGGCCCAGCGTGAGCAGCCCGCGACCCGGCTGTTTTCAATTACAAGGTATGACCGTGACCGCCGCCCTGCCCCCCGCCGTCCTGCGCAGTGTCCTCAGCGCCCTGATGCTGGCGATCTTTCTCGGTGCCCTGGACCAGACCATCGTCGCCGTCTCGCTGCCAGCGATCTCGGCGCAGTTCAATGATGTCGGGCTGCTGGCCTGGGTGATTTCTGGCTACATGGTGGCGATGACCGTGGCCGTGCCGATCTACGGCAAACTTGGCGATCTATATGGCCGTCGGCGGATGATCCTCACCGGCACCGCGCTGTTCACCCTGGCCTCGGTGTTTTGCGCGTTGGCGCAGAACATCGAGCAGCTGGTCTTGGCCAGGGTGCTGCAAGGGGTCGGCGCGGGCGGCATGGTCTCGGTCAGCCAGGCGATCATCGGCGACTACGTGGCACCGCGCGAGCGTGGCCGTTATCAGGGCTACTTCAGCAGCATGTATGCGCTGGCCAGCGTGGCCGGGCCGGTGTTCGGTGGCTGGCTGACCGAGTACCTGTCCTGGCACTGGGTGTTCTGGATCAACCTGCCGCTGGGCCTGGCGGCGCTCTGGGTGATCAATCGCGCCCTGCGCGGCATGCCAGTCAAGCGCCGTGAGGCACAGGTGGATTACCTCGGAGCGGTGCTGCTGATTGTTGGCCTGGGCAGTCTGTTGCTTGGCATTACCCTGGTCGGTCAGGGGCATGCCTGGCTGTCCACGCCTGTGTTGGCGCTGTTCGGCTGCGCCCTGCTGGGGTTGCTGCTGTTCATTGGCCATGAGCGCCGTTGTCCTGAGCCGCTGCTGCCCCTCTCGCTGTTCAATAATCGGGTCGCCGTGCTGTGCTGGGTGGTGATCTTCTTCGCCAGCTTCCAGTCGATTTCCCTAAGCATGCTGATGCCGCTGCGTTACCAAGGCATTACCGGCGCGGGCGCCGATAGCGCGGCCCTGCACCTGCTGCCATTGGCCATGGGGCTGCCGATGGGGGCGTTTGGCGGCGGCCGGCTGACCAGCCTGACTGGCCGCTACAAGCCGCAGATTCTTGCCGGCGCGGTATTGATGCCGCTGGCGATTTTCGCCATGGCCCTCACCCCGCCGCAGTCGGGGTTACTCAGCGCCGTGTTCATGCTGCTGGTAGGCATTGCCTGCGGTTTGCAGTTTCCGACCTCGCTGGTGGGTACGCAAAGCTCGGTGCAGATCAAGGACATTGGCGTTGCCACCAGCACCACCAATCTGTTTCGCTCGCTGGGCGGCGCGATGGGCGTTGCCTGCATGTCCAGCCTGATGCTGGCGCTGCTGCACGATGGCGGGTTTGCGGTGCTGGATAACCCGCTGCTGGGCAGTTTGCAGGCGGGCGATGCCGATCCAGCGACCCAGGCGCGGCTGCTGGAGATGTTCAAGCAGTTGTTGACCGGCAGCGCCGCAGTGGCCGTGTTGGGCTTGATTGCGGCGATCGGTTTGCCGGATCGGCAATTGCGCGGGCATTGAGCTGGCCTTGCAGGACGAGGTGGTTGGACTGACGCTATCGCGGGGCAAGCCCGCTCCCACGCTTCCCAGCAGGGGCCAGCAGCGTGGGAGCGGGCTTGCCCCGCGATAGCGTCAGTTCGACCGATCCATTAACTGTCCCTTAATACAACCGGACAACACTTCCTCACAATCCTTAACAAAGTGTCATTTGCGCATGCCAGGGCTCAAGCGCAGCATATCCAGCCCGGTATCGACCCATTGCTCGGCGTTGGCCAGCAGGTCGAAGCTGTCCGGCAGCAACAACCAGCGGCCAATCAACCCGTCTACATAGGCGAACAGGGCGATGGCGGCACGCTCCACATCCAGATCCGCAGGTAACTGTTCACGGCGTACTGCATTGGCCAACGCGAGGGTGATGCCCTCATGGCAATCAAGGATCGCGCCCTGGCGCTGCTGACGAATTTCACACATTTCATCGGTGAACTCGCACTTGTGATGCAGGATTTCATTGATACGCCGGGTTCGGGCGTCGAGCACCAACTCGGTAAATACCTGCAGCAACAGCTTGCGCATGCAGCCGAG
>NZ_JBJDNG010000004.1:197909-274826 GCF_044900155.1 Pseudomonas sp. NPDC088890 | reverse complement strand
CGCACTTGTGATGCAGGATTTCATTGATACGCCGGGTTCGGGCGTCGAGCACCAACTCGGTAAATACCTGCAGCAACAGCTTGCGCATGCAGCCGAGCGGGTCTACTTCATCTTCGCTCTCGCTCGCGCGAGCCAGGTGGTCGTGGGTTTCGTGCAGGCTGTCGAGCAACGCCTGGACCAACTCCGCCTTGTTGTTGAAGTGCCAGTAGATCGCCCCACGGGTGACCCCCGCAAGCTCTGCGATGTCGGCCAGGGTAGTTCGCGCAACCCCGCGCTTATAGAAGGCCTTTTCCGCGGCCTCGATGATCTGGGCGCGAGTTTCCTGGGCTTCCTCTTTGGTTCGACGGACCATGGCAGCACAACCTCATCAGGGCCCAGCCGCTCACGCGGCAGCTGGGAATCAGGCCGGGGGCACCTCTGCATGGGCGACTCCCGGGGCAATTGAAGGCTCGGTGTGGCAACTGACCACTACCGTATGGTATTTACAAACAACCATGAATGTAAGTATATTCGTTAGTAAGCTATTAATCCAGCCGATAGCATTTTTCTGACAAGACTCTTCCATTATTCTTGAGCGTCTCCCAGCTCTAGCGACCCGAGGATCCTCATGCAATTCAAGCCAGCCGTCACCGCCCTGGTTTCCGCCGTCGCCCTGGCAACACTGCTAAGTGGCTGTAAGAAAGAAGAGGCGGCACCTGCGCCGCAGGCTCCTCTGGTCGGCGTAGTCACCCTGCAACCACAAGCCTTTACCCTGACCTCGGAACTGCCGGGGCGCACCACTGCGTTCCGCGTTGCCGAAGTTCGGCCCCAGGTCAACGGCATCATTCTCAAGCGCCTGTTCAAAGAAGGCAGCGAGGTCAAGGAAGGTCAGCAGCTGTACCAGATCGACCCCTCTGTGTACGAAGCCAACCTGGCCAACGCCCAGGCCAACTTGCAGGCTACCCGTTCGTTGGCCGAGCGCTACAAGCAGCTGATCGACGAGCAGGCCGTATCCAAACAGGAATACGACGACGCCAATGCCAAACGATTGCAGGCCGAAGCGTCGCTCAAGAGCGCCCAGATCGACCTGCGCTACACCAAGGTGTTGGCGCCAATCAGTGGCCGGATCGGCCGCTCCTCGGTGACCGAAGGCGCCCTGGTGAGCAATGGCCAGACCAACGCCATGGCCACTATCCAGCAGCTCGATCCGATCTACGTCGACGTCACCCAGTCCACGGCCGAACTGCTCAAGCTGCGCCGCGACCTGGAAAGCGGCCAATTGCAGAAGGCCGGGGAAAACGCCGCCAAGGTTCAGCTGATCCTGGAAGATGGCAGCAAGTTCGCCCAGGAAGGCCGCCTGGAGTTCTCCGAAGTGTCGGTCGACGAGACCACCGGTTCCGTGACCCTGCGCGCGGTGTTCCCTAACCCAGAACACACCCTGCTGCCGGGCATGTTCGTCCACGCTCGTCTGCAGGCCGGGGTCAACGCCAACGCCATCCTGGCACCGCAACAAGGCGTAACCCGGGATCTGAAAGGCACGCCAACGGCAATGGTGGTCAACCAGGAGAACAAGGTCGAGCTGCGTCAACTCAAGGCCAGCCGCACCCTGGGCAGCGACTGGCTGATCGAGGAAGGCCTCAACCCAGGCGATCGCCTGATCACCGAAGGCCTGCAATACGTACGCCCTGGCGTCGAGGTCAAAGTCGGCGAAGCCACCAACGTCAAGAAGCCGGGCAATCCTCAGGCCAATGCGGCGAAAGCAGACGGCAAAGCGGAGTAAACCATGTCGAAGTTCTTTATCGATCGCCCGATCTTCGCCTGGGTGATCGCCCTGGTGATCATGCTGGTCGGCGCCTTGTCGATCCTGAAGCTGCCGATCAACCAGTACCCAAGCATCGCGCCGCCGGCCATCGCCATCGCCGTGACCTACCCGGGCGCCTCGGCGCAGACCGTGCAGGACACCGTGGTGCAGGTCATCGAGCAACAGCTCAACGGCATCGACAACCTGCGGTATGTGCAGTCGGAAAGTAACTCCGACGGCAGCATGACCATTACCGCCACCTTCGAGCAGGGCACCAACCCTGATACGGCGCAGGTCCAGGTGCAGAACAAGCTGAACCTGGCCACCCCACTGCTGCCGCAAGAAGTGCAGCAGCAGGGTATCCGCGTCACCAAGGCAGTGAAAAACTTCCTGATGGTGATCGGCCTGGTGTCCGAAGACGGCAGCATGACCAAGGATGACCTGGCCAACTACATCGTCTCGAACATGCAGGACCCGGTCTCGCGTACCGCAGGTGTCGGTGACTTCCAGGTGTTCGGCGCCCAGTACGCCATGCGCATCTGGCTCGATCCGGCCAAGCTGAACAAGTTCCAGCTGACCCCGGTTGACGTGCGCACTGCGGTTACCGCGCAGAACGTCCAGGTGTCCAGCGGCCAGCTCGGCGGCCTGCCAGCCCTGCCGGGTACCCAGCTCAACGCCACCATCATCGGCAAGACCCGCCTGCAAACCGCCGAGCAGTTCGAGAAGATCCTGCTCAAGGTCAACAGCGATGGCTCGCAGGTGCGCCTGGGTGACGTTGCCAAGGTCGGCCTTGGCGGTGAGAACTACGCGGTCAGCGCGCAGTTCAACGGCAAGCCGGCCTCGGGCCTGGCGGTCAAGCTCGCCACCGGCGCCAACGCCCTGGACACTGCCACGGCGCTGCGCAAGACCATCAGCGACCTGGAGCCGTTCTTCCCGCCTGGGATGAAAGCGGTGTTCCCGTATGACACCACGCCCGTGGTCACCGAATCGATCAGCGGGGTAATCCACACCCTGATCGAAGCGGTAGTGCTGGTGTTCCTGGTGATGTACCTGTTCCTGCAGAACTTCCGCGCCACGGTGATTACCACCATGACGGTGCCGGTGGTGTTGCTGGGTACCTTCGGTATCCTCGCCGCCGCAGGGTTCAGCATCAACACCCTGACCATGTTCGCCATGGTCCTGGCCATCGGTCTGTTGGTGGACGACGCCATCGTTGTGGTGGAGAACGTCGAGCGGGTGATGTCCGAAGAGGGCCTGCCGCCCAAAGAAGCCACCAAGCGCTCGATGGAGCAGATCCAGGGTGCGCTGGTCGGTATTGCCCTGGTGTTGTCGGCGGTACTGCTGCCGATGGCGTTCTTCGGCGGCTCCACCGGTGTAATCTACCGGCAGTTCTCGATCACCATCGTGTCGGCCATGGGCCTGTCGGTGCTGGTCGCGTTGATCTTCACCCCGGCCCTGTGCGCGACCATGCTCAAGCCGCTGAAAAAGGGTGAGCACCACGTCGCCAAAGGCGGTTTCTTCGGCTGGTTCAACCGCAATTTCGACCGCAGCGTACAAGGCTACGAGCGCAGTGTCGGTGGCATCCTGCGCAACAAGCTGCCGTTCCTGCTGGCCTATGCCCTGATCGTGGTCGGCATGATCTGGCTGTTCATGCGCATCCCTACTGCGTTCCTGCCCGAAGAAGACCAGGGCGTCCTGTTCGCCCAGGTGCAGACCCCGGCCGGTTCCAGTGCCGAGCGCACCCAGGCGGTAGTCGACCAGATGCGTGAGTACCTGCTCAAGGACGAAGCCGACACCGTGTCGTCGGTGTTCACCGTCAACGGCTTCAACTTCGCCGGTCGCGGCCAGAGCTCGGGTATGGCGTTCATCATGCTCAAGCCCTGGGATGAGCGTTCGGCGGAAAACAGCGTGTTCAACCTGGCGACCCGTGCCCAGCAGCACTTCTTCGGCTTCCGTGACGCGATGGTGTTCGCCTTTGCCCCGCCTGCGGTACTGGAGTTGGGTAACGCCACCGGTTTCGACGTGTTCCTGCAGGACCGCGCAGGCCTCGGTCACGAGAAACTGATGGAAGCGCGCAACCAGTTCCTGGCCAAGGCCGCACAGAGCAAGATTCTCTCTGCAGTGCGCCCCAACGGCCTGAACGACGAGCCGCAGTACCAGCTGATCGTCGACGACGAACGCGCCAGCGCCTTGGGCGTGACCATCGCCGACATCAACAACACCCTGTCGATTGCCCTGGGTGGTAGCTACGTCAACGACTTCATCGACCGCGGTCGGGTCAAGAAGGTCTACATCCAGGGCGATGCCAATGCCCGGATGAACCCTGAAGACCTGCAAAAGTGGTACGTACGCAACGCCAAGGGTGAGATGGTGCCGTTCTCCTCCTTCGCCACCGGCGAATGGTCGTACGGCTCGCCGAAGCTGTCGCGCTATAACGGTGTAGAAGCGGTCGAAGTGCTGGGTGCTCCGGCGCCGGGCTACAGTACCGGTGAAGCCATGGCCGAGGTCGAGCGCATCGCCAGCGAGCTGCCAACCGGCATCGGTATGTCGTGGACCGGTATGTCGTACGAGGAAAAACTCTCTGGCTCGCAGATGCCGGCACTGTTCGCCCTGTCGCTGCTGTTCGTGTTCCTCTGCCTGGCAGCGCTGTACGAAAGCTGGTCGATCCCGATCGCGGTGGTGTTGGTCGTGCCGCTGGGGATCATCGGTGCACTGGTTGCCACCAGCATGCGCGGGCTGTCCAACGACGTGTACTTCCTGGTTGGCCTGTTGACCACCATCGGTCTGGCGGCGAAGAACGCGATCTTGATCGTCGAGTTCGCCAAGGAGCTGCATGAACAAGGCAAGAGCCTGTACGACGCGACCATCGAAGCGTGCCGTATGCGTCTGCGCCCGATCATCATGACCTCGCTGGCGTTCATCCTCGGCGTGGTACCGTTGACCATCGCCAGCGGCGCAGGCTCGGGTAGCCAGCATGCCATTGGTACTGGGGTGATCGGCGGCATGATCAGTGCGACCGTGCTGGCCATCTTCTGGGTACCGTTGTTCTTCGTAGCAGTGTCGTCGTTGTTCGGCAGCAAAAAGCCAGAAACCGACGCCACCCCTGAAACTCCACGTTATGAGGCTGGGCAATGACCAAGTCTTTGTTGTCCCTGGCGGTAACCGCCCTGATCCTCAGCGGCTGCTCGCTGATCCCTGATTACCAGACCCCGGACGCACCGGTGGCAACGCAGTGGCCGCAAGGCCCTGCGTATTCGCCAACCGAATCGGCCGATGTCGCCGCCGCTGAACAAGGCTGGCGCCAGTTCTTCCAGGACCCCGCGCTGCAGCAGCTGATCCAGACCTCGCTGGTCAACAACCGCGACCTGCGAGTGGCGGCGTTGAACATCGACGCCTACCGCGCCCAGTACCGCATCCAGCGCGCTGACCTGTTCCCGGCGGTCTCGGCCACCGGTAGCGGCAGCCGTCAGCGCACCCCGGCGAACATGTCGCAGACGGGCGAATCGGGTATCACCAGCCAGTACTCGGCGACCCTCGGCGTCAGCGCCTACGAGCTGGATCTGTTCGGCCGTGTGCGTAGCCTGAGCGAGCAAGCGCTGGAGACTTACCTGTCCAGCGAACAGGCGCGTCGCTCCACGCAGATCGCCCTGGTCGCCAGCGTGGCCAACGCCTACTACACCTGGCAGGCTGACCAAGCCCTGCTCAAGCTGACCGAAGACACCCTCAAGACCTACGAGGAAAGCTACAACCTGACCCGTCGTAGCAACGAAGTGGGGGTCGCCTCGGCACTCGACCTGAGCCAGGCACGCACCGCTGTCGAAGGCGCGCGGGTCAAGCTGTCGCAGTACCAACGCCTGGTCGCCCAGGACCTCAACAGCCTGACCGTGCTGCTCGGCACTGGCGTGCCGGCCAACCTGCCAGCACCGCTCAAGCTCGATGCCGACCAACTGGCCGAAGTGCCCGCCGGCCTGCCGTCGGAGCTGCTTACGCGTCGCCCGGACATCCAGGAAGCCGAGCACCTGCTCAAGGCCGCCAACGCCAACATCGGCGCGGCCCGCGCAGCGTTCTTCCCCAGCATCAGCCTGACCGCCAATGCCGGCACCTTGAGCCCGGACATGGACGGGCTGTTCAAAGGGGGGTCGGGGACCTGGCTGTTCCAGCCGCAGATCAACCTGCCGATTTTCAACGCCGGCAGCCTGCGCGCGAGCTTGGATTACTCGAAAATCCAGAAGGACATCAACGTCGCCAAGTACGAAAAAACCATCCAGACCGCCTTCCAGGAAGTCTCCGATGGCCTGGCGGCGCGCAAGACCTTCGAAGAGCAGTTGCAGGCGCAGCGTGATCTGGTCGCGGCCAACCAGGACTACTACCGCCTGGCTGAGCGTCGCTACCGGATCGGTATCGACAGCAACCTGACCTTCCTCGACGCCCAGCGCAACCTGTTCAGCGCGCAACAGGCATTGATCAGTGATCGCCTGTCGCAGCTGACCAGCGAGGTCAATCTGTACAAGGCCCTGGGTGGCGGCTGGTATGAGCGTACCGGCCAGGCCAACCAGCAGGCATCGCTGCAAACGCCCAAAGGCTGATTGATCGGTAATGCATCAAGCCCACCTTCACGGTGGGCTTTTTGTTTGTGAGGTCAGTTACCCCGTCATCGCGGGGCAAGCCCGCTCCCACGTTGGTCTGAGCAGAATCTCTTGGCAAGCGTGAGCAAGCCCGCTCCCACGCTACCCGAAGGCTTCAGTCTGACCAACGTGGGAGCGGGCTTGCCCCGCGAAGAGGCCACCCTGAACAATAAAAAGTAACTGACTGGAACATTCCGTTCGATTATCGCCCAGTACCGCCTGCGACGAATTGCCCCGCCCCTGCTATGCCGCGCACCATCCTCCCCGCAACGTTGCACAAGTTCATCCAACAAGACCCTGTCGCCACTGCAGGCCCGCACCCCGCAGTGCACCGGTTCGCCCAATAAAAACAAGAGATTCACGACAGATGAGCACTTCGCAACCCGCACGCCAGCTGCTGCCCGGCCTGTTGGCCATGTCCTGCGCCCTGCCCGCCTTCGCCGCCGACGGTGGGTTCCTGGAGGACGCCAAGGCCACACTCAACCTGCGCAACTTCTACATCAACCGCAATTTCGTCGACCCGGCCAACCCCCAGGGCAAGGCCGAAGAATGGACCCAGAGTTTCATCCTCGACGCGCGCTCCGGGTTTACCCAAGGCACCGTTGGCTTTGGCGTGGACATCCTGGGTTTGTATTCGGTGAAGCTCGACGGCGGCAAAGGTACCGCCGGCACCCATCTGCTGCCGGTGCACGATGACGGTCGTCCGGCCGATGATTTCGGCCGCCTGGGCGTGGCCTTCAAGGCCAAGCTGTCGCAGACCGAACTGAAAGTCGGTGAGTGGATGCCCGTGCTGCCGATCCTGCGCTCGGACGACGGCCGCTCGCTGCCGCAAACCTTCCGTGGCGGCCAGATCACCTCGAAAGAGATTGACGGCCTGACCCTGTACGGCGGCCAGTTCCGCGCCAACAGCCCGCGTAATGACGCGAGCATGGAAGACATGTCGCTCAACGGTCGCAGTGCGTTCACCTCGGACCGCTTCAATTTCGCCGGAGGCGAATACACCTTCAACGACAAACGCACCCTGATCGGCCTGTGGGATGCCCGCCTCAAGGACATCTACCGCCAGCAGTATCTGAACCTCAGCCACAGCCAGCCGCTCGGCGAATGGACCCTGGGTGCCAACCTAGGCTATTTCATTGGCAAGGAAGACGGCGCCGAACGTGCAGGCGAGTTGGATAACCGCACCGCCTCAGCCATGCTCTCGGCACGCTACAAGGGCCACACCTTTTACGTCGGCTTGCAGAAAGTCAGCGGCGATGACGCCTGGATGCGGGTCAACGGCACCAGCGGCGGAACCCTGGCCAACGACAGCTACAACTCAAGCTTCGACAACGCCAAGGAGCGCTCCTGGCAGGTGCGCCATGACTTCAACTTCGTCTCGGTGGGCGTACCCGGCCTGACCCTGATGAACCGCTATATCAAGGGTGACAACGTGCACACCAGCACTGTCGACGACGGCAAGGAATGGGCGCGTGAAACCGAGCTGGCGTATGTCGTGCAGTCGGGCACCTTCAAGGACTTGTCGCTGAAATGGCGCAACTCGACCATGCGCCGGGATTACAGCACCAACTCGTTCGATGAGAACCGGGTGATCGTCAGCTATCCGCTGAACCTGCTGTAGTCGGTTGCGGCCTCATCGCTGCGACTCGCCCTGCGATGAGGCCGGCCAATTCAGCAAAGCCTATGCTTATAAAATAAGCATATAAAAAACAAACAAAACCATCATTGACGGAATATGTAACAAAAGCTAAAAACGATACTTCCGCCCGCCGCAGAGCTCGACATGGACCTTCGCCAACTGCGCTACTTCATCGCCCTCACCGAATACCGCAGTTTCGTCCGCGCCGCCGAGGCCATGGGCATCACCCAACCGGCCTTCAGCCGGGCCATCCAGGGCTTGGAGCAAACCTTCGGTTGTTCACTGATAGACCGCGCCAGCAAGGCCCTGCACCCCACCCCTGAAGGCCTGGTGGTGCTGCAACACGCGCGGCGCCTGGTACAGGGCGCTGCGCAATTGAGCACCGAGGTATTGCAGATGACCAAGCTCGATGCCGGCGAGCTGCATTTTGGCAGCGGCCCGGCGCTGGCCGTCCGCCTGGTCCCCGATGCCCTGCAGCACTTCATCGAGGCCCATCCCGGCATCCGCACCTCGCTATGGGTCGACAACGCCGAACGCCTCGGCCAAGCCCTGCGCCGCGAGCAGATCGAATTTTTCGTCGACGACATCCGCCCGTTCGAAGCCGACCCCAATTTCCACACCGAGCCACTCAACCCGCGCCCGGGCCTGTTCTTCTGCCGGCCGGGCCATCCGTTGCTGGCCAAGGACAGCCTGTCGACCAATGATTTGTTCGCCTACCCGCTGGCCAGCGCCCTGCTCGCCCCTGGCGTGCGCAAGCGCCTGGCCAACCTCAGTGGGCGCAATGACTTCACCCCCCACTTGCAGACCGAGCACCTGGCCGTGCTGCGCAGCGTGGTGCTGGCCAGTGATGCGATCGGCACCGCCAGCGAAGAATCGGTGGCCGACGACTTGAGCAGCGGCCGCCTGGTGCGCCTGCATTGGCGTAATTTGCCACCGGGCCTGGAAGTGCTGAGCGTGCGCTGTGGCGTGGTCAGCCGCAGTGGCTATCGGCTGTCACCGGCCGCGCGGGCGATGATCGAGACCTTGATTGGCCTCGATCAGCGCACTTCGCCGCGCGAGCAGCCGCCACGCACCGCGCCGCGTGCAGGGCATTCGCCACGCTGATGACGAAGCATCAGCCGTGCGCGGTTCCGGCGTTGTGACCGGGGGGCTATGCTTGCACACAGTGATCCACTGTCAGCGGTGCAGCCATGGAGGAACAACAATGAAAAGCCTCGTCGAACACCTGAGTCAGTACGCCGCCTACCACCGTGACCCACGCAACATCGCCACCCATTTCGTCGGCATTCCGCTGATCGTTGTGGCCGTGACCATTCTGCTGTCGCGCCCGGGTTGGGACGTCGGCGGGATGTGGCTGTCACCGGCCTTGATCGCAGCGGCGGCCTCAGTGTGGTTCTACCTGCGGCTGGATCTGCGCTTTGGCTTGGTGATGGGGCTGTTGCTGGGGTTGTGCCTGTGGCTGGGGCAGATGCTGGCGCTGCAGAGCACCGGCCTATGGCTGAGCGCCGGGCTGGGCGCCTTTGTGCTGGGCTGGATCATCCAGTTTGTCGGGCATTATTACGAGGGGCGTAAACCTGCGTTCGTCGATGACCTGAGCGGGTTGATCATCGGGCCGTTGTTCGTGGTGGCGGAGGCAGCGTTCATGCTCGGGTTGTGCCCGCAGTTGAAAAAAGCCGTGGAAGCCAATGCTGGGCCGGTGGCGATCAGGCACAAGAACGCCGCGGTTTAAGTTCCGCCCTCATCGCGGGGCAAGCCCGCTCCCACGTCCTCAGCCTCACTGAGTTGACTGCGTGGGAGCGGGCTTGCCCCGCGATGAAGCCAGCACCCTCAACAACTATTCTTGTAACTGACGCGACTCGACCCCCAACTCATCCCACACCGATTCTGCCAGGTGAAAAGTGGCATTGGCCGCGGGAATCCCGCAATAGATCGCGCTCTGCATCAGCACTTCCTTGATCTCTTCGCGTGTCACGCCATTGTTGGCCGCCGCGCGCAGGTGCAGCTTGAGCTCGTCATTGCGGTTCATGCCGATCAGCATGGCAATGGTGATCAGGCTGCGGGTATGGCGTGGCAACCCTGGGCGGGTCCAGATATCCCCCCAGGCGTGGCGAGTGATCATTTCCTGGAACTCGCCGTTGAACTCATTGAGTTTTTCCAGGCTGCGGTCCACGTGGGCGTCACCGAGCACGGCGCGACGCACCTGCATGCCCGCGTCGTAGCGTTGTTTTTCGTCCATCTTGTTCTCCTCAGCAAGCCTGCAGAAAATCGACGACCCGCGCCGTGAACGGCTCACCGATCTCGACATTGGACAAGTGCGCGGCGTGGAATTCTACGTAGTGCGCGCCCTCGATCGCGTTCTGCATGAAGCGTCCATGCTCCGGGGTGGTGACCACATCGGCAGTACCGGCGACGATCAGGGTCGGCACCTGGATAGCTTTCAGTTGCTCGCGGTAGTCGGCATCGCGCACCGCCGCACAGTTGGCGGCATAGCCTTCGGGCGAGGTCTGCGCCAGCATCTGGGTGATGCGTTGGGCCTGGGCGGCATGGGCCTCGGCGAATGCAGGGGTGAACCAGCGGGCAATGGAGGCATCGCGCAAATCGACCATGGCCTGGCGGCCACCTTTGAGCACTGTGTCGATGCGGGTATTCCACACCTCATCGCTGCCGATCTTGGCGGCGGTGTTGCACAGGGTCAGGCTGAGCAGGCGTGAGCCCGCGTTGATACCCAGCCACTGGCCGATCAGGCCGCCCATCGACAGGCCGACGAAGTGCACCTTGGCGATGTCCAGTGCGTCCAGCAGCGCCAGCACGTCTGCGCCCAGCTGGGCAATGCTGTACGGGCCGGCGGTGACCAGCGAGCCGCCATGGCCACGGGTGTCGTAACGCAGCACGCGAAAGTGCTTGGACCAGGCCGCTACCTGCGTGTCCCACATGCCAAGGTCAGTCCCCAGCGAGTTGGACAGGACCAGCACCGGGGCATCCTGCGGACCATCGAGTTGGTAATTCAGTACGCCATCGGCCAGTTGCAAATGCGCCACAGCGGTCTCCTTCAGGCAGTCAAACGTTGATGTTCAGCCACGGCGCGCGCCACCCAGACGCGGGCCTGGCCGAGGTAATGAGCAGGGTCGAGCAGGCGGTCGAGCTCCTGCGCGGACAACTCGGCAGTGACCTGCGCCTCGTCACCGAGCACAGCGCGCAGGTGGCGCTGCTCAGCGACGGCGCGCTGGCAGCACTGCTCCAGCAAATGGTGGGCGCGGTCGCGGCCCAGGCGCTGGGCCAGGACGATGCTGACCGCTTCGGCCAACACCAGGCCCTGAGTCAGGTCGAGGTTGCGACGCATGCGTTCGGCATCCACCTGCATCCCCTCGGCGATCACCTGGGCCTGACGCAACGCGCCAGACACCAGGCAGCAGATGTCCGGCAAGGTTTCCCATTCGGCGTGCCACAGGCCGAGGCTGCGCTCGTGCTCTTGGGGCATAGCGGCGAACAGCGTCGACAACAGGCCCGGCACCCGCGTGGCGGCGCCGATCAACACGGCCGCGCCAACCGGATTGCGCTTGTGCGGCATGGTCGAAGAGCCGCCCTTGCCCGGCGCAGAAGGCTCGAACACCTCCCCCGCTTCGGTCTGCATCAGCAAGCTGATGTCACGGCCGAACTTGCCCAGGCTGCCCGCCACCAGCCCCAGCACCGAGGCGAACTCCACCAGGCGATCGCGGTGGGTATGCCAGGGTTGCTCAGGCAGGCTCAGCTTGAGCTGCTCGGCCAGCGCCTCGGCCACTGGCAGCGCCTTGCTGCCAAGCGCCGCGAGGCTGCCGGAGGCACCGCCGAATTGCAGGCAGAGCAAGCGCGGACGCAGCTCTTTGAGGCGCTGGCGGTGGCGGGTCAAGGCGCCGAGTACGCCGGCCAATTTCATCCCCAGGGTCACCGGCGTTGCGTGCTGCAACCAGGTGCGCCCCACCAGTGGCGTGTCAGCGTGCTGCAGGGCCTGGCGGGCCAGGGTATCGGCCAACCTGGCCAGATCGGCTTCGATCAGCTCGAGCGCATCGCGCAGTTGCAGCACCAGCCCGCTGTCCATGGCGTCCTGGCTGGTCGCACCTAGATGCACGTAGCGCTCGGCGTCTGGTACGCCGCTGGCGACCACCTTGCCCAGCGCCTTGACCAGCGGAATCGCCGAGTTACCTGCCGTGGCGATGGCATCGGCCAGGGCGCGGGCGTCATAGCGCTCGGCCTTGCACGCCGCCTCGATGGCCGGCACCGCAGTGTGCGGCACCAGCCCTGCAGCGGCTTCGGCCCGCGCCAGGGCGGCCTCGAAGTCGAGCATGCCTTGCAGGCGGCCACGGTCGGAGAAAATCTCGCGCATGGCCGGTGCAGTGAAGTAGGCGTCGAACAGCTGGTTGTCCGCTCGGTGGGTCATCGCGAGTCCTTAGTGATCATGGTGCAGGTACGCCGCTTGCTTGGGCAGGCGCAGGCTGAACAGGAAGGCCACCGCCATCATGGCGGTCACGTACCAGTAGAAGGTGTTCTCCATCCCCAGGGTTTTCAAGCCCAATGCGACATATTCGGCCGAACCGCCGAACACCGCGTTAGCCACGGCATAGGCCAGGCCCACGCCCAGGGCGCGCACTTGCGGCGGGAACATCTCGGCCTTCACCAGGCCGCTGATGGAGGTGTAGAAACTGACGATACACAAGGCCAGGGTAATCAGCACGAAGGCCATGAATGGGCTGGTCACGGTCTTCAGCGCCATCAGCAGCGGCACGGTGAAGACAGTGCCCAAAGCACCGAACAGGAGCATCGAGTTACGCCGGCCGATGCGGTCGGAGAGCATGCCGAACAACGGCTGCAGGATCATGAACAGGAACAGCGCGCCTGTCATGACGAAACTGGCGTCCTTGGCGGGCATCCCGGCGGTGTTGACCAGGTATTTCTGCATGTAGGTGGTGAAGGTGTAGAAGATCAGCGATCCGCCAGCGGTGTAGCCCAGGACGGTGATGAACGCCGCTGCGTGGTTGCGGAACAAGCCGCTGACACTGCCGGCGTCTTTGTCCTGGCGGGTTTCGGCGCTGCTGGTTTCTTTCAGCGAACGGCGCAGCATCAGCGAGATCAGGGCAGCGACGGCACCCACCACGAACGGAATGCGCCAGCCCCAGGCACGCAGTTCTTCTTCGCTGAGCAACTGCTGCAGGATCACCACCACCAACACCGCCAGCAACTGGCCGCCGATCAGGGTGACGTACTGGAACGAGGCGAAGAAACCGCGCTGGCCGCGCAAGGCGACTTCACTCATGTAGGTAGCGGTGGTGCCGTATTCGCCACCCACCGACAGACCCTGGATCAGGCGCGCCAACAGCAGCAGCGCCGGCGCCCAGGCACCGATGCTGGAGTAGGTCGGCAGGCAGGCAATGATCAGCGAGCCGAAGCACATCATCAGCACCGAGACCATCAGCGAGTTCTTGCGCCCATGACGGTCAGCCAGGCGGCCGAAGATCCAGCCACCGATGGGGCGCATCAAGAAGCCCGCGGCGAACACGCCTGCGGTATTGAGCAACTGCACGGTCGGGTTGTCGGAGGGGAAGAACGCCGGGGCGAAATAGATGGCGCAGAAGGCGTAGACGTAGAAGTCGAACCATTCCACCAGGTTGCCTGAAGAGGCACCGACGATAGCGAAGATGCGCTTGGAGCGTTCTTCGCCGGTGTAATAGGTTGAGGTCATGGTGGTTTTACTCCTGGAGGGTCACTGAGAGTCTAGACATACCCAGTTACACTCTCGTTCCGCTACCCGGCCATGGTCGGGTTTTGTACTACTCAAACAAGCCCCATCGCGGGGCAAGCCCGCTCCCACGGGATAGTCGTGGTTCCCGTGGGAGCGGGCTTGCCCCGCGATGAGGCCAGAGCTGCTCAAACCCGCTCTATGGCCAGTGCCAGCCCTTGGCCAACACCTACGCACATGGTCGCCAGGCCCTTACGCCCGCCGCTTTTCTCCAACTGATGCAGCGCAGTCAGCACCAGCCGTGCGCCGCTCATGCCCAACGGATGGCCCAGGGCAATCGCGCCGCCATTGGGGTTTACCTGCGGTGCGTCATCGGCCACACCCAACTCGCGCAGCACTGCCAAGCCTTGGCTGGCGAACGCTTCGTTGAGCTCGATCACGTCGAAGTCGGCCACGGCAACGCCCAGGCGCTCGGTCAGTTTGCGCACTGCCGGCACCGGGCCGATGCCCATCACTCGCGGCGCGACACCGCCACTGGCCATGCCCAGAACCCGTGCCCGCGGTGTCAGGCCGTGTTTCTTCACCGCTTCTGCCGACGCCAGGATCAACGCGGCGGCGCCGTCGTTGACGCCCGAGGCGTTGCCCGCGGTGACGGTCTTGTCCGGGCCGTTGACTGGCTTGAGTTTGCTCAGTGCTTCAAGGGTGGTATCCGGGCGCAGGTGCTCGTCGTGCTCGACCACGGTCTCGCCCTTCTTGTGGGCAATGCGCACTGGCACGATCTCTTGCGCGAAGAAACCTGCAGCCTGCGCCGCTGCTGCCTTATGCTGGCTGCGCAGGGCGAAGGCGTCTTGATCCGCGCGGGAAACCTGATAGTCGTCAGCGACGTTGTCGGCCGTCTCGGGCATTGAGTCGACGCCGTACTGGCTCTTCATCAGCGGGTTGATGAAACGCCAACCGATGGTGGTGTCCTCAAGCTTCATGTTGCGCGAGTAACCGCTCTCGGCCTTGCCCATGACGAACGGCGCGCGCGACATCGACTCGACGCCACCGGCAATCGCCAGTTCCATCTCGCCGCTGGCAATGGCTCGAAACGCCGTGCCAATTGCATCCATACCCGAAGCGCACAGGCGGTTGAGGGTCACCCCAGGAATGCTCTCGGGCAGGCCCGCCAGCAGCAAGGCCATGCGCGCGACGTTGCGGTTGTCTTCGCCGGCCTGGTTGGCGCAGCCGAAGAACACTTCGTCGACCTGATCCCACTGCACCGACGGGTTACGCTCGATCAGCGCCTTGAGCGGCACTGCTGCCAGGTCATCGGCGCGCACGCCGGCCAGGGCGCCGCCGAAGCGGCCGATCGGGGTGCGGATGGCATCACAGATGAACACGTCACGCATCAGGCTTCTCCTGGCTTCTGGCCGTGGGCGGCAGCGGTGCGCTGTTCAAGATCACGCAGCGCGGTCAGCTCGACCTCGTTTGGCGCGGCGGTGGTCTGCACGTCATCGGCAAAGCGGATCGCCCAGCCGGTGGCGGCAATGATCTGCTCGCGGGTCACACCTGGGTGAATCGAGGTGACCACGAATTCGTGGGTGCCGGCTTCCGGCTCCATGATGCACAGGTCGGTGATGATGCCGACCGGGCCTTCACCAGGCAGGCCCAGGCGTTTACGCGAGTCGCCACCCTCGCCGTGGCCGACCGAGGTGATGAAGTCCAGCTTGTCGACAAACGCGCGTGGCGATTGCTTGAGGATGATCAGCACTTGCTTGGCGGAACCGGCGATTTCCGGCGCACCACCGGCACCCGGCAAACGGGTGCGCGGGGCGTGGTAGTCACCGACCACGGTGGTATTGATGTTGCCGAAGCGGTCGACCTGGGCGGCGCCGAGGAAGCCCACGTCGATGCGTCCGCCCTGCAGCCAGTAGCGGAAAATTTCGCCGGTCGGCACCACGGTGTCGGCGGTTTCCGCCAGCTCGCCGTCGCCGATCGACAGCGGCAGCACGCTCGGCTTGGCGCCAATCGGGCCAGATTCATAGATCAGCACGACGTCGGGCGACGAGGTCAGGCGCGCCAGGTTGGCAGCCTTGGACGGCAGGCCGATACCGACGAAGCAGACCGCACCGTTGCGCAGGCGACGGGCAGCGGCGACAGTCATCATTTCGGAAGTGGAGTAGCTCATTGCGCGGCCTCCGCAGTGCTGGCCAGCTTGGCCTTGAATTCATTGAAGTCGGCGGTACCGCGGATGTAGCTATCGATCCAGGCGGTGAACGACTCACGGTCACGGGCAATCGGGTCCCAGGCCTGGTAGAAGCGGTTGTCGCGCTCGTAGTAGCCATGGGCGTAGGACGGGTGGGCGCCACCAGGCACCAGGCACACCGCCGACAGCGCCCAGGTCGGCAACACGCAGGCGTTCATTGGCGCTTGCAGGTCGTCGACGATTTCCTCGACGGTGACGATGCACCGCTTGGCCGCCAGGGCCGCTTCTTTCTGCACACCGAGAATGCCCCACAGCAGCACGTTGCCTTTGCGGTCGGCCTTCTGCGCGTGGATCACGGTCACATCCGGGCGCACCGACGGCACGGCAGCGAGCACTTCGCCGGTGAACGGGCAAGTGACGCTCTTGATCAGCGGGTTGACCTTGGGCAGGTCGGAACCGGCGTAGGCGCGCAGCACCGCGAACGGCAGGCCGGAGGCACCCGCGACATAGGCGTTGGCCAAGTCCGCGTGGCTGTGCTCTTCGATCTCGATCGCATGAGGCCAGTGCTTCTCGACCGCATCGCGCAGGCGGTGCAGCGACCCGACGCCTGGGTTACCACCCCAGGAGAAGATCAGCTTGCTGGCGCAGCCGGCGCCGATCAATTGGTCGTAGATCAGGTCCGGGGTCATGCGCACCAGGGTCAGGTCACGCTTGCCCTGGCGGATGATCTCGTGGCCGGCTGCGGTCGGGATCAGGTGGGTGAAGCCTTCGAGGGCGACGGTGTCGCCGTCCTGGATGAATTGCTTCACGGCCTCGTGAAGCGAGAGGATTGCTGCCATTGGAGACTCCTGGTCAGGGTGCTGCGTTGAGCTCAGATTAAGGAGACTGGAGGGTGGCGCACAATCCGATAATCGATTACTTGTGCGATTATCGAACCATTTGTTGTCGTGCTATCCATTCCGCCAATCCCCTCAACCCCTGTGGATTGCAGAGTCAGGTCGCGTCGGCGTGACTCACCAAGCCCTTTACGATCACGCCCACGGTCGCCAATGCCGCCGGCACCAACAACGCAGTCAGCACTTGTTCGAAATTCCAACCCAGCCCGAGCAAGGTCGCGCCACTCCAAGCACCGAGAATGGCGCCAAAGCGACCAATGCCGAGCATCCACGACACGCCGGTGGCGCGTCCCTGGGTCGGGTAGAACCGCGCCGCCAGCGACGGCATGGCCGACTGCGCACCGTTCACGCACATGCCGGCCACCAGCACCAAGGTGGCAAGCAGGGTCATGTTGCCCAGGCTCTGCCCCACGGCGTAGGCGAATACCCCGGCCAGCAGGTAGAACAGGCCGATAACCTTGTGCGGGTTGAAGCGGTCCATCGCCCAGCCCACCGCGACTGCGCTAAGCACACCGCCGAACTGGAACAGTGCGCCGATGAAGGCGGCCTCCTCCATGCTCGCGCCACTGTCGCGCATCAGCGTCGGCAGCCAGCTGGTGAGCAGATAGACGATCACCAGGCCCATGAAGTAGGTCAGCCACAGCAACATCGTGCCCAGGCCGTAAGTGCCAGAGAAGATCACCGCAAACACGTTGCGCGCTGCCACCGCCTTCTGCTCAGGCACACTGAAACTGGCAGCCTGGGCGACCACGGCAGGGGCGATCGGCGCCAGGGTTTTGCGCACCTTGTCGGTGCCGCGATTGCGCACCACCAAGAACCGCGCCGATTCCGGCAGCCACACCAGCAGCACCACCGCCAGCAGCAGCGGCAGCACACCGCCAATCACCAGCAGGCTGTGCCAGCCATAGGCCGGGATCAGCTTGGCCGAGATGAAGCCGCCACCGGCCATGCCGAGGTTGAAGCCACAGAACATGCTGGTCACCAACAGCGACTTGAGTCGTTCCGGGGTGTACTCGGAGAGCAAGGTGGTGGCATTGGGCATGCCGGCACCCAGGCCCAGTCCAGTGAGAAAACGCAGCACCAGCAGTTGGTCGACATTGGTGGCATAGGCCGAGGCCAGGCTAAAACCGCCGAACACCAGCACCGCGCCAACCAGCACACCTTTACGGCCGAAGCGGTCGGCCAATGGGCCGGAACCCAATGCGCCAAACACCATGCCGATCAGCGCGGCACTCATCACCGGGCCGAGGCTGGCGCGGTCGATGCCCCATTCCTGGGACAGCGCCGGAGCAATGAAGCCCATGGCCGCGGTGTCCAGGCCATCGAGGAATACGATCAAAAAACACAGGATCACCACCCGCCATTGGTAGCGCGACAGCGGCTGGTCATTGATGAACGATTGGACGTCGAGACAATTGCCGACAGTGGTTTGCGGTTTGTTCATTGTTGTTATCCAGAAAAGCGGCGCAGGCAGGATCCTGACGCAAGTGGCTGCGCAGGTATCGAGGGTCGGGAGTTATGGCCGTGCGTCAGCCTGGATACAACGGTACTGCGTGCGGGTGCGGCCGCAGCACAGAAAGGACAGTGGTCATGGGGTGTGCCTCTCGCATGTTGTTCTTGTTCGGTCGGCAAAGCCGACCGTTGCGAAAGACATTAATCAGCGGGCCGGCGCTGCGCAATTCAGTGGAGACGAGTTTGTGCGTTTATCGAACAACATCAGTGTGCAGTCGACTGCAGCAGTTCGAGCGCAGATGTCGGCTAGCGTGGGAGCGGGCTTGCCCCGCGATAGCGTTATCGATCGCGCAGCCGCTATCGCGGGGCAAGCCCGCTCCCACGTAGCCAACATCCGCAGCCGCGCCAACGTAGCGCTTATCCGAACAGCTGGGTGCACAGGTCCCGGCTCGAAGCCAACAGGATCGGCAAAAACCGCTGCTCCAGTTCACTGCGGGTCACCCGCCCGACATGGGTACTGACGTTCAATGCCGCCAGCACCTGGCCCGAGGCGTCATAGATCGGCACGGCAATCGAGCGCAGGCCCTGTTCCAATTCCTGGTCAACCACACACCAACCCTGGGCACGCACCTGTTGGATGCAGGCAAACAGCGACTCCGGATCATGCAGGGTACGGCTGGTACGCGCCTTGAGGTCGGCACGGTCGAGGTATTCGCGCAGGCTGGTGTCATCCAACGCCGCCAGCAGAATGCGCCCCATCGAGGTGCAATAGGCCGGCAGCCGACCACCGACCGACAAATCGACCGAGATAAGCCGCTCCACCGTGGCCGAACGCGCTATATAAAGGATGTCATCACCTTCCAGGGTGGCCATGTTGGCCGCCTCATGCAGTTGGTCACTGATGCGATCCAGATACGGCTGCGCCGAGACCGCCAAAGGCGTCGACGACAGGTAGGCATGGCCCAGGGTCAAAACCTTGGGTAGCAATGAGTAGGTACGACCGTTGGTCGTGGCATAGCCCAACTTGATCAAGGTATGCAGGCACCGCCGCACGGCTGCGCGAGGGATCTCGGTGCGGTGGCTGATCTGGGCGATGGTCAGGTGGCGTTTGCGCTCCTGGAATGCCTGAATGACCGCAAGGCCGCGGGCCAGAGAGGTCATGAAGTCCGGATCACCAGTGAACGCCTGAATGCGCTTGGCGGGCGACGCCACGATCGGAGGCGCCATCGCGGGGGAACTGGCTCTTTCCTGTACCGGGGCGTCCTTGGGCAGGTTTTCGTCGCTCATGGCTGACCTCAAAAAAAACTGTCGTTCGTGCGATTATCGAACGAACGGCCGATAATCGCAATTGACCGCTGACACTTTTGCTTATACCTTTCTCATGCCACATGTGGCTTCTTTGGAGAGACTGGTCAGGTACCCACCGTAGAAGTCCCCAGGCACGGCCTCGTCACCACGAGGCCGTTTTACCTCCCCTCGCGTTCCTGCGAACTTTCTGCACCCGCTCAACTCAAACTTCTGACCGATTCGCTGGCCGAGTCGATAGTCGAATGAACAACTTTGAGTGCTTGTGTCAGTTGCCCGTAAAGAGCGATGATCAATGAGTTGCTGATTGCTATAATCAGTCTGTTGGCCATGATCAACATGTGGGCGCTAGCCCTCACTGTCTTTTTGCATAGGGTGTTTGCCAGCTCGCCAGGTGAACAGCTTAAAACTGTTGCCGTTTGATCAAGTGCCATCGCACATTTTGGACCACTGTTGCTGCGACAGCGATTTCGCTCTGGTTGCGTAGCCGCATGCGTAACTTTGCATGCCGAGCCGGAGCCAACTCTCATACTATTCAGGTACTACTGTGACGAAAGATGAACTGCGCGCAGAACTCGAGCGCCAGGCTGAACGTTACAAGGATGTTTATGGTGGTGAAGTCACCACCTATGCGGCGCAACCGGAGCCGGAACGCAAACCGTGGCGCAAGCGAGCCACTGTCCAGGACCAGGTATTCGCCCAGGAACTGGAAAAGATGGAAAAGGATCTGCGCAGCGACGAATCCTGACGCTACGGCCTGGCATGTGGCCAGGCCAAGCGGCTGACAGATCGTTACTCAAATGACGCGCATGAAATGGAATTACACAAATTTCATACGTTCGTTTGAACGCCTCTTGCGCCTCATAGATTTCGAAAAATCGCACCATTTTGCCGAAATTGGCGATTTTTATCGGCATTAATCTTGCCGAAAGCCTGCTGTTGCCCCTGGCTTCGTAACCGCCTGAAGACACCATCGGTCTGTCGGGGGTGCATCGATTGCCAAGGTTTTCTGGCATAATCCGGCCCCCCTACGACCGCCAGAAAACCTTCATGATCGATTTATTCAGCGGACTGGATGCCTGGGTAGTGGTGAGCTTGGTGCTCGCACTGACCTTCGTGCTCGCATTCGAGTTCATCAATGGCTTTCATGACACCGCTAACGCGGTAGCCACTGTCATCTATACCAAAGCCATGCCACCGCACCTGGCCGTGTTCTTCTCAGGCGTGTTCAATTTCCTCGGGGTTTTGCTCGGCGGCGTTGGCGTGGCCTATGCCATCGTCCACCTGCTGCCGGTCGAACTGCTGATCAATGTGAACACCGGTCACGGCCTGGCCATGGTCTTCTCGTTGCTGGCCGCGGCCATCACCTGGAACCTGGGCACCTGGTACTTCGGCATCCCAGCGTCCAGCTCGCACACCCTGATCGGCTCGATCCTCGGTGTGGGCCTGGCCAATGCGCTAATCAGCGACATCCCGCTGGGTGATGGCGTCAACTGGCAGAAGGCGATCGACATCGGCATGTCGCTGGTGCTCTCGCCAATGGCCGGCTTTGCCGTTGCAGCGCTGGTCCTGCTGGGCCTGAAGTGGTGGCGCCCGCTGTCGAAGATGCACAAGACCCCAGAGCAACGGCGCAAGCTCGACGACAAGAAGCACCCGCCGTTCTGGAACCGTCTGGTGCTGGTGATCTCGGCCATGGGCGTCAGCTTCGTGCACGGCTCCAACGATGGCCAGAAAGGCATCGGCCTGATCATGCTGGTGCTGATCGGGATCGTTCCGGCCAAGTTCGTCCTCGACCTGAACAGCACCACTTACCAGATCGAGCGCACCCGCGACGCTACCCTGCACCTGAGCCAGTTCTACCAGCGCAACGAAGCGACCCTGGGCGAGTACCTGGCCCTGGGCAAAGCCAAGTCCAGCGACCTGCCGGAGCAGTTCAGCTGCAACCCGCAGCAGACCGAGCCGACCATTGCCGCATTGCAGTCTTCGCTTAAAGGCGTCACCGACTACCGTGACCTGAACGCCGAGAAACGCGTGGAAGTGCGTCGTTACCTGTTGTGCCTGGACGACACGGCGAAAAAGGTTGGCAAACTGCCGGGCCTTGAGCCGCGTGAGAAGGCCGACCTGGAAAAACTGCGCAAAGACCTGACCGCCACCACCGAATATGCACCGTTCTGGGTAATCGTGGCCGTCGCCCTGGCCTTGGGCCTGGGTACCATGGTCGGCTGGAAGCGCGTGGTACTGACCGTTGGCGAGAAGATCGGCAAGCAAGGCATGACCTATGCCCAAGGCATGTCGGCGCAGATCACGGCGGCGTGCGCCATCGGCATGGCCAACGTGTTCAGCCTGCCGGTATCGACCACTCACGTGTTGTCGTCGGGTGTCGCCGGTACCATGGTGGCGAACAAGAGCGGCCTGCAAGGCGGCACCGTCAGGACCATTCTGCTGGCCTGGGTACTGACCCTGCCAGCCACCGTGGGCCTGTCTGCCGGGTTGTTCTGGCTGGCGACCAAGGCGATTAGCTGAATCGTTGTGCAGTAACGTGAAAAAGGCGCCTTCGGGCGCCTTTTTTCGTACTACCTGCCTGGCAAACGTGGGAGCGGGCTTGCCCCGCGATAGCCTCAGCAAGCCCCCCACGCTTGTACGAGCAGCACGCTGACATCGTCAGCGCCGCTTGCCACCCAGCAACGAGCCCATCAACCCTCGCACCAACTGCCGGCCCAGCTGATTCGCCGCCTGGCGCACCGCCGACTTGATCGCCTGCCCCGCCGCGCCCTGCAAGAACTCACCCGCCTTGTCGGCAAAGCTGTCTTGCTCGACTTTAGGTTGCGGCGCCGGCTCCACCGGCTCGCCCTTGCGCTGGGTGAGCATCTCGTACGCCGACTCGCGATCGATCGCTTTGTCATAGCGGCCAATCAACGACGAAGAGGCCACCAGCGCACTGCGCTCGGCCGCAGTCAACGGTCCGATGCGCGACTGCGGTGGCGCGATCAAGACGCGCTGGACCATCGCCGGCGTACCTTTGTCTTCGAGCGTGCCGACCAACGCCTCGCCAATCCCAAGTTCAGTGAGCACGGCCAGCGAATCGAACGCAGGGTTAGGCCGAAAGCCATCAGCCACAGCCTTGAGCGACTTCTGCTCCTTGGCGGTGAACGCCCGCAACCCATGCTGAATGCGCAAGCCCAACTGGGCCAGTACCGCATCGGGCAAATCACCTGGCGACTGGGTAACGAAGTACACCCCTACGCCTTTGGAGCGAATCAAGCGCACCACTTGCTCCAAGCGATCCTGCAGGGCCTTGGGGGTGTCGTTGAACAACAAATGCGCTTCATCAAAGAACAGCGCCAGCACCGGTTTGTCAGCATCGCCACGTTCTGGCAGTTGCTCGAACAATTCGGCCAGCAACCACAGCAAGAAGGTCGCGTAGACCTTCGGCGCTTCGTGCACCAAGCGGCTGGCATCGAGCAGGTGTATTCGCCCGCGCCCTTGAGCATCAGGCTGCAACAGGTCCTCAAGTTGCAGCGCCGGCTCACCGAACAGCGCTTCAGCGCCCTGCTGCTCCAGGGTCGCCAGACGCCGCAATAGCGCCTGGGTCGAGCCACTGGTCATCAACGCGCTGTCTTCGCCAAGCATCTGCGGGTTGTCTTTGAGATGGTTGAGCAGGGCCTTGAGGTCTTTCAGATCGAGCAGCAACAGGCCATCGCGATCGGCCACCTTGAACGCCGCGTACAGTGCAGCCTGTTGGCTGTCAGTCAGCTCGAGCAGGTTGCCCAGCAGCAACGGCCCCATCTCGCTCAGCGTAGTGCGCAATGGATGGCCCGACTGTCCGGCGATGTCCCACAAGGTCACCGGATACGCTTTGGGGGTATGGCCCAACCACGGCATGCCAGCGATTCGCTCGGCGACCTTGCCCTGCGGCGCGCCTGCCGCGCCCAAGCCGCACAAGTCGCCCTTTACATCGGCGGCAAAGACCGCCACCCCGGCATCACTGAACACCTCGGCCAGGTGCTGCAAGGTCACGGTCTTGCCGGTCCCCGTCGCGCCTGCCACCAAGCCATGACGGTTGGCCAGGCGCATGGCTTGGCTGACAGGCTGGCCATCAGGGCCTGCTCCTACAACTATTTGCGAAGAATCCGACATCTTGTTTCATCCTCTGCTCAAGCTTTGCCCGATAACGGCCGATATCTCTGGGTGATATTCACCCTTAAGACAGGAACATCCCAAAAAAGGACTAGCGGGACTTGTTGCACTGTTTACCAGCTCTTTGTGCGAACGACCCGATAAATACCTTAGCGGAACCGATTACGCCATGAACAAAAGCCTACGTTTCAGCCATAAGATCCTCTTGGCCGCCTCACTGATCGTGATGCTCGCCTTCAGCCTCTTCACTCTCTACAACGATTACCTCCAGCGTAATGCGATTCGCCAGGACCTGGAGAATTATCTGGCTGAAATGGGTAAGTCCACTTCGACCAACATCCGCAACCTGTTCGATGGTCGCATCAAGTTGGTCGAGAACCTGGCGCAGAACATCGCCCAGCAGCCGAGCAACGCTGAAACCCTGATGGGCCAGAACGCGCTGATCTCAAGCTTCCTCACTGTTTATCTGGGTAAGGTCGACGGTGGCTTCAGCGTCCGTCCGGACTCGCAGATGCCCGATGGCTACGATCCGCGCACCCGCCCCTGGTACAAGGACGGCATGAATGCCAGCGGTGCGATTCTTACCGAACCCTACATCGACCTGACCACCAACAAGATGGTCATCGGCATTCTCAGCAAGGTGTCCAACTCGGTTGGCGTGGTCGGTGGCGACCTGGCCCTCGACGGCCTGGTCGAAATCATCAACTCGCTGAACTTTGGCGGCATGGGCTACGCCTTCCTGGTCAATGACCAAGGCAAGATCCTGGTCCACCCGGACAAAGACCTGGTGATGAAATCGCTGGCCGACCAGTTCCCGCACAATACGCCGAAACTCTCCGGTGAGCTGACCGAAGTGCAAGCCGACGGCCAGACGCGCCTGTTGACCTTCACCCCGATCAAGGGCCTGCCTTCGGCCAACTGGTACATCGGCCTGTCGGTAGACAAAGACAAAGCCTTCTCGATGCTCAGTACCTTCCGCACCTCGGCGGTGATCGCCACGGTGGTGGCGGTGGTGATCATCATCGGCCTGCTGGGCCTGCTGATCCGGGTCTTGATGCAACCGCTGCTGACCATGACCCGCGCCATGGAAAACATCGCCCAAGGCGAAGGCGACCTGACCAAGCGCCTGACCATCCATAGCCAGGATGAATTCGGCATCCTCGGCAGCGCTTTCAACCGGTTCGTCGAGCGTATCCACGGCTCGATCCGCGAAGTGTCCTCGGCCACCGAGCAGGTCAACGAGGTGGCCTTGCGGGTGATCAGCGCCTCCAACTCGTCGATGAGCAACTCCGACGAGCAATCCAACCGCACCAACAGCGTCGCTGCGGCCATCAACGAGCTCGGCGCCGCCGCTCAGGAGATTGCCGGTAACGCCGCCCAGGCCTCGCAACACGCCAGCTCCGCGCGCTTGCTCGCCGAAGAAGGCCAGCAGGTCGTGGATCGCAACATCGAGGCGATGAATCGTCTGTCGGACCTGATCGTTACCTCCAGCGCCCATATCGAGACGCTCAACAGCAAGACGGTCAACATCGGCCAGATTCTGGAAGTGATCACCAGCATTTCGCAACAGACCAACCTGCTGGCGTTGAACGCCGCGATCGAAGCGGCGCGTGCTGGCGAGGCCGGTCGTGGTTTCGCGGTGGTCGCCGATGAGGTCCGTAACCTGGCCCACCGCACCCAGGAATCGGCGCAACAGGTACAGACCATGATCGAGGAGCTGCAAGTCGGCGCGCGGGAATCGGTCGAGACCATGGGCCAGAGCCAGCGTCACAGCCAGGACAGCATGCAGATCGCCAACCAGGCCGGCGAGCGCTTGGAAAGCGTCACCGTGCGCATTGGCGAAATCGACGGCATGAACCAGTCGGTGGCGACGGCGACCGAGGAGCAGACGGCGGTGGTCGAGTCGATCAACATGGACATCAGCGAGATCAACATGCTCAACCAGGAGGGCGTGGAGAACTTGCAGGCTACCCTGCGGGCATGTTCGGACCTGGAGCAGCAGGCGGGTCGACTGAAGCAGTTGGTAGGCAGTTTCCGTATCTAAATTGAGCTACCGCCTCGCCCGTTTCGCGGGCAAGCCCGCTCCTACAAGGACCGTACCGGCTTCACGGCCTGCGCAGTCTACATAGGAAGCGGGCCTGCCCGCGAAACGGGCGACTCTGTTTCCAGCACCTCCCTCCAAACCTCGATCGAACAAACTATTCTTCTGAGAGGTCAACCTTTAGGCGCGTCATCGCCGGCTGCTTCAGCCGGATGACAGACCCGAAGACGATCCCGGAGGGATGCTGATCGTGCACATTGCTGACATCACCATGTTCTACGCCCCGGCCAGCGGCGGCGTACGTACCTATCTTGATGCCAAACACCGCCGCCTCGATGCCATGCCCGGCGTACGCCACAGCCTGTTGATCCCCGGCGCCAGCGCCAGCCATACCGATGGCGTGTACCAAGTCCCCGCCCCGCCCCTGCCGTTTGGCAAAGGCTACCGCTTTCCGGTCCGCCTGGCGCCCTGGTGCAACGTACTGCGCGAACTGCAACCCGACTTGATTGAAGTGGGCGACCCCTATCTGACCGCTTGGGCGGCGCTGGAAGCGCGGCGCAAGCTTGAAGTGCCGGTGATCGGCTTCTACCACTCCGACCTGCCGCTGCTGGTCGGCAACCGCATGGGCAACTGGTTCACGCCCAATGTCGAAGCCTACGTCAGCAAGCTCTACGGCAACTTCGACCGGGTCCTGGCGCCAAGCCAGGTAATGGCCGACAAACTGCGCAGGCTCGGCGTCAAGGAGGTGCACGTACAGCGCCTGGGCGTCGACCTCACGACCTTCAACCCCGAGCATCGCGACAGTCGCCTGCGCGCTGAACTAGGCATCGCCGACACCACCCGGCTGTTGGTGTTCGCCGGGCGCGGGTCGCGCGAGAAGAACCTGCCGGTCCTGCTCGACTGCATGCGCCAGCTGGGCCGCCACTATCACCTGCTGCTGGTGGGCTCAGGGATGCCGGCCAACGTGCCGGACAACGTCAGTGTGATCAATCAGTTCTGCGCCCCACAGGAAGTCGCCCGGCTGATCGCCAGCGCCGACCTGCTGGTGCACGCCGGCGACCAGGAAACCTTCGGTCTGGTCATCCTTGAGGCCATGGCCAGCGCCACCCCAGTGGTGGCAGTGCGTGCCGGCGCGTTTAGCGAGATCGTCAACGAGCAATGTGGCCGCCTCTGCGCGCCGAACGACAGCCTGGCAATGGCGGCGACCGTACGCGAAGTCTTCGAAGACGGCGTGCGCAAACTGGGCCTGCAGGCGCGCCGGCATGTCGAGCAGCATTATTCCTGGGACAACGTGGTCAACGGCCTGCTGCAGCACTACCAGGCGGTTCTCGGCCACCAGCCACAGGTCCGCGCCCATGCCTGAACCGGCCAATCCAAGCCCACGCAGCCTGATGCTGGTGTTGCACGATGTTTCCCCCGAGACCTGGCCCGACTACCAGCCCTTCGTCGAGGCCGTCGACCAACTGGGCGATGTGCCCATGACGTGGCTGGTGGTCCCGGACTTTCATCGTCGCAACCCCCTGAGCCGTTCACCCAGCTTCTGCCAACTGCTCGAACGACGCTTGCGCCAAGGTGACGAGCTGGCCCTGCATGGCTATTACCATGCCGATGACGGCCCGCCGCCACGCAGCAGCTGCGACTATTTCATGCGCCGGATCTACACCCATGAAGGCGAGTTCTACGGGCTCGATCAAGCCCAGGCGATGCAACGCCTGCAAGCTGGGCTTGAGCTGTTCAATAACCAGGGCTGGCCGGTGGCAGGCTTCGTTGCCCCGGCCTGGTTGATGAGCGAAGGCACGCGCCAGGCGCTGCGCCAGTTGCCGTTGCGCTACACCAGCACACCACAGCACCTGTACCGCTTGCCTGAGTTCACCGCGATCGAAGCCCCTGGATTGGTCTGGAGCGCCCGCAGCGCCTGGCGCCGAGGCCTGTCACGGGTGGTTTGCGACTGGCAGCGGCGACGTTGGCATGAAGCGTCGACCGTGCGCCTGGGCCTGCATCCTGTCGACATGCGCCACCCCAGCTCTCGAAACTATTGGCTAAACGCACTGCAAACGCTGATGGCGCAAGGTCGCCAACCCTTGACCAAGTCGGCCTGGCTCGAACGCCAGATCGCAGCATGAATCGCCTCGGCTGGTTGGCCCTGGCGCTGCTGTTCGCCGTGCTGGTGCCAGCCCTGCTGGGGGGCAGCGAGTTGCTGCCAAGACTGAAAACCTTCGCCCCTGGGCTGATGCTGACGCTGCTGGGGATGATCCTGCTGTGCTGGATTATCAATGCCCTGCGCCTGCGCCTGCTACTCGGCCAGCAAGGCGCTCAATTAGGCCGGGTGCGCAGCCTTGGGGTAATCATGGCCACCGAGTTCGCCATCTGCACCACCCCCGCAGGCAGCGGCGGCCCCTTGACCTTGATGGCCCTGCTGGCACGTGAACGGATCGGCCCAGCGCGCAGTGGCGCGGTGTTCGCCATGGATCAGTTGAACGATTTGCTGTTCTTCTTCTGCGCCATGCTGGCCATCGCCGGTTATGCGCTGTTCCACAGCCTGGGACACAGTCAAGAAAGCATGCTGCTGGGCAGCGCGCTGATGCTGTGTATCGCCTTGGGGTGTGTGGTGGGCCTGCTGCGCTATCGGCGCGCCGTCATGCGCTTCAATGGCCGGCTTTTGCGGCGACTCGGCATGGCCGTGCATCGACGCCGGCGCTGGGCGCGCAAGGTGCTGCATTTCGTGCATGCCCTGGCCGAAACCTGGCGGCTACCCAAACGGACCTTGGCGCTGGTGTTCAGCCTGACCTGTGTGCATTGGAGCCTGCGCTACAGCGTGCTGTACCTGGTATTGCGCGGATTGGGCGTGGAGCTGTCGTGGATACCGAGCTTCCTGGTGCAGATGCTCTCGCTCAGCGCCGGCCAGTTCAGCCTGCTGCCAGGTGGCGCAGGTGCCGCCGAGCTGACCTCGGCGAGCCTGTTGACGCCGTTGGTGGGCAGCTCGACCGCGGCCGCCGCGATCCTGATCTGGCGCGCGGTTACCTACTACTTTTATCTGCTGGCGGGCGGCCCGGTGTTCGTTTGCCTGCTGGCGCGTCCGCTGCTGGAGCGCTGGCGGCGCCATCAGGCGGGTTGAGCTGGCGCCACAGGGCGGCGGCGCCGGGGAATTCGGTGCCATCCTCGGCGCTTAGCGCCTCGGGGTCGAAGCGGGCCAGGCAACCTTCGCCCAAGGTGGGTGGCGCCTTGGCGCCGGCCTTGTCGCGTGGATCAGCCATCGGCCCGCCCTCTTCCTTAATCGAACACCACGGTCTTGTTGCCATGCACCAGGACGCGGTCTTCCAGGTGATAACGCAGGCCGCGCGCCAACACCATCTTCTCGACGTCACGCCCGAAGCGGACCATGTCTTCGATGCTGTCGGCATGGTTAACGCGAACCACGTCCTGCTCGATGATCGGGCCGGCATCCAGCTCTTCGGTAACGTAGTGGCAAGTCGCGCCGATCAGCTTGACGCCACGCAGTGCCGCCTGGTGATAAGGCTTTGCGCCGACGAAGGACGGCAGGAAGCTGTGGTGGATGTTGATCACCCGCTCAGCAAACTGCTCGCACAACTGCGGCGGCAGGATTTGCATGTAACGCGCCAGCACCACCACATCGGCGCCATGCTCTTCGACCAGGCGCGACACTTCGGCGAACGCCGGCTGTTTATCCTTTGGATCGACTGGAACGTGGAAGAACGGAATACCGTGCCACTCGACCATGCTGCGCAGGTCATTGTGGTTGGAAATCACGCAGGGGATATCGCAATCCAACTCATCGGTGTGCCAGCGGTGCAACAGGTCCGCCAGGCAATGCGACTCGCGGCTGGCCATCAGCACCACGCGTTTTTTCTGCGCAGAGTCAGTCACTCGCCAGATCATCGAAAACTCTTCGGCGATTGGCGCAAAGGCTTCACGGAACGCCTCGATGCCGAATGGCAGCGACTCGGCACGGATCTCATGACGCATGAAGAACCAACCGCTCTGCTCGTCTGAGTGGTGGCTGGCTTCGTTGATCCAGCCATTGTACAAGGCCAGGAAATTACTGACTTTCGCCACGATGCCGACACGGTCGGGGCAGGCAATCACCAGTCGATAGGTGCGCATGAGGGAGACTCCAAGAACTTCGCAAAGGCGCATATTCTAACGAGCTGCCAGGAAAAACGCAGTAATCATCGGCGCCTACCCGGGCCGGGCCAACCCTCCGGCTGCCGCTGCGACAATTAGAGCTTAAGCACATCGGTTCTGATGAGACCGGCAAATCATATGTAAATTTTTCTTAACCAAAGAATCTTGTTATTGCCGAGCCGATTACAGTTTATTACCTGATTAATTGTTTACTTGCGAGTATCGCCTGTCTATTATTGGCCCACACTGTCTCTCTGAACATGCATTAAGGAACACGCCATGTCCCTGATCAACGAATACCGCGCTACCGAAGAAGCCATCAAAGAACTGCAAGCGCGCCTGGCCAACCTGTCGCAAGATGACAAGCTGAAAAAAGAGCTGGAATTCGAAGGCAAGCTGCGCACCCTGATGGGCGAATACTCCAAGTCGCTGCGTGACGTAATTGCCCTGCTCGACCCAGAAGCCAAACTGAGCAAAGCCCCACGTGGCGCCGCCAAGACCACCAGCACCAAGCGTGCGCGTAAGGTCAAGCAATACAAAAACCCGCACAATGGTGAAGTGATCGAAACCAAAGGCGGCAACCACAAAACCCTGAAAGAGTGGAAAGCCAAATGGGGTGGCGATGTGGTTGAAAGCTGGGCGACCCTGCTGGACTAATATGTCCGCGACCTGCTTTGCAAAAAACGCCGGCTGATGCCGGCGTTTTTATTTGCTCGATCACATTACAGCTGCAACTGCGTCTTCAAGTGTTGGACATGCACCTGCCAGGCCTCCAGCACACGGCGCCCCGCCTCGTCGGCCGTGGCCCAACTGCTCTGGCAAGCCTGCTCGAAGTCACCCAGGGTGTTGGGCGCGCCCCAGCGCGGATCGCTCAACCGTTGCTGGCAAAATAGCAGCCAGCGTTGCTGCTCCTGCTCATTCAATGTTTCAAAGAAGTTTCGCGCGCGGTAGCGGAACAACAACTCAGGTAGCCGCGGGTCATCGAACATCCACTGCGAACGACCCAGTTGCGCTGGGTCGACCACCCGCACCTGTTCGCACAGGCGCCGATCGCGCTCACCGATAAAGCCGTCATACAACTGTTGTTCGGGATCTTCGCACGGCGGGAATTCTTCCCCGCTGTAAATGTGTTCGAGCTTATCGTGCCAACTGCTCTGTTGACTGGCCAAGGCGTCACCACGCGATTGCAACATTGCCAGGTCGATACCCAGCCGCGCTTGATCGACCGGTCGCAACACCTTCAATGGCGCCAGTACTGGGCAGCGATTGATATGCACCAACTTCAGTGGCACCGGTAATTGCCCTGCGCTTAGATCATCGCGCCGGGTGTATAACCGCTCACGTAATGTTTCGGCGCTTTCCCGTATTAAAGGTAAGGTTTCCAAGTGCAGGTCGCACACAATCAGTGCATTGCGGTTGCGCGGGTGCCAGGCCAATGGCAAGACCACACCAATATAATTGCGCTCGGCGGAAAAGCGCCCCGAGATATGCACCAACGGCTGCAACAGGCGAATGTGCTCCATGACTTTGTGCTTGCTGCGCAACGCAAACAGCCAGTCATACAGCTTGGGCTGTTTGTCACGGATCAGTCGCGCCAACGCAATGGTTGCCCGCACGTCGGAAAGCGCCTCGTGCGCATGGCCGTGATCGATGCCATTGGCCTTGCTGAGCAATTCCAGGCGCAAGCTGGTGCGACCGTCCTGCTGCGGCCAGACAATCCCTTCAGGGCGCAGGGCATAGGCGGTGCGCACGATGTCGATCAGATCCCAGCGGCTGTTGCCGCCCTGCCATTCACGGGCATAGGGGTCGAAAAAGTTGCGGTAGAGGCTATAGCGGGTGACCTCGTCATCGAAACGCAAGGTGTTGTAGCCCGCGCCGCAGGTGCCCGGGCGCACCAGCTGCTCATGCACGCGGGTCATGAACTCCGCTTCGCACAGCCCTTTGCTGGCCAGTTCCGCCGGGGTGATACCGGTGACCAGGCACGCCGCCGGGTGCGGCAGGATATCGTCCGAGGGGCGGCAATAGAGGTTGACCGGCGCGTCGATTTCGTTGAGTTCAAAATCAGTGCGCACACCCGCCATCTGCAACGGGCGGTCGCAGCGCGGATTGATTCCGGTGGTTTCGTAGTCGTGCCAGAAGATGCTGGAGGTCACGGGGTCTTCCTGTAGCTAGGTCGACCGTGAGTCTAGCGGCCGACGCCGCTAAATCGAATCCCCAATCCTGGCACGATGTGTCCACAGGCCTCAGGCCGAGGCGTTGGCAGGGCGAAAACTGAAGAAGTCACGAAGAGAATGCACGAAGTCGTCGTACTCGCGCGGCGCCTGCAACAGCATGAAGCCCGAGTCGTAATGCCCTGGCGTCTGGTCTTCACGGCACCACAGGCAACTGGCGGTGAGATTGATGAACTGATGCCCACCGCCCGCCAACGGTACCCGCAGCTGCAATTCGAAGTCCGGCCCGACCAAGACCGGTAAAGAGCTGATCAACATCAGTCCGTCTTCCGAGGCATTGCCCAGGTAGCCGATCTCTTGATCGGTAAAGCGGTTGTACACCTTGAGCACACAGGGCAGCTGGTGACGTTGGATGTGGCGCTGAATGAACATGATCGCAATGGTTGTCCGTACCCGGGCCAGGAATACGAGGTACTGGCGGTTGCTGTTACATCTAAGAGACAGATTAGCCCAGCACGCAGTGCAAATCTCGTGAAATCAAGGACACATTGGTGTTAACGCCAAGGGCTAGTCCTGACCGGGTTGGCCACCGCCGCCTCGCCAATGCGGTAATGCCCCAGCTTTTCAAGGGTCTGCAAGCGTGCACGGGCACGGTAGGCGTACTCGTTTTGTGGGTAACGCTGGATCAGGTATTCATAGGTCTGGGCAGCATCGACGTAGAGCTTTTGCCGCTCAAGGCACTGCCCCCGCAGCAGCGATACTTCCGGGTGGATGAACGGCCGGGCGCGACTGGTGCGATCGACCTGGGACAGCTCCAGCATGACCCGCTGGCAGTCGCCGCGATCATAGGCACGGTAGGCATTGTTCAGATGATGGTCCATCGACCACCGGGTGCAGCCGACGACACTGGCCGCGACAGCTAAAACGATCAGGGCTCGCATGGGGAATCTCCTTTGCTAGGCAGTGTATCGGCCAGATACGGTAAATCTTCACAGGCATTTGCAAGGATGCCCCACCGTTCAAATGCCACCCGTGCAGGATGCAAGGTAGTGCAACGGAACAATGACTACAGCGCAATTGAGGAGTAGCCTTTCGCTGCGCTTCACTATAGGAGTCTGTGCATGACCATCCGCCGTACCAAAATCGTCGCCACCCTTGGCCCCGCCAGCAACTCGCCGGAAGTGATCGAGCAATTGATCCTGGCCGGCCTGGACGTGGCACGCCTGAACTTCTCCCACGGCACTCCGGACGAGCACAAGGCCCGCGCTCGCCTGATCCGCGAGATCGCTGCCAAGAATGGTCGCCATGTCGCACTGCTGGGCGACCTGCAGGGTCCGAAGATCCGCATCGCCAAGTTCAGCAACAAGCGCATTGAACTGAAGATCGGTGACACCTTCACCTTCTCCACCGTCCACCCGCTGACCGAAGGCAACCAGGACATCGTCGGTATCGACTATCCCGACCTGGTCAAGGACTGCGGCGTCGGTGACGAACTGCTGCTCGATGACGGCCGCGTGGTCATGCGCGTCGAGACCGCCACTGCCGATGCCCTGCACTGCGTGGTGATCGTCGGTGGCCCGCTGTCGGACCACAAAGGCATCAACCGCAAAGGTGGCGGCCTGACCGCACCGGCCCTGACCGAAAAAGACAAGGCCGACATCAAGCTGGCCGCAGAAATGGACCTGGACTACCTGGCCGTGTCCTTCCCGCGCGATGCCAAGGACATGGAATACGCCCGCAAGCTGCGTGACGAAGCCGGCGGCAGCGCCTGGCTGGTAGCCAAGATCGAGCGCGCCGAAGCCGTAGCCGACGACGAGACCCTCGACGCCCTGATCGCCGCCTCCGACGCCGTCATGGTCGCCCGGGGTGACCTGGGTGTGGAAATCGGCGACGCCGAACTGATCGGTATCCAGAAGAAGATCATCCAGCACGCCCGCCGCAACAACAAAGCAGTGATCGTCGCGACCCAGATGATGGAGTCGATGATCCAGAACCCGATGCCGACCCGCGCAGAAGTGTCCGACGTGGCCAACGCCGTGCTCGACAACACCGACGCGGTCATGCTCTCGGCCGAAAGCGCCGCCGGTGCTTACCCGATCGAAGCGGTCCAGGCCATGGCGCGGATCTGCCAGGGTGCCGAGAAGCACCCGACCAACCAGAAATCCAGCCACCGCCTGCACACCACCTTCGAGCGCTGCGACGAAAGCATCGCGCTGGCCGCGATGTACACCGCCAACCACTTCCCCGGCGTCAAGGCGATCATCGCCCTTACCGAAAGTGGCTACACCCCGCTGATCATGTCGCGCCTGCGTTCGCACGTACCGATCTTCGCCCTGTCGCCGCACCGCGCTACCCAAGCGCGCGCGTCGATGTTCCGCGGCGTCTACCCGATCGCGTTCGACCCGGCTTCGCTGCCGGCCGACAAGGTCAGCCAAGCGGCGGTCGATGAGCTGCTCAAGCGCGGTCTGGTCGAGCAAGGTGACTGGGTCATCCTGACCAAAGGCGACAGCTACCACACCATTGGTGGCACCAACGGCATGAAGATCCTGCATGTCGGTGATCCGCTGGTCGGTTGATAGCCTTCGAAGGGGCCGCTCTGCGGCCCTTTCGCGGGACCAGCCCGCTCCCACAGGCCCACTGAACTCAAGGGCAGCAGGTTTTCTGTGGGAGCGGGCTTGCCCCGCGAAGAGGCCAGCATGAACACCGCAAAAAATCAGGCATGCTCGACAAACACATCGGCAAACACCTGATTCCTCGGCACCCCCGCAATAAACAGCCGCCGCGCAAACCGCTCCACACTCCCCGGCGAGCCGCACACCAGCGCCACGGTCTGCCGTGACGACGGCCGCAATGCCGCCAGTGCTTCATCCAGCTGCTGCGCCAGCACCCGCTCGACAGCCACCCCTTCAATAGCCTCCAGCGTCTCGGCAAGGTAATGCCCTGCGTGGTCACGCGCCACATGCATCACCCTGATTTCACCCCGATGCCCCTGCCGCAAAGCCTCACGCAGGATGCCCCACAATGGCGCAAGCCCTGTACCCGCCGCCAGCAACCAGAGCGGTCGCGCCTGCCAATCGGGGTCGTAATGCAGCGCCCCGCCTCTGAGCTCGCCCAGGCGCAACACATTACCCACTTGCAGCCCACGGGCCTTGTCGCAAAAAGCCCCTGGCCGCTGGCAGTCGATATGAAACTCGAGAAAATCATCTTCACCCGGCAGGCTTGCCAGCGAATAAGGCCGCGCGACCGAACCGTTCCACAGCACCACATGCTGGCCGGCCTGGTAACGCAGCACCCGCTCGGGCCGCAGGCGCAAGCGCAACACATCACCTAACCAGTCCATCGCGCAGACCTGCGCGGGAATACCATCCTGCAGCGGGTCGAACACCGCCACGCGCAAGTAGCCCACTACTCGGCACTGGCAGGCCAGGCGCCAACCCTGTGCATGTTTTTCCAGTGCCAGGGCTTCGGGCAAGGCATCCGCCGGTTGCCCCTCCAGGCAATGCACCAGGCAAGCGTGACAACTGCCGGCGCGGCAGCTGTAGGGCACATTCAACCCCGCCTCGTTCAAGGCATCGAGCAGGTTGCTGCCAGAAGGCACCGTCCAGCGGCGCTCGCCGACACTGAGTTCAGCCATGGTCATCATTTCTCCGGGTCTACAGCGCCACTCTAAGGCAAGCGGGCAGCGCCAGCAAAAAGGGTGCCCGTCGCTTGCCGACCATGGTCCAGACCACCCGCAGGTGTTTCGCCCACCGATGCGCGCTATACTGCCGCGCCTTTTTTGCGTCGGCCTGACCTGCCGACGCCTTGCCAGGCGTTTCGACGCGCAGGTGTGCAGCGTCGGAAAGCCTTTACGAATGTTCCCGTCTTTAAGAGGAGCGCGCTGCATGACCGTGATCAAGCAAGACGACCTGATTCAGAGCGTTGCCGACGCCCTGCAATTCATCTCGTACTACCACCCCGTCGACTTCATCCAGGCGATGCACGAGGCCTACCTGCGTGAAGAGTCGCCTGCTGCGCGCGATTCGATCGCCCAGATCCTGATCAACTCGCGCATGTGCGCCACAGGCCACCGCCCGATCTGCCAGGACACCGGTATCGTCACCGTGTTCGTGCGCGTCGGCATGGACGTGCGTTGGGACGGCGCCACCCTGAGCGTCGACGACATGATCAACGAAGGTGTGCGTCGCGCCTACAACCTGCCTGAAAACGTCCTGCGCGCCTCGATCCTGGCCGACCCGGCCGGTGCTCGCAAGAACACCAAGGACAACACCCCGGCCGTCATCCACTACTCGATCGTCCCTGGCGACAAGGTCGAAGTCGATGTCGCAGCCAAAGGCGGCGGCTCGGAAAACAAGTCGAAAATGGCCATGCTCAACCCATCCGACTCGATCGTCGACTGGGTCCTGAAGACCGTGCCGACCATGGGCGCTGGCTGGTGCCCGCCTGGGATGCTCGGCATCGGCATCGGCGGCACCGCCGAGAAAGCCGCGGTCATGGCCAAGGAAGTGTTGATGGAATCCATCGACATCCATGAGCTCAAGGCCCGTGGCCCACAGAACCGCATCGAAGAGATCCGCCTGGAGCTGTTCGACAAGGTCAACCAACTGGGCATCGGCGCCCAGGGCCTGGGCGGCCTTACCACCGTGCTCGACGTCAAGATCATGGACTACCCAACCCACGCCGCCTCGTTGCCGGTGTGCATGATCCCTAACTGCGCCGCCACCCGTCACGCTCACTTCGTGCTCGACGGTTCTGGCCCTGCCGAGCTGGAAGCGCCGTCGCTGGACGCCTACCCGGAAATCGTCTGGGAAGCCGGTCCAAGCGCCCGCCGGGTCAACCTGGACAACATCACCCCAGAAGAAGTCGCCAGCTGGAAGCCGGGCGAGACCATCCTGCTCAACGGCAAGATGCTCACTGGCCGCGATGCGGCGCACAAGCGCATGGTCGAAATGCTCAACCGTGGCGAAGAGCTGCCGGTCGACCTGAAAGGCCGCTTCATCTACTACGTCGGCCCAGTCGATCCGGTCGGTGACGAAGTGGTTGGCCCAGCCGGCCCGACCACCGCAACGCGGATGGACAAGTTCACTCGCCAGATCCTTGAGCAAACTGGCCTGCTGGGCATGATCGGCAAGTCCGAGCGCGGCCCGACCGCGATCGAAGCGATCAAGGACAACAAGGCCGTGTACTTGATGGCCGTTGGCGGCGCTGCCTACCTGGTAGCTCAAGCGATCCGTAAATCGCAAGTGCTGGCCTTTGCCGAACTGGGCATGGAAGCGATCTACGAGTTCGAGGTCAAGGACATGCCGGTCACCGTCGCGGTGGACAGCAACGGTGAGTCGGTGCACATCACCGGTCCCGCACTGTGGCAGAGCAAGATCGCTGAAAGCCTGGCGGTAGAAGTTAAGTAACTCCACTTCGCTGGGTATAGAAGAACCGCCCTACATGGGCGGTTTTTTTTTGATCGCGATCTGCCGGCCAGTCAGGAAATCCTGGTCCCGAGCACCTTGAGAAACGCCGCCAACCAAGCAGGATGTGCCGGCCAGGCGGGCGCCGTAACCAGATTGCCCTCGACATGGGCCTGATCCACCGCGATATCGATGAACGTGCCGCCAGCCAATTTCACCTCAGGCGCGCAGGCAGGATAGGCACTGCACTCCCGGCCCTCCAGCACACCGGCAGCAGCTAGAAGCTGGGCACCGTGACAGACCGCTGCAATCGGTTTGTTAGCCTGATCGAACGCCTTGACCAAAGCCAGCACCTGTTCATTCAGCCGCAGGTACTCAGGCGCACGCCCACCGGGGATCACCACGGCATCGTAGCTTTCTGCTCGCACCTGAACGAAATCAAAGTTCAGGGCAAAGTTGTGCCCAGGTTTTTCGCTGTAGGTCTGCTCACCTTCAAAGTCATGGATCGCCGTGCGTACGGTCTGCCCGGCGATTTTTTCCGGGCAGACTGCGTGCACGGTATGGCCGACCATGGTCAGGGCCTGGAACGGCACCATTACCTCGTAATCCTCGACGTAGTCGCCCACCAGCATGAGAATTTTCTTTGCCGTCATTGCAAGCACCTCTCTGTTTGGGGTGTCTGTGCCGGCCTCATTGCGGGGCAAGCCCGCTCCCACAGGCCCCGCGAAGAGGCTGGTGCAGACACATTAAATAAGCCAGCAGGAACGCCAACGATAGCTGGTAAAACCGCGCTCAGCTGCGCCGATCGAGCAACAACACCACCAACCGATCCAGCCATCCCCACACCCGTTGCTTGACCCGGCGCCAGAGCGGGCGCGCATTCCAGTGATCCAGGTCGACCTCCTGGCTCAGGAGGAAATCCCGCTCGAAGCTGGCCGCCACCGCCGCCGTCAAGGGCGGGTCGAGCGCCTCGACATTGGCCTCCAGATTGAAGCGCAGGTTCCAATGGTCAAAGTTGCACGAGCCGACGCTGACCCAATCGTCGATCAGCACCATCTTCAGGTGCAAAAAGCACGGCTGATACTCAAAGATGCGCACCCCCGAGCGGAGCAAGCGCGGATAGTAGCGATGACCGGCATAGCGCACCGACGGGTGATCGGTGCGCGGGCCGGTCAGCAGCAGACGCACATCGATCCCGCGTGACGCCGCCCGGCGCAGGGAGCGACGCACGCTCCAGGTCGGCAGGAAATACGGCGTCGCCAGCCAGATCCGGCGCTGGCCGCTGTTCAGCGCACGTACCAGCGAATGGAGGATGTCGCGGTGCTGGCGGGCATCGGCGTAGGCCACCCGGCCCATGCCCTGACCCTGCGCCGGCACTTTCGGCAAGCGCGGCAGACCGAAGCCCTCAGGCGGGCGCCAGGCCGTGCGGCGGTTGTTGGCGTGCCATTGGCGATCGAACAACAGTTGCCAGTCACTGACGATCGGCCCCTGCATCTGCACCATCACTTCGTGCCATTCGCTGGCATCGGCGTCCGGGGTCCAGAACTCATCGGTGACCCCGGTCCCGCCCACCACCGCCCAGCGCTCATCGACCAGCAGTAGCTTGCGGTGGTCGCGATAAAGATTGCGAAAACCGCGACGCCAGTTCAGCCGGTTGTACCAGCGCAGCAGCACCCCAGCGCTGAGCAAGCGCTCGCGCAGTGCCGAGGTAAACGCCAATGAGCCATAGTCATCGAACAGGCAGCGCACCCGCACGCCTCGCCGTGCTGCCTGCTCCAGCGCGTCGACTACCGCCTCGGCACAGGCACCGGCCTCAACCAGGTACAACTCCAGGTCAACCTGGTGCTGGGCGCGCACGATCGCCGTGAGCATGCGCGGAAAAAACGCGGGGCCGTCGATCAGCAGTTCGAACTGGTTGCCATCGCGCCAGGGAAAGACCGGCCCCGGCATGTCAGCGGGCGGTGAAGATCAGCACCGCATTGACCGGCACCGACGGGTTGATCGAGTTGAGCTTGGCAAATTTGCGCAGGCTCTCAAGGCCCGGCAGCAGACCATAATCACTGGCGCGCAGGATCAGCGGTTCGAGGGTGACCACCTGGAAACGCCGCTCATCCAGACGGGTGGCCAGCAGCAGGGCGTTGTAGCTGTGCGACTGGCCGTGCAGGGTGACGGTGACCGGCAAGCGCAACTCGATCTGCGCACCGTCAGCCAGGTCGTTGATCGGGCGTAGATCGATCTGCGCCTTGACCGTGGCCTCGGGGAAGCGCTCGAACTCGAACAAGCCATCGCGCATACGCTCGTCGCGCAGTGGAATGCCGCTGCTCACCGAATCCATCTCGATGCTCAGCCCTGCCGTGCCCTTGCGGTCGACCTTGCCATGCAGCACCAGGAAGCGATGCACCTCGATGGTGTCGCCATTCTTGCCTGTGACAAATGACAAGCGCGACGACTCGCCGTCGAGGTGCCAGTTGGCGTGAGCGGGCAGGCACAAAGCCAGCAGCAGGGCAGGCAGGAGGCGGGCAAACTTGAACATGGAAAATCCTGTGAAACAAAGCGTTCAACCTTACTCGCCCGCCTTCACGGCAGCAAGCGGCAGCCCTCACGCGGGCCCTGCCAAGCGGCTTGATTGCTGCGGCCAAGGCCCTCGGCGATAACCAAACGGGTGGCGCCGTCCTCTTGCAGGCGAGTGAGCGGCAGGTACTGCTGCACATAAACTCGACAGTAGTGCTCGTCCAAGCCCATGACGAAGCGGCACGAGCAGTACTCCTTGGCCGAGTAGGCTGAGAGAATCCCCGGGAAGTCCGCTAGCGCTTGCCGCTCATGCCAGGCCCACGCCAGCAGCAGGGCAACTAACAGCCACAGCACGCGCCTCATCTACCCTCCCCAGTCACCGCCGCCAGGACCCGCTTGAGCAACGCGTTGTGGCTGTAGCTGCGATCGCGATCATCGCCATAGCGCACCACCACCAGTTTCTGGCTCGGCAGTACATACAGCGCCTGCCCCCAGTGGCCGAGCGCGGCGTACACATCTTGCGGGGCGTCTGGCCAGGGTGGCGGATGGCCCGGCACTGGTCGGTTGAGCCACCAGTGGCCGCCCGGGTTGGCCTCACCCTCGATAGCTTGCGCATGAGCAAACAGTGCTCGATTGAAGGCGACCCAATCGACGGGTAGCAATTGCCGATCTTGCCACCGACCTTCCCGGAGCATCAGCAAACCGATGCGTCCCAGGTCGCGGGCGCTCAGGTACAGATAGGAGGAGCCGACAAAGGTCCCGGCGCGATCGCGTTCCCACACGGCACTGTCGATGCCCAGCGGGATGAACAGCGCTTGCCAGGGATAACTGGCGTACTGCTGCGGGTCGAGCATCCCGCGCAAGGCAGCGGCCAGCAGGTTGCTGTCGCCGCTGGAATAGCGACTGCGTTGGCCTGGCGCCTGGTCAGCAGCCATTGCCGCCGTGTAGGCCGCCATATCCTGGCGACCGCGGGTATAGAGCATGGCCACCACCGAAGATTTCAGCGGGGCGTATTCGTAATCCTCCTGCCAGGCCAGGCCGCTTGCCCAGTGCAAAAGATCGACCAGGCGCAGCTCAGGGTGCTTGGCCAAAGGTGGGTAAAAGCGCGCTGCCTGATCTTCTAGCCGGAACCGCTGTTGGCCATAAGCTACGCCGAGCAGCGTGGCCAGCACGCTTTTGCTCACCGACCAAGTCAAGTGCGAGGTATTGGCTGCAGTCGGCGCGTAGTAGCGCTCATACAGGATGCGGCCATCACGAATGATCAGCAGTGCATCGCTACGCACGCCACTGCGCTCGGTCTCGTTGCGTTCGGGGAAGGCATAGTCGTCGACGGGCCGCCAGTCGATGGCAGTAGGTTGGCTTTGCCAGTCAGGTACAGGCCAGTCCTGCGCTGGCGCCGCACAGGCCAGCAGCGACAGCAGCCACAGCCCACCGCGAAACACGCGCATGCCCCGCCCTCTCATCTACGATCAGGCGAGCCTGGCAGCGTTTCATGACAGTCCGACGGCGGCCCAGGCCTTGGCCAAGCGCTTATCCCGTGCGGCAGTGGCCAGGGCCAGCACGCCCTGGTCGCGCTGCCACAACTGCGCCCACTGCTCAGGCCCTGCGGCCAAGGCTTGGTCGAGCTCGCCATGCAAGGCGTGGAACTGGGCGAACAGGCCGCCTAACAACAGATGGCAGCCCACACTGTCGGCGCACTGCCGGCTACCTTCAGCGCAGCCGCCGAGCAGGCCCAGCAGACGCAGTTGCAACGCCTGGGGCCAGGCACTTTCCTGGCCGACGCCATACAACCAGGCCACCAGGGCGGCCAGTACATACAGATCTTCCAGAGAACGGAACGGCTTGACGTAGGCGTCCCAGCCATCGCCCGCCAGCAGCTCGCAGGCGGCGTGCTGCAACGTCAGGCGAGCATGGCCGACTTCGGGCATCAGCGGCAGGGTCGGCAACGCCTCCAGGGTCACCCCCGGCTCACCTGGGTAAACCACCGCCAGCTTCAACTGAGCAGACTCGCCTGCAGCTTCGCAACGCGCCGCCACCAGCAGCCATTCAGCTTCGAGCCCGGCGGTGACGAAGTCCTTGCGCCCGGTCACACGCAAGCCCTCCAGGCGGCTGTGCATATCTGCCGGACGCACGCTGCGCCGCTCGGTGGCGCACAACGCGCCGAGCGCGGCCGGGGCGCTGGGCCAGAGCACGCGCAAGGCCGCCTGATAGCCGATCAGGAACGCCAGCCCCGGGGTGGCCATGGCCCGCCCGCCGAGCACCGCCAATTCGAACGGCGCAACGGTGCCCAGGCGTTCGATCTGCGCGGCATAGGTTTGCCCAAGGCTGGCGGCCAGGGGTTGGCGTAATGGGTCGTTAAGTCGTTGCAACCAGGCCATCAGACGCTCCTTAAAAGGCTGTCACGCAAGCATCACCAAAGATTCACCGAGGTGACACCAGGCGTACCTAGGCTGACTTTGCACAACAAAGCCGACCGGCCGCAACCCTTAATGGCTGGCTTATGGAGACTCGTAATGACTCGGATCGCTCGCTCTGGCGACAACAGCACTGAACGCCGTCTGCAAGCCGAACGCCTGGTCGGCGCTGCGGCCCTGCAGGAAGCACAAGCCCTGCGTTTCAAGGTGTTCAGCGCCGAATTCAAGGCCAAGCTCAAAGGCGCCGAACAGGGCCTGGACATGGATGACTACGATATCCACTGCCGCCACATTGGCGTACGCGACCTGACTACGGGCGAATTGGTCGCCACCACCCGCCTGCTCGACCACCAGGCCGCCAGCAGCCTGGGTCGCTTCTACAGCGAAGAAGAATTCAGCCTACATGGCCTGCTGCAGCTGCAAGGCCCGATTCTCGAACTGGGCCGCACCTGCGTCGCCGCCGAGTACCGCAACGGCGGCACCATTGCGGTACTCTGGGGCGAGCTGGCCGAAGTCCTCAACGAAGGCCATTACAGCTACCTGATGGGCTGCGCCAGCATTCCCATGCAGGACGGCGGCGTGCAGGCCCACGCCATCATGCAGCGCCTGCGTGAGCGCTACCTGTGCACCGAACACTTGCGCGCCGAGCCGAAGAAACCGCTGCCAAGCCTGGCCCTGCCGAACAATGTCATCGCCGAGATGCCGCCATTGCTCAAGGCCTACATGCGCCTGGGCGCGAAGATCTGCGGCGAGCCCTGCTGGGACGAAGACTTCCAAGTCGCCGACGTGTTCATCCTGCTCAAGCGCGACGATCTCTGCCCGCGCTACGCCCGCCACTTCAAGGCAGCGGTCTGATGCTGCGGCTGCGGGTGATCGCCCGCCTGGCCCGGTTGCTGATGGTGCTGTTGCTCGGCGCTGGCATGGCTAGCGTGGTGGCTGTACGCGAACGCCTGGGGCTGGAGATGTCGATCGAGCGACGCCAGCGCTGGAGCCGGTTTTTCATGCAACGGCTGGTCGCCGCCCTGCCCTTTGAGGTGCAGGTGATCGGCGAGTTACCGCAACGCCCCATGTTGTGGATCGGCAACCACGTGTCCTGGACTGACATTCCGCTGCTGGGCATGCTCACTCCGCTGTCATTTCTGTCCAAGGCCGAGGTGCGTCACTGGCCATTGGCGGGCTGGCTGGCAGAGAAAGCCGGGACGTTGTTCATCCGCCGCGGCGGTGGTGATGGCCAACGCCTGCGTGAGCAGATCAGCGCGCAATTGGCTGAGCAGCGGCCTTTACTGATTTTCCCCGAAGGCACCACCACCGATGGGCGCAGCTTGCGCACCTTCCATGGCCGCCTGCTGGCGGGTGCGATTGACCAGGGGACGCCGGTGCAGCCGGTGGCGATTCAGTACTTGCGTGAAGGTGAGGTCGACTCGATCGCGCCGTTCATTGGCGATGATGACCTGCTGTCGCACTTGATGCGTTTGCTTGCTCAGCCGCGTGGGCAGGTGCAGATTCACCTGTTGCCACCGATCGACAGCCTGGAAAAAGAACGTGCGGTCCTGGCCTTACAGGCGCAGCAGGCCATTCATATGGCGCTGTTCGGTGCTGAAGAAATCGAGGTGGCGCCTCGTCGACAGGCACGTGCGGCCTGATGGTCTGTTGAAATCAGTACCGGCCTCTTCGCGGCGGTTCGGCGCCCCGACAAGCCCGCTCCCACAGGGTCCTGCGGCGACCCCAGGAGCATCGCCGTACCTGTGGGCTCCAACAAGGACCGCTCTGAACCCGAGGGCAACGCCGTACCTGTGGGAGCGGGCTTGCCCGCGAAGAGGCGGGGTCTGCTGACACATCATCAACGGCCAGCCGCAAATGCCTGCAACTGCGGATAAAACTCACGAAAGTCCGCCAGTAACGGCTCATACAACTCGTCCAATTCGCCCATCACCCCCGCCATCCCCTCAGGCCGCGACAAGCGCCGGGCGATACCCTTGAACACCTGCTCCAGCGTCGCGAAATCCCCATACGCCCCCAGCCAATCATCCGCCGCCATCAACGGCGCAATCTGCGCCAAGCGCCCCGGCAGCTCAGGCTCGGCCAGCAACACCTGATAGAACCCGTGGGTGAACTGCGCCAATGGCTGCTCGGCATAGTCCTGCCAATGCCGCGCCAGGCAATGATCGAAAAACACATCCAGGACGATCCCGGCGTAACGCCGCCGCTCACGCGGAAAACGCGCCAGCGACGCCAGCACCAGCGGGTGGCTGTCGGTAAAACTGTCGATCTGCCGGTGCAGCCGAATCGCCGCCTCAAGCATCGGTGGAAAGCGCCCTTGCAAGCCGCCTTTGACGAAATCGCCATACAGGCTGCCGAGCAATTGCTGCGGCTGCTGGCCGCCCAGGTGCAAGTGTGCGAGGTAGTTCATGGCGCCCAGTCTAGCACTGGCCGCAGGCATATCGTTATAACGCGATATAGCGATTGGCGCTGAGCTCAGAACCTCTTCATATTTGTATATCGCTAAATACCGATTTATATTTCGCCCCATCGCGATATACCGCTACACATCCCGAGCCCCTCTCATGCCTCTCGATCTCGACGAAATAATAAAAGCCCTGTCCCACCCGGTACGGCGAGACATCCTTAGCTGGCTGAAAGACCCGGCGGCGCAATTCCCCGACCAGCACCACAGCACCGAACACGGTGTCTGTGCCGGGCAGATCGACCAACGCTGCGGCCTGTCGCAGTCGACCGTCTCTGCGCACCTGGCGACGTTGCAGCGTGCCGGCCTGATCAGCAGCCAGAAGATCGGTCAGTGGCACTTCTTCAAACGCAACGAGGACACCATCCAGGCGTTTCTCAAGCAAATGAGCCAAGAGCTCTGAAAAGGACCTTGCAATGCCGCTTCCTCTCTTGATCCTGGCGCTCAGCGCCTTCGCCATCGGCACCACCGAATTCGTCATCATGGGCCTGCTGCCCGAGGTCGCGCTGGATTTGGGTGTGTCGATCCCTGGTGCCGGCTGGCTGGTGACCGGCTACGCCCTGGGCGTGGCCATCGGCGCGCCGTTCATGGCCCTGGCCACCGCCCGCCTGCCGCGTAAAGCCGCACTGGTGACGCTGATGGGCGTGTTCATCGTCGGCAACCTGCTGTGTGCGGTGGCCAGCGACTACAACCTGCTGATGTTCGCCCGTGTGGTCACCGCGCTGTGTCACGGTGCGTTCTTCGGTATCGGCTCTGTGGTCGCCGCCAGCCTGGTGCCAGCCAATCGCCGCGCCTCGGCCGTGGCGTTGATGTTCACCGGCCTGACCTTGGCCAACGTGCTTGGTGTGCCGCTGGGCACGGCGCTGGGGCAGGTGGCGGGTTGGCGTTCGACCTTCTGGGCAGTCACCGGTATCGGCGTGATCGCGCTGATCGGCCTGGTGCGCTTCCTACCGCTGCAACGTCAGCAAGAAGCGGTGGACATGCGCGCTGAGCTTGCCGCCCTCAAGGGTATCGGCATCTGGCTGTCGCTGAGCATGACCGTGCTGTTCGCCGCCTCGATGTTCGCCCTGTTCACCTATGTCGCGCCGCTGCTCGGTGATGTCACCGGCGTCTCGCCACGCGGGGTGACCTGGACCCTGCTGCTGATCGGCCTGGGCCTGACCCTGGGCAACATCCTCGGTGGCAAGCTGGCTGACCGCCGCCTAGGCGCCACCCTGGTCGGCGTGTTCGCCGCCATGGCCGTGGTGTCCACCGCGCTGAGCTGGACCAGCAGCGCCCTGGTGCCGGCCGAGATCACCCTGTTCCTCTGGGCTACTGCCGCGTTTGCCGCAGTGCCGGCCTTGCAGGTCAACGTGGTCAGCTACGGCAAGGCCGCACCGAATCTGGTCTCGACCCTGAATATCGGCGCGTTCAACCTGGGCAATGCCTTGGGCGCCTGGGTCGGTGGCAGCGTCATCGCCCATGGCCTGGGCCTGACCCGCGTGCCGCTGGCCGCAGCGGCCCTGGCGCTGCTGGCGTTGATCGTCACCCTGATCGCTTTCAGCCAGCGCGGTGGCGACGCCGAACTGGCCACTGCTTCCCATTGATCCTTGCGAGGTAACACCGATGACCACGCTGTTCGATCCGTTGACCTTGGGCGAGCTGCAACTGCCCAACCGCATCATCATGGCGCCGCTGACCCGTTGCCGCGCCGACGCCGGCCGGGTGCCCAACGCCCTGATGGCCGAGTACTACGTACAGCGCGCCAGCGCCGGGCTGATCATCAGCGAGGCGACCTCTGTCACGCCAATGGGCGTCGGTTATCCGGACACCCCAGGGATCTGGTCCAACGACCAGGTGCGCGGCTGGAACAACGTGACCAAGGCGGTGCATGGGGCTGGCGGGCGAATCGTCCTGCAGCTGTGGCATGTTGGCCGCATCTCCCATCCCAGCTACCTCAATGGCGAATTACCGGTCGCACCGAGTGCGATCCAGCCCAAAGGCCATGTCAGCCTGGTCCGGCCGCTGGCCGAATACCCCACACCACGGGCCCTGGAAAGCGAAGAGATCGCCGATATCGTCGATGCCTATCGGGTTGGTGCGGAAAATGCCAAGGCGGCGGGTTTCGATGGCGTGGAGATTCATGGCGCCAACGGTTACCTGCTCGATCAGTTTTTGCAAAGCAGCACCAACCAGCGCAACGACAACTACGGTGGTTCGCTGGAGAACCGCGCACGACTGCTGCTGGAAGTGACCGATGCGGTGATCGAGGTATGGGGCGCGGGCCGCGTTGGCGTGCACCTGGCGCCGCGGGCCGATGCCCATGATATGGGCGATGCCGATCGGGTCGAGACCTTTACCTACGTTGCCCGCGAATTGGGCAAGCGTGGTATTGCGTTTATCTGCTCGCGGGAAAAACAGGCCGATGACAGCATTGGGCCGCTGATCAAGCAAGCCTTTGGCGGGCCGTATATCGTCAATGAGCGGTTCGACAAGGCCAGTGCCAATGCGGCGTTGGCCAGCGGTACGGCGGACGCGGTGGCGTTTGGTATTGCCTTTATCGCCAATCCGGACTTGCCGGCGCGGTTGGCTGCCGATGCGCCGCTCAATGAGCCGCGTCCGGAGACCTTCTATGGCAAGGGGGCGGTGGGGTATATCGATTATCCGCGGTTGTAAGTGACATCCCGGGGCCGCTGTGCGCCCCTTCGCGGGCAAGCCCGCTCCCACAGCGATAGCGTCAATCTTAGGTCCGGCGCGGTACCTGTGAGAGCGGGCTTGCCCGCGAAAGGCCGCAAAGCGGCCTCACGATCTCTAGGGCCGGGCGTTGATCTGCTGCTGCAAGTTCTGAATCTGGCTCTGCAGGGTGTTGATGCTGCGGGTGGTCTGCCCGCGGAACGCATCGAACTCCTGCACCGAAGCCCCACCAGCTGCGGCCGCTGGCTTGTTGTCGACCTGGCTCTTGAGCACCAGCACATCCTGCTCCAGGCTCTCGATCGCCGCGCTCGGATTGCCCTGCTTCTTCAACGCTGCAACTTCACTGCTCAAGCTCTTGAGCTCGCTGTCCAGCTTGCCACCGTCCAACTGCCCCGACTTGAGGGCCGCCAGCTCAGCGTTGACCGCTTTCAGTTGCGCCTGCAACTGGCTCTGCAACTCGGTCACCGCTTTTTGCTGCTCGCGGGTATCGGCCAGCACCTGCTCCAGGCGCTTGCCCAAATCCCCGGCTTGCCCCGCCACCCCCTGCTGCTGCTTGCCCTGTTCGGCCAAGCTTGCCTGCAACTGGCGAATCTGCAACTTCAACGCCTCGCTCCCGGTGCTGACGCTGGCATCGCTGGCATCGACCTTGCCGCTGATCGCCTGCAAGCGACCGGCAGCTTCTTCGCTGATGCGGGCGAAGCTTTCCTGGGTGGCCACCAGTTGCTGCTCCATCAGCGAGATCTGCTGAAAACTCCACCAGCCCAACCCGGCCAAGGCGATGAACGACGCGCCCAGCAGTGCCCACAGCGGGCCATTGCTGGCCGGCCGCGCGGCCTTCTGCCGCGTGCGTGCGACATGCGCAGGGAGCAGTTCATCATCATCGGGGGTGCCGGCGCGCAGGGTGGGCACGTCGTCGAAATCGTCTCGAGCATCGTTACGCATGGGTGGATTCAACCGCGGTGGTGGCAAAGAGGCATTTGGGTTTGTACGAAAAGTCGCCGAGCGGCGATCAGGCAAGGCGAAAACAGGCGAGGAACGGTCGGAGTCGCGCCCGACTTTACTGATTGTAAATGAGCATTCCGAGCCTGTTTTCAACGCAGCATGATCGTCGCGCAGGCACTTTTCGAACAAAGCCTAGTATAAACCGCGCAAACGGCGGCGCACTGATGACCATCATACCTGCGCCAGGTTCACTGGTTGCCTGGGACGTTCTTCCACCACGCGCAGAATTCATCCAGCGCGCTCCACAAGCTGACCTGCGGGCGGTAGTCCAGATACTGGCGAGCGCGGCTGATGTCGAGGGTGAAGTCCTTGCTCATCACCTGCATGCCTAAGCGCGACAAGGTCGGCTGCGGGCGACCGGGCCAGAGCATGCAGGCGGCTTCGTTCAGGGCCGCCATGCTGTAGGCCAGGCCGTAGGAGCGGTAGCGGGTGACCTGCGGCAGATGCATCTGGCGCATCACGTAGTTGACCACATCCCACAGCGGCAACGGCTGGCCATTGCTGATGTTGTAGGCCTGGCCCAAGGCCTGGTCATCGGCGAACAGCGCGCTGAGCAGCGCCTCGTTGAGGTTGTGCACACTGGTGAAGTCGACCTTGTTCAGGCCGTTGCCGATGATCGCCAGGCGACGTTTGCGCTGCATCTGCATCAGCCGGGGGAAAATGCTCGCGTCGCCTGCGCCGGTGACGAAACGCGGCCGCAATGCCAGCACCTCAAGACCAAACTCCTGGGCACCAAAGACCTTCTGCTCGGCGAGATACTTGGTGGTCGCGTAATGATCGTGCAAGCGCCGCGGCACCTGGTCTTCACGGATATCCAGGCGCGAGCGGCCATTGAAGTAGATCGACGGCGACGACAGGTGCACCAAGCGACGCACGTGCTCCTTGATGCAGCCTTCGACCACGTTCTCGGTGACCACCACGTTAGCCTGATGGAAATCCTGGTAGCGGCCCCAGTTACCCACCGCCCCAGCACAGTGCACCACCGCATCGACGCCCTGGCACAGGCGCCGGGCCAGTTCGGCATCGCCCAGATCGCCGGGGATGAACTGCGCGCCACGCTTGACCAGGTGCTCCACGCCTTCGGCACGCCGGCCATTGACGCGCACGTCCAGGCCCTGCTCCAGGGCAAAACGCGCAAAGCGCCCGCCAATGAAGCCGCTCGCGCCGGTGACCAGAATTCGCATGTAACACTCCGCCTTGCCAGATTTCAGATGCAGTTGACGTCGCCAGCCCCTACAAGGGCACCAGCCAGCCCGGCGCCATCTGGCGCAGGTGCTCGGTCAATTGCGCGAGCAGTTGCCCGCCGTTGCGCCAATGATGCCAGTACAGCGGCACATCGATAGGGGTATCGGCGCAGATTTCCACTAATTCACCTCCCTGCAGCTGCGCGGCGACCTGGCGCTCCGGCACCAGCCCCCAGCCCAGGCCTGCTTCGGTCAGGCGCAAAAAGCCTTCGGAAGACGGGCACAGGTGATGCAGGAAGCCTTCCTGAATGCCCAGTGAAGCCAGGTAACGATGCTGGAGAAAATCATCCGGGCCGAACACGATCGCCGGGGTGCGCGCCAGCCGCTTGGGGTCAAAGCCATGGGGGAAGTAGCGAGCCATGAACGCCGGGCTTGCCAGGGCTCGATAGCGCATCGCCCCCAGCAGCAGGCTGCGCGCCCCGGCCACCGGCCGTTCGCTGCCACACAGGCACGCCGCCACTTCGCCGGCGCGCATGCGTTTAAGGCCCACTTCCTGATCCTCCACCACCAGGTCCAGCAACACCTGCTGCTCGGCGCAGAAGGTGCCCACGGCGCCTGCCCACCAGGTCGCCAGGCTATCGGCGTTGAGGGCAATCCGCAGACGCTCGGGCATGCCCTCCTCGTCCAGCGCCGGCACTTGGCGCTGCAAGTCGCGCTCAAGTAAACGCACCTGCTGCACATGGTTGAGCAACTGCCGGCCGACTTCGGTAGGGCTGGGCGGGGTAGCCCGCACCAGCACCGGCTGGCCGACCCGCGCCTCGAGCAACTTGATGCGCTGAGAGATCGCCGACTGCGACAGCCCCAGGACCTGCGCCGCACGCTCGAAACCGCCCTGTTCGATCACCGCAGCGAGGGCGGCAAGCAGTTTGTAATCGAACATCGATTTTCCTAATGACTGATCAGCTTTATTTGTTTTTCTTATACAGCGGGATTATCCACAATGACAGCATTCAATCAGCAAAACAGCGTCGACCTGGCGGTCGGCGTCAGTGGAGTGTTCGCGCTATGTGGCAAAGCTATCTAAACGGCATGTTGGTCGCCTTTGGCCTGATCATGGCCATCGGCACGCAGAACGCCTTTGTCCTGGCCCAGAGCCTGCGCCGCGAGCACCACCTGCCGGTGGCCTTGTTGTGCATCGTGTGTGACGCCATTCTGGTCGCTGCCGGGGTGTTTGGCCTGGCCACGGTACTGGCGCATAACCCGATGCTGCTGGCGGCAGCGCGCTGGGGCGGCGCGGTGTTTCTCATCTGGTATGGCGCCAAGGCGCTGCAACGGGCGTGCTCCAAGCAGAGCCTGCAACAACAGGAAGGCCAGGGCATGCGCTCACGTCGCGCGGTACTGCTCAGCGCCTTGGCCGTGACCTTGCTCAACCCGCACGTGTATCTCGATACGGTGCTGCTGATCGGCTCGCTGGGCGCCCAGCAAAGCGTACCCGGAGCCTATGTGGCGGGGGCTGCCAGCGCCTCGCTGGTGTGGTTCTTCACCCTCGCCCTGGGCGCCGCTTGGCTGGCCCCGTGGCTGGCGCGACCCACCACCTGGCGCCTGCTCGACCTGATGGTGGCAGTGATGATGTTCGCCGTGGCTGCGCAGTTGATCTTCAATTGACGGCCATAGGTCAGCGGCCATGTAACCGCTCTGGAACCTCTATTCCCTATAGTTGTTGCGTGGTTATGCGCCGGGGCTGGTGATATGATCCAGAGCTTGCGTCGCAAAGAGTACAAACTCGCCGACGTTTACCGGGCCGCCCGTGATCGGCCTTGCGCAAACCGCGAACTAGACCTGAATCAGGAGATCCACCATGGCTTTTGAATTGCCGCCGCTGCCCTACGCCCACGATGCCCTGCAGCCGCACATCTCCAAGGAAACCCTGGAGTATCACCACGACAAGCACCACAACACCTACGTCGTGAACCTGAACAACCTGGTCCCAGGCACTGAATTCGAAGGCAAGACCCTGGAAGAGATCGTCAAGACCTCTTCGGGCGGCATCTTCAACAACGCCGCTCAGGTCTGGAACCACACCTTCTACTGGAACTGCCTGGCGCCAAACGCTGGCGGTCAGCCGACCGGTGCTCTGGCCGACGCCATCAACAGCGCTTTCGGTTCCTTCGACAAGTTCAAGGAAGAGTTCACCAAGACTTCGGTTGGCACTTTCGGTTCCGGCTGGGGCTGGCTGGTGAAGAAGGCTGACGGTTCCCTGGCGCTGGCCAGCACCATCGGCGCTGGCAACCCGCTGACCAACGGCGACACCCCGCTGCTGACCTGCGACGTCTGGGAGCACGCCTACTACATCGACTACCGCAACGTCCGTCCGAAGTACGTCGAGGCGTTCTGGAACCTGGTCAACTGGAAGTTCGTTGCCGAGCAGTTCGAAGGCAAGACCTTCACTGCCTGAGTGGCTTCTGGCTTGTAGAAAAAACCCGGCACTTGCCGGGTTTTTTTGTGGCTGCGCTATGGCTTGGCGCTAGAGAAGCCTGGGGCATGCACAGCGAGGCCAAGGGCAGCCCCGATCAGTGCCAGCCACTACAATTTTTCACCGTCTGGCGCCCTTCTCCCTCTTGCTCCCCTGGCATAGCGCGCTAACATCAAACGTCTGGAAAGTTGACGCAACGCACTCAAGTCGCAGGGGCGCGCAACCGATACAGTACCGAAGGCAGCAAGGTCGATAGTCTATTGCCGAAGCTAATGGCAAAATAGTGGCATGCGCATGGATTAAGGAAACCCCATTGAAGCTGGAATTTCGCAACAGCTTATCGGTCAAGTTGCTCAGGGTCGTGCTGCTTTGCGCACTGGCGGTCGGCGTGGTTCTGAGCTGTGCGCAGATCGTCTACGACACCTACAAGACCCGCCAGGCCGTGAACAATGATGCCCAGCGCATCCTCGACATGTTCCGCGACCCGTCGACCCAGGCTGTGTATAGCCTCGACCGGGAAATGGGCATGCAGGTCATGGAAGGCCTGTTCCAGGACGAGTCGGTGCGCATGGCCTCTATCGGCCACCCCAACGAAACCATGCTGGCGGAAAAATCCCGGCCGCTGCAGGACATGTCCATGCGCTGGCTGACCGACCTGTTTCTCGGCCAGGAACGCACCTACACCACTCAACTGGTCGGCCGCGGCCCCTATAGCGAATACTACGGCGACCTGAGCATTACCCTCGACACCGCCGCCTATGGCGAAGATTTTCTGATCAACGCAGTGATCATCTTCATCTCCGGGGTGCTGCGCGCGCTGGCCATGGGCCTGGTGCTGTACCTGGTCTATCACTGGCTGCTGACCAAGCCGTTGTCGAAAATCATCGAACACCTCACCCAGATCAACCCCGACCGCCCCAGCCAGCATCAGATTCCATTGATCAAGGGTCATGAACGCAACGAACTGGGGCTGTGGGTCAATACTGCCAACCAGCTGCTGGCGTCGATCGAACGCAACACGCATCTGCGCCACGAAGCCGAAAACAGCCTGCAACGCATGGCCCAGTACGACTTCCTCACCGGTCTGCCCAACCGCCAGCAGTTGCAACAGCAGCTCGACCAGATCCTCGTCGATGGCGGCCGCCTGCAACGGCGCGTGGCGGTACTGTGCGTGGGCCTGGACGACTTCAAAAGCATCAACGAGCAATTCAACTACCAGGTCGGCGACCAGTTGCTGCTGGCCCTGGCCGACCGTCTGCGCGCCCACAGCGGCCGCCTTGGCGCCCTGGCGCGCTTGGGTGGCGATCAATTCGCCCTGGTCCAGGCCAATATCGAGCAGCCCTATGAAGCGGCCGAGCTGGCCCAGAGCATCCTCGATGATCTGGAAGCGCCGTTCGCCGTCGACCTGCAGGAAATCCGCCTGCGCGCGACCATCGGCATCACCCTGTTCCCGGAAGACGGTGACAGCACCGAGAAGCTGCTGCAAAAAGCCGAGCAGACCATGACCCTGGCCAAGGCCCGCTCGCGCAACCGCTACCAGTTCTACATCGCCAGCGTCGACAGCGAGATGCGTCGGCGCCGCGAGCTGGAAAAAGACCTGCGTGAAGCGCTGCCGCGCAACCAGCTGTACCTGGTCTACCAGCCGCAGATCAGCTATCGCGATCATCGCGTGGTCGGCGTCGAAGCGCTGCTGCGCTGGCAGCACCCGGAACTGGGCATGGTCCCGCCGGATCAGTTCATCCCACTGGCCGAGCAGAACGGCAACATCATCAGCATCGGCGAATGGGTGCTCGACCAAGCCTGCCGGCAGCTGCGTGAATGGCACGACCTGGGCTTCAGCGAATTGCGCATGGCGGTCAACCTGTCGACCGTGCAGCTGCACCACAATGAGCTGCCGCGGGTGGTCAACAACCTGCTGCAGGCCTACCGCCTGCCACCGCGCAGCCTGGAGCTGGAAGTCACCGAGACCGGCCTGATGGAAGACATCAGCACCGCCGCCCAGCACCTGCTGAGCCTGCGCCGCTCCGGCGCGCTGATCGCCATCGACGACTTCGGTACGGGTTATTCCTCGCTCAGCTATTTGAAATCGCTGCCGCTGGACAAGATCAAGATCGACAAGAGCTTCGTCCAGGACCTGCTCGATGACGATGACGACGCGACCATCGTTCGCGCCATCATCCAGCTGGGCAAGAGCCTGGGCATGCAGGTGATCGCCGAAGGCGTGGAGACCGCCGAACAAGAGACCTACATCATTGCCCAGGGTTGTCATGAAGGTCAGGGCTATCACTACAGCAAACCGTTGTCGGCCCGGGAGCTCACCGCCTTCCTGCGCCAGGCGCAACGCAATCAGGTGTCGGCGCTGTAACCCTTGCCACTGCTGAGAATGCCCTGGCAACGGGCATTTGCATGAATTGCGTGCCCACCCCTTTACAGCAAATGCAAATCTTTCGCATGATGTTGCGGTTTCGCGTGCCACGCCGCGCAGTCCAACCACACGACGCAGGGAAACCAATAATGATTCGAATGCCTCTGGCCTCCGCCAGTCTGCTGGCCATCGCCATCGCTCTCGCCGGTTGCGGCGAAGGCAAGGACGACAAGGCTGCCGCACCGCAAGCCCAGGCACCTGCTGCCGCCAGCACCGCTGCTGCGGCGCCTGGGGCGATCGACGAAGCCGCCGGCAAGGCCGTGGTCAAGCACTACGCCGAGCTGGTCCATGCCGTGTACAGCGACTCGCTGAGCACCGCCAAGACCCTGCATAGCGCCATCGACGCGTTCCTGGCCAAGCCTAACGATGAAACCCTGAAAGCGGCCAAAGACGCCTGGGCCGCCTCGCGCGTGCCTTACCTGCAGAGCGAGGCGTTCCGCTTTGGCAACACCATCATCGACGACTGGGAAGGCCAAGTTAACGCCTGGCCGCTGGACGAAGGCCTGATCGACTACGTCGACAAGAGCTACGAGCACGCCCTGGGTAACCCAGCCGCCAGCGCCAACATCATCGCCAACACCGAGATCCAGGTCGGCGAAGACAAGATCGACGTCAAGGACATCACCCCCGAGAAGCTCGCCAGCCTCAATGAGCTGGGCGGTTCGGAAGCCAACGTCGCCACCGGCTACCACGCCATCGAATTCCTGCTCTGGGGCCAGGATCTCAACGGCACCGGCCCAGGCGCGGGCAACCGCCCAGCGACCGACTACCTGGAAGGCAAAGGCGCCACTGGCGGTCACAACGAGCGTCGCCGTGCCTACCTCAAAGCGGTCACCGACCTGCTGGTCAAAGACCTCGAAGAGATGGTTGGCAACTGGGCACCGAACGTCGCCGACAACTACCGCGCCAAGCTTGAAGCCGAGCCGGTCAACGACGGCGTGCGCAAGATGCTGTTCGGCATGGGCAGCCTGTCGCTGGGTGAACTGGCCGGCGAGCGCATGAAGGTCTCCCTGGAAGCCAACTCGCCTGAAGACGAGCACGACTGCTTCAGCGACAACACCCACTACTCGCACTTCTACGACGCCAAGGGTATCCGCAACGTCTACCTGGGCGAGTACACCCGAGTCGATGGCAGCAAGCTGACCGGCCCGAGCCTGTCGTCGCTGGTGGCCAAGGTCGACCCGGCCGCTGACGCCACCCTCAAGGCTGACCTGGAGGCCACCGAGGCCAAGATCCAGGTCATCGTTGACCACGCGCTCAAGGGCGAGCACTACGATCAGCTGATCGCCGCCGACAACGCTGCCGGCAACCAGATCGTGCGTGACGCCATCGCCTCGCTGGTCAAGCAGACCGGCGCGATCGAGCAGGCTGCCGGCAAGCTGGGCATTGCCAACCTGAACCCGGATACCGCTGATCACGAATTCTGATCGGCTGATCCTGGCTCATCAAAATGGCGGCCTTCGGGCCGACCAGTCAATTAAGAATCGGGGCTGCTTTGCAGCCCTTCGCGGGCAAGCCCGCTCCCACAGAGGAAGCGTTTACCTGAAGGTCGACGCAATCCCTGTGGGAGCGGGCTTGCCCGCGAAGGGCCGCAAAGCGGCCCCAATTCGTATATACCGGGCGTTGTCGTTTGGTGGCCCTAGCGCATCCCGTTGTAGGGATCGACAATGCTGTCAGCCATCTCCGCCACGGCATCGTCGATCGCCTCGCGGGTTGCAGCTGAAATCCGCTGCTTATCGAGCCCCAGAAGAAATTCCCACCCCCCCCCAAGCCCAGTCGAGACACTATCGACAACAGGTTCTCGGTGATCTCAAGATCATCCCGCCAGCGACTGATGAGCAACTGTTCCAGCCGCCCCTTCAGCGCCTCATCGAGCAAGCTGTAGGTATGCCATTGCCGATCAGCCAGCTCGTATAGCGCCTCGGTAAGTGGCAGTGTGGCCATGTCATCCGGCGCCAGCAGGATGGCTTCGAACTCATCACGAATACTCTGCGGCGGCTGGCTTTCCAAGGCATCGATCGCCTTGGAGCCCATGTCGATCTCGGCCCGGATCGCCGCGCAAGTCCTTCGCGAATTTAAGAACCGTCCCACAAACCGGCGCGGTAACTGACAACGATTTCATCCAGTAGTTGCAAATTGCTCTTATTCAAACACCCCTAGCCTGCTAAGCTTGCACGCCGGTTTTTTGCCCAAGCCCAGGATCGTTGATGTCCTTGCTCCGCCTAAGCCCCCTGCTACTGGCTACTGCCCTGGCCGCCTGTGACGACGCCCCGCGTTTCACCCAGGCCGAGCCCGGTGAGGCCCTGTCTGGCGGCAAGGCGACGGTCCTGCGCAGCGACCGCAATGCCTTTTCCCTGCCTTCGGCCAACCTCTCGCCGGAGCGTCGGCTGGACTTTGCCGTTGGCAACAGTTTTTTCCGTAACCCCTGGGTGATCGCCCCCGCCACCACCACCGCGCGTGATGGCCTCGGCCCGCTGTTCAATACCAACGCCTGCCAGAACTGCCATGTGCGTGACGGACGCGGACATCCGCCCGAGCCGGGTGCCAGCAATGCGGTGTCGATGCTGGTGCGTTTGTCGATTCCTGACCAACCTGCCTACGCCCAGGAAATCCAGCGCCTGGGCGTGGTGCCGGAGCCGACCTACGGCACTCAACTGCAAGACATGGCCATCCCCGGCGTGACCCCGGAAGGCAAGGTGCGCGTGACCTACAGCAGCGAGACGGTCCGCTTTGCCGATGGCTACAGCGTCGAGCTACGCCGGCCGCAGTTGCAAATCAGCCAACTCGGTTATGGGCCGATGCATGCCGATACCCGCTTCTCCGCCCGCGTAGCACCGCCGATGATCGGCCTGGGCCTGCTCGAAGCCATCCCGGAGGCGGCCATCCTGGCTAACGCCGACCCGGACGATCGCAATGGCGACGGCATTCGCGGGCGGGCCAATCAGGTCTGGGATGATGCCCAAGGCAAGACCGTGCTCGGCCGATTCGGCTGGAAGGCCGGCCAGCCCAACGTCAACCAGCAGAACGTTCACGCCTTTGCCGGTGACATGGGCCTGACCACTACCCTGCTGCCGCACGATGACTGCACACCTGCCCAACTCGACTGCCTGGCCGCGCCGAATGGCGATGGTGCCGACGGCGAGAAGGAAGTCAGCGACAACATCCTGCGCCTGGTCACCTTCTATACCCGTAACCTCGGCGTGCCAGCGCGGCGCGACGTGGCTGCGCCGCCGGTGCTGGCCGGCAAGAACCTGTTCTTCCAGGCGGGCTGCCAAAGCTGCCACACGCCGCAGTTCACCACCGCCGCCGATGCCGCCGAGCCTGAACTGGCCAACCAGCTGATCCGCCCCTACAGCGACCTGTTGCTGCACGACATGGGCCCGGGGCTGGCCGACGACCGCAGCGAATTCGCCGCTGGCGGCCAAGACTGGCGCACCCCACCGCTGTGGGGCGTTGGCCTGACCGCAGCGGTCAGCGGCCACAGCCAATTGCTGCACGATGGCCGTGCCCGCAACCTGCTCGAAGCAGTGCTCTGGCACGGCGGCGAAGCGCAGGCGGCGCGCGACCAGGTCCTGACCTTCAATGCCGAGCAGCGCGCCGCGCTGCTGGCGTTCCTGAATTCTCTTTAAAACGCGCAAGGAGCCGGGCATGTTCCGACCCAAACTGTTGTTCACCAGCCTCGCCGCACTCGCCTTGGGTGCTTGCTCGCCGCAAGACCCACAAGCGGTGACCTCCGCTGCCATCGCCAAGCAGGTGATCCTGCCGACCTACAGCCGCTGGGTCGAAGCCGACCGCCAGTTGGCCGCCAGTGCCCTGGCCTACTGCGAAGGCAAAACCTCGCTGGACGCCGCCCGCGCCGATTTCCTCAACGCGCAGAAAGCCTGGGCCGAGCTGCAACCGCTGCTGGTCGGCCCACTGGCCGAGGGTAACCGCCCCTGGCAGGTGCAGTTCTGGCCCGACAAGAAAAACCTGGTCGGCCGTCAGGTCGAGCAGCTGGTCAACGCCGACAAGCCAATCGACGCCCAGAGCCTGGGCAAGGCCAGCGTAGTGGTACGCGGTCTGTCGGCCTACGAGTACATCCTCTTCGACAGCAAGCCAGACGTCGCCACGCCTGAGCAGAAGGCCCGCTACTGCCCGCTGCTGGTGGCCATTGGCGAGCACCAGAAGGCCCTGGCCGAAGAGATCCTCAAGGGCTGGAACAGCACCGACGGCATGCTCTCGCAGATGACCAAGTTCCCTAACCAACGCTACGCTGACTCGCACGAAGCGATCGCCGATCTGCTGCGCGCCCAGGTCACCGCCCTGGATACCCTGAAGAAGAAGCTCGGCGCACCCATGGGCCGCCAGAGCAAGGGCATCGCCCAGCCGCTGCAAGCCGAAGCCTGGCGTAGCCACTCTTCGCTGAAAAGCCTGGAAGCCAGCCTCAAAGCCGCCCAAGCGGTGTGGGTCGGGGTCGACAATCAAGGCCTGCGCGGCCTGCTTGGCAAAGACCAGAGCGCCCTGGCGCAGAAGATCGACGACGCCTACGCAAGCTCGGTCAAACTGCTGGCCGACAACCACAAGACCCTGGGCGAGCTGCTGGCCGACGATGCCGGCAAACAGACGCTCAACCAGATCTACGACAGCCTCAACGTGGTGCACCGCCTGCATGAAGGCGAGCTGGCCAAGGCGTTGAACATCCAGCTGGGCTTCAATGCCAACGATGGTGACTGATCATGCTGCGACGCCAGGCCCTCAAACTCGGTAGCCTCCTGCTCAGCGCCCTGACCTTGGGCGGTTGGAGCCTGTTGCGCAACAAAGGCAGCGAACCGCTGCTGCTGTCGGCGCGTGACGACGCTGACGGCAAGCACTATGCCGTCGGCTACCGGCTGGACGGCAGCCAAGTGTTCGCCACCGAAGTGGGCCAGCGTTGCCACGCCATCATCAACCACCCCGAGCTGCCGATCGCCCTGTTCGTCGCCCGCCGCCCAGGTACCGAAAGCTACCTGGTCGACCTGCGTGACGGGCGCCTGCTGCAAACCATCCGCTCGCAACCGAACCGCCACTTCTATGGCCACGCGGTGATCCATAACAGCGGCGAGTGGTTGTATGCCACCGAGAACGACACCACAGACCCAGGACGTGGCGTGCTTGGCGTCTATCGCTTCGAAGGTGAACGGCTGGTGCATACGGGCGAGATCCCCACTCACGGAATCGGCCCGCATGAGCTGGCCTGGCTACCCGACGGCGAAACCCTGGTGGTGGCCAATGGCGGAATCCGCACCGAGGCCGAAAGCCGGGTAGAAATGAACCTCAACGCGATGGAGCCGAGTCTGGTCCTGATGCAGCGCGACGGCACCCTGCTGAGCAAGGAAACCCTTGCCCAGCAGATGAACAGCGTGCGTCACCTGGCCATTGCGGACGATGGTACGGTGGTCGCCTGCCAGCAGTTCATGGGCGATGCCGATGAAACTGCCGAACTGCTGGCGATCAAGCGCCCGGGTGAGCCGTTCAAGGCCTTCCCGGTGCCCGAGCGGCAGTTGCAGGCCATGGCCCAGTACACCGCCAGCGTGGCCATCCACAATGATTTACGCCTGGTGGCGCTGACTGCGCCGCGTGCCAACCGCTTGTTTATCTGGGATCTGGACAGTGCCCAGGTCAGGCTTGATGCACCGATGCCCGATTGTGCTGGGGTGGGGGCGGTAAAAGATGGTTTTGTCGTCACCTCCGGGCAGGGGCGCTGCCGCTTCTATGACTGTCGCAAGCAAGACTTGATCGGCCAGCCGATGGAACTGCCTTCGGGGTTCTGGGATAACCACCTGCATCTGGCCTGATCTCTTTTGTGTGCTAAGCACTGAGATAGTGGGGCCGCTTTGCGGCCCTTCGCGGGCAAGCCCGCTCCCACAGGTTCAGAGAGGCGCGGCCTCTGTGGGAGCGGGCTTGCCCGCGAAGGGCTGCAAAGCAGCCCCACTTCAGGTCTTGAAAACCTACCCAGCCACCTGTCTCTTCCCCCCCCCTTTCCCACTTTTCTGAAAACAGGCAATACTCTTCCCATCCGCACGTGGGCAGGATCGCCCGTGGTCGTGCCATACCTATAACAACCACGCATCCAAGGAACCGGACTTATGCTGCGCCGCCGCATGCTGATCATGTTGGCCGTCGTGCTGCTGATTGTATTGATCCTGGGGGGCATCAAGGCCTTCTCGATCTACAACCAGATCCAGGTATTCACCGCGCCCAAGCCACCGATCAGCGTGGCCGCCGCGACCGCCGAGCAGCGCCAGTGGCAACAGCGACTGCCCGCTGTCGGCAGTCTCAAGGCCTTGCAGGGCGTCGACCTGAGCCTGGAAGTGGCTGGCACGGTCAAGTCGCTGCACTTCGACTCCGGCCAACAGGTCAAGGCCGGGCAATTGCTGCTGCAACTGGACAGCGACGCCGAAACCGCGCTGCTGGGCACCGCCCAGGCTGACCTGGGGCTGGCCAAGGTGGACTTCGGCCGCGGCAGCCAACTGGTCGGCGACCAGGCCATCTCCCGCGGTGAGTTCGACCGCTTGACTGCGCAGTATCGACGCAACCAGGCCGTGGTCGACCAGCTCAAGGCATCGCTGGCGAAAAAGAGCATCAAGGCGCCGTTCAGCGGCACCATCGGCATTCGCCAGGTGGATGTCGGCGACTTCCTCGCCAGCGGCACGGTGATCGCCACCTTGCAAGATGTATCCAGCCTCTACGTCGACTTCAACGTGCCCGAACAAGCCCTGCCGCAGCTGAGCCTCGGCCAGCAGGTACTGGTACAGGTGGGCGCCTTCCCCGGACAGACCTTCCCAGCCAGCCTCAGCGCGATCAACCCCAAGGTCGAGGAAAGCACGCGCAACCTGCTGGTGCGCGCCACCCTGGCCAACCCCGAGCGCAAGCTGCTGCCGGGGATGTTCGCCAATCTGCTGATCCTGCTGCCTGATCCACGCCCGCAAGTGGTGGTGCCGGAAAGCGCGATTACCTACACGCTGTATGGCAATTCGGTGTACGTCGTTAGCGCCAAGAAGGACAAGGACGGCCAGCCAGAAACCAACGCAGAAGGCCAACCCGTGCTGATCGCCGAGCAGCGCACGGTACAAACCGGCGAGCGCCGCGACGGCGTGGTGGTGATCAGCCAAGGACTCAAGGCGGGCGATCAGGTGGTCAGTGCCGGGCAACTGAAACTGACCTCGGGCGCGTCGATCCGGATTGCCCCCGACCACGCCCTGCAGCGGCAAAACTCACCCAACGCGCAGCGCGCGGACTGAGGAGGCTGGCATGGCGTTCACCGATCCGTTCATCCGCCGCCCGGTGTTGGCCAGCGTGGTCAGCTTGCTGATCCTGCTGCTGGGTTTCCAGGCCTGGAGCAAGCTGCAGATCCGCCAGTACCCGCAGATGGAAAACGCCCTGATCACGGTGACCACCGCCTACCCCGGAGCCAACGCCGAAACCATCCAGGGCTACATCACCCAGCCGCTGCAGCAGAGCCTGGCCAGCGCCGAAGGCATCGACTACATGACCTCGGTGAGCCGCCAGAACTTCTCGATCATCTCCATCTACGCGCGTATTGGCGCCAACAGCGACCGGCTGTTCACCGAGCTGTTGGCCAAGGCCAACGAAGTGCGCAACAAGCTGCCGCAAGAATCCGAAGACCCGGTGCTGAGCAAAGAAGCCGCCGACGCTTCGGCGCTGATGTACATCAGCTTCTACAGCGAGCAGATGAGCAACCCGCAAATCACCGATTATCTGTCGCGGGTGATCCAGCCCAAGCTGGCCACCCTGCCAGGCATGGCTGAAGCCGAGATCCTCGGCAACCAGGTGTTCGCCATGCGCATCTGGATCGACCCGGTCAAGCTGGCAGGCTTCGGCCTCTCGGCCAACGATGTGACCGCGGCGGTGCGCCGCTACAACTTCCTTTCCGCTGCCGGTGAGGTCAAAGGCGAATACGTGGTGACCAGCATCAACGCCACCACCGAACTGAAATCGCCGGAAGCCTTCGCCGCCCTGCCGCTCAAGACCGAGGGCGATACCCGGGTGTTGCTGGGCGACGTCGCGCGCGTCGAAATGGGCGCGGAAAACTACGACACGGTCAGCTCGTTCGATGGCACGCCATCGGTGTACATCGGCATCAAGGCCACGCCTGCGGCCAACCCGCTGGAGGTGATCAAGGAAGTGCGGCGGATCATGCCAGAGCTGGAGAGCCAGTTGCCGGCAAGCCTGAAGGTGTCCATCGCCTATGACGCCACGCTGTTCATCCAGGCCTCGATCGATGAAGTGATCAAGACCCTTGGCGAGGCGGTGCTGATCGTCATCGTCGTGGTGTTCCTGTTCCTCGGCGCGCTGCGTTCGGTGTTGATCCCGGTCATCACCATTCCGCTGTCGATGATCGGCGTATTGTTTTTCATGCAGATGATGGGCTATTCGCTGAATTTGCTCACGCTGCTGGCGATGGTGCTGGCCATCGGCCTGGTGGTGGACGATGCCATCGTCGTGGTGGAAAACATCCACCGCCATATCGAAGAGGGCAAGTCGCCCTTCGATGCAGCCCTGGAGGGCGCCCGCGAAATCGCCATGCCGGTGGTGTCGATGACCATCACCCTGGCCGCCGTGTATGCGCCGATTGGCTTTCTGCAAGGACTGACCGGCGCCCTGTTCAAGGAGTTCGCCCTGACCCTGGCGGGTGCGGTAATCATCTCCGGCGTTGTCGCCCTGACCCTGTCGCCGATGATGTGCGCACTGTTGCTGCGTCACGAGCAGAACCCCAGCGGCCTGGCCCATCGCCTGGATGTGCTGTTCGAAGGGCTCAAGGTTCGCTACCAGCGTCTGCTGCACGGCACCCTCAACAGCCGGCCGGTGGTGCTGGTGTTCGCCGTGATCATCCTGTGCCTGATCCCGGTCCTGCTGAAATTCACCCAGAGTGAACTGGCGCCCAACGAAGACCAGGGGGTTATCTTCATGATGAGCAGCTCGCCGCAGCCGGCCAACCTGGATTACCTGAACGCCTACACCGACGAATTCACCACGATCTTCAAGAGCTTCCCCGAGTATTACTCCTCGTTCCAGATCAACGGTTTCAATGGGGTACAGAGCGGCATCGGCGGCTTTTTGCTCAAGCCGTGGAATGAGCGCGAACGCAGCCAGATGGAGTTACTGCCGCTGGTCCAAGCCAAGCTCGAAGAGATCGGCGGCCTGCAGATCTTTGGCTTCAACCTGCCCTCGCTGCCGGGCACCGGCGAGGGTCTGCCGTTCCAATTCGTGATCAACAGCGCTGGCGATTACCCCGCCCTGCTGGAAGTCGCCCAGCGGGTCAAGGAACGTGCCCAGGCCTCGGGCAAGTTCGCCTTCCTCGATATCGACCTGGCATTCGACAAGCCTGAAGTGGTGGTCGACATCGACCGGGCCAAAGCGGCGCAGATGGGCGTATCGATGGACGTGCTCGGCGGTACCCTGGCGACCCTGCTGGGCGAAGCCGAGATCAACCGCTTTACCCTGGAAGGGCGCAGCTACAAGGTTATCGCCCAGGTCGAGCGGCCGTACCGCGATAACCCAGGCTGGCTGAACAACTACTACGTGAAGAACGACCAGGGCCAACTACTGCCGCTGTCGACCCTGATCACCCTCAGCGACCGCGCCCGCCCGCGCCAGCTCAACCAGTTCCAGCAGCTGAACTCGGCGATGATCCAGGGCGTGCCGATGGTCAGCATGGGAGAGGCGCTGGCAACCGTGCAGCAGATCGCCCGCGAAGAGGCGCCGGAAGGCTTCTCTTTCGACTATGCCGGAGTTGCGCGGCAGTTCGTCCAGGAAGGCACCGCGCTGTGGGTAACCTTTGGCCTGGCGCTGGCGATCATCTTCCTGGTGCTGGCGGCGCAGTTCGAGAGTTTCCGCGATCCGCTGGTGATCCTGGTGACCGTGCCGCTGTCGATCTGCGGGGCGTTGCTACCGTTGTTTTTGGGGGTGTCGAGCATGAACATCTACACCCAGGTGGGTTTGGTGACGCTGATCGGGTTGATCACCAAGCACGGCATTTTGATCGTCGAATTCGCCAATCAATTGCGTGAAGAAAAGGGCCTGGACAGGCGCGAGGCGATTGAAGAGGCGGCAGCGATTCGCTTGCGCCCGGTGCTGATGACCACCGCCGCGATGGTATTTGGCATGGTGCCACTGATTCTTGCGACAGGCGCCGGGGCGGTGAGCCGCTTCGATATCGGCATGGTGATCGCAACCGGGATGTCGATCGGGACACTGTTTACCCTGTTTGTGTTGCCCTGCATCTATACCTTGCTGGCGCACAAGACGATTGCAGGGGAACAGCAGACGGTGATCGAGAGGTAGTCGTGGAGACTGGCGAAGCCCTCGCTAGCGGATTGGGGCTGCCATGCAGCCCGTCGCAGGCTTCGCCAGCTCTTACAGGGAATGAATGACTCGGATATTGTCAGCCGAACGGCCGCAACCCTTGACGCAAGCCGAACAGGAACAGCAGCAGATCATTGTCTGGCTGCGCCACGGCTTGCTGTTTTGCCACACGCGGCAGAGCGCACTGCCCTGCCTGATCAGCTTTGCTGAATACCGTTGGGCCCGGTTCGTCCCAGGCAGCCGCGGCTGCCGTCGTCACCACCAATGCGCCCACCAGAAACAAAGCTCGAGCTATTTCTAGTTTCATTGCTCTAACCCTTTGACAGCGCTGCCAAACGCCATCTGGTAAAAATAGAGCAGTGTTTGCCACTCTGCCTCGTTGAGTGACGAATGGCGGCGTAGCTGACCCAGGTCATTCAGCGCTGCACGCTGGCGACTGATGCGCCGCCGGCACTTCTCCAAATCGAGCAACGCGACTTCAGCGCGGGCTTGCTCGCCCTCGCCACTGATCTTGATGAATACATGCTTGCCGTACAGGCAGCCATGCTGCCAATGGCCCAGGTGCATGCGCGCCAGATTGTCGGCCAAATCCTTGAGCATGCGTTCGTGCACCACCTGCGGATAGCGCTGCCGCGCGCCCTCGGCATGCCAGGTATCCAGATCGACAAAGCCATCCAGCGCTTCGCTGACCAACAGCGCACGCCACTGGTGATCGCCATCGCGTTGAGCACCGCAGTAGACGATGCGCGGCACGCGTACACCCAGTTGTTCGAAGCTGTGCAAGGCGTCCTGCTCGCGCAGCACCGTTGGCCGACCAAACGGATGCAGCAGGCTGCGATAGAGGTGCCCGACCTGGCGCTTGGCGTACAGCAACTGCCCGCTTGCGTCGTTCAGCCGCTGCACGCCGCTTTCGCCGCCGCGCCGCTGATTGGGTTCCTCGACCCACTCACCCTGCTGTTGCCAGTAGTAATCGAACTGCGAACCGCGACCCTGGGCTACCGCCATGAATACCTACCCCTTGCGTAATACGTAAACTCGCCACATGGCGTAGAACGGCAGGAAGTCCAGACGTTCCTGAATTCTAAAGCCGGCAGCCAAAAATTCTTGCTCGACTGTGTCAGCGGGTAACACGAAGCGGTTTTGGTAACTGCCCTGCTCCGCTTTGGCGCTACGACGCTGCTCGAGCTTTTTGCGCCGCCAGGCTTTGAAGTTGCCATCAACCCACAGCGACAGGATTACGCTGTCGCGGCTAACCCGATGAAACTCCGAGAGAATGGTCTGGCGATGGGCCGCTTCGCCGATGTGGTGGAACAGGCGCATGCAGAAGATGCTGTCCACGGCGTTGTCCGGCAGATCGATGGCAAAGGCTGAAGTCTGCAAGGGCCGTACCCGCGCCACCACCTCTGGCGGTTGCGCGGCACAGGCTGTCTCGATCATCGCTTCGGAGTTGTCGGCGCCAATGATTACCCGATTGGCCTTTTCCGCCAGCAGCGGCCAGAAGCGGCCAGCGCCGCAGGGCAGGTCGAGCACCAGGCCAGGGTCGCCCGCCAGTGCCAGGGCGCGCCGCGCCAATTGCTCATCACGCTGGTGAGACAGGCGACGAGCCAAGCCATCCTGGTGCTTGAGGAAGTAGTCACGGGCGTGTTGCTGGTCGTACTTCTCGGAAAATTCGAGTTTGATGGGGCTACGCATTGGGCATCTCCAGACTCCAGTGCGCTCACCTTAGGTAAGCGCGCGTTGGAATCAGGTCATGCCAATGTGAAAAATCTGTCGGACTTTTCCACAAGTTTTGCAAGAAGTTACTAATTACTTGGTAGAGGGCTCTTGGCCGATCAGCGTGCCCGCTTCCGGCGCTGGCGCGCCCTGACTGAGGTCGACCTGGAAGCGACACCCGTGTGGCAAGGTCGCGCTCAGGGTGACCCGCCAGCCCTGGTCGTCACAGATCCGCTGCACCAGTGACAGGCCCAGGCCCAGACCCTCGCCGCGGCGCTCATCGCCACGCACGAAGGGGCGGAACATCGCTTCGCGCTGCTCTTCCGGGATACCCACACCGCTGTCCTCGACACTGAAACCGTTAGCCTCCAGGCTCAGGCGGATGTAGCCACTGTCGGTGTAGTGCGCCGCGTTGCGCAGCAGGTTGCCCATCACCGATTGCAGGAAGGTGGCGTTGTACAGCACCGGGCTGGCGCTGACCCGGCCGTCGTAGTACAGGGTCAGGCCCTTTTGCTCGACGGTATCGCGCCAGACGCCGATCAGATCGTCGGCCACCTCACGCAAAGTCGCCTTGGAGGCGACCGCGCCTTCATCGCGCTGGGCGCGGGCGAGCATCAGGAAGGTCTTGACCAGCTCACGCATCTCCTCGGTGGCGCGGGCGATGCGCTCCACCTGGTTACGCGCGCGGCTGTCCAGGCCGGGGTTTTCCATCAGCAGCTCGCAAGAAGTGGCCAGCACCATCAGTGGCGTGCGCAACTCATGGCTGACGTCACTGGTGAATAGCCGCTCGCGGGTCAACGCATCGCGCAACCGGCCCAGGGTGTCATCGAAGGCCACCGCCAACTGGCCAACCTCGTCCGCGGCATAGTCCGGGGCCAAAGGCGGCGCCAGGCCGAGCAACTGATCGCGATGGCGAACCTGGCGCGCCAGGCGGATTACCGGGGCCATCACGCGCCGGGCCAGCAGCCAGCCGAGGATCACCGCCAGCACCAGGCTGAGCACGAAACCCACTACCACCACCGCGAACAGCACCCGCTCGCGCTCTTCGAAATCACTCTGGTCCTGCAACAGCACGTAGTGACGACCGTCCACTACCTCGACCATGGCGTGGTAAGACAACTGATCGCGGAACACTTCATGGAAACCAGCGTTGAGGTGGCGCAAGTCCTTGGGCAACTCGAAATCGTCGCGCCCGCCACTGAAGTAGAACAGCTGGTCCGGGCGTGGCCGGTGGCTCCAGTCACTGACGCTGTCCATGCGCAGCAGGCGCTGCAGGTCACCGCCGAGCACGGCAGAGATCAGCCGTTCTTCGACCAGGTGCACGGTGGCGACGATACCGAAGGCGAAGGCCCCGGCCACCAGGGCGCTCATCAAGGCAAAGGCGATGATGATGCGCTGGGCAAGGCTTTGCTTAAACTCCATCGCGACCCTCGGCGAGGCGATAGCCGACGCCGTGGACGGTATGCAGCAACGGTTTGTCGAAAGGTTTGTCGATCACTTGGCGCAGCTGGTGGACATGGCTGCGCAGGCTGTCACTGTCGGGGCAGTCATCGCCCCACAGGGCTTCTTCCAGCACTTCGCGGCGCAGCACGTGCGGGCTCTTCTGCATCAGTACCGCGAGCAGCTTGAGGCCCACCGGGTTGAGTTTGAGCAAGCGGCCCTGGCGGGTGACTTCGAGGGTGTCCAGGTCATAGCTGAGGTCGGCGACCTGCAACGTGCGGCGCCCTCCCCCTTGGCTGCGGCGCAGCACCGCTTCGATGCGCGCGGCCAGCTCCGACAACGCGAACGGCTTGAGCAGGTAGTCGTCGGCACCGGAGCGAAAGCCCTGCAGGCGGTCATCCAGTTGATCGCGAGCGGTGAGCATGATCACCGGCGTGTCGCGACGGGCATCCTCGCGCAGGCGCTTGCACAGGGTGTAGCCATCGATGCCGGGCAGCATGATGTCGAGCACGATCAGGTCGTAGTGCTCGGTCGCGGCCAGGTGCAGGCCAGACAAACCATCCTGGGCACAATCGACGGTGTAGCCCTTCATGCCGAGGTAATCGGCCAGATTGGCAAGAATATCGCGGTTGTCTTCAACCAAAAGAATGCGCATCGGGGTCTCCTGTGCGGCGCTTTCGCAGTGCGCGGCAGGCGCAGCTTACGGCCATCAATGGCCGGGCGCCAGCCTTGCGGGGATATCGTCGATGCCGACGCTTTTTTCACCGAACCTTCACCCGCTCAAGATAGCGGTGAGCAGACAATGGCCGATCTCTTTCGCTCCTGGAGCCACCATGCATTCAGCCGCTCGACCTCGCCCGCTCAATCTTTGGCTGTACCTGGGCATCCCGCTGGCCATCGCTGCGGGCCTGTTGCTGCTTGAATTGACCTCATTGGACATGGACCTGGCCACACTGGCCTTCGACCCGGGCGCGGGGCAGTTCATCGGCCGCCATAGCTATTGGCTGGAAACCATCCTGCACGATCGGGTCAAGCAGGCGGTGATCGGCTTGGGCTTGCTGGCGGTGCTCGCCTTCATCGCCAGCTTGGTCTGGCCGCGCCTGTTTGCCTGGCGCCGTGAGCTCGGCTGCCTGGTGCTGTCGCTGGCGCTTTCGACCAGTTTCGTCACCCCGCTCAAGCAGCTGACGGCGGTGCAGTGCCCATGGAGCCTGAGCCAGTTTGGCGGTAAGGAAACCTACAGCAAGCTGCTGGAGGCACGCCCTGCGACCGACAAACCGGGGATGTGCTGGCCGGGTGGGCATGCGGCGACTGGGTTCAGCTTGTTTGCGCTGTTCTTCGTGCTGCGTGACCGGCGCCCGCGCATGGCGCGAGCGGCGTTGCTGGTGGCGACCACGACCGGCGTGGTGTTGTCATTGGGGCGGATGTTGCAGGGGGCGCATTTTTTCTCGCACAACGTGTGGACGGCGGTGTTCTGCTGGCTAATTGGTTTGGGCTGTTATTACTTGGTGTTGTATCGCCGGGGAGTGGCTTGCGTGCCGGTCGGGCAGAATAGCGTCGCCTGAGCAGGTTTGGGGCCGCTTTGCGGCCCATCGCAGGCGAGCCAGCGCCTACAGGGACAGGCTGTCTGTAGAAGACGGCTCGTCGCAGCGCCGAACCGCTGCGATGGGCGCAAAGCGGCCTTGATATCTCGACACAAAAAACAAAAAGCCCCGCACTAGGCGGGGCTTCTCGTTACAGCGAGGGGGTAAGGCTGACTTACATCATGCCGCCCATGCCGCCCATGCCACCCATGCCGCCCATGTCAGGCATGCCGCCAGCAGCAGCTTCCTGAGGAGCATCGGCAACCATCGCCTCGGTGGTGATCATCAGACCGCCGATCGAAGCTGCAGCTTGCAGCGCCGAGCGAGTGACCTTGGCTGGGTCAAGGATGCCCATCTCGATCATGTCGCCGTATTCGCCGGTAGCGGCGTTGTAACCGAAGTTACCCGAACCTTGCTTGACCTTGTCAGCGACAACGCTTGGCTCGTCGCCGGCGTTGGCAGTGATCTGGCGCAGCGGCGATTCAACAGCGCGGCGCAGCAGGGCGATACCGACGTTCTGGTCTTCGTTGTCGCCTTTGAGGTCGACAATGGCTGCCAGGGCACGTACCAGGGCAACACCACCGCCAGGCACCACGCCTTCTTCAACGGCTGCACGGGTAGCGTGCAGGGCGTCTTCAACGCGGGCTTTCTTCTCTTTCATTTCAACTTCGGTGCCAGCACCGACCTTGATCACGGCAACACCGCCAGCCAGCTTGGCCAGACGCTCTTGCAGCTTCTCACGGTCGTAGTCGGAGGAAGTCTCTTCGATCTGGGCACGGATCTGCTTGACGCGTGCTTCGATGTCAGCATCGACACCAGCGCCGTCGATGATGGTGGTATTTTCCTTGGACAGGATGACGCGCTTGGCGTTACCCAGGTGCTCCAGGGTAGCCGACTCCAGGGACAGACCAATCTCTTCGGAGATGACGGTACCGCCAGTCAGAACGGCGATGTCTTGCAGCATGGCCTTGCGGCGATCGCCGAAGCCAGGAGCCTTGACCGCAGCAACCTTGACGATGCCGCGCATGTTGTTGACTACCAGGGTAGCCAGCGCTTCGCCTTCAACGTCTTCAGCAACGATCAGCAGCGGACGGCCGGCCTTGGCAACGGCTTCCAGAACTGGCAGCAGCTCACGGATGTTGGAGATCTTCTTGTCGACCAGCAGCAGCAGCGGGCCTTCGAGCTCGGCAACCATGGTGTCTGGCTTGTTGACGAAGTAAGGCGACAGGTAGCCGCGGTCGAACTGCATGCCTTCTACGACAGACAGTTCGTTTTCCAGGCCCGAGCCTTCTTCAACGGTGATCACGCCTTCTTTACCGACTTTTTCCATGGCTTCGGCGATGATTTCACCGATGGAGGTGTCGGAGTTGGCGGAGATGGTGCCTACCTGAGCGATGGCCTTGGAGTCGGCGCATGGCTTGGACAGGTTCTTCAGCTCGGCGACAACAGCGGCGGTGGCCTTGTCGATACCGCGCTTCAGATCCATCGGGTTCATGCCGGCAGCGACGGCCTTGAGGCCTTCGTTGACGATGGCCTGAGCCAGAACGGTAGCGGTGGTGGTGCCGTCACCGGCAGCATCGTTGGCCTTGGAAGCAACTTCCTTGACCAGCTGGGCGCCCATGTTTTCAAAGGCGTCTTTCAGTTCGATTTCCTTGGCAACCGAAACACCGTCTTTGGTGATGGTTGGCGCGCCGAAGCTCTTGGCCAGAACAACGTTACGGCCTTTCGGGCCGAGGGTCGCTTTAACAGCGTCAGCCAGAACGTTGACACCAACGAGCATTTTCTTACGGGCGGAATCGCCGAATTTTACGTCTTTAGCAGCCATGATCGTTTAATCCTTGGAATTCTTTGGAGTAACGGGAAATCGGGGAAATCAGCCTTCGATAACGGCGAGAATCTCGTTCTCAGCCATTACCAGCAGGTCTTCGCCATCGACTTTCACGGTGTTGCTGCCCGAGTAAGGGCCGAAAACCACTTTGTCACCCACTTTCACGGCCAGCGCGCGAACTTCGCCGTTGTCCAGGATGCGACCGGTGCCGACGGCAACAACTTCACCGCGGTTTGGTTTTTCAGCGGCCGAACCCGGCAGGACGATACCGCCAGCGGTTTTCGATTCTTCTTCGCTGCGACGGATGACTACGCGGTCATGCAGAGGACGAAGCTTCATTGTCGATCTCTCCCAAATTGTGGTTTTCATCGGCCGGTATCGACACCGGCGGGTTGAGGCATTCCGGCGTTGCCGGGAGGGGCCTGCATCAGGCAAACCCCTGAGTCTTGTCTGGCGTTTCCACCAGAAACCTTGCGGTGACCACATACATGAGGTCGCTGGAAACAATTACAAGGCTTGCCCTGGAAAATATTTCATAGGCTTATCGCAAAACGCACAACGGCCCCTTTCGGGGCCGTTGGGTAAAGGCTTGCAACAATTACTTGTCGCGCCGCTCGTACTCGCCTTCGATGACGTTAGGACGGTGGGCGCCTTCTGGCGGACGGGCATTGAACGGATCGTCCTGGAAGGCTCGCTGGCGCATGGCCTGGGCCTCGGCACGCTGACGCAGCTTGCGCGCCGCCAGGTGACGGGTGAACGGCAGCAGGCAGATCAGGCCGAGCACGTCGCTGATGAAACCTGGGATGAGCAACAGGCCACCACCGACCGCCAGCATCATGCCCTGGAACATGTCCTCGGCGGGCAGCTCGCCGCGCTGCAGGCTCTCACGGGCACGCAGGGCGGTGGCCAAGCCGGCCACACGCATCACCAGCACACCCAGGGCGGAACCGGCGATGATCAGCAGCAGCGCCGGGAAGAAACCGATGGCGGCGCTGACTTTGACGAAGACGAACAGCTCCAGCACCGGAAAAATCAGAAACAGCAGTAGGAAAACACGCATCAAGGGTTCCTCGACGGAAGACAACCTTCCAGTAAGACCTCAAATGGATGCGTGTGCTCGCTTTTTCAACCCTCGACGTGTGTCGCAGATGGCCAGTTGTCGGCGCGCGCCAGCAAAACCAGGGCTTCGCGAACTTGTGTCGGCGTATTGCAAGTGCTTGGGAATGGCAGCCAGTAAACCGCCTGGCCGATGCGCAGGTGCATCCCCTCGCTGTCGATACCGACCATGTGCGCCGCTGGCGTGCGTGGCAAGTCGCTCAGTTCGACGTAGTGGGCGATGGCGTTGGCATGGTCGCTGTTCATGTGCTCGATCATGCTCGCTTCGGCCTTGCCGGCGAAGGTGTTGGCCAGGGTGACCTGGTCGAGCCAGTGGATCGCACCGAAGCCGCCGATGTAGCGGTGGCGCACCGGCTGCAGCACCCAGAAATCGAAGTCATGGGCCTTGTGGTAGTTGGCGGCTTCCGGGAAGTAGCGGTAGTAACGCTCGGCCGCCGCGTCGATGGCCGCTTCATCGGTGAGCTTGTGCGCCTCGGCCATGACCGTCAGGCGGCCAACGGCCTGCACATCCTCGGCGTCGCGCTCACCGACCAGCAGCGAGCACTTGGGGTCTTTTTGCAGGTTGTGGGTGTGTTGGGCGATGCGGCTGATGAGGATCAGCGGATGGCCTTCGGCGTCCAGGCAGTACGGCACGACGGAACCGAACGGGTAGCCGGGCATGGACTTGGAATGGGTCGAGAGCACGCCGCGGTATTCCTTGAGCAGCAGTTCCCGGGCGGGGCGAAGGGCGTTGGTACTCACGAAAGAGGCTCCTGAAGAAAATCAGCTGCAAGCTATAAGCTACAAGCGGCAAGAAAAAGCAAGCCAGCGACGCCGGTTAAAGGTCCGTACGTCCGCTCTGCTTGCCGCTTGTAGCTTACCGCTAGCAACTGCTTTTACCAGGTAACGCCAAAGCCTGCGGTATAGCGGGTTTTGTCCAGATCGCTGTCACGGGTACCCTGGATCATGTCCTTCTCGGCCTTGAGGTTCAGCGAGGCCCACTCGGTAACCTTGTAGCGCAGGCCGATCTCGGCATCCAGCGAGTAGTCGGCGACCCCACCCAGCGGCTTGCCCAGCTCGCCATTGGTGAACAGCTGGACGTTCTTGCCGATCAGGTAGCGGGTGTAGTCCCACTTGACTGCCGCCGAATAGAAGTTGTCCTTGCCGCCATCACGGTATTGGTAGTCCGTGCGGTTGATCAGCGAGCCGAGCGAGAACGCGCCCAGCTCGTCATCCCAGAACTGGTAACCCGGGCCGGTACCCACGGTACGCTGGCGGGCCAGGTCTTCGATGTGGTCACGCTTGTATTCCAGACGGCCCTGCCAGAACCATTTCTCGGTGAGGAAACGATCCAGCGCGTACTCGGCGCTCCAATTGTTGGTGGTGGTGACGTCGTCCTTGGTTTCGCGGTTGTACTCGCCTTCGGCGTTGTGCCGCCAGCGGCCGTGGCGGGCGGTAGTCTTGAAGCTGACGTCGTAGTCGTCGGTGTCGTTCTCGGCGCGCTTGTAGTCCATGGCCAGGTCAACATTGCCCTTCCACAGGAAGTCTTCGACCAAAGGTCGCGGCTTCATGATCTGCTCGATGCTGGCCAGATCGACGGTCTTGGGCGCATCGCCGTTGGCCAGGGTGACCTTGCCTGGCTCGGCGGCCTTGAGCGACTTGGCTTTCTCGCCCGTGTAGGCGTCCTGCTTGACTAGCATCTCCTGATCGCTCTCCAGCGTCTGCACCTGTTTCCAGTCCAGGGCGATGGAGCCACCATACGGCGTCTCGAGCAGCAGCTTGCCGCCGTCGAAGACCTTGATCTTGCCACTGAGCTTGTCACCGTTCTTCATCCAGACGGTGTCGGCCAACACAGGGGTACACAGGGATGCGGCGATAAGGCAGAGCAAGGTTCTAGAATACATAAGCTGACTACGGGCTCGGTTTGACGAAAAAAGCCGGGCATTATCCAGATGCACACGACTAGAGCAAGGACAGACCCAGCCCATGCCGTTGAGTTCAACTCTCATTTACCAGGCCTACACGCCGTTTGGCCTGCCACACCCGGCGCTCGCCTGATGTCAGGGGTTTCGCGCCTTTCGGCGGAAGATGCCGATGCCCGACGAATGGCACTGTATTCCGTGCTGGGCCAGATTCCCTCGGGCAAGGTCGTCAGCTATGGCCAGCTGGCCGAGTTGGCAGGGTTAGGGCGAGCAGCGCGTTGGGTCGGGCGTACCCTTGGGCAGTTGCCTGCGGACACCCGTTTGCCCTGGCACCGGGTGCTCGGCGCCGGAGGGCGCCTGAGCTTGGCACTGGGCACCCCGTCGGGCGACGAACAGCGTGCCCGGCTGCGCGCGGAAGGGGTCAATGTAACCAATAATCGTGTGGATATGACGCGCCATGGCTGGCGTCCAATGGAGCACAGCGGTTAGAGTGCGCGCTTTGTTTTCGTAAACTTGAGGCAGATGTTGGCCCATGCCCCGTAAAACCTGGCGCGCTGCGCTCGCTGCCTATGCCAGCCCGTCAACCCTGGTGCTCTTGCTGCTTGGCTTTGCCGCCGGCCTGCCGTACATGCTGGTGTTCTCAACGCTTTCGGTGTGGTTGCGCGAAGCCGGTGTGGCGCGCGAAACCATCGGCTATGCCAGCCTGATCGGCCTTGCCTACGCCTTCAAATGGGTCTGGTCGCCACTGCTCGACCAATGGCGCCTGCCACTGCTCGGCGGCCTTGGCCGGCGTCGCTCGTGGCTGCTGCTATCGCAGGTGCTGGTGGTGATCGGCCTGGTCGGCATGGGCTTGTGCGACCCACAAAAGCATCTGTCGTGGCTGATTGCCTTGGCGGTGCTGGTGGCCTTCGCTTCAGCTACCCAGGACATCGCCGTCGACGCCTATCGCCTGGAAATCGCCGATGACCAGCGCCAAGCCGCCCTCGCCGCCAGCTACATGGCCGGTTACCGGGTCGCCGCGCTGTTGGCCACGGCCGGTGCGTTGTTCTTCGCCGAGTGGTTTGGCTCCACTGGCTTCAGCTACCTGCACCAGGCCTGGACCGGCACCTACGTGCTGTTTGGCGTGATCATGCTGCCGGCGGTGTTCACTACCCTGGTGATGCGTGAACCACCGGTTCCGCTGCGCACTCAACTGTCTGCCGCACGTTATGGCCTGGGCCACCAGCTGGCTTCGGTGTTCGTGCTGATCATCCTGCTGGTATCGGTCCCAGCCAGCTTCACCCAGCTGTTCAATACCGACTGGGCCAGCGTAGTGTTCGGCGACTCGACCGTACTCGACCTGTTCCTCGAAGACCGCGCCTTCCTGCGTTTGCTGCTGTACGTGCTGCTGACCTGGGCCTGCCTGTCTTCCCTGGGCCGCCGCGGCCTGGCACCGGTGCTGACGCCGGTCAACGACTTCATCGCGCGTTATCGCTGGCAGGCGCTGCTGCTGTTGGGTCTGATCGCCACCTATCGCATGTCCGATACGGTGATGGGCGTGATGGCCAACGTGTTCTACATCGACATGGGCTTCACCAAGGACCAGATCGCCAGCGTCAGCAAGATCTTCGGCCTGATCATGACTCTGCTCGGCGCCGGTGCTGGCGGGCTGCTGATCGTGCGTTTCGGCATCATGCCGATCCTGTTCATCGGCGGCGTGGCATCGGCGGCGACCAACATCCTGTTCCTGATGCTGGCCGATATGGGGCCGAACCTGGAAATGCTGGTGGTGACTATTTCGCTGGATAACTTCAGCTCCGGCATGGCCACTTCGGCGTTCGTCGCCTACCTGTCCAGCCTGACCAATTTGAAGTTCTCGGCGACCCAGTACGCGCTGCTCAGCTCGATCATGCTGCTGTTGCCGCGCTTGATTGGTGGTTACTCAGGGGTGATGGTGGAGAAGTTCGGCTATCACGACTTCTTCCTGATCACTGCACTGCTGGGGGTGCCGACCTTGATCCTGATCGCCCTGCAGTGGCGTCAGGAGGCTGGGCGCGGCAAGCCGGCCCCTGTCGAGAACACCGCTACCGAGCAGCCTTGAGTTCAGCGCTGGTAGTTCTGGCCTCTTCGCGGGCAAGCCCGCTCACACAGGCACAGCGCAAAGCTTGAGGGCTGCGCAGGTAGTTCGGGCCTCTTCGCGGGCAAGCCCGCTCCCACAGGCACAGCGCAAAGCTTGAGGGCTGCGCTGGTAGTTCGGGCCTCTTCGCGGGCAAGCCCGCTCACACAGGCACAGCGCAAAGCTTGAGGGCTGCGCTGGTAGTTCGGGCCTCTTCGCGGGCAAGCCCGCTCCCACAGGCACAGCGCAAAGCTTGAGGGCT